>UQRE01000064.1 GCA_900543415.1 uncultured Dorea sp. | reverse complement strand
TTATTGAATGTTTATTGAAAGTTTTTGCAATCCCCTCTTTAAGTAAATGACATTGATCCATAGCAATCCCTTCTCTGGAATATCCCACCTCAGACAATACTTTTTTGATTACACCAAACACATCCGGTTCATAGGCGCTGGTGATCTCTCCTGCCACAATGATCGTTCCCTTCGTGGCAAGCACTTCACAAGCCACCTTGGAATCTGCATCATTTTTCAGACACATATCTAAAATCGCATTTGCCATCTGGTCACACAATTTGTCCGGGTGTCCTTCTGTTACTGCTTCTGCTGTATAAAATTTTCTCATTTAACCTTTTAATCGGCTTTCAATATCTGATGCACTATATAATACATCTGTTACAATCACTTTATCTCCCTGGATTACAAAAAAGACAGAGTAATTGTCTACCAACAATCTTTTCATCTCTTTGCTTCGTTCCGGCTCTGATTCCATAATACGGATTCTCTCAGCCATAGTATCCAATGTCAAAATAGCGTCTGCAATCCGGTTGTATTGATCCATCGCATTTTCCGGTGCCTGAAGAACATAAGCGATGTGATTATATAACTGCTCCATATCAGCCAATGCTTCATTTGTAATCTCAACCGTATAATGTTTCATATCAATGATTCTCCCTGAATTTTGCGAACGCTTCTGCTGCATTTTGCACTCTTCCTGCAGCTATATCATTGTAACCTTTTTTCAATTTCTGATGGATTTCTTCTGTTGTCATGGCATCTGCATGAATCGATACTGGTGCTTTTGGTAAAGAAACAGAAAATGGAATTCCACCTGTAAGAGAAATTTGATTCAAATACATATCAATCGCTGTTGACATAGGAACACCTAACTGAGACAATACTTTTTCTGCCCGCTCTTTGACAGTTGGGTTTACTCTTAAGTTTAATGTTGCTGTTTTTTCCATGATCACACCTCCTTGTTTCTTATATTGTAACGCTTTTGTCGTTACAATTCAAGCACTATTTCTCACATTTTCTAAGTTTTATATCCGATTTTACATTTTCATTATACTCTCAGATTTTCGCTTAAAAAACACATTCCAGATAGATGGCAGATACATCCAGATAGCTGCAAAAGTCCCAGTCTTTAAACACTTTCTTACACTACATCACTGTGAACTTCCTGAAAAATTAACTCTCGAAAGAAGGCTATCATGTACCTTGATTTTAAAGTGAAAATACCGTATGATGCAGCGGGAATTACCCGCAAGAAAATTAAAGGGATCACATATATTTATTATGCGTATGAACATAATTACAATCCTGAAAAAAGATATACGATTCCCCGGAATACATCCATTGGGAAGTGTACGGAGGATGATCCGGAAATGATGTATCCGAATACAAATTTTCTGAAATTCTTTCCCTCGGAGGAATTACCTGAGACGAAAGCGGAAGCCTATAGAAGCGGATGTCTCAGGGTAGGGACATACTGTATGATGCCGGGATGAAAGCTATTGACATCCAACCTCTGCTTGGTCATTCTACACTTAATATGACCCAGCATTATATCGGAGAACGAGTTCGAGAACAGGATAATTCCCAGATGGCTCAGATATTACTATGAAACAATACCTTCCAGGTAGCCAAAAAAGCGCAGACTGCCCCTATCAAACTCAAAAAGACTAATTTTAAACTCAACTGACAGGTTTATGCGGCAACTACTGGAGCCTCCCAGCCAAGCGCCTTTAACTTTTTAAGATATGCATTAATCTTGCATTCCTTGTTGAACTGGTTGTAATAATCAACTCCCAGATCCTTGAAAACAACACCATCCTTGAGGATGTGGTATATCGCAATAAGCATGGAATGAGCCACTGCCACATAGGCACGTTTTGTCCCACGGTGGGCACTGATCCTCATAAACTGGGCATGGAAATAGGACTTCTTGTTTTTTACAGCTACATGGGCGCACGTAATCAATGTTGTACGCAAGAGGGAGTTCCCTTTTCTGGTTTTCCCGGATTTTCTCTTTTTGGCACTTTCATTGTCTCCAGGGCATAACCCTGCCCATGATGAAATGTGCTTATCCGTTGGAAAACGCTCCATATCTGTACCGATGACAGAGATGATGGCCTGGGCACTGGTATTACCGATGCCGGTCA
>UQRE01000063.1 GCA_900543415.1 uncultured Dorea sp. | reverse complement strand
CCAGTAACCACAAGGGATACAGCGATTTTTTCTCTTCCTAACTGTCAAAGATGGGATTATATCGCATTTCAAAAGATTTGCAAGCATTTTTTTCCTGAGAAATTAATATTGAAATTCATAGATCCTTTGAACATGTGCTATGTAGTCAGGAGGTGCGGATGCATCTCCCGTCTCTGTGTCATACAACTTGCACAGAGCATTTAAAATCTTTTCTCGCACCATTTTTCCAGTACATTGATCACAGCATATAATCCCATTGCCATAATACAGAGAAGAACAATTGACATTAATAACCAATCCATTTTAAAGACCTGTGAGGAATAGATGATCAGATACCCAAGCCCGTTTTTCGCGGCTAAGAATTCACCGATGATAACTCCCACAAGACAAAGTCCTATATTTACCTTCATATTGCTTATAATAGCAGGCAGAGAGCTTGGGAGGACGACCTTTGTAAGTGCCTGAAACCGGCTGCCTCTCATTGTATAAATCAATTTGATCTTGCCGGGGTCTACGGTAGTAAAATTCGTGTAAAGGTTCAGGATACTTCCGAAGATCGCGACGGACATACCGGCTACAATGATGGTAGTTTTATCGGCGCCCAGCCATACAATAAGAAGCGGAGCCAATGCCGATTTTGGCAAGCTGTTTAAAACGACCAGATAAGGGTCCAGAATTTCCGACAGCTTGATGCTGAACCAGAGAATAACAGCCGTCAGAACACTAAAAAGAGTGACGAGAAGGAAGCTTACAATTGTCTCATAGAGTGTAATACCAATATGGCTGAAAATACTCTGGTCGGATGCCATATGACAGAAGCACAGTGCAATTTTGGACGGACTGCTGAAAATGAAGGAGTCGATCAGTCCTGTATTTGCAGTAAATTCCCAGAGAAAGAGAAAACTGAACAAAATCAGAATACGGGAAATTCGTACGATACGTTTGTGTTTTCGATGGCTTTTCAGATAAAGCTGTTGACCTTTAGAAATTTCATTCATTGCGGTTTAACTCCTTCCATATCAGATTAAAATAGGTTTTAAATTCCGGCGCATTTCTGCGGTTCAGCGGCGTATCATTTTCTATGTCAAAGATCAGAGGAATCGTTTGTTTTATTGTGGCAGGGCGTTTCGACAGAACAATGACACGGTCGGCAAGTGAAATCGCTTCGGAGAGATCATGCGTTACCAAAATAGCAGACTTCTTCTCGTGTCGCAGAATCTGTCCGATATCATCTCCGGCAGTAAGTCTGGTCTGATAATCCAATGCCGAAAATGGTTCGTCGAGAAGGAGAAGATCCGGTTCCATTACAAGCGTGCGTACGAGTGCAGCACGTTGGCGCATACCGCCGGATAATTCCGAAGGGTGAGAAGTCTCGAATCGACTGAGCCCGTACTGGTCAAGAAGATCATGTGCTCTGGAGCGTGTCTGTGCAGTGAGCATATGCTGGACTTCCAGTCCGAGGAGTACATTGTGATAAATGGTGCGCCATTCAAATAATTCATCGTGCTGCAACATATAGCCTACATTAGTTGTACTTTCTCTCAGGTGCTTTCCGTTGATTTTGATAAACCCCTGTTCTGGCTTTATAAGACCGGAGATTAGAGATAACAGCGTTGATTTGCCGCATCCTGATGGACCAACGATCGCTATAAAATCACCTCTATTCATCGTAAAAGAAATATCTGTGAGTGCGGGTGTTTCGCCCTCTAATGTATGGTAAGCGTAGTAGATATTTTTTAATTCCAGTACCTGCTCCATAATAGCCTCCACAAGAAGAATATATAGTTAGTTTATGTAAATATAAGAAATAAGTGCAGGGCATGGGCTTGTCAGAATGTGTCAGAACGTTTATAATTTCAGAAGAATCAAAAGGTGATAAAGGAGGTGTATCATCGATGAATTATCAAAAAGAACTTGATAAATTAGTTCAGAAACTATCCGATGACGGGCGGGTGCCTAAGCTCCTTCTTCATAGTTGTTGTGCGCCTTGCAGCAGTTATGTGCTGGAATATCTTAGTAATTATTTTGAGATTACGGTATTATATTATAATCCGAACATTTTTCCAGAAAGTGAATATACGAAGAGAATCTGGGAACAGCAGAAGTTGATCGATGAGATGAATGTGAAATATCCGATTTCATTCATGGCAGGTCCTTATGATAAGGAAAAGTTCTATGAAATGGCAAAAGGGCTTGAAGAAGTGAAGGAAGGCGGCGTGCGCTGT
>UQRE01000062.1 GCA_900543415.1 uncultured Dorea sp. | reverse complement strand
AACTAACTCGCAATGAATTAGTTGCCTTAAATTTTATTATTTTAGGAATATCCCTTCAATAAATGTCTCTAAAAATTAACAAGATTGATAAAGAGTCCGGTTTTGCATCGGGCTCTTCCCTTTTAACCTTGACTTGACTCTACTATTATTGTACTACTCTATAATATTCCTCTAAGGCTTTTCGGACAGCCTATGCTGTTTCTAAAAAACAAAGCATAATCCTAAAATTGCCGACAGTATGAAAAAACAACCAGGAACAAATTGGTTAACAAGCAGCCTCATTAGTTGCATTCTGGGCAACACAAACATATCATTCGCCTTACCTTTATCATACAATATGGTAACCTTATCATCTATATGATACTGTTTTGGATAAAGATAAATGTTATTTTCCTCTCCACTCTTTAGATTAGAAGGAAGAAATTGGCAACACTTTTCGTCTTCTCCCTCCAATTTATATTTTATTTTTGGTATACATACATCAGTAATATTCATACCATCAGACTTTACCTGTGTCTCTATATCCACTACCTTTCCATGTGTTTTCCTGTCATACGATTTTATTATCCTGCAATGAAGCATCCACAAGAGTCCCATTTTCAGAATTAGAAAAGCACCCCGCAACATAAGTACAACAGATACTACACAAATTATTATATTTATTTCTTATGACGGCTAGCTCTCTTCTTCCGGATATCTGCTTTCATCTTCGCTGCACCCGAACCATGCTGTCCACGAATATACGTCGCTTTTTTCGCTTTCGTCTTCACTTTTTCCTCTTCTTTGGGCTTATCTTTCTTACCTTTAAAAACGATTCCACCCATGATTGCTTCTTCTATACTCATATAATCATTTATTAGTATTCAACATTTCCGACGGCAAAGATAACCCTTTTCTGCGGATTTATTTATCTTTGCAGAGTTAACAATCGTAACCACCAATGGCAACAACAACTCTTTCTGCAGAAAAGGACCCGATGGGAGCCGCTATTTCTGATTATTTCAACCATCACAGAGCTGATCGTTTGCGGGTATTCTCTTCCCAATTCGAAGAAGATGAAATTCCCGTCAAAGAATTATTCCGTAGTATACAGTCTATGCCTATATTAGAGCGTACCGCCCTACAAATGGCTACAGGACGAATATTGGATGTAGGTGCCGGAAGCGGATGCCATGCACTGGCACTTCAGGAAATGGGAAAAGAAGTGTGTGCCATTGATATTTCTCCGTTATCCGTCGAAGTGATGCAACAACGCGGAGTGAACGATCCGCGCCTCATCAACCTTTTTGACGAAACATTTACCGAAACATTCAATACGATCCTGATGCTTATGAATGGTTCCGGAATTATCGGAAGACTGAATAATATGCCCGGATTCTTCCAACGAATGAAACGTATTCTCCGTCCCGGCGGATGCATACTCATGGATTCCAGCGATTTGCGCTATCTTTTTGAAGAAGAAGACGGCAGCATAGTCATCGATCTGGCCGGAGATTATTATGGAGAGATTGACTTCCAAATGCAATATAAAGATGTAAAAGGAGACACATTCGACTGGTTATATATAGATTTCCAGACTCTTAGCTTATACGCTTCCGAATGTGGTTTTAAGGCAGAACTGGTGAAAGAAGGAAAACATTACGATTACCTTGTCAAACTTAGTATTGCTTGAAAAGCTCATTATTATATAGTGACGGTATGTGTTCCGGATAGCGTCACTATATAGGGATATTCAGTAAATGTTCCTCTTTCTAAAAAATCAAGAGAAAAGCTTTGCTTTACGTGAGCTTTTCTCTTGATTTTTTCGTTCAACTCTCCCAGTCTTCTATCTTTTTTGTAGAATATTGTTTACATATTCTTATTTTTTCCTTCCCACCCATGCATTATGTACATGTCTTTTTTAGGGGAAGTTAAAACCTCTCCTGTTTTTCCTGTTATTTTAGTTAGATTATGCTGCCTTTCTTTTTTTCTTTTCGACCTTTTCTATCATACATACCGCATTGGCTGTATGTATCCCAAAGAAAATCCAAAGTACTTCCGTTTTCCTGTTTCTAGCTTTTATCCTGGCCAGTGAGTAATGTTGTTTCTGCGTTCCAAAACTTCCTTCCAGGCGGGTAGCTCTTTCACGGCTGAGTTCCGACCGTAAGATTTTCCGAAGCGGCTCATCTTTGGCAGCTCTGCCCTTACGCTTAAAGGAAGTACTTATATGATATTTTGTACAAAATTTCCGGTTGGCATTATTGGCATAGATTGAATCCGCCGCAAGCGCCTTAACCCTAACCCCGGTCAGTTGTTGTTGCAGATGAATACAGTCTTTCAAACGTACTCCTTCGTTAAAAGCCTTAAAGGAGATATGTTCTATAAAGGAGATTCCGTCTATCTGTATATTGTTGACTTTGGCTCCGAATTCAACGGATTTGGTTTCCTTGCCTCTGATAATGGGGCGAAGGTAATGCCGGTCGATACTCACGATACGGTTGGACACTTTTTTGCCTGCAAATAAATTCTTCCCTTGCTCAAGGACTGTCTGTATGACCGAGAAACGTCTTTGGTAATCAGAGGATAGTGTAAGCCTGTTCCTGTAGGATGAATGAAGCAGCTCCAGCTGGTCAAGTAACTTTTCCAATAACTGAAGTAACCTTCGTGTAATCATACGAGTCTGTGATTTCCTGC
>UQRE01000061.1 GCA_900543415.1 uncultured Dorea sp. | reverse complement strand
AGCAAGTCATGTATGATGTTGTAATTATTGGAGCAGGACCGGCAGGAGTAAGCGCAGGAATTTATGCTGTAAGCCGCGGGAAAAAGACTTTGGTTATCGAAAAAAATCAAGTTGGAGGCTTGATCGGGAAAGTTTCTACAGTCACACATTATGCAGGAATCGTAGAAGGCGAAACGGGTGCGACTTTTGCGGATCGTTTAAAGAGACAGGCAGAGGGCGCCGGAGTCAGAGTTGTACAGGAAACAGTAGAGAAAGTTGAGTTAAGCGGAGATACAAAAAAGATTTATACGAATCAAGGAACTTATTCTGCAAAAAAAGTAATCTTAGCAAACGGAACTTCTCCTAGAAAATTAGAAATTGCCGGAGAAGAATTGACTGGTCGGGGAATGGGAATGAACGCAGCTCGAGACGGACGATCTTATCAGGGAAAACATGTATACGTTGTCGGAGGAGCAGACGGAGCGGTGAAAGAAGCATTGTATCTGGCGAAGCTTGCAGAGAAAGTAACGATTATCCACTTTGAAGAACAATTAGGGTGTATTGCAGAATTTAAAGAAAAGGTAGAGAAAAGCTCTAATATTGAAGTTCGGCTACATTCCAGACTTCACGGTGTGTATGGTGTGGAGAAGGTTGAATCTCTGGAAATCTTGGATGAAAAAACCTGTGCGATTGAAACGATTGAAGATTCGGGATGTGGAATCTTCGTGTATGCAGGAGCTGTGCCAAATACAGAGTTATATAAAGAGTTGCATTTAGAAAATGGATTTATTCCGGTCGATGCAAATATGGAGACAGAAATGAAAGGCGTGTATGCAGTAGGAGACATTCGAGTGAAACCGGTTCGCCAAGTATCTACAGCAGTGGCAGACGGAACGATTGCAGCGATTCATGCGGCAAGTTAAAAATAAGAAAAGACAGCAAGAAGAAAATGCGATATAATAAAAAATACACTCAAAGGATAAGGGAGAGAGAAAATGGAATTTATAAAAAAGAACTGGAAAGGTTTATTATTTTGTTTGGCAATTGCAGTGCCTTCTGCATTTTTAGGGAAAAAATTTCCTGTTATAGGCGGTCCGGTATTTGCAATTTTAATCGGAATGGTTCTTGCATTAGTGATTAAAAACCGGGAACCATTGGAAGGCGGTGTGAAATATACATCGAAAAAGATTTTACAATATGCAGTTGTATTGCTTGGTTTTGGATTGAATTTAGAAGTTGTTATGCAGACCGGAAAACAATCACTACCGATTATTCTGTGTACGATTACAACTTCTCTTGTAATTGCGTATATGCTTCGTAAAGCGATGCACATTCCGTCAAAAATATCTACGCTGATAGGTGTGGGCTCGTCTATCTGCGGAGGATCTGCCATTGCGGCGACAGCACCTGTTATTGATGCGGATGAAGAGGATGTTGCGCAGGCAATCTCTGTAATCTTTCTCTTTAATATTCTGGCAGCGCTCATTTTTCCGGCATTGGGAGCAGCGTTAGGCTTTTCTACGACTTCCGGAGAGACCTTCGGAATCTTTGCCGGAACAGCAGTAAATGATACGTCTTCCGTAACAGCGGCAGCTTCTACATGGGACAGCATTTACCATCTTGGAAGTCAGACGCTGGACAAGGCGGTTACCGTAAAATTGACAAGAACACTTGCAATCATTCCGATTACTCTAGGACTGGCAGTGCACCGCGCAAGAAAAGCAGAAGAGCAGAGCGGCGAGAAAGTATCTATGCGCAAAGTATTTCCGTTCTTCATACTCTTCTTCATCGGAGCAAGTATTATTACAACAGTTGCAACAGCAGCAGGAATACCGGCAGAGACGTTCCAGCCATTAAAAGAACTGTCTAAATTCTTCATTGTTATGGCAATGGGCGCGATCGGATTTAATACGAACGTTGTAAAATTAGTAAAAAGCGGCGGGAAGCCAATTTTAATGGGAATGGCTTGCTGGATCGGGATTACAGTAGTTACACTTACGTTGCAGCATTTGATGCATTTGTGGTAAAATGAATACACGAAAGAAGGTCGGAGGCGCCGGCCTTTTTTTTTCATGTTAAGTTTAGAGGAAAGAGAGAATAAAGTATGCTTCTTAGTATTGCGATGATCATGCTATTTGGGATGTTTATGGGCTGGATCTGTAAAAAGATTCATTTACCGAGTTTGTTTGGAATGATCTTAACAGGAATGATTCTGGGACCACATATTTTAAATTTCATTGATCCGTCACTTCTTGAGATTTCAGCGGAGCTTCGAAGGATTGCGCTGATTATTATTTTGGCAAGAGCAGGATTGTCTCTTGACTTAAATGATTTAAGAAAAGTAGGAAGACCGGCGATTTTGATGTGTTTGTGATTGTGTTGTTTACAGCATTTACCGGATTGGCACAAGGGGATCGTATATCCGTTAGAAGCTTTATCAATATTCCTGTTTCCGTTGTGTCGGGATTATTATTGGAATGGCTGTTGGAATCATTCTTGCAAAATATTTTGAAAAGATTCCTATACGGGATACGTCAAAAGTCATTGTTCTTATGTGCAGTTCTTTTATACTTATAACGATTGAAGATAAATGGGGAAAGATTCTTCCGTTTGCATCATTAATTGCAGTTATGGCAATCGGAATTGCATTGCAAAAGAAAAGAGCGTGTGTAGCCAAAAGATTATCTGTGAAATTTAATAAGTTGTGGGTTGGTGCAGAGGTTATGCTCTTTGTATTGGTCGGTGCAACAGTGGATATTAAGTACGCATTATCGTCAGGCGTTTCGGCAGTGATTTTAATTTTTGGAGTACTTGCATTTCGGATGGTGGGAGTGTGTTTATGCCTTATTAAAACACAATGTCATTAACTTAAAAATGAACCCCCGTAGACAATAGAATTGTCTTGGGTTC
>UQRE01000060.1 GCA_900543415.1 uncultured Dorea sp. | reverse complement strand
CTAACCCCTCAAGAGTGAGGGGAAGGGGAGTTGAAGTGTCGGAGACACTTTTTTATAAAATTCACTAATTACATTCAAAAAGTACTATTTTCTCTGTGATCTTGCATCGTGGAAGAACAGAAGTGCGCAAATTACCATAACAACACATACGAGATAAGTGAGCAGGGTAAGCGGCAGGGATGTTACGATAAAACCTGCAATCAATACGCCGATCACACCGGTGATTACCATTGGAATAGTAACGCCTCTTTGATATTTTCCTTCCTTAATAAAAGTGATGCCGCATGCAGGACAAAGGAATGCACAGGAACCCATCATGATAGGGAACGCAACGTCAGCACTCATTCCAAGAAGAAGAACTAATGCCATACAAGGGGCATAAAGACCGATTCCGGCGGTCATAAGAACACCGAGAATGAAGTTGCCGATCACACCGGCTACGAGCATTGCACCGCTTAAACCTCTGGCAGTTCCGATGATCCCGAATGGTCCCACTGCGTTGATCTTACATAGTGTAATAGCGGCTACGATGATAAGAGCAACACCCATAACAACCCGGATCTTCATAATATCCATTTTGGAAATAATCTTGGCGCCGATTACGGAACCGATGATTGCAGAACCGATCATGAGTACCAGTGTCAAAGGTTCTACATCAATCTTTGTCATGGTAATTGTTGCCTCCACACAAATCGGTACACCAAATGCCACATTCAATGTGCCGGGGATCAGATCATCCGGCATAGCCTTGTTGAATTTCCAGGCAGATGTTGCAATGGCGTAACTTCCAATTCCCAAAGTGTCAAAGAAGTTGGATACCATGCTGACAAGTGCATTGTACACGGTCTTTGTTTTGTCGAGTTCGTCTTTGTGTGCGATTACATCTTTGAAGAGTATGATAAGAAATACTCCGGCAAAGATCCACATAATAATAAGTAAAATTGTTGCAGCGCTCATAAGATTACCTCTCTTTCTGTCTTTGAATATATATCAAGGGGATGTTTTCCGTCCCTGAGATATCTTTGGGAAAAAGAAAAAAGATGCTCTCGTGTGTGGTGAGAGCATCTTTTTTAAACCTCTTCTTAATTATAAATCCTTGTGAAAAGAATGTCAAGATAAATATCACATTTTCTAATGATATACATTACAAAAACTTATACTAAAAATATGATAATTATTATATCTCGTCATCTAACAGAAAACTTTTTGCATATTCTAGAAAAATACGAGAAGCAGGAGATAAATCTTCGTAGGAGGAGTATGCAAGTCCTAATGTGCGATGCGTACGTGGCTTCAAAGGTCGTGTTACATAATTTCCAATCTGTCCCCGGAGAAGAAGCCCGGGGAGAATCGTAATGCCGAGTTTGTGTTCAACCATAGATAGAGAGGAAAATTCATTTATGGTAATATAACGGATATCCGGTTTTAAGTTATATTTTTTTAATGCACGGTGCAAATCACTTCCGGGGGTATATTCTGTAATAATGAAAGGAACATTTTGGAATTCCTCCATTGGAATTTCGTTGTATGCTGCAAGCGGGTGGTCGGCGGGGAGAACAGCAAAGAGCTCGTCTTCCATTACAGGGCAGAACTGGTAAGAATGTCCTTTTTGATAGCTGAGGAAACCGATGTCAACTCTGCGCTCCTGAATCCATTCAACTAATTCTCCTTCAACGCCATCAATAATTTTAAAGTGAATATCCGGGTATTGTTGATGGAATTCCTGAATGATTTTAGGAATCCAGTGTATAGAACAACTGAGGTAAGTGCCGATTTTGATGGTGCCGATCTTGGCGCCCTTTAATGCGGCGATTTCCTGTTGAACAGCTTCGTTTGCGCTCAGTAAAGTTCGAATGGAAGGAATGAGAGATTTTGCTTCTTTTGTAAGAGACATGCGTTGCTTGTCTTTGACAAACAGAGGAAACCCTACATCTTTTTCCAGAGCCTTCATTTTCTGTGTGACACCGGATTGAGTATATCCTAATTCTTCGCCGGCGCGTGTGAAACTGCCATATTCATCTACGGCAAGCATAAGGGTAAGTTTTTTGATATCCATATAGTATTTATCCTTCCTTGTATCAGTGTTGATACTCTTTGTGTGTGACATATCAGTAGTTTTTATAGTATCGAAAAAGGATGAATAATACAAGAAAAAAGAGAAAAATATTTTTATCTCTTCCTTATATAAGGAAACTATGTATAATGGAGATAGGGATGCAATATGGGAGGAACGAGAAGATGAGAGGGAAAAAGATAGGGATACAGTTTTTGCTGCTATTATTTTTGACTGCCGGAACTGCGTTTTCGCAGACATTGGCGCTTAAAGCGGATATTGGCGTATGTGCATGCTGGGATGCAGTGGGACTGAATATGTATGAAGTGTATGGGATTAAAGTTGGAACTTTCAGCATGATCATGCATATCGTATGTGTATTGGTGCAGTTGGCAGTGCAGAGAAAGACATTTAATATATGGAAGTTTTTGCAGATCCCGTACGTGATTATATTTGGAAGTTTTCTTAATTTCTTCTATTATGATGTGTTGACGTTTGAGCTTCATAGTTATGCGGTGAAATTCGCGTTTGTGATTTTGGCGTATTTAGGGCTGGCACTTTTTCTTGGACCACTGTTGCTGCTGAATCTTGTGAATATGCCAAGTGAAGCTATGTGTGTAGTTCTTAGTGGGAAATATGAAATTGATTATGCGAAGATTCGTGTGGGTCTGGATGCGGTATGTATTCTGGCGTCGGTTGTACTGTCTATATTCGGAGGAGTGTCTTTGAAGGTGAGAGAGGGAACTGTAATTGGAATGCTTATGCTTGGTCCTTTAGAGAAAGTCAGTATGAATTTCTTCCGCCCTTATATAAAAAAGCTGAAAGGGGAAGAGAAAGAGAAGGAGTAGGCTCGCGCCACATGCCAATGATCTCATACAGCCTAATACAAGCAAGCTTGTATAGCCTATATGAGATATTGCCGCATGGCTTGATTGTTTTGAAAAAAATACAATTTTTTGTAAAAAAACCTTGCAAATATGTATGACATCATATATACTGAAAAAGCTGTGACATGATAGCGTTGAAGCGTGAGGTTGCTGCCAGTGATGGCAGGTTTTCCGTGGAGCGAATGTCAAGTTAGGAAACTGGCGACAAGTCACTGTAC
>UQRE01000059.1 GCA_900543415.1 uncultured Dorea sp. | reverse complement strand
GCTTGGGATGGTAACTTCATAAAGCAGGTACCGCCTGGAAACAGGCGGTATTGCCAAACTGACTGGTGACAGAAAGTTAAGCAAACGAGCGTCAACTGATGTGAGCAGTTTAATGACAGCTCATGAAATCACTAACACATACAACTCTTTTGCATCTTCCGTCACATTCACTTCTGTACAATACGCAGACTGCGTTACCATCTCGCCAATATCTTCAAAACCTATTTTTGTTGTTTTACTTTCAGACACATTGATCACGCGTACACCTACTCCAATTGCTGCCACAATAGCTATCAAAAGCGCAAGCTTTAAAATAGTCCCGAAATTTCTGCTCACAAATCTGCTCACCTTACTATTCTTCGTTTTTTTCTCTTTCCTATTTTTTCTTTCCATTTGTTCTCTCATGACTTTATCCTCCGATTTTCATTTTCTTCACTCATTATCTTTTAATTATCTAACATTACTACAATTTCTGCAATCTATAAACGCAAGAAATATAAAACACCTGAATGAAAAAGGAGCGTCTCATGGACGCCCCTTGGTATACAAACATTCTAAACATTTTCATCAAAACCTAACCATTGCAGTTACCTTCGTGTGCATGTTCTTGACATACCGCACCGGTAGACTTTAATTCTCCTCTAAGCCATGCTTCTACACAATCTTTTGCATCTCCCTGTGCTCCAACGATCACCTCTACATTTCTTTCATTGAAGATATCGACAGCTCCGCCGCCCATACCGCCTGCAATAATCACTTCTGCACCATTATCTGCTAAGAAATTCGGCAGAAAACCTGGACGGTGTCCCGGATTCGGAACGCTCTTTTCATCTACAATTTTGTTCTCCTCCACATCGAAGAAGATAAAGTTCTCACAGTGTCCAAAATGTCCTGCTACGGTGTGTCCCATAGCTGCTACAGCAATTTTCATAATTCATTACTCCTTTTCATCTTTATTTGTTATTTTTGATATAACCTAAATTAGTTCTTTTGTGCCAGCCCCAAAAGCCCACGCACATTTTCATAAACCTCCAAAAGCGCTGTCCTTGCAGCACAGTCAATCTCTGCCAAACTTTTCCCTTCATTAATCGCTTTGGAAGCAGTTTTATCATAAGGAATCTTTCCCGTAAACGGAATTTTATTTTCCTCACTGAAAGAAACAATACATTCTGTATTTTCCGGACTCTGATCCCATTTATTTACACAGACAGCAAGCTTTGTTCCAAGGGTATCCGCCGTTTTTACAAGGCGCTTCAGATCATGAAGCCCCGAAATGGACGGCTCTGCAACTACAAGCACCAGATCCATTCCGCTGACAGAAGCTATGACCGGACAGCCGATTCCCGGAGAACCATCCACAATAGCAAGTTCTGTCTCCGGCGCATGTTTCAGCATATCAAGCTTCACTGCTGTCACTAATTTACCGGAATTTCCACGACTCATTTTCAGCGTCGCGGTGCTGAATACAGCATCCCCAAGATAGAGCTTCTGTTCTCCCGCAACATCTTCCACGAGACGTACCGCATCTTTCGGACAAACGTATTGGCAAACACCACAGCCTTCACAATTATATTCGTCCACATAATAAGACTTTCCCTTGTCTAAAATAGCATCGAATCTGCATTTTTCTGCACAGATTCCGCAATGCACACACGCATTCCCATCGATAACCGCTTTGTTTGATCCGATAAATTCTTTTGTCTTACACTCATTGCTTTTTTCTGTAACAATATGAAGATTCGGCGCGTCCACATCACAATCTGCAATGGCACGGGATTTTGAGAACTGAATAAATGCGGCAGCTGTCGTTGTCTTTCCGGTTCCGCCCTTTCCACTTAAAATCAGAAGCCTTTTCATGATATCTCACCTCCGATTTTCTTCAAAATATCTCGGAATAGTACGCGGTACTCTTCCTTTTCTTCACATACGATCTTCCCCTTCGCGGAAAGCTCTGCTGCCTCCCGATCATAAGGAATTCTCGCCAGAATCTCCACTTGATTCTCTATGCAAAATTTTTCCAATGGTTCATACGGAAGATCCTGTTTATTGATAACAACTCCACATTTTTTCCCCAACAGATTCACCAATTCATAGACCATTTTAAAATTATGAAATCCAAATGAGGTTGGTTCTGCCACTAAAATACAATAATCTGCATCTCCAATGCTCTCATTGACACTGCAGGCGCTTCCTGGAGGACAGTCAACAATACTTAATCCCTCTTTTTGAAATCCTTCCTTTTTTGCAGATTTAATAACTGCAATGCCGGAGGCTTCCCCGATATTTAATACTCCCGTAACAACATTGACTTGATGGTGAATACCTATTTCTACGTGCCCCAGTTCATATTCTGTCTCTGTTACAGCATCTTGCGGACAAACCATCTTACACCCTCCGCAAGAGTGGCACACTTCTGAAAAAAGCATTGGCTTATCCTTCACATACACAAGAGCGTGAAACTGGCAAAAATCTACACATTTTCTACATCCGTCACACTGATTTTCCCGAAACTTTGGCAAACATCTGTAAACGATTTTATTTTCTACATTTTGCGGTTTAAGAAACAACCTTCCGTTCGGCTCTTCCACATCACAATCAATGTAAGTTGACCGATTCGCTGATACAGCAAGATTCACAGACACAAATGTCTTTCCCGCTCCGCCTTTACCGCTTAGAACTGCAATTTTCATTATTGTATCCCATGAAAGCCTGCATGAAACTTTGTAAGTTCTGATAGCTTATCTTCCTTTAACAATTCTATATTTTCTCTTGCATCTTCTACTTGAGATTTATATATTTTCATTTCTGCAGCTTTAAATACATTTCCTGCATTTTCTCCGCAGCGAACAGTGATGATCGTATCTGCACCGCTGTCTAACACAAACTGTGCCGCCTTTAATCCGGCGCCTCCTTCTGCCTCTGCCGCAGGATTATCTAAAATTTCAACGGTATCTGCCTTTACATCACACATCATAAAATAAGGCGCTCTGGCAAATGACACACAGACATCTTTCTTATTTTCATCTAAAGGTATTGCAATCTTCAAACCTGACTCCTCCTTCTTTTTTTCTTCCCGCCTGTAACATCGGTGCATTCTCTGTCCTCTGCAACAGGCTTTTGACTCTTCTTCACACAAATGAAAATCACCGCCTTTGATCACAAGCGTGCTGCCATTAACCAACGCTTCTGCAATCTTCTTTCTTGCTTCTGCGTAAATCAGTTGAACTGTTGTCCTTGCAACATTCATATAGGCGCTGCACTCTTCCTGCGAAAAATTTTCCTTATCGATCAGACGGATGGTCTCATACTCATCCACTGTCAAGACCACTTCTTTTCCGGCACCACCTGCCTGTGTCGGAGTAAATTCGTTGTACTTTGGCATGGAACATACCCTGCGGCATTTTCTCGGACGTGGCATGAAATTCTCCTCCTTTTCATACGCATTTTCATTTATGGCATATGTCATTTATATTTCTATGATACACCTTAATTGGAATATGTCAATAACTATTTCAGACTCTGATATAAATAAACCACTCCGGCTAGCTACAGCCAGAATGGTTATATACATTACTATATTTCTCTTAATCTTTTAGAAATCATTAAACATATTACAATCAGCGGTATTACTACACAAGCAAGAACTATAGTTATCCATATCGGAATCTGTACTTCTGGTCTAAGTCCCAAAATTAATATTCCCATATAAATACTACCTTAATCCGTGGAGTTTAATTATTATTTCATGCTGCAATCACTTTGTTTATGCGGTCTGTCGATACGTTTAAAAAGATTAACAATATCACCCATTTGGTGATGTTTTC
>UQRE01000058.1 GCA_900543415.1 uncultured Dorea sp. | reverse complement strand
GAACCCAAGACAATTCTATTGTCTACGGGGGTTCATTTTTAAGTTAATGACATTGCGTATTTATGCGGCTTTTGGCGTTTCGCAAACGCCTATAATACAACTCATTTTTCCTATGCAACTGTTTCCGGTGAATTTCAAGTATGAAACAGACTGTAAATCCAGTCTTTTTCTGAGGGTTTGCACCCGAGATTAAAATTCAGAACTTATCAGGAGACGAACGTCTCCTTGAATAAAGGTGAGTTTATCTTATAACGAACGAAAGAATAAGTCAATCAGATACCTGAAAAGCGCTTAAAAAAATCTTTCAGCACCGCTTTCCCGGTACTGAAAGATTTTCTCCATCTATATGATACTTTACGGTTCGAGGATTTTCCAGGCCTTTTCCATCTCTTCTTTTTTTCCACAAAGCGTCCCCTGTACCATCACAGGTTTTCCACCGCCTCTTCCTTCAAAGGCTTCATTCATCACTTTTCCGATCGGTCTTACATCCTCAGTTCTGCTGCCAATCACATAGCGGTATCCTTCATCATCTGTACCCGCAAATACACCGCAGATCTTGGCTCCTTTATCCAACAGAAGATTCATAAGTTCTCGCGGTTCATTTCCTGTAAGATCACAGGCAAACACCGCTGTTTTACCGCCCTCTTCCACCGAAATTTCCTGCGCCCGATATTGAAGAAGCTTCTGTTTTAAAGAATGATACTTTCCTTTTAGAGATTCCTGTTCTTCCTTCAAATGACGCACCGCTTCTGCTGTTTCCAATTCTTTTGCACAGAGAAGTGCGGAAATTTCTTTCACGTTTTCATCTTTTGCATCATAATCCCGAAGCGCCCTTCTTCCACAGAGCATGGTGATCCTCTCACCACCCTTATAGTTGATCATATTTACTAATTTGATCATCCCGATTTCTCCGGTATCTTTCACGTGAGGCGCACAACAAGCACACACGTCATATCCCGGAATTGTCACAATACGCACCTGTCCGTCAATCTCGATCTTACTTCGATATTCCATGTTCTTTAACTCTTCTTTGGACGGATAAGATACCTCGATCTTTAAATTCTGATAGACTGCCTCATTGGCAAGCCTTTCTATTTCCTTCAACTCGTCCTTCGTGATCGGACCGTCAAAATCCATAGTACAGTAATCGCCTCCCAGATGGAAGCCCACATTGTTATAGCCGAATTTCTCATGGACAAGACCGGAGACGATATGCTCGCCACTGTGCTGCTGCATCTTCTCAAACCGTTCTTCCCATTGAATCTGTCCCACAACTGTACTTCCCACTTCTACCTCTCTATCGCACCAGTGGTAGATCACTCCCTGTTTTTCATGGACATCCAAGACCTTTGCCTCACCAATTGTTCCCGTATCCGCATACTGTCCGCCGCCTTCCGGGAAAAACACAGTCTGGTCCAACACGATCTCATAGTGATCCTTCTTCTCTTCACAGGCAAGAACTTTTCCTACAAATTCTGTCCGATGACTGTCCTCGTAAAATAATTTTTCTGTCATTGCGCTACATTCTTTCCGGCGCTTTAAAGCCAAGCATATCAATACACTCTTCCAGCACTTCTTTCGTAAGTGTCAGCAGTGCAAGATAGCTCTTCTTCTTTGTCTCATCCTCTTCAGAGAGAATCTTTGTCTCGTGATAGAAACGGTTAAAGGCATTAGACAGATCATAAATATACGCACAGATTTTATGAGGCGCAAGTTCTTCATAAGCATTCTCAATCACTTCGTTATATTTAGCAACTTCCAGCATCAATGCTTTCTCACTGTCACTTTTTGCTGCAGTCATTGTAAGTCCTGCAAGTTCTTTACCTTCTGCCTTATATTTATTTAAAATTGATTTGATACGCACAATTGTATACAAAATATACGGTCCTGTATTTCCTTCAAAGGAAGTAAAACGATCCACGTCAAAAATATAGTCTTTGGACGCCTGATTAGACAGGTCTCCGTATCGAATAGCGGAAAGACCTACAATCTTGGCAGTCTCTTTTGCTTCTTCCTCTTCTACAGTTCTATTATCTGTGATTTTCTTATACATCTCTTCCTCGATCTCAGCAATCAGATTCTCAAGACGCATCACACCGCCTTCTCTTGTCTTAAATGGTTTTCCGTCTTTTCCATTCATCGTACCAAATCCAAGGAATGAAAGCTTTGTATCTTCCGGCACAATTCCCGTCTTTTTAGCTGCGCGGAACACTTGAACAAAATGCAGTTCTTGACGCTTGTCTACCACATAGATCACATGATCCGGATGATAATCCTGCTCTCTCTGAATCAGTGTCGCAAGGTCTGTTGTACCATAAAGAGAAGCACCGTCTGATTTCTGGATCATACATGGCGGAATCTCTTTCGTGTCTGTCTCTTCCTGAACATCAATGACAAGCGCCCCCTGATCCTCATGTGCATATCCTTTTTCCTTTAATTCTTTGATCATATCCGGAATATAAGCCTGTGCGTCAGATTCACCCTTCCAAAGATCAAATTCCACATTCAGATTTTGATAGTTTTTCTTAAGATCCGCTACTGATACACTCATAATATGCTTCCATATTGCGGTATATCCCCTGTGTCCATTCTGCAAAAGATAAGTCGCATGCAATGCTTCTTCCCTATAAGCCTCGTCCTCTTTTGCCTTAGCACTGGCTGTCGGATAAATTTCTTCCAACTCTCCGATCGTAAATGGCGCTTCTACCGGATATTCTCCTTCAAAATCTTCTTGAAAATACGGAAGATTGGGCTGTCTCTTCTTAAGCTCCGTCACGATCAATCCCATCTGATATCCCCAGTCTCCTAAATGGATATCTCCAAGCACTTTGTGCCCCATCTTTCTCGCAATACGCTTCACGCTCTCTCCAATGACAGCAGAACGAAGATGTCCTACATGGAGCGGTTTTGCCACATTGGGTCCACCGTAATCCACAAGAATTGTTTTTGGTTCTTTCGCCTGTTCAATTCCATGATTATCACAAGTCTTCATGGCATTTAAATATTCTGCCACTGCATCTTTGTCTGCTTTTATATTAATAAATCCCGGATTTACCGCTTCGATTTCTGCAATATACGTCTTCTCTGTAAGATTAGCGATCACGTCATTTGCAATCATGATCGGCGCTTTCTTATATGCCTTTGCACCTGCCATCGCCCCATTACACTGGTACTCACACAGGTCCGGACGATTCGAAATCGTCACCCTTGCATAAGAACGGTCATATCCCGCCTTTTCAAATGCTGTCCCGATCTCCTGTTCAATCAAATCTATGATTTTCTTCATGCTGTTCCTCCTCAAAATCTATAAACCTTTGTATTTCAGCGTTATTTTTTATTTTAACACAAGTGAAAGTTGCTCACAAGGCTAAACTTCAATGATCACAGCTCCCAATTTATTAAGAAGTTTCCGGTCTTTTTCCGTGAATTTCTGATCTGTCACTACTCCGGTATAATCCCCCAGACAATTTACCTTTGCCATTGCCTGCTTCTCGAACTTCGAGTGATCTACTGCAAGATAAGCTTTTCTGCATTGTTTTGGTGTCTCTCGTTTTACTCTCATCTTCTCAATCGTCGGTGTCGTAACTTCAAAGGCATCATTGATAGACGCCGCTCCGAAAAATCCCAGATCAAATTTGAAATCTGACAGCATCTCTGCTGCATATCTGTCAAACATACTTCCCGTGGACTTCTGTACTCTTCCTCCACAGATAAACAGTTCCGGCTCTCCGTCTTCCAACAATCTTGCAATCTCAAGATCATTGGTAACAATGAGCGTATTCTTAATTCCTTTGATTCTTTTAGCAATCTCATATGTAGTTGTTCCAGCATCCAGAAAAATAATATCTCCTTCTGCTACAAACGAAGCACACATTCCGGCAATCTTTTCTTTCTCAGTCTTATTGCTTGTCTGTTTTTGTGCATAGTTTTCTTCCTGCTTTGCCACCGCTCCGCCATGACAGCGCTCCAGCTTTCCTTCTTCCTGAAGCTTCACCAGATCTCTTCGTATCGTCATTGCACTAACCTTTAATTCAGACGCCAGCTCTTCAACCTGAACGCTTCCTTTTCTCTCTGTCATTTCTATAATCTTGGACTGTCTTTCTGCCGCCAGCATATTTTCACCTCTATCAAAAAATATACAGTGGGAAAACTTCCCACTGTATATAATACTATCTTATTACATGAAGATATTCAATACCAGAACTTCTACAACACCCGGGAGTTTGACAGTTGAATATCAAAAAAAGTACTCACATGTCGCATAAAACCTGCTTTTTTTATGTCAAATTTTCTGTTTTTATAGCTGTTATTTTATGTTATTGTATGGTATAATAAGGGATAGGAGG
>UQRE01000057.1 GCA_900543415.1 uncultured Dorea sp. | reverse complement strand
TTTATAGAAGAAAGAAAAACTCTCGCAAAAAAACGAGAGTTTTTCAGTGCCCTTAAAAATAAAGGATTTATCGCAAAATGCTCACCTTAACTTATTATACGATTTCACACTGTTTTATTCGCCCCTTGTAAGCTGATAAGGGCAAACACAAGGGCAAGAAAATCTGATAACAAAATATAACAGAATGTGGCAATCGGAGAACTGTGACATATGTGCGAATATATTATACTGGAGGATTTATTAAATGGACAAGTACATTTTTGATGAAAGTAATGGTTTATGGTATGAATTACAGGGAGATTATTATATCCCTTGTTTGATACTCTCCGAAGAAGAAACGCAGCCTATCGGCTTATGGGGACAACGCCACAAAGAGTATCTAAAGGAGCATAAGCACCTTGTTTACACAACGATGCTGTGGAGGGTACTTTGAACCGCTATCTTGCCGATATTAACCAATAGGCGGAGCAAATGTTCCATAGATTGATTAAGGAAATGGCGGAAAAGCAGGGTGTGACGGAAACACTCAAAGCAGAGCAACCTTGGGAATGGATAGGATTGATGAACAACATTCAAGCCTGTGCAAGAGAGGTTGTCAATAGTGAATTGATTTGCGCATAAGAAGATAAGTGATTGGGGCGGTAAGCGAGTTTTGAGTTTATCGCCCTTGTCGGCACATAAGCAAAATATGAAAATAGGTCGGCTTTTTGCAAATAAAACTTGACAAAATTTATTGACAAGTGTACCTGGCAGCACTATAATGAAAAAGCGCCAAGAAAACTTGGCGATTCTATTTGGAGGTTTTTCTATGAAAAAGGAAGAAATATTGGAGAAAAGCAGAGCAGAAAATAAGAATAAGGACATCTTTGAACAAGAGATTTTGAAGCAAGCGAGTTCAAGTTCAGTCATAGTAATGATGGTTCTGGCGACAATCTTCTTTGTCGTACAGATAATTGTCGGCGGTGGCATGAATTGGGGCATATGGGCGCTTGTTTTCAGCACAAACATGACAACATTCTGGGTGAAGTATATAAAACTTTGCCGTAAACACGAGCTTGTGATGGCAATCGCCTATACGATACTTGTAGCCGCAAGTTCTGGGTCACACATCTATAATTTGATTGTGTCATCTACGATCTTATAAGGCGGTGATGATTTGGACGATAAGCTCATATTAAAAAATCATCTCAAGGAAGCACGAACAGAACGAAAGTTATCACAAAATCAACTAGCAGAAATGGTTGGTGTATCACGTAATACAATCAGCTCTATTGAAACGGGACAGTTCAACCCTACAGCTAAATTAGCGCTGGTTCTGTGTATTGCTTTAGATAAAAAATTTGAAGAACTATTTTATTTTTAATCAAAGGCGATTGTTGAGCGCTTGAAAGCACGTGATTATTTGAATTTTCACTTTTGTTAATCCTGCCGAAAGGCTTGATTATAAATATTATATTTAAGGAGATTGCTGTTTGAGAAAAAACAACACCTTGGAGATTGTAGCGTAACCGGGAGGTTATGAATAACAATCAAATCGTAACCTCCCAGTATTGCAGTCAACAATCATCAGGAGGAAAAAATAATGAATAAAAATGACTATTTAATACGTTTGGAAACACCTGCAGACCATGCAGAGGTAGAATATCTGGTAAGAGAATCTTTTTGGAATGTATATCGTCCGGGATGTTTGGAGCATTATGTGCTTCACTGTTTGCGAAAGGATAAAGATTTTGTTCCGGAGCTGGATTTTGTCATGGAGAAAGACGGCAGAATCATAGGACAAAACATCTTTGTAAAAGCAGTGATTTGTGCAGACGATGGCAGACATATTCCGATTATGACAATGGGACCAATTTGCATTGCAAATGATTTAAAACGCAAGGGATATGGTAAGATTTTGTTGGATTATTCTATCGAAAAGGCAAAGCAAATGGGTGCAGGAGCATTGTGTTTTGAAGGTAATATTGATTTTTACGGAAAGAGCGGATTTACTTATGCGTCTGAATATGGGATTCGTTACCACGGATTGCCAGAGGATGCAGATGCGTCTTTTTTCCTGTGCAAAGAACTGGTTCCGGGATATTTGGATGGAGTTACAGGTGAGTATGCGACTCCAAAAGGATATTTTGTGGATGAAGCAGAAACTGAGGAGTTTGATAAGCAATTTCCGTACAAAGAGAAATTAAAATTACTTGGACAACTTGCGTAAACTAATCCAAACAAAACTGGTGGGGCGTTATGCCCCATCAGGAATGAAGATTTTAATTGGGAGGTGAGTCTTAATGCAGGACATAATTGCAAAGTTGACAGCAAAGAATGATGAGTACGCTTGTGCCATTACTGATAAAATTATTTCAGAAAGTAAGGATACTGACGAATGGTATGAATACTTTGATGATTTTGCTTCGTTGCTTAACCATCCAAAGTCATTAGTAAGAAATCGTGTGTTGTATATACTTGCTGCTAACGCACAATGGGATGATGAGAATCGTTTTGATGCGATAATATCAGATTATCTTGTACACGTTACGGATGAGAAACCGATTACAGCAAGACACTGCATAAAAGCTCTTGCACAGGTTGGGGTAGCAAAGCCACAATACATTCCGAGAATACTATTATGTTTGCATGAGGCAGATTTATCGAAATATAAAGATAGTATGCGTCCATTGATTGAAAGGGATATGGCAGAAACAGAAAAAATACTGATAGCCTCTGACTTATAAGCAAAGTAAACTTTCAGGCTTCCAGTGTGTTTGAAAGTAACAGGCGATTTGAAGTTTAGTGAGGTAAATGTGAACATTATTGAAGCTAACAAAAAAACGTAGGATTTTATAAAGACACAAAAAGTTTACAGAAAAATAGCACTCGCTATTGACGAGTGCTAACAATGGTGATATAACATAATTAGAAACAGGAGAAAGAAAGAAGCGCAAGTTCATGATTCTTCCTAAACATCCCCAGTTTCAAAAAACTATTTTGAAAAAGGAGCGATGATTATGTTAACACCTGGTATTTTTGGAGAAAATTTATTTGACGAATTCTTTGATGATTTCTTTGATTTTCCGGTATTCGATGATCGAGAAATGAAGAAGGCACAGAAAAAACTGTATGGACGCCATGCAGCAAACATGATGAAAACAGATGTGAAAGAACAGGAAGATCGCTATGAAGTAGACATTGATCTTCCGGGATTCAAAAAAGAAGAGCTTTCTTTGGAACTGAAAAACGGATATCTGTTGATTAGTGCAACGAAAGGTCTGGACAAAGAGGAGAAGGAAGAAAAGACAGGAAAATTTGTTCGTCGTGAACGTTATGCAGGCAGTATGAGCAGATCTTTCTATGTGGGCGAGGATATCAAGCAGGAAGATATTCATGCTAAATATGAAAGCGGTGTCTTGAAATTGTCCATTCCAAAACCAGAAGAAAGGAAAGCTCAGATAGAGGACAAAAAGTATATTGCCATCGAAGGATAAAGGTCCTTCTTCAAATAGATTATAGAAAACTGATTTTATCCCGGAGTACCATACTCCGGGATATTTAAATGTGAAGGATTTATGATTGATTCAGAGATATATTAGGCATTTAATGATAATCCGGTTGCGTGGGAAAATTTCAAGACTTTCCCCAAATTATATCAGAGAGTAAGAATTGACTCTATTCAGCGTGATAAGAAGAAGGATAGAGCTGTTTTTGATATATGCTTGGAAAAATTAATTGAGCAGTCAGAAGCAGGAAAATGTTTGGTGATTGGAACGATTATGGCGGATTGCTTGATTATTAAGCAACAGAAAATTTCAGGTTTCTGTTGAGTTTGGATTGCATATATTACACCCTGCAAGACAAAAAATCTTGCAGGGTGTTTTTATGCTCGTATGTAATATTTTGGGATGCCAAAATTACTGTTATGCAAAGGTTTTTAAGACTGATTTTCGGGTGGTAATGGTTTTTTATTATCTGCCCTGTTTTTGGCATTTCAAGCATTACCTATATTCTCGCATTTCCATATTAAAACGCTCAAACCTATTGACTTATATATCGCAGTACGATATAATAAGAGTATATCGAAGTGCGATGTATCGCACACAAGACTAATAGGAGGTAGTTCTTATGGATAAGCATATTAAAAAAGTATATGTTCCTATGACAGAAACTGCTTTTTTCATATTATTCTGTTTACGAAAACCTAATCACGGTTATGGCATTGTTCAAATGGTTGAAAAGATAACAGAAGGTGCTGTTAAGCTCGCTCCAGGGACAATGTATGGAAGCTTATCAAAAATGGAAAAAGACAACGTAATTCGTTTTGTCCGTGAAGAAGATAAACGAAAAATATATCAAATAACGGATTTGGGGTTAGAGGTATTACAGACAGAACTGAAACGAATTGAACGCTTGTATAAGATAATACAGGAGGATATGTGAAATGGAAACTAAGAAACAATTCAAATATTTCACAATAGCGGAATATGAAAAAGAACAAGATTATCTCAGGATGATGCATAAGTCAGGATGGAAATTCGTAAAAATAGGTGGTTTCTGCGTTTATCATTTTGAAAAGTGCACGCCTGAAGATGTGATTTATCAACTTGATTACAACGAAGATGGACTTCGTAACAAAGAAGAGTATGTCAAATTATTTAACGATTGTGGTTGGGAATATCTACAGGATTATGTTGGATACAGTTACTTCCGCAAACCCGTGTCAGAAACAAATAGTGAGGAAGAAATTTTCTGTGATGACGATTCCAGACTTCAAATGATGGAAAGAGTATTCAGAGGAAGAGTGATTACATTGCTTATCTTGTTCTTTTGCATACTAATTCCGCAATTTATTAACAATCTGTTGAACCTTCATAGTTACTTTATTACTGCGCTTTTAGGCGGAGGAATACTGTTATCTATTATCGTGTTTACAAAATTTGCTAAAAGCTATTACAACCATAAGAAAAATGCAAGGAAATAAAGAGGAGAAAATTGTATGTATGAATTTTGGGAAGCGGCTTTCCCGTGGATTTTATTGGGATTATTTGTAGCTGTCAGTTGTTCAGTGATGTCTAATAAAAAGAAGTAAACTTAACCCGTCTAAAGCGACACCCTGCAAGATGAAAAAATCTTGCAGGGTGTTTTCTTACTTTATAGGAAAGTTCGACTTTCGTCGAACTTTTGAATGAAAATAGCCCGCACAA
>UQRE01000056.1 GCA_900543415.1 uncultured Dorea sp. | reverse complement strand
TCTTTGCTAAAATAGAAGTGTTATGTTTGAAGTAATATTTTACATAAAATACATAGAAGTGTCAGGAAAGGAGAAAGTCAAATGAAAAAGTACGAGGAAGAGCATTATAGCTTTGAAAAGATAAAAGATTGCATTTATCCGTGGGTTAAGGGCGAGCTTCGTGATTCAAAGGCGTTAAATGGAAAGAATATATCTGAAAAAGACACGCCGGTCATTGCCTTTGTGGGAGATCTTAAAATTATCTTTGCTATAAAGAGAAGTGAAGATAGTTATGAGATTTTAAAAGACAATATGCTTCCTCCGGAAGTAGAGATAGAGGAGTTATATCACACTGCGTGCGAAAATCTGGTGCGTGATGTGGAGTTTGTAATCGGAAATACATGGTATGGCGGTTTTGGCATTATTGCGGATGGAATCCATGAGGCAAGTGCGCTTTGTTTCAAGCATATCTGGCAGGTGTGTGTAGATAAGCTGAAGGACGATCTTCTCATTGCAGTTCCTTCCAAAGAGACTGTCTTATTCGTTCCGGCATCCAACGAAGAAGCTGCAAAAAAATTAAAAGAAGACGCGGGAAACGGATACCATGCAGGAACAGACGCGATCAGTAAGTCTTTATTCTTGTTTTCCAGCACAAGAAAGGAATTAGCGGTTTATGAAGAATAATATACGGATGATTGGTTTTGATCTGGACGGTACGCTTTTGACAGATAAAAAAGAACTGCGCTCGTATACGATAGAAATATTGAGGCGGGCAGTTAAGCAGGGAATCGAGATCCTTCCGGTTACCGGACGTCCTTTATGTGGACTTCCGAAAATGGTCAAAGAGCTTGTCGGACTCCGCTATGCGATTACAGCAAACGGGGCGAGAATTTTGGATCTTAAGGATGGAACGGTGTTAAGGGAACAGCTTGTAGATACAAAGACTGCGGAAGAGATTTTAGAGATTTTAGGGAAATATGACACGCTTCGTGAGATTTATTATGATGGAACAGGGTATGCAAAGAGAGCGGAACTTGAGAAAATTCATCAGTTCTTCGAAGAAGGTCCTATGGCAGAATATGTCCGTTCTACCAGATGTCCGGTGGAAGATCTGATGGAAAAATTTCACACAGAGAACCGGGCGGTAGACAAGGTGCAGGGAGTATTTGCAGACCTGGAAGAGAGAAAGAAAGCGCTGGAGGAGATTGAGAGCCTGACAGGGGTTACGGTTACAAAAGCGTTAAAAAATAATATCGAAGTGAACGCAGCCGGTGTGAATAAGGGAGACGCCCTTGTTTGGCTTGCGAAGCGGCTTGGAATTATGCCAAAGGAGACGTTGGCATTCGGCGATGGCAACAATGATCTTGCACTGCTCGAAAAGGCGGGAACAGGCGTTGCTATGAAAAATGGAATCGAAGAGATCAAACGTGCGGCGGATGAGACGACAGAGAAGACCAACGATGAGGAAGGCGTTGCACAGTTTATAGAAACTTATGTGTTAAAGAAGGGAGAATAATATGTTAGATGCGTTGAAAGTAATCATTCTTGGAATCGTGGAAGGAATTACCGAGTGGCTTCCGGTGAGCAGTACCGGTCACCTTATTTTAGTAGGTGATTTATTAGCTCCGGGAATGAGTGATGAATTTATGGAAATGTTCAATGTAGTAATTCAGCTTGGTGCGATCATGGCGGTAGTTGTACTGTATTTTCACAAGCTGAACCCATTTTCACCGAAAAAGACAAAGAAGCAAAAGCTTCTCACATGGCAGATGTGGATTAAAGTAGCTATCGCATCAGTTCCGGCTGCGATCATAGGGCTATTGTTTAATGATATTCTTGATAAAATATTTTACAAGCCATTTCCGGTTGCTGTGATGCTGATTGTCTACGGTGTTCTGTTTATCGTGATTGAGAACCGCAATGCCGGACGCAGACCATCCGTAAATAAAATCGCAGACTTGTCTATGTCAATGCTTCTGTGGATTGGATTTTTCCAGATGCTGGCATTGATTCCGGGGACTTCAAGATCCGGTGCAACAATCGTTGGAGCGTTGATTATCGGCGTGTCCAGAGAAGTTGCGGCAGAATTTACATTTTTCTTGGCAATTCCGGTGATGTTTGGAGCAAGCTTATTAAAGCTGATTAAATTCGGCTTTGCATTTACGGCAGGAGAATTTGGATATCTTATGCTTGGTTGTGTAGTCTCTTTTGCAGTATCGATTTTCGCGATCAAGTTCCTCATGAGCTATATTAAGAAGAACGATTTTAAAGTATTCGGATATTATCGTGTCGTGTTAGGTGGATTGATTGTTGTTGTATCTCTCGTACAGATGGTTCTTGCGTAAATCTTGTATGGAAAATGTATAAAAATGTAAGAAAAACCGATAGAGTGCATAAAATTTCAAAAAATAATAATTTTCTGCATAAAAACACTTGATTTTTACAAAAAACGTGCTAGAATATGATTCATACTTGAATTTTTATACAAGAGAAAATAAAAATCGGTAAGAGATATATGGGAGGTAGAAGTTATGAAAAAATTAGTGAGTTTATTATTAGTAGGAGTATGTGCCTTATCATTGGCAGCATGTGGAGGAAAAGAAGACGATACATTGACGATGGCTACAAATGCTGAGTTTCCACCATATGAATATTATGAAAACGATGAAATCGTAGGTATCGATGTAGAGATTGCTACAGCAATCGCAGAAGAACTTGGAATGAAACTGGAAGTAGAAGATATGGCATTTGACTCTGTAATTCCGGCAGTGTCCAGTGGAAAAGCAGATATCGGTGTAGCAGGAATGACTGTTGATCCGGATCGTTTGGAAAGTGTTAACTTCTCTGATACTTATGCAGATGCAAGTCAGGTAATCATTGTGAAAGAAGACAGCGCAATTGCAGGACCTGCAGATCTGGAAGGAAAGTCTATCGGCGTTCAGCTTGGAACAACAGGTGATACATATTCAAGTGAAAATGTAAAAGATGCTAAAGTAGAGCAGTATAGCAAAGGATTTGAAGCAGTTCAGGCGCTGACACAGGGCAAGATTGATGCAGTTGTTATCGACAGCCACACAGCAAAAGAATTTGTAAAAGAAGCAGAAGGACTTAAGATTCTTGATGAGCCTCTTACAGAAGAAGAATATGCAATTGCAATTGCAAAAGACAACAAAGAGCTGATGGAAAAGATTAATGATGCGCTTGCAAAATTAGAAGAATCCGGTAAATTAAACGAGATTATGTTAAAGTATATTCCGGCAGAATAAGAGGAATTGATACAAAGGAATAAGGAATGAGATAATATGGAATGTGCTTTGGCACATTCCATGTTTGAGAATAAAAATAAAAAAGAGAAGGATGTAGATTATGTTACAGTCGCTGCAAGACAGGTTTTATCTTAATTTTATAAAAGACGACCGCTGGATGTATATCGTAGATGGATTAAAGGT
Source organism: uncultured Dorea sp. (assembly GCA_900543415.1). Classification (GTDB taxonomy): domain Bacteria; phylum Bacillota; class Clostridia; order Lachnospirales; family Lachnospiraceae; genus Dorea_D. The sequence goes on along the minus strand of UQRE01000056.1, from coordinate 1,929 downwards.
GACGCTGCTTGTTACATTTTTTGCGGTACTCATCGGTATTGTGATTGGTTTTTTGGTGGCAACAGTCCGTTCTACATATGATAAGACCGGAAAACTTAAAATCTTAAATATTTTGTGTCAGATTTATCTGACGGTAATCCGTGGAACACCGGTAGTTGTACAGTTATTGATTATTTATTTCGTTATTTTCGGAAATGTAAATATTGATAAAATACCGGTTGCCATCATGGCGTTTGGTTTTAACTCCGGCGCATATGTGGCGGAAATCTTCCGTTCCGGTATTATGTCCGTTGACGGAGGTCAGTTTGAAGCCGGACGAAGCCTCGGATTCAATTATGTGCAGACCATGCGCTATATCATTATGCCGCAGGCATTTAAAAACGTGCTTCCGGCGCTTGGTAATGAGTTTATCGTGTTGTTAAAAGAGACATCTGTTGCGGGATATATTGCACTGCAGGATCTGACAAAAGCAGGTGATATTATCAGAAGCCGTACTTATGATGCATTTATGCCGTTGATTGCCGTTGCCCTTATTTATCTGGCTATGGTATTGATATTTACAAAGCTTGTAAATATGCTGGAAAGGAGGCTGAGAAACAGTGACCACTAATCAGGGAGATACTTTGATCAAAGTAGAGGATTTACATAAGATTTTTGGAGAACTGCATGCCATTAACGGTGTGTCAGAGGAAATAAAAAAAGGCGAGGTTGTTGTTATCGTAGGCCCGTCGGGATCAGGAAAATCAACATTTCTGCGGTCCTTAAATTTATTAGAAGAGCCGGACCGTGGACATGTCTATTTTGAAGGCGTGGACATTACAGATAAAAAGGTGGATATAAATAAACACCGGCAGAAAATGGGAATGGTTTTCCAGCATTTCAATCTGTTTCCACACAAAACTATTTTAGATAACATTACAATGGCGCCGATCAAGCTTCTTGGAAAGTCAAAAGAAGAGGCAGAAAAACGCGCAATGGAATTACTGGAACTGGTAGGACTGGAAGCAAAAGCAAAAGCTTATCCGTCCCAGTTGTCAGGCGGACAGAAACAGCGTATTGCAATTGTGCGTTCTCTGGCAATGAACCCGGAAGTTATGTTGTTCGACGAGCCGACATCAGCGCTTGACCCGGAAATGGTAGGCGAAGTTCTGGAATTGATGAAACGATTAGCACAGGACGGAATGACCATGGTAGTCGTAACACACGAAATGGGATTTGCCAAAGAAGTGGCAACAAGAGTGATCTTCATGGATGAAGGACAGATCAAAGAACAGGGAGATCCGAAAGAATTCTTCGAGCATCCAAAAGATCCAAGATTACAAGAATTTTTATCGAAGATATTATAATTTAGGACGTAGCCTTTTTGCAAAAGGCTACGTCCTAAATTGCATTTTGGGGTGTCCCAAATTAAAATCCGGCGGCTTTTTTTGCCCGGAGATTTAAAATAAGTGCTGTTACGGAACCGGCGAGCATTAGGATAATGCCGAGAATAAGAAGGGTACGTCCTGCTCCGTAAGTGACCATTGATTCGAAGGCGCCTAATTGATTTTTGATGTCAGCCAGTTCGAGGTAAAGGAAAAACAGGCCGACACAGGAGCCGAGAATCGTTACAATGTTCAGTTTGAATAGATTAATAACAGCGACCGCCACAATGACGATGATAAAGAAAATTCCATCATCGGCGTCGATCAGTCTGACAGATTCGCTGGCAGATGCAATTCCGATATCAATGGATGCTGTTGCGAAGTTCAAAAACAGGGAAATAAATGCAGCCAGACATCCCGCCCAGACAATGAAGTTTCCAATGTTCAATTTTTTCTTGAAATGTCCTTTAGGCATTGTCGGCTGTTTGGGCTGATTAGGCTGATTAGGTTGAGCGGTCTGGTCGGTTGGTCTGGATTGATTAGAAACCGGCTGAGTTCCCGTGGG
>UQRE01000055.1 GCA_900543415.1 uncultured Dorea sp. | reverse complement strand
TTGTGCGGGCTATTTTCATTCAAAAGTTCGACGAAAGTCGAACTTTCCTATAAAGTAAAAAAAGAGACTCCTATTGCACACTTTACTATGCAATAAAAGTCTCACCATTTCATTACGATACGGATGAATACTCATCGTACTGACGACATCGTAAACGCCGGACATCTCTTATATCTGGCGCAAGTTACTCCCTTTTATATTTCAAAAGAATAACGTTATTTTATCTTTGTGTCAAGGTTTTCCCTATGATTTTATAAAAGTTTTTGATTTTCCATACCTGCTATTTTGCGAAAAAATGCCCTTCTACGTTAAAACTATCTTCCGGAAGTCCTTCTGCTTCCATAAAATATCTCACGGAATTCATATAATGATTTCTAAGTTCTTCACAAATGATTTCTACGTCTCTTGTCTTACATGCTTCAACTAATTTCTTATGAAATTCATACTGACGCTCTACCGTTTTTTGCTCATCAAAGCCGGTAATATAACAGCTGACAATACTTCCGTAATCCAGATCAGACCATACTTTTTTAATCCGCTGAAAGTCTCCCTTCTCCACAAATATGGAATGAAGTACATTGTCACACATTACGACCTCTTCATAATTTTTAAGTTCCTTCATATGCTCCAGAACTTCTTCCATTCTTTCGATATCTTCCTGCTCAAACTGACCGCCGCAAAGCTTCACAGCCAGTATTTCATAGGTTGACCTAAGAAGATAGATTTCATAGAGGTCTTTTATCGTAATCTCTTTGACAGAACAGCCTACATTTCTTGTGTATTCAACAACACCTTCCTGTTCCAATTGACGCAAAGCTTCTCTGATCGGACCTCTGCTCACTTCAAGTTCGTCCGATAAGTTCTGCTCTATGATCCTCATTCCAGGCTTTAACTCTTTATTTAAAATCTTTTCACGAATAACCTTCGCTACATTTTCCCTTAACGTTTGATACCTTAATTTACTCATTTCCCTGTCCTTTTTCTCTATCCATCTTCCAGCAGAAATATTTTATCATATTGACACAGGGAAAGGAACGTTTATGACCAAATTATTTGTCCGTTTTCCATACAAATATGGCTTTCAAAGAACGTTTTCATCGCCTGTACCATATACTCTGTATCTTTGATACCTGCTGTTTCATAAGCCGAGTGCATTGCAAGCTGTGGAAGCCCGATATCAACTGCATTTAATGACACCTGTGCAGAAGAAATATTTCCTAAAGTACTTCCGCCTGCTTCATCCGAACGGTTTGCAAAAAACTGTACCGGCACACCTGCCTGTTTACAAATATTTCTGAAAATGGCAATACTCACCGCATCACTTGTATATTTCTGTCCGGCATGTGATTTAATCACAATGCCTTCATTCATGTAAACACAGTTCTCTACGTCCGTCTTCTGCGGATGATTCGGATGAACCGCATGTGCGTTATCTGCACTTACCATAAAGCTCTCAGAAACTGCTCGGTAGTAATCCTCTTCTGTCTTTCCAAGTCCCGAATTAATTCTGCGAAGTACGTCATACAAGAATGTGGAACCGGCGCCCTGCTTTGTCACAGAACCTACTTCTTCATTATCAAAACAAGCGTACACATTGACAGATTTTTCATGATATCCTTTAAGAAAACCTTTTAGCGTTGCAAATGCACACTGCATATCATCTAAATGAGGGGATGAGATAAACTCTTCTCTTGCTCCCCATATAGTTCCTTCCTGACGATTATAAAGATAAAGATCTTTTCCGTAAATATCGTCTTTCGATACGCCAAGTTCATCTGCGATCAACTGGTCAAAATCTTCCTTTGATACACCATCTGCACCAAAAAGCGGCAGCATATCTACCTGCTTATTATAGGCGTATCCATCATTTACCTGACGATTCATATGAATCGCCAGGCTTGGAATCATGATCAGATCTCTGTCTACATTCAAAAGACGGATTTCCAGATGGTCTCCTACTTTCACCATCACTCTTCCTGCTACAGAAAGAGGTCTGTCGAACCATGTCGAACAAAGCATTCCGCCATAGCCTTCTGTATTTAACTGGATATATTTTCCTTTTACATCAAGACCTGCTTTCTCCTTGATCTTGAATGTTGGGAAATCACTGTGGGACGCTGCAATATTAAAACTATATTCTGAAAGATCTTTTCCTATATGAAATGCAATAATGCTGGTATCATTCCGTTTTACGAAATACTTTCCTTCCGGCTTGATATCCCATACATCCTTCTCGAAAAGTTCTACATATCCATCTTCTTTCAGCATCTGTCCAAGATTATAAACTGCATGAAAAGAAGACGGGCTTTTGTGTAAAAACGTCAGTAATTCCCTAGATAATTCTCTGCTCATAATTTAAGCTCCTTTTTTTGCACGTTCTCTCTTTGCAAGGAATGGCATAATCACACCAAGTGCTGTCAATACGATCGGAGTAATGATATTTAATGCCATTGTAAAGATATCGTCAGAATACATACCAAACAGACAACATGCCGCTGTCAAAATAAAGCACCATGCGCCAAAAATCTTCGCAACTGCCTGATTCTTAGTAAAGCGGTATTCTGCTGGAATCTTGTCATATGCTTTACGAAGTGCAAGATATGCTACAAATACCCATAAGTAACGAAGTGGCATACATACGGAATTCAGTTTTGTAAGCTGTGCAAGAACAGCTGCAGCTCCCGGTACGAATGACTGGATAAGGATAATACTTCCTGATAATACGATAACCAGTTTGATACCATTTTTGTAAGCGCCGTATTTGTTCTGTTTTAACAATGCACTTGGAACAAATTCTTTAGACTGTTCATTGTCTAACAGCATACGAAGCGGAGCATCAATGCTGACAACAAGTACTGCAAACTGACCGATCATGTTACAGAGCGCATATAATACTAATAATGTATCTCCGATACCATAATAATTTCCAAGCTTCTGGAATGCCCAATAAGCACCGTTTGCTACATAAGAGTTAAATGTATCAGGATCTGCATTAATCACAGCCGGATCAAACATCATACCCATTGCAATAGTTCCGAGGATCGCACATACAACAACCATGATAGCCATTGCAATAACACCCTTCGGAAATCCTTTAGAAGGATCTTTCACTTTATTAACGTATGGAGATATTTTCTCCACACCACCTACTGCAAATACTAAAATTGACAAAGAAGTTAAATAATTAAAGTTAAACTGTGGAACTACATTTTTGATGCTGAAATCAAGCGCCACATAGCCGCCATCCGGATTGATAGCCGGAGCAGCGATCATCATAACAATATACAGAATTGACATAATAAACATACTTGTTCCTGCAATAGATGCCAATTTCTTTAACGGATTCATACCACGGCTTGCGACCCAGCAGAAAAATAAAAATACTGCCAATGTTGCAAGTTGTACATAATGTGTCGGGAAAGTATCATAAGTCTCTGCATTACGGAATACTGCCCAGCTAAGTGCCTTTAATCCGCCGCTTCCCTTACTTGCAATATATGTAATATGACATGCCCAGTAAGTCCATCCTGCATAATAAGCAAGCTTTGGACCGATTGTATTATTGATCCATGAACTAACACCACCACCGGATGTCTTGAATGCAGAACCAAGTTCTCCTACCATCAATGCATACGGCACAAAATACAGCGCAAACATCAGTACCCAACTGAAGATTACCTGTGTACCATTAAAGTACATAAACCCATTTGCCACATTTCCGAATCCCCATACGCCTGAAAATGCGATAAATGCAAGGCTATACCAAGTCATCTTTTTTGAATTGTCCATTTTCTTTTCCTCCTAAATGACTGTTTTTATGATTGTAGATTGTCAACAATCTACTTTCTTTGTTAGAATAATAACATAGTTATTGATAGATTTCAACAAAAAAAAATGTCAACTACCCAAAATAGTCAACATTTTTACATATTATGGTAAATCAGGGAGAGTATTTTTCTAATAACATCTCCCTGATTGAGATATTTCTGCCATGAAGTTCTACTCAACGGTAACAGATTTTGCAAGATTTCTTGGTTTATCCACATCGCAGCCCCTTCCGACCGCAATATAGTATCCAAACAGTTGGAGCGGAATAATTGCCAGAGAATTCGTGAAATATTTGTTTGTCTCAGGTATATATACAACGTAATCCGCAGCTTTTTCCACTTCCGTATTATCCTCACATGTAACCGCAAGAACGAAGGCTCCTCTTGTTCCTACCTCCACCATATTGCTGATCATCTTCTTATACAGATCTTTCTGTGTTAAAACAGATGCAACCAATGTGCCCTCTTCAATCAGCGAGATTGTTCCATGCTTTAATTCTCCGGCTGCGTATGCTTCTGAATGTATGTAAGAAATCTCTTTTAATTTCAATGATCCTTCCATAGAAATTGCATAATCAATTCCTCTTCCAATAAAAAATACATCCTTCGCAGCAAGATACCGATTGGCAAACCTTTGAATCTTTTCCTTATTGTTCAAAAGCATTTCTACTTGTGCCGGAAGCGCTTTCAAATCCTCGATCATGTCCTGTAGCTGAGTATCATTTACAGTTCCTCTCACATTGCCGAATTTCATTGCAAGAAGATAAAGAGCAATCAGCTGTGCGGAATATGCTTTCGTTGTAGCTACTGCAATCTCCGGTCCTGCCCATGTATACATGACATTATCTGCCTCTCTCGCAATCGAACTGCCCACCACATTTACAATGCCGAGAACCTTTGCACCTCTTTTCTTAGACTCACGAAGTGCTGCAAGTGTATCTGCCGTCTCACCGGATTGACTAATTACAACGACAAGTGTTCCTTCCTCCAAAATCGGATCTCTGTAACGAAATTCTGACGCCACGTCAACCTCTACCGGAATTCTCGCCAGTCCTTCAAAAACGTATTTGCTTGTAACCCCTGTATGATAAGCAGAACCACACGCCACAATCATAATTTTCTTAATAGCCTTAATCTCTTCGTCCGTCATCCCCAGTTCTTCAATCACGATTTTCCCGTCTCTTATTCTTGGTGCAAATGTATCGGTGATTGCTTTTGGCTGCTCATACATTTCTTTTAACATGAAATGTTCAAATCCACCTTTCTCAGCCGCATTTACATCCCAGTCAATGTGTACCGCTTCTTTCTCTAAAGCTTCTTCATCAACATTGAAAAACTCCATAGAATCTTCGGTCATACGTACAATCTCTTCATTTTCAATAAAAATAACATCTCTTGTGTATTTTAATACTGCCGGTACGTCAGAAGCGATGATATTTCCGTCTTTTGTTTCTCCTACAATGAGCGGACTGTCTTTGCGGACTGCATACAATTCTTCCGGATGTTCTTTGAAAATAATTCCGAGCGCATAAGATCCTTCCATTCTATGCATTACTTTTGTGATTGCCTGTAACGGATTTCCATGATAATAATAATCTAATAAATGAGCAATAACCTCTGTATCCGTTTCCGATACAAATTCGTAACCGTGCTTTTCCAATTTTTTTCTTAATTTTAAGTAATTCTCGATAATACCATTATGTACAACAACAATACTTTTATCTTTATTAAAATGCGGATGCGCATTCACATCTGAAGGTGATCCATGGGTTGCCCATCTTGTATGCCCGATACCTATCGTTCCTTTTATTGTTTCACCGTCATGCGTCAATTCATTTAATACCTTGAGTCTTCCTTTGGATTTGACCATATCAATGGATGTCCCATTATAAATAGCAATTCCGGCTGAATCATAGCCTCTATATTCCAACTTAGACAAACCATCTAATAAGATTGGAGCTGCCTGCTGTGATCCGATATATCCTACAATTCCACACATCTTCTAAATACCTCCTTCATATTTGTACAAAAGTGGATAATTTTTGCACTATAGTTTCGTATTATAGCAGAATGGATAATATTTGTCAAAGTGTATATTTAATTAATTAAATTTCTATACAAAAAAATGATACAAATCATATTGATTTATACCATTCATTTTCATGAGCGTGCGGGGATTCGAACCCCGGACAACTTGATTAAAAGTCAAGTGCTCTACCACCTGAGCTACACACCCATATTCAATTATTTTGTCTTTATAAGACAAATGCCCAGAGCCGGAATCGAACCAGCGACACGAGGATTTTCAGTCCTCTGCTCTACCGACTGAGCTATCTGGGCGTTTTAAAATTAGAAAGTACTGAGTGACTTAGGGAATTTTATATTCCCGATATGGAGTCACGAAGTAAGTGACTAACTAATTGATTGCGGGGGCAGGATTTGAACCTACGACCTTCGGGTTATGAGCCCGACGAGCTTCCAGACTGCTCCACCCCGCGATATGAAATTAAAGTCTTTTGAAAGACTAAGCCGATGATCGGACTCGAACCGATAACCTGCTGATTACAAATCAGCTGCTCTGCCAATTGAGCCACATCGGCACAAGCCTGATGGCTAATGAATGGAGAAGGATTCGAACCGTTTTGGTTTTAGCAAACAGTTGACTCATTCTTCAACCTAGTGGATGGAGAAGGATTCGAACCTTCGAAGGCGTTGCCAACAGATTTACAGTCTGCCCCCTTTGGCCACTCGGGAACCCATCCTTATTATTTAAGTGGGACCAATAGGGCTCGAACCTATGACCCTCTGCTTGTAAGGCAGATGCTCTCCCAGCTGAGCTATGATCCCATTTAAACGACCCAGAAGAGACTCGAACTCTCGACCTCCGCCGTGACAGGGCGGCGCTCTAACCAACTGAGCCACTGGGCCTTATTAAGAAGGTATGTACCTTCAAAACTGCATACAAGAAATATCATCCTTTTACCTATCACCTTGCTTGG
>UQRE01000054.1 GCA_900543415.1 uncultured Dorea sp. | reverse complement strand
GCTACTGAAAAGTAGTCGGGGATTTTTCTATCATACCTAAAAATTAAGCGCTTACTAAAGAAGTGGAGGTGTGCTTATGAGAGAGAAATTTAATCATCTGTATTTGGACAGGATAGCCACGAAAGAAAACTTTTGATACATAGCCTTGTAGAGTTAAAAAATCAGCTCATACAGCAAGGCAGATATACGGATTGTATTGACGAGCTTATTTTTAAGGTCATAAATGCACCGACCAAGAGAATGAAAATTGAATATGTCTAAGGCAAATTACGAAGCCGCTTATTCTTATTGATTTTAAGAGTAGGCGGCTTTTTTGCGTTCTCTGGTACTGTTTACATAGCTACCTTGACAAAGTGGCTAAATCTATGTGAAAGGAGGACGCATCTATGTCAAATTGCAAAGTAATTGCTCTGACTAACCAGAAGGGTGGTGTCGGAAAAACAACCACAGCGGTCAATCTGGGTGTAAGTCTGGTGCAGCAGGGTAAAAATTCTTGATGTGGCAGAAGATGGTACGATGACATTTGCAAAAGATTTTGAAAATGGAAAATGTGTAAGATTCCAGAAAGACGCAGAAAATCCTACAGCAGCTGGTCCTGACGCAGAAGGTATTTCTGTTGATGATATCATAACGACACTCTGGGTTTGTGCATCTCCAGCGACGTTGCTTCAAGATAAGAACAAGTTCATAATTATCCTGTAGAATGGGATGCTTGACGATACGTTTCTTAATCCCTCTGGAATGCATTTTGAAACCGCACGATGGACAATGATGTGCATAAAGTTTGGTTTCAAGAGTAAGAAATTTTGTTGTACCTTGAATGGAAATATCAGAAATAAAAATATCTGAGTCTTCAAGGTCGAGTAACTCTGTGATACGATTCATATGTATCCTTTTTCTTAATTTATAGTGTGCAAAGTAATCATAAGAAAAGAAGAGGAATGGAACAAGAACGTTTCCGAAAAAAAAACCAGGGAAGTCGGGATGACAACCCTGGTTTCTTGACGATATAAAGTGGTGAATTTAATCAAACCCTCACGAAGAACCCTCAAACTAGCCCCTCACAAAGTTTGATTACCCTATACATTATCGGCGTTTAAATCATAATAATCATTTTTTGTATCGCATAATTTTTGCCCAATTCTTAGGGAAGCCCATTTCTTTCAGTAACTGGTCTTCTGTGAGATGAGGGCATTTTTTGAGTACATCTTTAATCAAAAGTGACAGATTCTTACGGAACATCTTGAATTCTTCGTTTGGAATCAGATAGCGAAGGGCAATTACAACGGCGAAGAGGTCTTTCTTGCCGTTCTGATACAATCCTTTTTTGCGAGTAATTCCGAGTTTGCTGTGTAACAATGTATCCGGAATCATATCAGTGGTATGGAAGTCAAATAAGCGTTCTCCGTGAGCACAAACATTTCGGCATTTGGCAATTACTGTAATGAACTGGTGTAATTGCTTCTCTGTATATTGTGGATATGCCTTGCTGACCTTTACCTGAATGTCATTTGGCATATATTGGTAAAAAGCAGATGTCTGTCCCATAGTCATTGCATTGGTTGCTACCCATAACGGAACATTATGGTATTTTCTTGCGTGATGAGCAATATAACGGTAATGACTCGGCATAGCAATTGTCTTGCTTAAGGAATCTACCAATCTTTTTACTTGTTTTGAATGATGAATGTAATCAAAATTATGTGGGGCTAAGTATTCAGTCTGTAATTCTCCGTATTTTTCTGTGAAATGATACGAAATCATAGACTTCAAGTGACGCTCCACTTGCAAAATATATTTTAAGAAAAGGCTGCGGAGTTGTTCATCAAAATGGTAAAAAGCAACAATCTCGTCGAAGGTAACGCCATATTTATACTTTTTGGATGCCGGATGCAGGAATAAATCTTTATATCCGCCGATCAAAGAATAGTAGCTGATTTCTTCCAATGTTTTTCGTGCGAAGTCAGCGTCAAGAATGGTCAAGCCTTTGTCGGCTTGCAGTTTATTTAGTTGTTGTTCGTAAGTCATAAATTTCTGAGCCATCAGATAACCTCGCTTTCGAATGTTTTTTAGGATAAAAAAAGGAGCCCACGCATGAGCCCCTCCGGCTGTGGGCCCCTCGAGCATCCACAGCACAACCACTGACAATAATATACCTTAAGCCATCGTAGATGTCAAACGGTTTTTATGAAAGTGGTAATAGTATTTTATGGAGAGATTTTTAATTTATTCTTACTTGATTCTAAATATTTTCCCTTATATTTCTGTGCAAGTGCTGGTTTTTTCCATCGTATATAAAGAGAGTGTAAGTATCGGTATACGGTCTTCATATAATCGTTATCGGTTCCCATTACATCGGATATGATAGTTTCAGCGGAGAGCAAATGTCGTTCTGCTTCGGTAGCTTTTCCTTCACGATAGCATAAGATGCCAAACATTGTCTGGCAGAATCCATAATCCAGGCATTCTTCATTTTCATATTCAGATATGAGTGATTCATACAAGGTCAGTAATTCTCGTGCCTGTGGGTATTCTTTACCGACGATGAGCATATTCGCAAGATTTCCAATCTGTTGCATGGTGTCATGCGATTCCATCAGCCCCAGATGTTCGTGTTTCTTGAGGAGTTCAAACGCTTTTTTCAATGCTTCCGCAGCTTCTTTCATCTTTTTCAGGTAGAGATAAGTGTTGGAAAGATTGTTATACAGATTGGAGAGCAGTGTAATAGTACGCACATCTTCTGTATCAGCATTTTCTATGATCTGAATGGCTTTTAATCTCTTTTTCAAAGCGTTAGCAAATTCTTTTCTGAGTACGAACAATTCTGCTTTGAAGTCCAGCAGTAATGCTTTATCACAAGGAGTGCTCAGTTGATGCTGTTCCATCATTCTTCCGTAGGAGAATGTTTCATCTTTATAAAGTTCAACTTCTTCTGATATTTCTGTACGTATACCTGTGGTCTTTAACTCGTACAGAAATTCTTCTATATCCATGCCACTTGCTTCTAATGTAAGAGCAGCAAGTGATACCGTGAGGGTGTGTGCATTTAATAAATCTATGATTTCTGCTACAAGCTCTGGTTCAGACTTGGAAGATGGACAATGGCGATAAAATAATTCGCACAGTTCTTTATCTTTGTTCAATTCTTTTATTTCCAGAGTGTTAAATGCAGTTGGTTTACATCTTGTGGTAATAAGTATCTGGAATCTGTTCTTTACGAATTCACGAAAGAACACGTCATCCTTTGGTAATACATTAAAGTTATCAATAATGATCAGACTGTCCGGATATAATGTTTGCAGTATTTTATAATGTGCCTCAAACAATTCTGCTTCGGTCATCTCGGCAATATCCGAAGCAAATTCCAGTTCTGCGATACATTTCTTTAAGCTGCCTGTGTAGTACAGATAGATGATATTCGTATATTTCTTTTCATTCTTCTTCGCAAAATGTTTTGCAAATTCACTTTTTCCAATACCCGCAATACCAGTTACAAACAGTAAAGGATTGTTTTTGAGTGCAGCAGTCACTTCGGACAATTCTTTTTTTCTGCCCAGAAAGTCTTTGGTGCAGGATGGTACACGACCGGATAATAAGGTTTCTGATAAGTCCGGCGAATAAACAACATTCTGGCTGTGGTCATTTAAAACAGCATAACGAACCATAGCAGCAAAGAAGGCTGCATTGTCAGAAATCTGTTTCATTTCCTGTATTTTATCTGCTCCGATTACATCTAAGCTTTCATCCAGTAAGGATTCCAGCTGTGAACGAACCTGTAATTCATTGATAAGATTTGGGATGATTTTGGTGCGGAAATCTTCTTCCATATCATTCCAATAATCATTTTCTTCATATTTTTCCAAAACGTTTTTTGGGATTGGTCGCTCACCACTACACCAGCGACTGATCTGAATCATACCATCCCCGATTAAATCTGCACTTGTTACAGTATCATTCATACACTTGGAAAAGATACAATACACCATACGATACTGGGTAAATGTTTTCTTTTTATTCTCTAATAAAATTTTAATCACATTGGCAAATGTTAATCTGTTTATCAATTTTAATCCTCACTTTATTGGCAACTCTTGGTCAAGTCTCCGGCAATGATATTTTGATTTTCATTTTGTTACGATAGGTTCATCAGATGTAGCCAACCGAAACCATTCGGCAGAGGAAAGGGCTACGGAAAGATTATAACACATCACAAACTGATGTTCTATAGGAACCTTGAAAATTAAATGAGCTGTACTTTTCATACTAACAGGCTTGCGATGACACTTATCAAGAGATAATAGGAGCGAGAACAGACACTTCCGCAAGGATGGGAAAGGAACTCGAGCAGGAGTAGCCCATAGGTTTGCCAGAACCGGCAGAAACTAAAGGTTGGTAAAAAACTGATGGATAAGTATCTTGTGATAAGAGATTTGGAAAATCAGGTGGCGTAATATTTTCGTAGATTGGTTCACAATTTGAAAAGACGATACAATGTCAGCGTACACAGGAGATAGCACTTGTGTAGCTGACATTTTTAATAGGAATTATTTTGAAGGAGGATGTCTATGGGTAGAGTAGAAGTTTTAGAAGCGACAAGAACTGCTCCGAACAGCAGGGGCAGAGGAAAAAGAGAAGCATTAAATGTGGAAAGAATTCGAGTGGCTGCTTATTGTAGAGTATCAACGGACGATGATGACCAGCTTGGTAGTTTCGAATCACAGAAGCTGTATTATGAACAGAAAATCCGTGCGCATCGGGATTGGGTAAATGCAGGGATTTTCGCTGATGAAGCGATAACTGGAACAAAGGTAGATAAACGTGAAGGATTTCAGGCAATGATCCAGAAGTGCCAGAATGGAGAAATAGATATGGTGCTGACAAAATCTATTTCCCGATTTGCAAGAAATACGCTGGATACACTTCAATATGTAAGAATGCTCCGAGAACGCAACATCGCTATTTATTTTGAAAAAGAAAATATCAATACAATGGATATGAACGGAGAATTACTTCTTACGATTATGAGTTCCCTTGCACAGCAGGAGGTGGAGTCCCTCTCGCAGAATGTGAAGATGGGACTGAAAATGAAGATGAAACGAGGGGAACTGATTGGGTTCAATGGTTGTCTTGGATATGATTATCATCCGGAAGATAAGACATTAACCGTCAACGAGGAAGAAGCAGAGGTTGTCAGATTTATTTATGATATGTATTTACAGGGATACGGAACAACCACGATTGCCAATCGACTAGTGGAACTTGGGAAAAAGAATAAAAAGGGTGAAGTCAGTTGGCACACTCACGGAGTGATGGGGATTATAAAGAATGAGAAGAACAAGGGAGATATTCTTCTTGGAAAAACATTTACCACAGATCCTATTTCCAAACGCCGACTAGCAAATATGGGAGAGGAGGAGCAGTATTATATCCGTGACCATCACGAAGCGATTGTTTCCAGAGAAGTGTGGGATGAAGCAGAAAGGATTCGCCTAAAGCGAGCAAAAGACAAAGTGGTGGAAACCACAGGCAATCGTGAACGATACACCAGACAATATGCTTTCAGCAGTATGTGTGAATGTGCTTATTGTGGACATAAATTAACGAGACGTACCAGACACAGCAATTCCACGTATGAAAAACCGGTGTGGCAGTGTATGAATGCCACGAAACACGGAATCAAGAATTGCCCGAACTGTAAGGCAATTGATGAAGTGATTCTGGAAGGAGCATTTGTAGAGGCATTTGGTCTTCTGGCAGGAAACTTTGAAGATGTATTGGAGATTGTGTTGGCTGCAGTGGAAAGTTCTCTTACCAATGATGAGGATATTCGCAGAAGACAGCAGCTTGACAAAGATATTTCTTCTTTAGAAAGTAAAAAAAGCCGAATGACAGATATGCTGATTGATGGTACAATATAGAAAATCAGAAAGGAGTGCAGAAATGAAGAATGGAAAGATCTGCATTTTGATTGCAGATGACGAGAAGGAAATCCGGGATATTTTGCGGCTGCTGCTGACGGGGGAAGGCTATGCAGTTTGTACAGCGGAAAATGGAAAGGAAGCATTAGTGTTGGCTTCGGCGGAGGTAGATCTTTACCTTTTGGATGTGAATATGCCGGAACTATCCGGTTTTATGGCAGGATCAGAAATCCGAAAACAATTTAATGCTCCTATTATTTTTCTGACAGCCTATTCCGGGGAATCGGACAAGGTTATGGGCTTTTCTGCGGGGGCAGATGATTATATTGTCAAGCCCTTTTCCAATATGGAGCTTTTGATGCGGGTGAAAGCGATTTTACGCAGGAGTGCCCGTGGGACGGCACCAGCGCAGGAGGAAAAGAAGAGCCATATCCCTTTTGGGGATCTAATTTTGGACTTGGAATGCCAATCCGTGCTGCGACAAGGAGAGGTCATTGCCTTAACGTATACAGAATTTAAAATACTGGAATTATTGGTCACCCATAAAAAGAAGATCTATTCTCTGGAAAATATTTACCAAAGCATTTGGAAAGAAGATGCGGTGGGGGATAGTGCTATCATGGTGCATATCAAAAATATCAGAAAGAAACTGGAGGATGATTCCAGAAATCCAAGATATATCAAAACTGCTTGGGGACGGGGGTATTATGTTGATCAGTGAAAAAAGAAGAAATACCCCCAAATTGTCCAGAGAGATTATGGGGCTTTTATGTATCACGGCGGCAATTGCTTTATTCTTCTTTGGCTTTTTATATTTGACGGCAAATGCCATTGCTTCGACTTATCTCCTTGAAAATGATATTTTGCTGACAGAAGGACAGCTGCTGACGTTGCAGGGGGGGATCCGCAGCCTCAGCCTATTGTCGGCGGTGCTTTTATTTCTTGCCCTGTTTTTGTTTCTTTTGGGGCAGAAAATGGCTTATCTGAGGGAGATCATTCAGGGGGTGGAAGCCCTGCGTACCCATCGGATGGATTTTACCATGCCCATTGAGGGGGACAATGAATTGAAGGAACTGGCAGAAAGCATCAATTTCCTTTCGGAAACGGAACGGCGGCTGCGGCAGCTGGAAACAGAGTTGCAGGCGGAAAAGGAACAGTTGATCCGTGATCTTTCCCACGATATCCGTACCCCTCTGACGGCGATGTTATCTTATTCTGATTATTTGGGGCGGAAAGAGACATTGGAGCAGGAGGAAGTGCAGGAATACATTGCCCTGGTGCAACGAAAAGGCCAGCAGATCAAGGCACTGACTGACAGATTATTGGATAGCGGCAGCAGAGATTTAGAAACCATTGAGGATGGCAAGCTGCTGATGGAGCAGCTTGCGGGAGAATGGGAAGAAATTCTGGAGAATACGTTTCCCTGTATCGTAGATACAAAAAATTGTCCCGCATTCTATGGATCTTTCGATATTCAGGAGCTGCGGCGGATCTTTGATAATCTTGCTTCTAATGTGGAAAAATATGCGGATCGGGAGCAGCCTGTGGAATTGCGGATCGATGCTGTGGATAAACGCCTTCGGGTCTGCCAAAGGAATGGAATCAAAACGG
Organism: uncultured Dorea sp.; assembly: GCA_900543415.1. Classification (GTDB taxonomy): domain Bacteria; phylum Bacillota; class Clostridia; order Lachnospirales; family Lachnospiraceae; genus Dorea_D. The sequence continues at coordinate 2,635 of UQRE01000054.1, read as the reverse complement.
GCACGGTTCCGGTGGAGAGCAATCAAATCGGCTTGGAAAGTATCCGGCGGATCGCCGCTTTGTATGGCGGGATGGTGAAAGTTTCCATAGAGCAAGGAATTTTTTCTATCCAGATCACGCTTTCTGAGGTTGATGGGTCACATCTTTAGAATTCTTTAGAATTGCTTGGCAAATTTCTTTAGACTGCTATGCTATGATGATCTCAGAAAAGAAAAAGAAAGTGAGGAATGTATTATGGCATTAGGTTTATTGTTAGTTTTATTTATGGTAATGAGTATCATTAGTGTGATGGGGTTGGTGCTTTTGTTCCTTTTGAAAGGAGAAAAAGGGCAGAAGGCTGTGTTTTACTTTATGGCGGTATGGGGCATGGTCATCGCATGGATGACGGCGGATAGCTATCCCACCAATTATATTAAGGAGCAGTTGATCGCCTGGGCGTTTGGTGCACTTGCTGTGATTGCACTGCTGGTACAGATTTGTGGCAAAAGCGAAAGATCTTTCCTGACAGCAAAGGTGTTGGTAGCGGCATCTGTTGTGCTAGGAATGGTGGCTCTGTTTGTAATATAATGTAAAGAATGCTCCGTAGGAAAGAGATTTCCTGCGGAGCATTTTCGTTTTGGGTCGACGCTGAAATGATATGGGGGTATGATGAAAAATTAGAGAGGAAAAAAGAAGACGAAGAAGGAGAATAAAATGGATTCATTACAAAAGATATATTGCAGGGCATTCCAAGGGGCATTCGCTGTGCGGTTTATGACAAGGTGGTGGCGAACCCTACCATTACTAATATTGAAGAAGCCAGGACACTGTATCTGGAAAGCGGCACAAAGGCGATCATTGCCTTTGGCGGCGGCTCTGCCATGGACTGTGCCAAGGTGACAGGGGCTCGTATCGTAAAGCCCAACAAGCCTATCCATAAAATGAAGGGATTGCTGCGCATCTGCAAGAAATTACCTCTGCTCATCGCTGTACTCACTACAGCCGGTACAGGCAGCGAGACAACGTTGGCGGCAGTCATCACAGACAGCGGCGCAAAGCATAAATATTCCATCAACGATTTTTCTTTGATTCCCAGATATGCGGTATTGGATTACCACGTGACCCTAGGTCTGCCCAAAAATATCACAGCCACAACGGGCATGGATGCACTGACCCATGCGGTGGAGACGTATATCGGTAGAAGCACCACAAAAGAGACGCGATTTATGGCAGAACAGGCCACCAGATTGATTTATAAAAACCTGAAAACGGCTTATGATGATGGACAGAATGTGAAAGCAAGAGAAAATATGCTGCAGGCTGCCTATTGTGCTGGCATTGCTTTTTCCCGTTCCTATTTGGCTATGTCCATGCCATTGCCCATTCTCTGGGGGCCAAGTATGGCGTGCCCCATGGGCTTGCAAATGCGGTCATCCTGCCTTATTTCCTAGAGGAATATGGCCCTGCCTGTTATGGAAAGCTGGCAAAATTGGCAAGATGCATCGGTATGGTACCAAAACATACCAACGACCGCAGAGTGGCAGCGGCTTTTATCCAGTGGATAAAGGATATGAAGCAATATATGAAGATCCCAGAAACGATTCAGGAAATCAGAAAAGAAGATATCCCTGCCATGGCAAAACACGTGGCAGCCGAGGGCAATCCCCTCTATCCCGTGCCTGTTTTGATGGATGCTGGGGAGTTGGAGATCATGTATGAAAAAATTATGGAGAAAAAGGAGGGAAAAGCAGATGCAGGAAAAGATTCAGAAGCAGAGGGAGTTCTTTCGAGGGGGAAAACCCATTACATTGTCCTTTCGTAAAGAAGCGCTTAAACGTTTGGGCCGTACCATTCGTGCCCATGAGGAAGAAATTTATGAAGCCCTGCGGAAGGATTTGAATAAATCTAAAACGGAAGCTTATATGTGTGAGATTGGCATGACACTGGCGGAGTTCGCTCATCATTTCTAAGGTTGCAAAAGCATAGAATCCTGATGTTGTGGACATGCTCTCGTGCCCCAAAAGCTGCATTATAAACGGCAACGGCACGCCATTACGGTAAAGGTCCATTGGCTTTTGCTTTTCTGATGAGGTGACAATGTACATTGTCAGGGATTTCATCGCAGTTTTTTCTTGCCATGTCAGCTGCATTTTTCAGAACAAGGCTGATGCTGTCGGTGGACAATCTATGAGGTTTTCCACCAAGTATACTATAAAACAGCGGGGCCTCCTCATTGCCCGGATGGAACTCCTGTATATAAACATTCAGATGCTTTACTGTTTTTGCCATAAGTGGGACATTACGGCTCTTGCGACCTTTCCCTACAAGTGTTATGTAAGGATTCTCCTCTCCTATATGAAGGGAGGATATGTTAAGGTCAGCAAGTTCCTGCACTCTGGCACCGCTATCATACAAGAGGATTAACATCATCCTGTTTCTCCGGTGTTTTGACGTATCAACGCCATATGCGGACAGGATAGCTGATGTTGCTTGCGGTTTCAAGTACTGTATGGCTTTTTTCTCTTCTTTAACTTTTTTGACAGAGCACACATCTGTATAAATGCCACGCAGCTCGAAATCTTCCTCCGAGCAGTACTTGAGTGTTATCGGGCACACTATAACAAACTGATCTTTCACTTTTCAGGCAAAATAAAAG
>UQRE01000053.1 GCA_900543415.1 uncultured Dorea sp. | reverse complement strand
GAAAGACCCGTTTTAATCTGACGGAAAAGGCAGCGTTTAATTTGCCGAATAACAACGTCATATCCACATTTTTTGTAGGTGGTGTTTTCTCTTTGATTTCAACACTATTGTTATATGATGTAGTAGGAGTTGGAGAATTAGATTATATAGGTGCAATTCTGGTTGGTATAGTGGAAGAAGTAGGAAAAATCATAGTTGTTGGACATTATATCAAAAAGCAAAACACAAAATATATCTTGAATGGATTATTGTTGGGAGCCTGTGTCGGGGCGGGATTTGCAGTATTTGAGACTGCCGGATACGCTTTTCGGGTTCTGTTGTATTCTCAGGATATTTACTACATGATCAAGATACTGTTTTTGCGTGCAGTTCTCTCAATAGGAGCACATACAGTATGGACGGCGATAGCGGCGGTAGGACTTGTTCTGGCAAAAGGCGAGAATGAGTTTGAGAATCATCATTATTACAAGCCCCAGTTTTTGAAATTTTTAGTACTTGTAATTGTTCTGCATGCCATTTGGGATATGCCTATTACGTTCGGAAGCTCTATACATTTAGTACCGGTATTATTGTGTATTATTGCAATTACAGTTGCTTTGATTTTACTTAGTTCAGGGTTGAGACAGGTTTCATTCATTGCAGATAAGGCAAGAAGAAATACCTTTCAATATACGGAAGAAAATACGGGTGAAAATGATGTTGGTGGAGGACGGAAAGATGAGTAAATACTGTGAACAATGTGGAACAGAATTAGAAGATAATGCAGTGTTTTGTCCAGAGTGCGGAACGAAATGCCATAGTGAAAATGTTGAAGTAAAAGAACGATTGAAGGAAAATAAAAGTAAGAAAAAGATATTTTTAATAGGAACAGGCGTTCTTTTGTTGGCTCTTTGTATTATTGGCAGTGTGACAGGATTCTTTTCCGATTTCAAAAAAGGATATGAAGATACTGGAAATGGAAAGTCTACAAAATCGCAGAAATCGGCCTTAACAGAAGATGGAAAAGCATATAAGATGACAGTACAAGAATATTGTGACCGATTTAATGAAATGGCGAATGGATCGTGGTGCAGTGGTGATGAGGAAATTTGGCGCAAGGAAGTATATGAGGGAACATTAGATTCACTACAAGAAGCTGCCGCCTATGATTCAGAGGTGGCAGAATTGATCGTTCAAACAATGACGCCTAAAATGATACCTGGAACAACATTGTTAGAGAGTGAAGATACAGATGAACTTCCAAGCGGGGAAAATTACTTGAAATATACTTATACGAATCAATATTCTTTTATTCCGGACAATGTGGGCGTTCAGATTTTAGCCTTAAAAGATACGAATCAAATTGTGGGAGTTACAGCACAATTTCCAATGGAGTATCGAAATGTTGGAGATAAATTCGGAAAATTAATATGTGATTCATTTGGGGAGACTACAGATGAGTTTCAAGAACTGTATATTAAAATGAAGGAGGCAGGCGGATATGGTCATATGTACAAAGATGGAACGGTGTTTGAACTAATGTACTATAATAATTCGGAAGAAGCTGCCTTGTTTAAGATGAGTGCCTGTACGAAAGAACATTATGAAGAGGCATGGGTAAATAATCCCGATTTGCCAAGTAAAGAGAATCCGATTCAAAATAGTGAAGAGGATTCGGAAGTCACTGGTGAAGGAAATGAGGAGATGAATACTGCAGAGGAGAATACGAAGTTGGACTCGGATGCGCAACAAAATGAAAATATAGATAAGAACATTGCTGATTTAATAATGTACTTTCCAGGCTTTTCAGGAGTGTGGGGAGACTTTGGAGTCCATGCTGATCCCTATCAAGGAATGATAGAACAAGCTATTAAATCTAAGATTCGTTTATCCGATTATTTTGGTGGAGATGTTAACGAAGTTTCTTTGGATGTTTCCGTTTTTCAGTGGGATGGAGTCAATGTTGTAGGAGCGGGCTGCATACTCACATTTGAAGGTCCTAGTCCAGGGAACGGGAAGTTCAGAACGTTGACTGGTGTGGTAAATGTAGATGAATCGGGAGAATTAGAGTTTGTTGAAGGAGAGTACTATTAAAACGAAAAATGAGGTTAAGAGAGATTTCAGAAAGGGAGTCTCTCTTTTTCTTTTTCAAAACAATAAATAACCGCATGAATACTGAGAAAGTTTCGTATCATTTATAAATGTAAAGTGAAATGGAGAATCGGTAGGACAAAATGGAAAGTCAAAAAAGAGAGAATATTTTAAACCTTGCATTAGAGGCGACAGGAGAAGAAAGGGAGCGTTCAATCGAATTAGATGTGGGATTTGCAAAAGAAGAAAAAGAGTGGACGTTAATTATCAAATATTCGGGTGATTTGCAGGAGGTTCGAGGAATTGCAAAGCGAGTAACGCCACTGATGGGAGGATATGCGGTGATTGTCATAAAAGAAGACAGAATTAATACATTGACGGAGTTTCCACAAATTGAATATATTGAAAAGCCAAAAAGACTTTTCTTTGAAGTGATGGAGGGGAAACGGGTATCTTGTATTTATCCGGTTCAGAATCCGCCTCTTTCGTTGTCAGGAAAAAAGATTTTTGTGGCAATTTTAGATTCGGGCATTGATTATGAGCGGGAGGATTTCAGAAATTCAGATGGAACTACGCGGATTCGCGCGCTTTGGGATCAAAGTCTCCAAAATGGTGTGGATGGAATTGCACCAAGAGGATTTGAAGTGGGTGTAGAATATAATCAGGAAGAGATTAACAAAGCGCTTCAAGCGGGAACGAACGAAGAAAGAAAGCAGATTGTGAAGTCGCAGGATTTTTCTGGCCACGGAACTGCGGTAGCAGGCGTGGCAGCAGGAGGCGGAAGTGTTGGATTCCCTCAATATCGGGGTGTGGCGCCGGAGAGTGAGCTTCTGGTAGTAAAATTAGGAACACCCGCAAAAGATGGATTTCCAAGAACAACAGAGCTTATGATGGGAATTGATTATGTGGTGAGAAAGGCGTTGGAATATCGACGTCCGGTCGCGATAAATCTAAGCTTTGGCAATACTTACGGATCTCATGATGGAACATCTCTGTTGGAGCGGTTTATTGATGATATTTCCGGGGTGTGGAAAAATAGTATTTGTATTGGAACCGGAAATGAAGCGGCAAGCGCGGGGCATACGTCAGGTCAGCTTTGGGATGAGGAAGAAGCGGTGATTGAATTGGCAGTTCAAGATCGGCAGCCGTCTTTAAATATACAGATATGGAAAGAATATACAGATGTCATAGATATTTCACTTATCTCTCCTTCAGGCGTGGAGATAGGACCGATTCCAGAAAAACTTGGAGCGCAGAGATTTACTATGGGACAGACAGAAGTTCTGTTGTATTATGGAGAACCAAGTCCATTCAGTACTGCACAGGAAATTTTTATTGATCTGCTTCCGGTCAATGATTATATGAATCAAGGAGTATGGAAAATTGTGCTGACACCGAGGAAAATTGTGAAGGGATTGTATGAATTGTGGCTTCCGAGTGAAGCGGTATTAAATAGAGGAACTGGATTTTTGTATCCTAAGAATGCAACAACACTTACCATTCCTTCCACTTCGTGGGGAGCGATATCAGTGGGGGCATACAATGGGCATACATTGTCTTATGCAGATTTTTCAGGACGCGGTCCGTTGAGACGAGGAAGTGGAATCGTTTTGAAGCCGGATTTAGTTGCACCAGGGGTGGATGTTACGACAGTGGCAGCCGGTGGGGGCTATGCGTCTTTTACGGGGACCTCCTTCGCGACACCTTTCGTCACAGGGGCGGCAGCGCTTCTAATGGAGTGGGGCATTGTAAATGGGAATGATCCGTATCTTTATGGAGAGAAGGTAAAGGCTTATTTAAGAAGAGGGGCGAAGCCGCTACCGGGGATTATAGAATACCCCAATCCACAGGTGGGATATGGAGCATTGTGCGTAAGGGATAGTCTGCCTAAGTAAAAATAGTATTGACATGTGTAATAAGAAATGCAATAATATGTGTAATGAAAAATGCAATGGAGAAAATATGAGAGAGAATACATATATTAAAATCGAAAAACTATATAAAAAATACAGAGGTTATGTAGGGACAAAAGATCTCTTGGCAGAGGGTTTTTCCAATCGTCAGATTTCCATTTTAGTGGAAGAAGGGTATTTACAAAAGATATGTTATGGACATTATTGGCTTGCAGGTAAACAATGTAGGAAACCGTTCGATTATAAATGTATTGAAGTGAGTCTAAGCAATCCTAGTGTGGTTATTTGCATGAATAGTGCACTTTATTATCAGGGAGTATTGTCTGCTGAACCAGATTACTTATCTATAGCTACAGAAAGAACAGATCGTAGTATGATGAAAATGAATTTTAAAGTACAAAGACATTATTTTTCAAAGAGAAATTTTAATGTTGGAATAACAAAAAAAGAAACAGAATTTGGAAAATATAATATTTATGATATTGAACGTTCAGTTTGTGACTTGCATCGCTTAAAGGGAGGAACAGAAATTGAAGTAGAGATAATAAACAATATAAAAGGAAATAAATATTTGTATGATCGTTTATTGAAATATGCAGAAGTACTACAGATAAAACGAGGACTGTAAGAAAGAGTTATACTATGAATTACATATATAATGATATGATAATAGAAACAAAAACTGCACAGGAGAATCCATAAATCTATTTTGGGATAAAGAAAGTAAATGGGAACAAAAAATTTACAATAAACTGAAAGAATGGGAGAGAAGACATCCAATAAGGGGAATTGTATTTTGTACTATTCTGGGTGGAATCTTGATTAGTTTGGTTGCAGGTGTTGTTTTGGAGGTTATTTTGATTTGCGTATGAAAAGAGGAGATAACGCATGAAGAACAGAATCATAGATGTCAAAAATGTAAAAATTACTATTTGCTAAGGCGAAATCAGATTCTGTCAGAGCGGCTGATGTGGTGAGGAATTGGTTGAGAAATCGTGGCACATTAGAGTATCTATCAGTATGGGAGCAAATATATAATCCAGAATTTAAAGTGTTCGAATCTGAACACTTTAAAAAGCAAGCTGGTTTATTAACATTTACACCAAGTGTTTCTGAATGGATTAATCAAACAAATGCCATAGGATTATATGTAAAGCGTGGAAAATACGGAGGAACCTACGCTCATAAAGATATTGCTTTTGAATTTGCGTCTGCAATTAGTCCGGTTTTTAAATTATATTTGATAAAAGAATTCCAACGTCTGAAGGAAGAAGAAAATAACTCAAGGCGAATAGAATGGAATGTGAAACGTTTTCTTAGTAAAAATAATTATTTGATTCAGACAGATGCAGTAAAAAACTACTTACTTCCGCAGAAGAATTATAAGGAAAATTTGCAATGGCTGGCATATGCAGAAGAAGCCGATATATTAAATGTGGCTTTGTTTGGATTTACAGCGAAGGCATGGAGAGAGGTTAATCCGGAATTGGCAAAAAAGAGTAATGTAAGAGATTTTGCTACAATTAATGAATTAACAGTACTTTCAAATCTGGAATCGCATAACGCACAGATGATTAAAGAAGGAAAAGGGAAAGAAGAAAGATTTAAAAGTTTGCAGGAAATTGCTGAATATCAATTGAATGTTTTGAATACAGCAGAACAGATTAAAAAGATAGAAATCTGTGACAATGACGATACATCTTCCCTATTTGCTTTGTAACAATTATTGCGAAATTGCTTGAACAACCTTGCCTTTTCTTAGTATAATAATCTTCCTAGGACTTACAAATGGAGGTATGGATTATGTATCAAGCATCAAGAAAACGCTATGAGACAATGGAGTATCATTTTTGTGGAAAGAGCGGTTTGAAATTGCCGGCAGTTTCCTTTGGACTTTGGCATAACTTTGGAGACAATGCGAACTATGATAATATGAAAGAGTTGTGTTTTACTGCATTTGATAATGGGATTACACATTTTGATCTGGCAAATAATTATGGTCCGAAATATGGAAGTGCGGAGAGTAATTTTGGGAAAATTTTAAAAGAAGAATTGGGAAGTTATCGTGATGAACTACTTATAAGTACAAAAGCAGGTTATGATATGTGGGAAGGCCCTTATGGAAATTGGGGCAGCAGAAAATATCTTCTTGCAAGTCTTGATCAGAGTTTAAAGAGACTGGGGCTTGATTATGTAGATATTTATTATCATCACCGCATGGACCCGGAGACTCCGTTAGAAGAGACAATGGGGGCTTTGACGCAGGCGGTTCGTAGCGGTAAGGCGTTGTATGTCGGCTTGTCGAACTATGATGGGGAACATTTGGAAAAAGCAGCGGCAATTTTGAAAGATTTAAAATGTCCTTTTATCATTAATCAGAACCGATATTCTATTTTTGACAGAACTATTGAAAATAATGGACTGAAAGATATGGCTGAAAAATTGGGAAAAGGGATCATTGCATTTAGCCCGTTGGCGCAAGGGATGTTGACAGACCGATATTTAAATGGAATTCCGTGTGACAGCCGAGTTAAGAGAGACGGTCGCTTTTTAAAAGAGAATGCTTTGACAAAGGAGCGAATAATGCAAATTGAACAGCTAAATGTATTGGCAAAAGAGCGGGGACAAACGTTAGCTGAAATGGCTCTTGCATGGGTATTGAAAGATGGCGTTGTGACCAGTGTGTTGATTGGAGCGTCAAAACCGTCTCAGATTCTGGATAATATCAGGGCAATCCAAAACACATCCTTTTCCAAAGATGAGTTGGAAAAGATTGAAGATATATATTTAAGTAATCCTGAATATACTACGCGATAGATTTTAAATGCTTAAGATTAGATGGAGGAAATGAGGTTAAGGGATGAAATACTTGAAACAGTTCGGGATTATTTTATTTGTTTCTTTATTAGGTGAATTGCTGCGTATGCTGATTCCATTGCCGATTCCGGCAAGTGTATATGGATTGGTATTAATGCTTATCTTGCTTATGATAGGTATTATAAAGCTTCAGCAAATAAAGGAAGTGTCTGCTTTTTTAATAGAAATCATGCCGGTTATGTTTATTCCGGCAGGCGTGGGACTTTTAGAATCATGGCCGTCACTTCGCCCTGTATGGATTCCGGTAGTTTTTATTTCTGTAGCTACTACGATTATTGTAATGGCGGTAACTGGGCGAGTGGCTCAGAGAATTATCGGAAAGGAGGAAAAAAAGGATGGAAAAGTTTTTCATTAATTCTGTCTTTTTTGGGGCGGTGATCAGTCTGGCAGCGTACGAAGCAGGCTTGTTAGTAAAGAGAAAATTTAAATTGGCAATTTTGAATCCGCTTCTTCTGGCAATGATCAGTGTGATGGCTTTTTTAGTGCTTTTTGATATTGATTACGATCACTATAATGAAGGCGCCAGATATATCAGTTATTTGCTTACTCCGGCTACAGTATGTCTTGCAGTACCGTTGTATGAACAGCTTACACTTTTGAAAAAGAATTTTAGGGCGGTGATTGCAGGAATTCTATCGGGTGTGTTGGCAAGCCTGATCAGTATACTTGGCTTTTCTATACTTTTTGGATTGAACCATGAACAGTATGTAACGCTTCTTCCGAAATCAATTACTACTGCAATCGGTATGGGAGTATCGGAAGAACTGGGCGGGATTGTAACCATTACGGTTGCGTCTATCGTAATTACCGGAATTTTAGGAAATGTAGTTGCAGAGTTTGTATGTAAAATATTTAAAATTCATCATCCAATAGCCAAAGGACTTGCACTAGGGACAGCATCTCATGCTATCGGGACAGCGAAAGCAATGGAGATGGGTGATGTTGAAGGGGCAATGAGCAGTCTGGCAATTGCAGTGGCAGGATTATTGACGGTAGTAGGAGCGTCTGTATTTGCAGGAATTATTTAAAAAATATCGGGATAAAATTATTTTACAGGAGTGTTGCAAAATAACTGGTTAAATTCAGTTGTGGAGTGACGCTCGTTTATTAGTACTTCTAATTTATTCGTTCTAATTAAGATAATGGACAAAATTGTTTAAAATGCACAAAAAAAGTGTGAAAATAATAACTTTATTGTGAAAAACATAACTTTTCTTGTTGCGAAAAGAAGAGTGTGTTATGGTAGTTGTAGTGTAAAGACGTAAAAAAGTATGTCGAAGGAGGAAAACATATGGATGTAGTTGTACGGGTAAATGATGCAGTGAATGGTTTTGTGTGGGGGGTTCCTGCTATGGTCTGCATTATCGGAGTCGGTCTGTGGCTCAGCTTTAAGACTGGTTTCATTCAGATTCGCAGATTCGGATATGCGATGAAGAAGATTCTTGGAAGTGTTTTCAATAAGGAAAAGGCAGCAGATGGTGCAGTAACTCCATTTCAGGCAGTATGTACTGCACTTGCAGGAACTGTAGGAACGGGAAATATTGCCGGTGTAGCAGGCGCAATCGCACTGGGAGGACCGGGGGCAGTATTCTGGATGTGGTGCAGCGCATTACTTGGAATGTGTACAAAATTTTCAGAAGTTACACTTGCAGTTCATTTCCGTGAGAAGAATAAACACGGTGACTGGGTAGGCGGACCGATGTATTATATTAAAAACGGTCTTTCTAAAAAGTGGCATTTTCTTGCAACCTTGTATGCAATTCTTGGAATTTTAACTGTATTTGGAACCGGAAATGCAACACAGGTGAATACAATAGTTGCTTCTATTGATTCAGCACTTGTTAACATGGGCTTGATCGATCAGGCATCTATGGGACTTAAATTAGGAATCGGTATTGTAATTGCAATTTTAGTGGCAATTGTTTTAGTAGGCGGAGTAAAAAGAATCGGAAGTGTTACGGAAAAATTAGTTCCATTTATGGCATTGTTATATATCGTACTGGGACTTGGAGTTATAATTTTGAATATCGGAGAGGTTCCGGGTGTGTTTAAAGCAATTTTCGCAGGAGCATTTTCACCGAGAGGAATTACTGGTGGTATCGTTGGAAGCATGTTTATGGCTATGAAACGTGGTTTCTCCAGAGGAATTTTCTCCAATGAAGCCGGACTTGGTACAGGTTCTATCGCTCATGCAGCGGCTCATGTTGACGATCCGGTAGAACAGGGGTATTTCGGAGTGTTTGAAGTGTTTGTAGATACAGTAGTAATTTGTACTTTAACAGCGCTTATCGTTTTAATCGGAGCAGGAGACAGCATTCAATATGGAGTTGCAGCGGGAGCAGAGCTTACCATTAAAGGCTTCACTAATACATATGGCGGTTGGGTATCTGTTGTTACAGCAATTGCAATGTGCTGCTTCGCATTTTCGACGATTCTCGGATGGGGCTTATACGGAACAAGATGTATTGAATTCCTTGTGGGATCTAAGGTAAACAAAGGCTTTATGATCGTTTATTCTCTCGTAGCAATCGTTGGAGCCACAATTAATCTTGGACTTCTCTGGAGCGTGGCAGAGACATTTAACGGTATGATGGTAATCCCGAACTTGATTGGATTGTTCCTGTTATCCGGAACGGTAGTAAAGCTTGTGAAGAAAAATGACGAAGAGCATCAAAAATTACAAGGTTAATGCATGGTAAGGACGCGGAGCATATCCTCCGGAAGTGGTGCGGTAAAGCACATGGGCTCACCGGTGATTGGATGTTCAAAGGTGAGTTTGTGAGAGTGTAGCGCTTGTCTTGTGATGTATTCCATATCCGGATTGTACAGATAGTCACCAATCAGAGGATAGCCAAGGTGCTTCAGGTGAACTCGTATTTGATGGGTACGGCCAGTTTCTAAATGTAAGGAAATAAGGCTGTGCCCATTTTTTTCGGATAAAGTCCGGTAGTGGGTGATTGCAGTTTCTCCATGCTCAAAATCTACGATTCGTTCTATGATCGTTCCGCCTTTTCTTGCCAGAGGGGCATTGATTGTTCCCTTGTCAGGAGTTACATGACCGCGCACAAGAGCCAGATATTCGCGCTCAATCTTGTGGTCCCGAACCATGCAGGATAAAATATTTCCGCTGACAAGATGTTTCGCAACAACGGTGAGACCGGACGTATCTCGGTCAAGACGATTACTGCACCGGAAAATGAAAGGTTTGTTTTGCTGCTGGTAATACCAAGCAAGAGCATTCGCCATAGAATTCGTGTAATTATTCATGGAAGGATGGATTGGCATTCCGGCGGATTTATTAATAACAATAATATCTTCATCTTCATATACAATATCAAGAGGGAGCGGGGTAGGAGGAATCTTTTCCGAGCAATTATTTTCTTGAATGCAAATTGTAAGAAGGTCGCCGCTTTGCAAAATATCGCGCATATAACAGTGTTTCCCATTGACGAGAACACTTCTTGGCATTTGCTTAATCTGGGTAAGATTTTGTGAAGAATAGCCTTTATGTTTTAAAAATTGCTCAATGCGAAATCCATTGCTTTCTTTTAAAATTCTATAGTTAATAGTACGGTTCATTTAAAGCTCCTTGCGTTGTAACGGAATATTTAATGAATTTATTATAGCGAATTGTTTATTAAGCGTCCAGAGGTTGCAATGAGATAAGGATGTGTTTTAAGTGAAGAAACTATTTTTTAAAGGATATATTTTAAAGGAGAAACAGCATTGAAAAGTAAATTTATTTCGCACTAAATTTCACTGTAAACTATTGTT
>UQRE01000052.1 GCA_900543415.1 uncultured Dorea sp. | reverse complement strand
ATAAACTGTTCTTTTTTGTTGCTACACTGAATCTGATACTTTCCTTAAGAATTGTTCTGAATCACCAGCACCGGACGATAACCGCCCTGTTCACTTCCAAATACAGGATCAAGGTCGGCATGATAAATATCCCCACGCCTGACGTTTCTATCTTCCATCTTTGCTTTATCTCCTCTCGACTTTCTAACTGTTGTTATCCCTAAATATGTAAAATACAAGCCTATTTGTCCCCGACGTCCCGACTTGTAATTGGGAAATCATCAGACGGCTGACTGCTGATCGGCTCCACAGGATTTTATTTAAAATAAATATATGGGATTAGGATTTTTCCTCTCCAGGGATCTCCTGAAGCTGCCCTCACTTGTTGCGGCATCAAAGAAATATTTTGTATAAAGATTTTAGCGTACACCATTTTTCGTTTTCGATACTTCACTCAATATGATAAGTTTGCGTAAACGCAAAGAAACAGCGACTTTGAAAAGTCAAAGCCGCCGTTTCATACGGGCGTGTCAAATGACTGCTGTACGACGGCTTTTTTCTTTTGCCGTCGTACGGCAGATAATTATTTCTTATTTTTAATTGAAAAAGAATTTTTATAATATCGCTTATTTTTATGTTTCTTTTCGCTAATAATGAGGCTCTCTACCTCTCATTTTTCTTTCTACACTTCAACGCCATTCGGATATTCAACATTTAACTTTCCATTAGCCCTAAATATTCTTCAATTAAGATGTTTCATCTTCTAAGTGCTAATAACCTACGCAACAATAGAACGATTTGAAAAGTTATCCCGCTTTTGCTTACCATATTATTTCCTTAAATTAACATTCATGTAACGCCCAATATTACGCAAATTCATCGAGTCCTCTACAAACTGAAGTTCATCCCAATATGCAGACCTTTGATTATACACGCTTATAAATTATTGGTTCATCATATCCAAAAGTTCTCTTTCCATTAACTTCCATGCTTTCCGATACTTCCAGAAAATTGTTGGAAAACTTTTCCCAAAGTTTGAATGTCATTACCGGAGAGAACTGGCTTGTGCTGCCTCCCTCCCAGATTCCGTCCTTTTCATGATAAAGTGCCGGATTAAATTTTTCAGATTTTTCTAGTTTAGAGTAATCAACATTCTTCATAGAATCATATGAAAATGTATTTTTATCTTCTCCTTTTGGAATTTCATAAGAAGAAAGTAAAATTCCCTGTTCTATTTCCGTGATAAGGAAAAGATGTGGAGATGCATGACGTTTTCCATTAATTTCATAATAACTCTCTTCAACAACAAATTTTCCTTTGAAATCTTCAGGAAGGTTATTTATTTTGTCATTACAGATTGTATTTACATGTTCCGCATATGGATATGTTTTCCCTTCTGCCTGCATCTTATTAAATTGATCCTTATTATCAAAATGTCCTGTCATCATTCCTACAAAATTATCAAGTTTCATCATATACTTTACCTCCTGGTATTTGCCTAATCACACTATTCCTCTTTTGCTTTTGCCATACTGGCGATATCTCCCACTCCATTCAATACCATTGTCGGAAGATAAGCATAAGTTTTGAGTGTATCCTTCGTTGAACATCCAGAGAGAACCAATACAGTAGACATACCACTTTCCATTCCTGAAATCACATCTGTATCCATACGATCCCCAACCATTACAGCTTCTGCTGAATGACATCCAAGCATATTCAATCCTGTTCTCATCATCAGTGGATTCGGTTTCCCACAGAAATATGCCTGTGTACCTGTTGCCATTTCAATTGGGGCAATCAATGCACGACAGGCAGGAGCGATTCCGTTCTCGATTGGTCCGGAAACATCCGAGTTTGCTCCAATCAACTTAGCTCCCTTCAGAACTAAATTCGTTGCTTTCGTTAAGGTATCCAATGAATAGGATCGTCCCTCTCCCACAACAACATAATCCGGATTTACATCATTCATTGTAATGCCAACATCATAAAGTGCATTTAAGAGACCTGCTTCTCCTATCACAAATGCTGAACAGCCTGCCGCCTGTTCCTTTAAAAAAGCGGCTGTTGCCAATGCGCTGGTGTAAAAATGTTCTTCTGGCACATCAAGTCCCATCCTTGCCAGTTTCTGATTTAATTCCCGTGGTGTATATCCACTATTATTTGTCAAAAATAAATATTCTTTCTTTTCATCATGCAACCACTGGATGAATTCTGGAACACCTGGCAATATCTGATTGCCATGATAAATCACACCATCCATATCACAGATGAATCCTTTTTTTTCATTAAAATCGATTATGGATTTTCTCATGTTCATATGCGCCCTGCCTTTCTTGTTTCTTTAGAATACACCTTGCTCTTTTCATAATAAAATAAAGCGCTATTTTCTACAAATATTTTTATATTATATCATCCACACATAAAATCAAATACATAGTACTGTGAAATCAAATACATAGTACTGTGAAATCAAATACATAGTACTGTGAAATCAAAGTAAATATTTCTATCAACAGAACCTTTTATGACAACATCTCTTTCACACAAATACTCCGATAATCACTCGGTGATATTTTATATCTTTCTTTAAATACTCGGTTAAATGTTCTCTGACTTTCAAATCCACTATCCAGACAAATGTTTGTAATAGAATCACTCGTATTTTCCAAACGATGGCATGCATAGTTCAGCCTTGCATCGTTAAGATATTGATTAAAGTTTCTATGGAATGTTTTGGAAAAGAGTCTGGATAAAACATATTTGCTCACCCCCAGATCTTTTGCCATCTCTTCCAGAGAAAACTTCTTCTTAAAATTTGCTGATATATAGGAAACTGTCTGGTAAATAAGATCGTTGCTCCCCACATTACTCTTTTCTACCAAATTTAATTTTCCTATGCAGCGTGCCAACACAATTTGAAGATATGCCTGTGCAACAGTAATATCCGACTGTTCTGTCTCTAAAATTGCATTTATAACCCTATATACCTCCGGTTCAACCTTTTCCGCTTTGATGATTGGGTATTCAGGAGCCATGGATTGCATGATATCTGCAAATTTGGCTATCGTAAATGGCGATGCAATCAGATAAGTCGCTTTATTTACACCGGGTGTCAGTACCTGATAGTGATGAATAACATCTGGAAATACAAAGCCTATATCTCCTTTTTCCATATGGTATAGTTCCTGTCCGACACCAAGTTCTAATGCTCCACTTGTTACACAAACGATCTCCAGTGCATTATGAAGATGTGGTTCAATATGTTTTGACTTCCTATTTATTGCTATGATCTCCTCTTTTGTGTCAACATATTTTAACTGCATGAAATACTCCCCTTTGCAACATTTGTCTATATCTTCTTTCGATTTGGCAAGCAATCCTTTTACACCTATCTTATAATCAACTTGTAAATAAGGAAAGGAGGAATTGCAAATGAGCAACCTAAAAAAATATCTGAATGACCTTTTAGTATTCTACACTGAATATTTTGAGCATCCTTACCATGTATAAATACTAAAAGGACTATTTTGTGAAAACTGAATATTTTCTTAAGGCCATTTCACAAAAATGAAGTGGTCCTTTTTTATTTTCAAAATACAGTTCAATCACTTTATATATAGAAAAAAGCACTGTCTCATCGAGCAATGACCAGACAACGCTTTCTCCTGTCAATTCTAATTTATGTCTGATGCATCTGTTACTTCATCTGCAGCAATTCCTTTTTCTGCTTTCAGTTTTTTATTTGCATCTTCTACATTCATTCTTGAAAGTACAAACATAATCAATACATCAAAGATTAACGGAAGCCAAAGATACATAAACTGCATCATATCAAGTGCAGACTGCGGCTGAGTTGCATTTGTTCCGATATATCCACTGAACTCAAGCATCCATCCAACAACAGCGGTTCCAATACCTCCACCGATTTTTACGCCAAGAGAAGTACAAGAGTACATCGTTCCGTCAATTCTCTTTCCCTGTGTAAGATAAGTGTATTCAGAGCAGGATGCGATAACTGCATTCATATCTCCCTGCCATGGTCCCTGACCTAAGGCTGCAAGAGCTGTAAATGCGATCATCAGCGGAACACTGCCCATATATCCTGCAACAACAACAAGTGCTCTACCGATGACTGCTAAGACATAACCTCTTAAGTTCAGTTTATACATACCTTTCCACTTACCAACTAATGTCGGTGTGAAAATCAGGGCAATGATCAGTGGAATATTTACTGCCCATGCAAATTGTCCAAACAAATTCTTATTTTTCAGTACCCATGTCATGTAATAAATGCCAGCTCCAATCATGGCACCATATAACTGCTGTAAAATATATGTTCCACAAATCATCATGTAATATTTGTTTTTAACAAGAAGCTTGAATGCCTGTACCATTCCGTACTTTTCATTATCATCCTTTACTTCTCCTTCGTTAAGTTCTTCCTCAGGAAGTTCCTTAACAGAAAGTGCTGAAATCGTATTTACGACAAGACCAATGATTGCATAGATAATAGCAACCGTTCTCCATGCTGCAGCATCTCCACCACATTTATCTACAAATCCAACTGTAATTGCCTGAATCAGAAGACTTGTTGAAAACGCAAAAATAAAACGGTAAGATCCCATCTGCACACGCTCTTTGCTGTTCTTTGTAATCAGTGACGTAAGTGCTGAATAAGCAATATTGTTTGCTGTATAAAACACACCATTTAACAGTGTGTAAGAGATAAAGAACCATGCATATTTAGCCGTTGTTCCCAAGCTGACTGGTACTGCAAAACAGCAGACCAGCGTAATGGCACAACCAATATATCCATATAGCATCCAGGGTTTCGCTTTTCCCATTTTACTGTGTGTTTTGTCAATCATTGATCCAAAAAATATATCCGTAAAACCGTCAAATAGTTTTGATACGGCAATCAGGGTACCTACGACACCTGCAGCAAGTCCTACTGCGTCCGTCAAATAGACCATCATAAAAGATGTCAGGAACGCATAGACTACATTACCTGCAATATCGCCTGATCCATATCCAATTTTGTTATACCATTTCAAATACTTTTTTTCTTCCATCGAATTTCTTTGCTCCTCATCTTCATCGCACTTAGAATTTCAAGATGTCTAACAGAGTATGATATCTAATTCTAGTTTTTTCTCTGTTTTTGTCTGATTGCTCTGTATATCCGGACTTTACATAACAATCAGACTCTCTTTCCTTGTTTACGGGTTACATGAAACTTTATTATCCCTTTATATACGGTATCAGTGTAAACTGGAACCGGAATAATACATCATCAAATCGGTACTGCTCCAATACAACTGGACCACAACTGTTAGAACCAATGCCATTTAGTGCATAGTCAACACAAAATACTACACTATCTGATTCTGTCAGTTCATAATTATGCGTTTTCTCCTCAAGTTCTTCCTGCGTATAATAAGAAGCATTGAATGAGAAGGCATTTTCCGCAGAGACCACAATTCCATATCGGCTGTTGTTAAGCTCTACATATTCACAATCATAATGGCTTCCATTTTCCTGTGGGCGAATATAATCCTCATGCAAATCATCTACATTTGCCTGATACAAACCGTGGCTCGCAGCCTGATGTTTGTCACAATAGCTTTCCTGTGGTCCCATTCCAAAGTATCGTGCAGCTGAAAGTTTTTTATCCAGGAACATCCTCACACCAAATCTTGGCAGGTCCGGAAATTCATCATCTTTTGTTACTGCAATATCTGCATCAATCTTTCCAGCAGCTTCTATTTTCCATGTGATCGTCACATCAAGAATCTTCTGTACTGTCTCTGCCACAACGGATGCATGGCTTGTAATTTTCACACCATGCTTTCCCTGCACGACCTCTGTCGTGTAAGCTCTTGTATAAGCTTTATCATAATGGGCTTTCTTCCATTCAGACTTGATGTACATATCATTATCTGTTGGTGCCCTCCAGATATTTAATTCCATCGGGTGGTTCAGATATTCCCGACCTGCAAATTTCATCTCTGTAAAAAGTGCAGTCCGTCGGTCGATTGTATATGCGAATTCACGGCCTTTGATATGAATCTGGGTATCATCTTCACTCACCTGTAATTCAGAATCCGTCACTGTTTTTTCAACCCATTTTTCTGCTAACTGGCATTTGGCATCCTTCTGGCTTACTTCGATCTCATCAAATCCAAGGATATAATCCTCTTCCAGCAGAGGCATTTCTTTTTTCAGGTGGTAAGTGAGTTTTAAATAACATTTTCCATTTTCCGGAACGTTGACCTGCAGGTTTGTTTTTCCTTCACTATGTGGTACCACAGATACTTCAGCAAGTTTTCCTTTCCCAATCAAAAGTCCATCCTGTGTCAATTCATAGCTGATTTTCACATAATCTTTCAGATTATCAAAATCCATGTAGTTATGAAGCACCAGTTCTCCGCTTTCTTTGTCATAGGAAATAACCCTTGCCGGGCGATAAACATTCTTGTATTCCAAAAGTCCTGTATGTACCGTTCTGTCCGGATATACTAATCCATCCATACAGAAGTTGCCATCATGAATTTCTTCGCCATGGTCGCCCCCATAAGCATATATAGTCTTTCCATTCTCAGCAGTTCCATGAGCAATCGCATGGTCACACCATTCCCAGACAAAACCGCCACACATTTTATCATTATCCTGAATCATCTGGAAGTAATCTTCAAAATCTCCAGGTCCGTTTCCCATACTGTGACAGTACTCTACCAAAAGAAAGGGTTTGCTTCCATCTTTATCCAGATATTCCTGAATTTCGGAAAACGCCGGGTACATCCGGCTGTACACATCCAGATTGCTGTAATCATATGTTTCATCATAATTACGATATCTTGCACTCTCATATTGTGTGATACGGTCTGGATCAAAATTCTTTGTCCATTCCAGTGCTTTTTCAAAGTTGCAGCCATAAGCACTCTCATTTCCCATTGACCACATAACAATACAGAAACGGTTTTTGTCACGTTCCACCATGAGTTTTACTCGATCAACGATTGCCTCTTCCCATACCGGATCATCTGCAATCTTCTCATTCCATCGTTTGAACCGATTGTAATCGGTGTCTTCTTTTCTGTAGATCATAAATGGACCATGAGCTTCAATATCTGCTTCATCTATTACCATGAATCCATACTTGTCACACATTTCATAGAAAAATGGTGCGTTCGGATAGTGGCTGGAACGGATCGCATTAAAATTATGCTGCTTCATTAACGTAAGATCGGTTGTAATCTGTTCCGGATTGATTGTAAATCCAGTAACCGGATCAGAATCATGTCGATTGACACCACGGAATTTAATCTTCTGTCCATTTAAATAAATAACCTGGTCTTTAATCTCTATCTTTCTTAATGCAATGCGATCTACAATTACTTCATTCTCTGTTTCAAGAATCAGTTTATATAGATATGGATTTTCTGTATTCCAAAGTTCCGGACTTGCGATTTCTAATACAGCTGTTCCTTCTTCAGCAATACTTCCTAGTGCTACAACTGCTCCGTTTCTATCTTCAATCGAAATTTTTACATTTAACGGAGAGTAGAATTTCATTTCAATTTCTACTTTCGCAAGCATATCCTCAATTCTTGTTTTAATATGATAATCACTGATTGCCTGTTTTGGGCGTTTCAAAATGTATACATCCCGAAAAATACCACTCATACGGAATTTGTCCTGATCTTCCAAATAGGAACCATCACACCACTTCATGACCAGAACCGCTATGCTGTTCTCTCCGTCCCGAAGGAGGTCGGTGATATCAAACTCACTGGTCATATGAGAAACCTGGCTATACCCTACATAAGAGCCATTGATCCATACATAAAAGCAACTGTCTACTCCTTCAAAATTCAAGAAAGCTTTTGGTGCATTTTCATCTTTGTGATAAACAAAGGTATGTGCATATGTTCCACATGGAATATCCTGTGGTACATACGGTGGATCAAATGGGAACGGATACCTGATGTTTGTATACTGATGTGTGTCATATCCTGCCATCTGCCATACACTCGGAACCTGAATCTCATCAAAATTTTCTGTATCATAATCTTTCTCAAAGAAGGGTTCCTGAACATCATAGATACTGTTAAAATACTGGAACTTCCAAATTCCGTTCAATAACTGCATTCGGTCTGACTCTTCCCTGTGCTCCACCAGGTTATCCATTCTTTTGGATGCCGGAATAAAATAGGCTCTGGCTGGCATTGTATTTTCATGCAGTACGCTTAAATCCTCATAATAACGTGGTACAATCATAAATAACTCTCCTTTAATACATATACATTTTTTGCACTTTGTTTTTCCACAGCAAACCTTGTCTTTTACTTTTATGTTTACGTTTCTCTGTTTTGCTATATATATCTTATCCTAATCTGCAAAACATGTCTATGAATTGGATTAGACAAAATATGCACTAAATGATACAATAACAAAAAAAAGGAAAAGAGGTTCTACCATATGTATATGAATACCGGTTATTTAAACCACTCCCATATGGATTTCAAAGACAAAAGTCGCCCACTGGTTGTAGGAAGTTGCGGTACTTACCGCCTTTTCAGCCATCCAAAGTTACCAACCTACCGTCCAAGGGGGCGCCTGGATTATCAGATTATCTATATCACTGCTGGTTGTGGGCATTTTCATTTTGACAATGTGGATAACGAAACGATTGTCCCCGCCGGTAATATTGTACTGTACAGACCGAAGGAACTTCAGAAATATGAATATTATGGAAAAGATAAGACAGAAGTATACTGGATTCATTTTACAGGCAACAATGTAAAAAATATCCTACGGCAATATGGATTCCCGGATAAAGAGCGTGTATTTCAGGTCGGAACCTCTATGGAATACGAACAGATTTTCAAGCGTATTATCATCGAGCTTCAGCGTTGCCAAGATAATTATGAGGAAATGCTTGTCCTTCTGCTCCGTCATCTTCTTATCATCTTTCATCGGGAACTGACCAGGGAACATATCTCGAAAAATGAATACCTGGATCACGAGATGGATAACGCAGTTACCTTTTTCAGTGAAAATTATAACCAGAATATTAGCATAGATGATTATGCTGCCTCACGTGGAATGAGTGTCAGCTGGTTTATCCGGAACTTCAAAAAATACACAGGTTCTACACCAATGCAGTTTATTGTGGGAATCCGAATTAACAATGCCCAGATGTTACTTGAAACAACAACCTATTCCATCAATGAAATTTCTAAAATCGTCGGGTATGATAATCAGCTTTATTTCAGCCGGCTTTTCCACAAACTGAAAGGATATTCCCCAAGAGAGTACCGAAAGATAAGAAACAAGTTCTAAAATCCACAATATCATAAATCCAGTTTCCCCTCCAAAAGAGGATGCCACGGAATCATCAAATCAACGATTCCATGGCATCCTCTTCTCTCTTTTTGCTATTCTTATTTTACAAACTCAACCGAATAATAATACATATACTCATTATCTGTATCTATGTGTTCTCCTGTAATGTCCTATGTCTGCCCCTTCCAGTGACAGCCCCTCATAAACATCGTACTCGTATTCCCCCTCTTCCCACTGCCTTTCCAGTTCTCTGGATGTGAAATTCCCTGTCAGTGGTGTCAGCAATTCTATTTTTATGGTATCTTCCATTCGCTTCACCTCCCACGTTCTCTTCGCTGTTTCTGCTGTTTTTCCCGCGCCTGCCTTGCCAGCTCTCCATAATCAGCACCCTCTATTGAGGGCAGGTTGCAAAAAACAACATATTCTTTTTCGTACTGCTCTTTTAACTGAGCACACGCCCATCGTCCGGCAAAATCATGATCGGTGCAGATTTCAATCTCTGTCACCTCCGGATGCTGTTTCAAAAAATGTTCCAATGCATCCGGTACTTTCATCTTTCTGACGTTCTGCCTGGTCCCTTCCTTCGGTGCAGCGACACCGCCCAAAGACAGGCGGTATTTATCCGCATTCCCTTCCAGTGTCATATGAGCCAGGACGTCAATACAGGCTTCATATACTGCCACCCGGCAGCTTTTCCCAAGGGGCGGAACACAAAAGCTGTACTGCTTTTCACTGCCTTCCTGTTCCATCCGGAAACTCTTTCCCCGGTTGTCATAGATTCCCCGCAGGAACGCATACCTTGCACGTCCCTGTTCATCCATGCCAACAAAAACAGCGTTATGGTAGGGGCGCTCTCATACAGGATTCCAAGCTGCACACAGTAATCCAGTACCTCATCCCGGATTCCCCTTTGGTTCAAATATCTCCGCACCCGGTAAAAACTGTCATTGGGCAGGGGCAAGGTAAAGGGCTTCTTTTTAGGCGCTGGTTCTGCTCTGGGAACATACACAGGCGTCTGCTCACACAAGATCTTTACGGCTTCCGTATATCCTATACCATCTACCTGCATCAAAAATCGGAGGGCAGACATTCCACCGATATTTCTGGATTTCCAATGCCATTTACTGGTGATCTCATTGATCTTAAAACTGTCATGGTCCTGAAGCTGCCATTCGTTTCTTGTCCTTGTCTTTTTCAGCCTTCCCGGTTGGTATGTTTGCAAATACTCATATGCCCGCACCTGCTTGGCTGCCTGATACTCTTCTTCCGTAACCCAAGACATCAGATCACCGCATTACGGAGCTGTTCTGCCTTATCGGTGCGCTCCCATGGTAGTTCCTTTCTTCCG
>UQRE01000051.1 GCA_900543415.1 uncultured Dorea sp. | reverse complement strand
ATTTTGGTCGAGGACATTATATCAAAAATGGGAGGTAAATGCTCTTTTTATTTGCAACTTCCCATAAAATCAAGGTTTTTAATAGATTTAAACAATAAAAAACAGGTAGTTTTTGACACTACCCAGACAAGCAAGGAGGGGGTATTATGAAAAGCCAGTTTGCTTCGGAGCTTACAATGAGAATATGGATAGATTTTAAAAGCCATTTTAAAAGTCAGACAACAGAAGCCTCTTATCAAAGTGATCTTGATGAAATCATGGAATATACAGGCAAAGATTTTTTAAAGCTTAGCTGTACAGACGTAGATGATTATTATCATTATATGAAAGAGAGAGTGGAAGAGGGGCAACTCAAAGGCTCTACCGCAGCAAAAAAGTTTCGGGAGCTTCATTCCTTTGCACAGTACATTTGTGAAAGAAAAGAAGAGGATGGCCTGCGGCTGGAGTTTAGTGATTTGTACGAACCATATCTGCAGTTGATGGAAAAACAGGAAAAACTTGCGAAATCTGTACTGGTCAGAGATATAGATAAGCTCTTTGAAGCGGCAAAAGGAAATCGAATGGCGTATTGTATTTTTACTTTTTTATATCGGATGGGAATGAGCTCCACAGAGATTATTAATTTATCGCCCAATGATTTTTATCGATATGAAAATGGAATGTATGTAGAAATACAAGGCAAAAAAGAACTTATCTATGTACCGGAAGATGCAGAAAAAATCCTTCTTTCCTATCTGGAAGAACGTAAGGAAAATCAATGGCTATTCTATAATAGGCGAGGCAATCAATTAAATATAATGTTTATCAGCAGATTAATGAAGAAATATACTTCCATTGCCGGGATTCCATCCTATAGTGCAAGGAGCCTTAGAAATACTTGTGGATTTACATTGTCCTCTTACGGAGCCTCAATGGAGCAGATGGCTGAACAGCTTGGAATTACAACAACTCAGATTCACAGATATGACGGAAAAGTGTATCGGAATCAATTACGAAAGGAAGTTCAGAATCTTGTTCATGTGAAAATCGTCCCTCCCGAGTTGTAAACACGTTTGTGCAAATTGTCTAGAAAATTCTGAATAAAGAATATTAAGAAAAAATAATGTACAATTTAAAAGGTCAAAATGGTGATTAAAAGGCTATAGTTACTCATTTAACAAAGTCAAAAATAAAGAATATTAATACAATGTTAGTTAAAATAACGAAATAAATGACAATAATATAACAATTGTTGCCAATTTTAACGAGATAAGTTAGAATATTCTTAAAGTAAAAACGTGAAAAAATTCTTCAGGACGAAGAGAAAGAAAAGGGGGCATAATATGTTTGATGCAATTAATAACGTTGTAGGTAAAATCAATGGTGTTGTATGGGGCTGGCCGATGATTATTCTATTGTTTGGAACGCATGTTTTCCTTACAATAAGAACCGGGTTTATTCAACGAAAGACCATATCTAAAGGTATCAAATTATCAGTGGCAAAAGATCCAGATGCAGAAGGTGAAGTATCACAGTTTGGAGCATTGACAACAGCTCTTGCGGCTACCATCGGAACCGGTAATATTATCGGTGTAGGTACAGCAATTGCCCTCGGAGGGCCTGGAGCGGTTCTGTGGACTTGGCTTACAGGTGTATTTGGAATCGCAACGAAATATGCGGAGTCTCTGATCGCTGTTAAATACAGAGTGAAGACAGAAGACGGACGTATGCAGGGCGGTGCCATGTATGCTTTGGAGAGAGGCCTGAACATGAAATGGCTCGGAATGTTATTTGCTATTTTAGCAGGTTTTGCTTCCTTTGGTATTGGTTGTGCTACACAGGTAAATGCAATTGCAACGGTGTGCCGAGAGAACTTTGGTGTTCCGGCGTGGATCGTGGGTGTAGTAGTTGCAATTCTTACAGCAATCGTTATTTTTGGCGGTATTAAGGCAATTGCAAATGTATGTGAGAAGCTTGTTCCGTTTATGGCTATTTTCTACGTACTCGGATGTGTGATTATCCTTTGTATGAACTATGATTATATTATTCCGGCACTGGCAACAATCTGTAAACTGGCATTTACACCGGGTGCGGCTGCAGGTGGTCTTGTTGGTACAGGTATCCGTTATGCAATCCAGTACGGAGTTGCGAGAGGATTGTTCTCTAACGAATCCGGTCTTGGTTCTGCTCCGATCGCAGCAGCGGCAGCACAGACAAGAAATCCGGTTCGTCAGGCATTAGTATCTTCTACTGGTACATTCTGGGATACAGTAGTTGTATGTGCATTGACAGGTCTTGTTCTTGTAACAACAATTATGAAGAATCCTACAATCAATGCAAATGAAGTTTCTGACGGTGGTGTTTTAACTTCTCTTGCATTCGGTCAGATTCCGTATCTTGGACCAATTATTTTAACACTTGGTATGATCTCCTTTGCTTATTCTACCATTCTCGGATGGGCATATTACGGAGAGCGTTGTGTAGAATATTTTGCAGGCAGAGCAGGAAAAGGCGTATTAATTGTTTATCGTATTCTCTATATCGCAGTTGCAGCAATTGCTCCTGTAGTTGCACTTGATCTTGTATGGTTGATTGCAGATACATTGAACGCATTGATGGCAATACCGAACTTGATTGCAGTATTACTCCTGTCTAATATGATCGTGAAAGAGACAAAGAAATATATCAACGATCTGGATGCTAAGGATGATACTCCGGTTCCGGTTGTTAAAAGCAGATAATAAATTGATGGGAACATAAATTGATAGAAACATAAATTGATGGAAACAGACGAAAATAGAACTCCTTTTTGGAGTTCTATTTTTTTTGACTTTTTTAAGGGATGGCATTGACTGTTAGATGGACCGGTGCTAAGATAGTTAGGGAATAC
Organism: uncultured Dorea sp.; assembly: GCA_900543415.1. Taxonomy (GTDB): domain Bacteria; phylum Bacillota; class Clostridia; order Lachnospirales; family Lachnospiraceae; genus Dorea_D. Next base: position 10,266 of record UQRE01000051.1, on the reverse strand, counting down.
AGGATATTGTGATAAAATCATAAAAATCTACTAAATATAGCTGATTATAAAGAGGAAAGAGTAGGAACTATATGGCAAAAAGAGTGGCAGAATTTTTAAAGGTAAGTTTTGAACAGTTTGCGGAAGGATATCGGGATTCATTCGGAGAATGTGATGAGAAGTTGATAAGAGAGGTTTATGATTCTTTGAAGCTTCCGCGAAGAGCGACAAGGGGATCGGCAGGATATGATTTCTTTGCCCCGATAGATCTTTCTCTGGAACCGGGGGAGACGGTAAAGATTCCGACAGGAATTCGTGTAAAAATTGCAACAGACTGGGTGCTGAAGTGTTATCCGAGAAGCGGACTCGGATTCAAATATCGCCTTCAGCTAAATAATACGGTTGGAATTATAGACAGTGATTATTATATGTCGGACAATGAAGGGCATATTTTTGCAAAGATCACGAATGACAGCAAAGAAGGAAAGAGCGTAAATATTCCGGCTGGAACGGGATTTATGCAGGGGATTTTCGTAGAATACGGAATAACGGTTGACGACGAGGTAACAGAAGCCCGAAATGGCGGGTTTGGGAGTACTACAAATAGATAAGCCAAAAGATGGCGGGAGAAGGACAGAAGCAAAAGAGGCTTCTGTCTTTTTTCTTGAAAATGGATATTTTCCTTCATTTACGGAGAAGATAAAAATAAGTATAAGAGAATGTAAAATAAGCAGAGGTAATGGAGGAAAACTATGCGGGATATGAAAAAAGTCACAGCGTCCAGAGAGGCGAATGCGTCATATATGAATCAAATCCTTCCGGTGAGGGATAGTTTTGATATCATACAGAGAGATCTTATGATTGGAGGAAGAGTTGCTTCTTTCTATTTTATTGATGGCTTTACGAAGGATGAAGTTATGCTGAAGATTATGGATTCGATGATGAAAGTCAAAGAACAGGATCTTCCGGAGGATGCTACACAATTTGCAAGACAATGTATTCCCTATGTAGAAGTAGATATACTCGGAGATTTTGATCAAGTATTAAAAAATGTGTTGTCCGGGGTGACGTGTCTCTTTATAGACGGGTACGAAGCGGCAATTGCCATAGACTGTCGGACATATCCCGCGCGGAGCGTGGACGAGCCGGATAAAGATAAGTCTCTTAGGGGATCAAGAGACGGGTTTGTGGAAACTATCGTATTTAATACAGCGCTTATGAGGCGCAGAATCCGTGATCCGCATCTTGTGATGGAGATGACGGAAGTTGGGGACAGCTCTCGAACGGATGTCGCAATCTGCTATATGAATGACCGGGTAGACGCCAAGCTTCTGGAAAATGTCTCAAACAGGATCAAAAGTATAAAGACCGATGATCTTAGAATGAATCAACAAAGCCTTGCAGAATGTTTGTTTAAAAGAAAATGGTATAATCCATTTCCTAAATTCAAATTTACAGAGAGACCGGACACGGCTGCGGCGTGCTTGCTGGAAGGGAAAGTCGTTATTCTTGTAGATAATTCCCCATCGGCAATGATACTTCCTACTTCTGTATACGATATTATAGAAGAAGCAAATGACTATTATTTTCCGACACTGACAAGCATATACTTGAAAGCTTCCAGAGGTCTGATCAGTTTCCTGACTGTATTTTTAACACCGGTGTTTTTGCTGTTTATGCAGAATCTGGAATGGCTGCCGAAAATGTTTTATTTTGTAGTGGTGAAGGATACGGTGAATATACCGCTTATTTTTCAGCTTCTTATGCTGGAAGTTGCCATTGACGGACTCAGGCTTGCTGCTTTAAACACACCGAGTATGTTAAGTACACCGCTGAGTGTGATCGCCGGTCTTGTCATGGGAGAATTTTCGGTAAAATCAGGCTGGTTTAACTCCGAGGTCATGCTGTATATGGCATTTGTTGCAGTTGCAAATTATACGCAGCCTAATTTTGAACTCGGATATGCGTTGAAATTTATGAGACTTCAGCTTCTTTTGCTTACGGCGGTGTTCAATTGGATTGGCTTTTTGGCAGGGACAATCGTTGTGATTGTGAGCATTTGTTTTAATAAAACACTTTCCGGCAGAAGCTATCTCAATGTAAAATTAAACTAGAAGGCGGAATCAGAATCCGAGGATGTTATATTTTACAACCTTATTCGGATGTGGTAAAATAAAAAAGAATTTTATCTGGGAATAAGGAGGATAATAGATATGGGAAACTATGTAATCACAGTAAACAGTACCGTTGACCTTCCGAAAGAATGGCTGGAAGAGAGAAATATTCCGGTTATGGCGTTGAGATATACCATTGATGGTGAGACATACGAAGATATGTCGGGCTTGTCTCACAAAGAATTTTTTCAAAAGCTGCGTGAAGGGAAGATGGCTGTTACGACACAGATGAATCCAGAAGAGGCAAAAGAGAAGTTCGAACCTATTTTAAAGGCCGGAAATGATATCCTGCATCTGGGATTTTCCTCTGGGCTCAGTGGAACATATAACAGTATGAGGATTGCGGCGGAAGAGCTGGCAGAAGAATATCCTGAGCGAAAAATAATTGTAATCGATACGTTGTGTGCCTGCCTTGGTGAAGGGCTTCTGTTATACTATGCATTGAAGAGAAAAGAAGAAGGAATGACGATCGATGAACTTGCACAGTGGGTGGAAGAGAATAAGCTTCATGTTTGTCACAACGTGACGGTGGATGATCTTAATCATTTGCAGAGAGGCGGAAGAGTCTCTAAAACGGCTGCAATTCTCGGAACAATGGTGCAGATCAAACCAATCATCCATATGGATAATCAAGGATGCCTTCAGGTGATCGGCAAAGAGCGCGGGCGTAAGAAGTCGATTCATAAACTGGTAGATATGGCATTGAAGCAGTATGAGGGATATGAAAATGACCTTGTTATGATTACGCACGGAGACTGTCTGGAAGATGCAGAATACCTTGCCGGATTAGTGCGTGAAAAAATGGGAATTCAGGACATACTGATCAACAATATCGGAACTGTGATCGGAAGCCATACCGGTCCGGGAGTACTGGCGTTGTTCTGTATGGGAAATGAGAGATAAGTAGATCAGACAACGATGATTTGGAGAAGGCATTGGAATTCGGACGAAAATACTTAGAGAAATATGCCGGAGCAGAAGAGATTGAAAGCTGGATCGTAAGTTAGAAAATGTATCATTTTATAATGAAAAATAAGACCAACACTTTAGCTGCTGGTCTTATTTTTATTATATTCTTTATTATATTTTTTAGATTACAAACCATCCCATAGCGCTTGCAACAGAACTTGCAAGAATTAATACTAAGAAGATCGGAGCAACCCATTTGATCATGATAGTGAAAAGTTTCTCGCCTTTGAACTTGCCGTTTGTGATTTTAACTTCGTCTGCAATTGTCTTCGGCTTGATAATGTAACCAACGAAGATACAAGTGAAGATTGCAACGATCGGCATAAGTACGCTGTTACTGATGAAGTCCATAATGTCAAGGATTGACAGTCCCATCCAGCTGATGAAAGCAAGTGGTCCGAATCCGAGAGAAGATGGTACTCCAAGAAGAAGTGACAGTGCAGTTACGAATAAGCAGGTAGCTTTTCTTGTCCAGTGGAACTTATCCTGGAAGATAGATACGATAGTCTCCATCAGGGAAATCGCAGATGTAAGTGCAGCAAAGAATACCATCACGAAGAACAGGCATCCGATAAAGCCGCCGAGCTTCATACTTTCAAATACCTTTGGCAGAGTCATAAACATAAGACCAGGACCTGCATTTAAAGTAGAAGTATCTCCACCGGAGAATACAAATACTGCCGGAATGATCATAAGACCTGCTAAGAAAGCAATCGCTGTATCGAAGATTTCAATCTGTCTTACAGAGCTCTCAAGATTATTGTCTTTCTTCATATAAGAACCATATGTAACCATAATACCCATAGCAAGCGACATAGAATAGAAGAGCTGTCCCATTGCTGCGAGAATGGTTTTAACTGATACATCAGACATATGTGGTTTTACATAGTAGACAAAACCGTCCATAGCGCCATCCAGAGTGAGTCCATATACTGCAATGAAAACAGTCAGTATTACAAGGATCGGCATCATAACTTTGCTTACTTTCTCAATACCTTTTTCTACACCGCACAATACAATGATAGCAGTGATGGCGATGAACAGGAAAAACCAGCCAAGTGGTTCGAAAGTTCCGCCGATGAAGCTTGTGAAGTAGTCATCTTTTGCAGCCGCATGTACACCGCCTGTTAAAAATACGCTAAAGTATTTCATTACCCATCCACCGATTACAGAATAATATGGGAAAATGATGATTGGAACAAGGGAAGCCAGAACTCCCAGGAAGCCGAATCTCTTGTCGAGAGCTTTGAATGCTCCAATTGCACTAAGTCCGGTTTTTCTTCCGATTGCGATTTCAGCGATCATTAATGAAAAACCAAATGTAACTGCCAGAATCAAATAAATCAGAAGGAAAGTTCCCCCTCCGTACTGGGCAGCAAGGTATGGGAAGCGCCAGATATTTCCAAGTCCTACGGCAGAACCTGATGCAGCCAGCACAAACCCCAGTTTGCTGGAAAAATTACTTCTCTTTTGTTGCATAGAAAATCCTCCTCAATATAAATTCATTTACTCTATTACTCTAAACTCTTAATAGATTAAAGTTAGATTGTGACTATTATGCCATGAAAATGAAAAAAAGGCAAGAAAAAACAGAGCGGAATCTAAAAAATATTTATTGACAGATGTTTTTATATATGTTAAATTATAACTTGTGAAAACGAAAACGAAGCAGAGTGTCCACTCTCACCATAGCACGATTGGGTGACTACTGGTTGATATTGCAAATAGAAATCTCTAGTATTATGTAGATTTTTGTATGAATGCGTAAGTGGATAGTCTGAAAACTATTCACTTATTTTTTTATGATGGGGGTGCAGGAACATTAGCGATTTAATGATTAACGGGCAGATCAGAGACAAAGAGGTTCGTGTGATTAGTGAAGATGGAGAACAGCTTGGTATTATGTCATCTAAGGATGCCATGAAGCTTGCAAGAGAAGCAGAGCTTGATCTTGTAAAGATTGCTCCAAAGGCTCAGCCGCCGGTGTGTAAAATCATCGATTACGGTAAATATAAGTATGAGCTGGCACGAAAAGAGAAAGAGGCAAAGAAAAAGCAGAAAACTGTTGAAGTAAAAGAGGTTCGTCTTTCTCCGAATATTGATACGAACGATCTTAATACAAAGATGAATAATGCAAAGAAATTCATCACAAAAGGAAATAAAGTAAAGGTTACTCTGCGTTTCCGAGGTCGTGAGATGGCACATATGCAGCAGAGCAAACACATTCTGGATGATTTTGCCGAGATGCTCGCAGATGTTGCTGTTATCGAGAAACCGGCGAAGCAGGAAGGCAGAAGCATGAGCATGGTTTTAACTGAAAAACGTTAAAAATACATTTTACAAATTTAAGGAGGAATATTATCATGCCAAAAATCAAAACAAATAGAGCGGCAGCAAAGCGCTTCAAAAAAACAGGTACAGGAAAATTAAAAAGAAACAAAGCTTACAAGAGCCATATCTTAACTAAGAAATCTACAAAGAGAAAAAGAAATCTTAGAAAATCAATCATTACTGATGCAACAAATGTAAAGAACATGAAGAAAGTATTACCATATCTGTAAGATATCGTAGAAGTATTGAAGGAGGAAAATAAGAATGGCAAGAATTAAAGGCGGAATGAACGCTAGAAAGAAACATAACAGAACTTTAAAGTTAGCAAAAGGATATAGAGGAGCACGCTCTAAACAGTACAGAGTAGCAAAACAGTCTGTAATGAGAGCTCTTACATCTTCTTACGCAGGAAGAAAAGAACGTAAACGTCAGATGCGTCAGCTCTGGATTGCACGTATCAACGCTGCTGCAAGAATGAATGGTCTTTCTTACAGCAAATTGATGCACGGTTTAAAATTAGCTGATATCGAGATCAACAGAAACATGTTAGCTGAGATGGCAGTTAATGATGCAGAGGGATTTGCTGCACTTGCAGAAGCTGCAAAAGCAAAATTAGCTTAATTTTAAATAATAAGAATGTAATCCCAGGCGAATGTCTGGGATTCTTTTTTTGATACAGGAAACTTTATTAGAAGCCACTTAGATTAGTAATATATGGCAAGGAGATAGAAAATGAAGGCACAAAGCAGAAAGTTTCGCATAACAGCAAGATTTTTTACCGGTGCAAAAAGATATTTTATCATGGCGGTATTTGCGTCACTGATTACAACGATATTAAATTCGCTAACCCCGCAGATCTTTCGATTTACGATTGATTCAGTGCTTGGAAGTAATGAATATCCATTGCTTTCCAGACATCTATGGATCATGGCGCTTGTTGTGATCGGTGTTGCTGTATTGTCAGGAATATTTCTTTATATCGGAAGAGTAGGGACTGCGCTTGCCGGTGAAACCTTTGCAAAAAACATGAGAGATGCGTTGTTTGTCCATGTGCAGAAGCTTCCGATGAAATGGCATGATAAAAACCAGACCGGAGACATTATCCAGCGTTGTACTTCCGATGTGGAAGTGATTCGAAATTTTGTGGTGACACAGCTGCTGGAAGTATTTCGAACGATATTTCTTGTAGTTGTTTCCTTTGCAATGATGTTGTCTATGAATGTGAAATTATCATTGATCGTACTTATATTTGTCCCGCTTGTTGTAATCTATTCCGCAGTCTTTTATCGCTTAATTGCGAGAAGGTTTACAGATGCTGACGAGGCAGAAGGAGAATTGTCTACGGTTGTACAGGAAAATGCTACCGGAGTAAGAGTTGTGCGTGCTTTTGGGAGGGAGAAATTTGAAATGGATCGCTTCCGGGATAAAAATGACGCCTTTGCAAAACTCTGGATCAAGCTTGGTACATTGTCGGGGCTTTACTGGGGCGTGGGAGATCTGATTACCGGACTTCAGGTGGTGACCATCATTGTCTTAGGTGCGGCAGAGGCAGTGAATGGCTCTATTTCAGCCGGAGAATTTGTTGCATTTGCTTCTTATAACACAACGCTTGTATGGCCAATCCGTGGATTGGGACGTATTCTTTCGGATATGAGCAAGGCAGGAGTCTCTTTTGAACGTGTAGATTACATTATCAGGGGTGAAGAAGAAGCATATAGCGGACAAAAGAAAAGTGTCGATCCGCCGGCAGAAGATGTTCAGTTTTCGCATGTCTCTTTTTCATACGAGGATGGACAGAAAGTATTATCCGATGTGTCATTTGAGATTCCGGCGGGCAGCACATTTGGCATTTTGGGCGGCACCGGAAGCGGGAAATCTACGATTGTGCAATTGCTTACAAGATTATATAATTGCGGAGAAGAGGATGGCTCGATCAGGCTTGGTGGAAGGGAGATTCGGGAAATTCCGCTGGAAGAGCTGCGCAGTAAAGTAGGAATGGTGCTTCAGGAGCCATTTCTCTATTCACGCAAGATTAAAGAAAATATCTGCGCTTCCAGACCGGATGCCTCTATGGAGGAAATCAGAAAGGCAGCTCAGATCGCCTGTGTAGACGATGCGATTATGAGTTTCCCGGACGGATATGATACCTTGGTTGGAGAACGGGGAGTGACGCTGTCAGGAGGTCAGAGACAGCGTGTGGCAATTGCAAGAATGCTGCTTTCACGTTCTCCGGTTATGATATTTGATGATTCATTGTCGGCAGTAGATGCAAAGACTGATTATCAGATACGTTCAGCACTTCAGAAAGAGCGGGGAGAAAGTACATTGATCTTGATTTCACATCGGATTACAACACTGATGGGTGCAGATCAGATTCTAGTGCTGAATCAAGGGAAGATGGAAGAGTTGGGAGCGCATGAAGAGCTGATAGAAAAAGAAGGCATTTACCGAAAAATATATGAGATTCAAATGAGTCATGATGACAGAAGGCAGGTGAGAGAGTAATGGCAGCATATGAAGAACAGGAATATCATAAACCATTCAGGTTAAAGGTTTGGGCGAAAATGCTTCCCTTTTTTAAGCCCTATAAGAAATATTTCGCAATTACGCTTGGACTTAATATCTTTCTTGCAGGTGTAGATGTGCTTACGCCGCTGTTTCAGAGCTATGCCATTGATCATTTTATTGTGCCGGATACACTGGATGGGATCTATACATTTGCCTTTGTGTATATTAGTATGATCGTGATGCAGACAATCTCCGTGTACTGGTCTGTGCATGCGGCAACCACAATAGAAATGTGTGTCGGTAAAGATTTGAAATGGGCACAATTTGAGCATTTGCAGACGTTGTCATTCTCTTACTATAATACAACACCGGTCGGTTATATTCATGCAAGAGTGATGAGTGATACTTTGAAAATTGCAGGAGTGGCGGCATGGGGACTGGTGGATATGTTTTGGGCATTTCTCTATGTGGTGAGTGTATTTGTGATTATGTTTGTCTTAAATGCCCGCCTTGCGGTGATTCTTCTTGTCATCGTGCCGTGTATTGCAGTGATTACAGTAGTTTTTCAGAACAAGATCCTACATTGGAACCGAAGGGTTCGAAGGATCAATTCACAGATTACAAGTGCATACAACGAGGGGATTACCGGAGTGAAGACCTCTAAGACAATGGGAATTGAAGGTGAGAATGAAGAAGCCTTTTTTGAACGGACTTCTGATATGTATCGCTCAGCGGGGAAGGCTGCAAAATTAAATGCTGTCTACATTCCGACCATTTTGCTGTTCGGTTCTGCTGCTGCGGCATTCGTACTTTATCGGGGCGGTTATATGGTTCAGCAGGATTTGATCAAACTGGGAACACTGTCTGTTTTTATTTCCTATGCAGTTGTAATTTTTGAGCCTATTCAGCAGCTCGCTAGGCTTCTTGCGGATCTTATTTCCTGTCAGGCAAATATTGAGCGGGTGATGGATCTTCTGGAACAGACACCGGACGTGACAGACCGACCGGATATCATAGAAAAATACGGAGATAATTTTCATCCCAAGAAGGAAAATTGGGAGAAGATTCAAGGAGATATTGTCTTTGAGGATGTCTCTTTTATGTATCCTGATGGTAAGGAATATGTCTTAGAACATTTTAATCTCCATATCCCGGCAGGAATGAATGTGGCAATTGTAGGAGAAACAGGAGCCGGGAAATCTACGCTTGTGAATCTGGTTGGACGATTTTTTGAGCCGACAAAAGGACGGATATTGATTGACGGTGTGGATTATCGCGAGAGAAGCCAATTGTGGCTTCACAGTCAGATTGGCTATGTGCTTCAGAACCCACATTTATTTTCCGGAACGGTGAGAGAAAATATTCGATATGGGCGTCTGGACGCTTCAGACGAAGAAGTGGAGGCGGCAGCAAGAAGTGTTTCCGCAGACGAAGTAGTAATGAAATTAAAAGACGGCTACGACAGTGATGTCGGAGAGAGCGGCGGACGGTTATCCGTGGGAGAAAAGCAGCTGATTTCCTTTGCAAGAGCGATTCTTGCAGAACCGGCAATTTTTGTGCTGGATGAGGCTACTTCATCTATTGATACGGTGTCGGAACAGTTGATACAGGAAGCGACTGATAAGCTGCTAAGAGGACACACTTCCTTTGTGATTGCGCACCGCCTGTCTACAATCAGAAAGGCAGACCTTATTCTTGTAGTAAAAGATGGAAAAATCATCGAGCAGGGAACACACAAGGAACTTCTTAGTGAAAAGGGCTATTATCACGACCTGTATCATAAGCAGTTTGAAGAAGAGTCGGCTCGGAAGGTATTCGCCGGAGATATGTAAAATAATAAAGTACAAGATTCATGAGCAGATGAATCTTGTACTTTGTTTTATAATTGGGGGATTTATTGTTTTATAATCTGAGGGATAAATATATTTTACTTATGCGGAGTGGATGCCTTCAACGGTAATCCGCTTTATGAATCTGGATAATCCGAGGGTTACAACATTATCAATGTATGCGGGGATTCTACGGATCAGTACTTCGCCCAGTTCATGGCTGACACTCTGAAAATGGTCTGCTTTTAACAGCGCTGCTTCATTCTCATCAACAAATCTTGCTGATATCTCAAGACGAGAACCTCCTCAGGTATGGCAGATCATCGGGGTGATCAGAATGTTTTTATAGCCTTTTCCCTCCATGTATTCTTTTAATCGTTCGTCTAATTTTATATTCATAAGAACCTCTCCTTTTGTTTTGTTGTTGTTGACCTCATAAATTATCAAAATACTGATTTACTTGCCTGTCTCTGAAT
>UQRE01000050.1 GCA_900543415.1 uncultured Dorea sp. | reverse complement strand
TTGTGCGGGCTATTTTCATTCAAAAGTTCGACGAAAGTCGAACTTTCCTATAAAGCGAAAAAAGGCGCCAGCAGGATTACTCCTGCGGCGCCTTTGCCAACACTCCATTTTTAATATGTGCTTATTATAGATTCATCATGAATCTCTGTCAAGAACTTTTTTATCACTTCTTTGAATTCTTATATCCTGCCAGAAGACCAAAGAGAATTCCTCCAACTCCTATGACTGCGAACAGGATCGAGAAAATTACCGCTGTCATCTGTTCTCCGCCAGACGTTTTGGATATCTCTTTAAACATGTTGTAAGACAGATAGACCAAATAGAATCCTGCCATTGCATAGATTGCCGGTCTGGCTTTATTTTTCCATGCAGCCTTATCCTCTGCTTCTTCTGACAATCCTGCTTCTTTCTCTTCTTCTGGTTGTAATTCTTCCGGTCTGTTTTCTTCCATGTCTGTCTCTCCCTTCAATAAAAAACGTCTTATTTACGAACAAGATATTTTCTCATATCGATTGCACATGCAACGAGGATGATAAGTCCTTTAATAACATACTGTAAGCTCTGGTTGATTGCAAGGAACTGTAATGCTACGAAGATGATTCTCAAGATGAATACACCCATTACTACTCCACGGATCTTACCTGTACCACCGACGAAAGATACACCACCGATTACGCAGGCAGCAATCGCATCACACTCGTAGTTCAGACCAGTACCTGCCTGGTTAGAACCGATACGTGCAGACTCGATAAATCCTGTGATCGCATACATAGCACCTGCAAGTGTATGTACTAAGATGATTGTTTTTGCTACGTTTACACCAGATACGTTAGCTGCTTCCGGGTTAGAACCTACAGCGAACATATTCTTACCAAATGCTGTCTTGTTCCAGATGAACCACATAAGAGCAATGATAAAGCATGCATACCATACATAGTTCGGGATCGGAACTCCACCGATCTTGATGACGCTTCCTGTTACGAAATCTTTGAAAGACTGGTCAAGACCTGATAATGGCTGACCATTATTTCCGTTGATCATGATGTACATAAGAAGGAATCCATATACGATCAACTGAGTAGCAAGTGTTACGATAAATGGATGTAACTTAAAGTGTGCTACGAAGAATCCGTTTACAAGACCTACTAAAGCACCAACTGCAACAACGATCAGGATAACAAGCGGGATCGGTACAACACCGAGATCCGGGAAGATCTTTGTCGGATAATCTACTGCCTGCAGTAAAGATGCAGCGATACATGCTGTAAGACCAACTACACGTCCTGCGGAAAGGTCAGTACCTGTCAGTACGATCGTTCCTGCAATACCTACAGCGATCGGAATGTTAGCTGCGGACAGTGAAATAATATTTACAATAGATGATGGAGTTACAAAGTTTGGGTTCTGTATTGCTGTGTAAATGATTGCAATGATGATCAGCACGTACAGCGCGTTGTTTAATGCAAATTCTTTCCAGAATGTCTTTTTATCTCTGGCGTCCAATGCCTGAAAATCGGCATAACGTCTTTTTAAATTTTCAACTGTTTTCATTTAAAACCGGCCTCCTCTATACATACTTTGCGGCAAGCGCCATAATTTCTTCCTGGGTTGTGTTCTTGGCATCTACTTCACCTGCCAGACGTCCGCCTGACATAACAAGAATTCTGTCGCAGATTCCAAGAAGCTCTGGCATCTCTGAAGATACTACCATAACGACCTTATCTCTGTTTGCCAGATCAAGGATTAACTGATAGATCTCGTATTTCGCACCTACATCAATACCTCTTGTAGGTTCGTCCAGAAGCAGTACTTCCGGATCAGTGAGCAGCCATCTTCCAAGAATAACTTTCTGCTGGTTACCACCGGACAGTGAACGAATCTTTGTCTCCTGTGTCGGTGTCTTGGTCCGCATTGCATCAATGGACCACTGGGTATCTTTTTTCATAGATTTTTCATTCAGGTATAAACCTGCTTTTTTATGCTTCTTCAAGCTGGAAATAACGGTATTTTCTCGAATACTTAAAATTCCGAAGATACCTGTTGCACGTCTCTCCTCTGTAAGAAGTGCAAATCCATTTTTAATAGATTCTCTGGCGTTACGGTTTTTCACAACCTTACCGTCCAGTTTGATCACGCCATCTTTTCTTGTGGCGATACCGAAAATATTTTCAAGAGTCTCAGTACGTCCGCTTCCATCAAGGCCGGCAATACCTACAATCTCACCTTTTCGCACGTTAAAAGATACATCTTTAAGAAGAGAATACTGTGCAGTGAGGTGTTCTACCTCAAGCGCAACCTCTCCCGGTTTATTTGTCTTCGGCGGGAACTGGTTTGTCAGCTCACGTCCTACCATAAGACGGATGATGTCATCCATGGACAGGTCGTCTGCTTTCTCTGTTGCAACCCATGTTCCGTCACGCATGATCGTGATCTCATCTGAGATTCTCTTAATCTCAGCCATCTTATGTGATATATAGATAATACCGCATCCGCGGTCTCTTAGCATATTTATGATTCTGAATAAGTGTTCAACCTCTTCCTCAGTCAGAGAAGAAGTAGGCTCGTCAAATACAATGATCTTTGAATTAAATGATACTGCTTTTGCAATCTCTACCATCTGTCTCTGAGACACAGGCATTGTGCTCATAACACGTTTGGGATCTACATCGATCTCAAGTTCTTTAAATACATCAAGAGTATCCTGGTAAATTTTTCTCTCATTTACCATGAGTCCTCCTACCTTCGGATAACGTCCAAGCCAGATATTATCCATAACGTTACGTTTCAGCGCCTGGTTCAACTCCTGATGAACCATAGCTACACCGTTCTCCAGTGCTTCTTTGGAGTTTTTAAAGTTTACTTCTTTTCCCTCTAATTCAATGGTTCCGCCATCTTTGTTATACATTCCGAACAGACATTTCATCAGTGTGGATTTACCGGCACCATTCTCTCCCATCAGGGCATGTACTGTTCCTTTTTTAACAGTCAGCGAAACGTTATCCAGAGCTTTTACTCCGGGGAATTCTTTACTGATATTCGTCATCTGCAAAAGAACGTCCTGTCCCATGACTATTCCTCCATTCGTCTAACTTCTCAGAAAAACAGCCGCCAACCCTCTGGCGGCTGCTTTCTTTATTTTAAGATTAACTTATTGTTGTCTGTATCTTACTCTTCACCTGTGTAGATTCCGTATGGAATGAAGATCTTGTTAGCAACTTTTTCAGAGATCATGTCTTTCTCTACGCCGTCAACTAACTCTTTTCCATCTGCTGTGTTCTGTGTAAGCTGTGCGATACAAGCTGCCATACCTTCTGCATCCTGTTTGATAGTACCAACCATCTTACCGTCTGCGATCAGTTTCTTAGCTGCGTCTGTAGCGTCTACACCGAATACTGGAATTGTTTTTGCCGGATCACCTGTGTTGTAACCTTTGTCGTTCAGAGCTGCAACAGCACCCTCAGCCATACCATCGTTGTTACAGATGATGAGCTCGATCATGTTGTTGTTACCCTCGTTGTACTGAGAAAGGTTTGTTGTCATGTAGTTGTTAGCTGCTGTAGCACTCCAAGCTCCATCCTGGTCAACCTGATATTTATCAGTGTTAGCTGGGTCAAAGAACTCTAATGCTGGTTTTCCAGCTTCTTCTAACTTCTTGTTAGCATCTTCTACTGCAAACTGTGTACGGTAGATAGCTTCTGCGTTACCAAGCTGTCCCATGAACATAGCGTAAGAGATTTTTCCATCTCCGTTGAGGTCAACTGTGTCGAAGTTTTCAACAACGTAGTCACCGATCATTTCGCCCTGCATGTGTCCTGCTTCTGGAGCGTCTGTTCCTACGAATGCACATTTCTCATAAGAACCAAGGATTGTTCCCTCTTCACTCTTCTCGTCTTCTACTGCACGGTTGAAGAAGATAACCGGAACGTCTGCTGCTTTTGCTTTGTCGATGATCTGTGTAGAAGCATCGTTAGAACCAGATGTTACGATGTTAACGATCAGAAGGTTTGCACCTGTCTGGATAGCTGTATCGATCTGCTCGTTCTGTGTTGTCTGGTTGTTATTTCCATCGTAGTCCTGATATTTAACTCCCATGTCATCAAGTTTCTTGTCAAGAGCTGTACGTACAGAAGCGATATAAGTATCTGCATATGTGTAGTAGAATACACCAATGTTCAGATCAGACTTCTTTCCTTCGTCTTTGCTCTCTCCGCTGTCTTTTCCGCCGCCACAGCCAACAGCCATTGCTGCTACCATTGCTACGCAAAGAAGCACTGCTAATAATTTCTTTTTCATAATTAGCCTCCTTATGATATTTATTATTTGCATTGAGTATAGCACTCCTGCCTGTACAAAAAAATACAATAAAATATCAAAAAGGTTCAAAATACTATTCTCAGCGAATCTCATCAAAGGAAAATAGCATTCTCTGAGATTCTTCACTGTACATATTTTCCTTGGTCACCAAATGTGTGGATGTATTGACTTCTCTTTCGTCCAGATCATGACCTCCCAACAGTCGATACGCATTCTCTACCCCCAGATAGCCCATTGCATACGGATTCTGTACAATAAGCGCATCTACCTCTCCTGTTTCCAGCATATCGACAGACACTACATTACTGTCAAATGCAACAACTCTCACAGAATCTGCCAGTCCTGCTTCTTTTACTGCATAACCTACGCCCAGACTGGTCCATTCATTAAATGTAACAACTACATTAATTTCCGGAATTCTCTCCAATAATTTTTCCGCTTCTTCTTTTGCAGAATCAATGGTTGAATTTACATTGATCGTGTCAACAATCACTGCACGTTTGTCTTTTCCTACCGTATCCCGGAATCCTTTTTCTCTGCTCTGCCCATTTTCTGTCGTGGCATCAAAGTTAACGATTCCGATATTAATCTCTTCCTCGTCCATGTCAAGCGCTGCTTTCCCCGCAAGGCATCCCGCCTCGCAATTATCCGTACCGATTCGACAGTTCACCTCTTTACTATTTACATCACTGTCTATAACAACGATCTTCACTCCTTCTTTTGCAGCGTGATCAACCGCCTCTGCATTCCCCTCATAATCAATCGCTGAAAATACAATCACATCTGTTCCATCCGCCACTGCCTCTTCAATCATTCGATTTTGCGTTATGTAATCCTCCTCATTATCCGGACCTATACATTTCAACTCCATATTATACTCCGTGGATGCTGCTCCCGCTCCTGCAAACACCGATTTCCAAAAGGCTGATTCCGTGGACTTCGCGATCAGCGTTACTTTTTGTTTGCGAATTGCGCTGTCCTTCTTCTCTATGTGAACCCGATTCCAGCCTCCACAACCTGCGACAATACACACAAGCAGAGCAACAAGAAACAGGATTCCGACCTGTTTTCTCCTTTTATTTTCCATCATAATCCCCTTTCTCTACTTTTGGCATGCGAATGTCTACACACGTTCCTTCATCCAGTTCACTGGTAATTGTAAGACCATACTCTTCCCCAAAATAAATCTTAATTCTGTCATTTACGTTCTTAATTCCGATTCCGGTACGATCTCCGGGTTCTTTTCTTAAAATCTCCTGACACTGCTCTTCTGTCATACCAATTCCGTTATCCTCTACAGACAGAACGATATCGTCTCCATCCTGACGGATACTGATGACAATCTCGCCTTCATCTACCATCCGGTTCAGACCATGATAAATAGCATTTTCGATAATCGGTTGCAGCGTGATCTTATTGCAGAGATAACCAAGGCATTCTTCGTCCACGTCAAACCTGTAAGTGAATTGATTTTTATAACGGAATTTTTCAATTCTCAAATAGCTCTGTGCATGCTGGATCTCTTTCTCAATTGTGATCAGCTCATGCCCTTTACTGATACTGATCCGAAAAAGTTTGGCAAGTGATGTCACCATATCCTCCGCATCTTTATTTCTTCCTTCTTCACATAACCACGCAATTGCATCCAATGTATTATATAAGAAATGCGGGTTGATCTGTGCCTGAAGCGCTTTGAGTTCTGTCTTTCTCAGCGTGATCTCTTCCTGACGCACCTGCTCCATCAATTTCTGGATACGCCGCACCATGTGGTCAAAAGAATCTGATAACATCATCAATTCTTCCGTTCCGCGTACTTCTGTATAAGTGTAGTTTTCTGCATTTTTTTCAAATGCCTTCATAGCTTTTGTCAATTCTCTGGCCGGTTTTGCCAGTACCTGCGAAAGAAGCATTCCCGTAAATGCAGCTGCGAATAATACGATCACAAGAAGAAGGATTAAAAGCCCTACCATCTCCTCTACTTTCGCCGTGATCATTTCATCTACATAACATACTCCTACGATTCTCCATTCCCCTTTTTCCAGGGTACGGACGGTATGGATCACATCATCTTCTACCGTAATCCCGTCTTCTCCAAGAACCTGTTCTTCTTGTTTCAGCCCAGAGTAAATAAGCTGTTGCTGTGGGTGATAGATAATATTTGCTTCCATGTCTTCTATATAACAGTATCCGTGTGAGCCAATTCCCACTCCGTCCACATAATCTGATATATTGGAAAACCGGATATCCACTGCTATAACATATTTTTCACCCGCTTCATCTTCCAAAGTCTGAGAGATAGTAACAACCCACGGATAAAAACCTTCATACAAAGTTTCTACATGAGGCTTACTAATATGAAGTTCTCCGTCTGATGGCTCTACATAAGAAAGGTTTTTGTAATAATCCTTTTTTAATGTTTTGCCATTCGACCATGAAGACATCATTTCCCCGTCCTTATCATAGATCATCACAGCCACTACGTCTTCTCTTATGTCGACAAGACTTTGTATAAATTCGTCCTTATCATTATTAGGGTCCTGCACACTGTGCTTGAGCGATTCCATAACGCTCTGCATGTCCTGAATATAGGACTGCACCATATTTTCTACCTGCGCCACTGCCTGCGCACTGCTCGTAACGGCATTTTGCTTCATCGCATCCCGGTAGATACCGATAAAGATCAAAATGGTGATAATAGAAATCAGCAGCACGATTCCCGATACTAAACACGTGAAAATGGCGGATAGGGAGAATCCCATCCGCTTCTTTCCACTTTGCCTTTTATTATATTCTTGTTTCATTTCCTGATTTGTGTCAGACATTACATACCCCCTGCATCTTTCCGGCACTGATTTGGCGACACTCCGGTTGCCCGCTTAAAGCAATAGCTAAAATAATGCTGATCCCGGTAACCGCACTCCTCTGTGATCTCCCGAATTTTCTTAGAGGTGCAAAGAAGTAATTCCTTCGCTTTCTCTATTCGTTTCTTTGTCAACAACTCTACGAACGTACTATCTGTTGTTTTCTTAATAAGTGCACTGAGATAATTCGGGCTCACCCCGATTTCACTGCTCACTGTGACAACCGACAATTCCGGATCATGGTAACGCTCTTCAATAATCTCCAGTGCTCTGTCACAGAATACTTCACCGCTCTTTTTTCGCTGTTCTGAAATTTTCCCCTTTATATCGATACAGAACGCCGCGCACTTTTCGAAGGATGCCATGACCTGCTCTACCATTGTATGTCCATGAAACTCCAGATGCTCCTGCAGATTTTCTACTGCACGTTCTCCGGCAACCGCATAAAACACTTTAAATCCCGCCGCCATAATCTGCGCCACCAGAAAATCTGCTGCCGCGGGCTGAATCTCCCCGCTTGCGATCCGCGCAGAGAAAGCCTCCAGAAATTGCTTTAATTCTTCTACGCTTCCTCCTCGAAGCAATTCCTCAATCTTGGAAACTGTATTATCCATAATTGTAAAGTCCATTGGCTCTACATGTTCTTCATCCGCGATAAAATGAACATCGCTTTCTTTCTGCCATGAGTAGCTTAATGCATTCATTGCCTCCCGGTAACACTCAGCGCAATTTTCCAAATGTTCTGTACTTCGGCTGACTCCGACTGTCCCCTGCATATTCATAATTCTTCGAACACTCTGAACAATCTCATCCACAATAATATGAAGGTATTTGGAAAATCCTCTCTCCGTGGCAGCCAGCACAGACACTACACGGCCTCTCATAAAACAGCTGGCATAACGGACATATTTTTTCAAAATGGTATCAATCGCCTGCACACTTGCTCTGCTCGTTCGATCCTGCTCTCCGTCGGAAATGTTCGTCACCAGCACTACGAATCGGTACATCTCCATGTCACCTTCTCCAATCAGCCCGCAGGAAACTGCCGCCTGTCTGAGTTCCTCCATTTCTTCTTCAGAAGGATTGCTCTGATAACCATCCAACAGAAGCGGAAACAGAAACTCAGATTTTTCCATCCGCTCCTGAACCATTTCCTTAGAATTAAATTCTTCAAACTTCCGATCCATGACCGCCTTAATATTTCGAAGCTCCTCCTCCAACTCTGCCGCCGAAATCGGCTTCAGCATATAGCTAACAATATTATATTGAATTGCCTGCTGCGCATAAGAAAAATCATCAAAACCACTTAGGAATGCAATCTGCACTGTAGGCAGCACCTCTCGCACTGATCTTGCCAACTCAATCCCCGACAAGAATGGCATACGAATATCCGTAAGCAAAAGATCCGGTTCCAGCTTCTCTACCATTTCCAATGCTTCCGCTCCATTTTCAGCCTCTCCAACTACACGAAACCCCAGTTCTTCCCAGCGTACTTTTCTTATAATACCTCTGCGGATTTCTTCTTCATCATCTGCAACGATTACGGTATACATCTAATTCCCCCATATATTTCAAAACTTCTTTTTTCATTTTAGCACAAGAAGGAAAACTCGCGCAACAAACAATACTATTCATTTTGAAACTTCAAACAATAATTCCTCTTTATTAATTCTTAAATCAAAAATCGGGGACAAGTTTGTACTCATCCCCGATTAACTCTACTTATTTAATTTAAATCTCAAAACTTTCCAAATCGTCCGGAACATAAAGATTGCCACTGTAATATTCTTTCCCTTCCTGTGTGTACAGCTGCTTACGTTCCTTAAGATGCGTCTCCTCTGTATGATAGAGAAGCAAATTAGGAACCTTCAATTGTTCTGCAAGCTGACAAGCTTCTTTTACTGTGCTGTGATGCTTCTCATACGGTTTGAATTTATCCGCCTCACTAAATAAGCAAAACGCTTCGTGAAGCAGCCAATCACTGTCCTTTACAAAATCATAATTAGCTTCGTTATAAGGTTCATCGCCAACACAGGTAAACTTCGTTCCATCTTTCATACACATGGAGAATCCAAATTGCTTCGCTTTTGTAGACAAAATGTCAAAAAACGTAACCGGACAACCTAAAATCATTCTCTCGTCTCCCGTTGATAAGATATCAAAACGGATACGCTCTCCCATATACTTACATACCTTTTGCTGGATCGTCATATTAGCAATTGCCTGAATCTTCTCAGCCAACTCCTCATGACAGTAAATCGTAAGATCACCTTCATATTTCCCCTGATTCATCCGCTGTCCGATAATCCGGATCAGCCAGATAATACCTAAAATGTGATCTACGTGCTCGTGCGTAACAAAAATATCATGGATGTCGGAAATCTCAATCCCTGTATCTTTTAATACTTTTAATATGCGATTCCCCCCTCCTGCGTCTACAAGAAAATGTTTGTCCTCATCTGAAATCACAAAACATGTATTGTAGCATTCTGTTACTGCCGCATTTCCAGTTCCTAATATTGTAAGTCTCATCTATTAGTCTCCTATTTCTGTGCAAGTTCGTACATTGCAGCCGCTGAAATCTGAATAGAGCGTACAAGATTGTCCATATTTGCAAATTCATTCGGCGCATGGATCACTTCTTCTTCTCCCGGGAAGATCGGTCCGTAAGCTACCATGTTATCGAAAGATTTCGCATAGGTTCCTCCTCCGATAGCGATTGGCTCTGCTTCTACGTCACCGGTCTGTTCCTGATATACTTTCATAAGTTTCTGTACAAGTTCAGACTCTGTCGGTACATATAAGAGGCTGTGAGTCTCTACTTCCGGCACAAGTCCATAAGCCTCTACATTCTCTTTTACATTCTTTACTACATTTTCTTCTGTTGTACTGTTTGGATAACGAATGTCTAAAGTAAAGGACAGCTTCTCCTCATCACAGCTGATCATTCCGAGATTAACTGTTGTGCTTCCGGTCTCTTCATCTGTACTTGCAATTCCAAGCTTCTCTCCATTTGTCTCATAACCGATCTTTTCCATCAGGAAATTGATCATTGTCTGAAGGTCTCCGCCAAAATCATTTTCCTTCAGAGCATCAAATAAGCGGATTGCAGCATTTGCGCCCTGCTCCGGTGTACTTCCATGCGCGCTGATACCTTCACATGTCACGATGGTCTTACCGTCTTTTTTCTCAACCGTAATATAATCTTTTTCTTCTACCTTCAATTCACCTTCTGCAACCAATGTACATTTTGGTGTCACTACGTTTTTCGCCATTCCACCTTCGATAGAAAGCACTTTAATGCCGGACGGATTCTCTACTTTCTTAGTTACATCCCAGAATGTCTGACCTTTTTCACAGAAGATTGCAGGGAACTGTGCATCCGGTGTAAATCCAATAGTCGGCAGTTCTTCTCCCACTTTAATATAATGTTCTACACAGGAAGATCCATTTTCCTCATCACATCCGAATAACACTCGAATTCTGCGGTCAATCGGAAGTCCAAGATCACGGATTGCTTTCAATGCATACACAGCTCCGATTGTAGGTCCTTTATCATCCTGAACGCCACGGCCGTACATTTTACCGTCATGGATCTCACATCCGAGCGGATCATAATTCCATCCTTCCCCAAGAGGAACCACATCTACGTGTCCGAGCACTCCAACCATCTCTTCGCCTTCTCCATACTCGATCCAGCCTACGCGATTGTCCACATTTCCGGTCTTGAATCCCATCTTTTCCCCAACAGAAAGAAGATGATCCAATGCTCTTTTTACTTCTCTTCCGTAGGGAGCGTCTTCTTCCGGCTCACCCTTCACACTGCAGATTGCAACATTCTCTCGGATGGTATCGAACATCTCATCCTTCATCTCAAGAATTTTTTCATTCAGTTTCTCGTAACTCATTTCTTTTTCCCTCTCCCACTTTATATAATATTTCTCCGATCAGAGCCTGCGCTCTGTCTGGGCATAACCTTGTCGCCAATTTTGCAGGTTTAGTGCTTTTTTCCTGCATTTTCAGTTTTGCCCTTTCCTTATATTATACCTTATATCGTCCTCTTTGTATATACATCCCTGATGAATCACCACTCGTTTTCACTTAAGATTTTTTAATGCTTCCCTCTTAATTTTTAATATCATTTAGGCTAATCTTTGGTTGACATTTTCTTCCGATTATTGTATCATTAATAGCGGTTTCTATGCGGATGTGGCGGAACTGGCAGACGCGCTAGACTTAGGATCTAGTGGGAGACCGTGCAGGTTCGATTCCTGTCATCCGCATTTTTAAAGGAAGGTTATTGCCCGGCAGTAACCTTCCTTTTTATTGTCTTAAGAAAACCACGCGATAGTCGCGTGGTTCCGTAAAAGCTTTAGCGATATATTCAGTTGTTTTACTCCTAATGTGTATAATATAAACGTGACCTGCCAGTTACGTAAATAATACACATTAGGAGGACAGTAAAATGAATGAACAAAATACTGACGTTAAAAGGTTAGCACATACGAAGTGGAACTGCAAATATCATGTGGTTTTTGCACCAAAATATAGAAGAAAGGTATTCTTTCAAGAGAAGCGAGAAGATATTAGAGATATTATTAAAACACTATGTCAATGGAAAGGTGTAGACATAATAGAAGGGGAAATATGTCCAGATCATATTCATTTACTGTTAAGTATCCCGCCCCAAATGAGCATTTCGGGTTTTATGGGATATTTAAAAGGGAAAAGTAGCCTTATGATATTTCAAAAGTATGGGAATATGAAATTTGCATACCGAAATCGCGAGTTTTGGTGTAAGGGATACTATGTCGATACAGTAGGAAAGAATACTGCAGCAATAAAAAGTTATATAGCTAACCAGTTAAAGCGAGATCAGGAAATGGATCAGTTGAGTCTATTTGATCCAAGAGACCCGTTTACGGGTAGCAAGTAATCCGACGCGTGGCTGGCAGGCCAATAAAAGACGCACTTGTGCGTAGCTAGTAGTATTAGGGCTATGCCCGAAACTGAAAAACCACCCGCTAGGCGGGTGGATAATTATTCACCGCATGTCTACCGGTTCAAAGCTCTCCGTCTTGTCACTCTGTCACCTTTATAACAACATAAAGAAACAGCACAATCCTGTAATCATAGAATTGTGCTGTTTCTTTCATGAGCGTGCGGGGATTCGAACCCCGGACAACTTGATTAAAAGTCAAGTGCTCTACCACCTGAGCTACACACCCGTAATGACTGGGCTAGTTGGATTCGAACCAACGAATGCAGGAGTCAAAGTCCTGTGCCTTACCGCTTGGCGATAGCCCAATAATATCTTTCCTATAGAAAAAAAAGAAAGGTGGGTAATGGGACTCGAACCCATGATATCCAGAACCACAATCTGGCGCGCTAACCAACTGCACCATACCCACCATATATGACTTATCGAACTATTTGTGTCCAACTAAGTACCGCTTTATTAAATTTTCTGTGGTTCTAACGAGCCTGGGGGGATTCGAACCCTCGACCTACGGCTTAGAAGGCCGTTGCTCTATCCAGCTGAGCTACAGACTCATAAGACAGCTCCTTAGAACTATGCTTTCTTAAAACCTGATTTATGGCTTTAAGAAAGCGGGTGATGGGAATCGAACCCACGTATCTAGCTTGGAAGGCTAGTGTTCTACCATTGAACTACACCCGCATGACATATCGGGGTGACAGGATTCGAACCTGCGACCTCCTGGTCCCAAACCAGGCGCTCTAGCCAAGCTGAGCCACACCCCGAAGGTATTTTGTTTTGTGTCTTTCAAGTTGTTTCCCCGTGACACAAGAGTTATTATATCCGAACTATCCTCAGTTGTCAACAACTTTTTTCAACTTTTTTAAATTTTTATTTCAATGTGAAGTAAAAAGTTTATTTCCACTTTGAATAGGACGAAGTAGATTTTAGTCTTTCACTCATTTCCACTTCCACAGATGTAGCATTTAGTCTTACACTATCCTTTGTGACAGTCGCAGAAAGGCTGGTGTCATATAAAAACTACAAATGCTTTTTCACATTTAACTTTAGACGAACGGAGAATCATTCTTACTGGTATTACTAACAATTCCACCAAGACTACCATCGCCCAAACTATCGGCAAAGACAAATCCACGGTTGGAAAAGAAATCAAACTACATCGTGTGCTTACACACAAATGTAAAATGCCTTTGGCAGCACTGATAGGTATATTTTTTTATTGTGGTCTTAGGTTTACGAAATCTCAAAA
>UQRE01000049.1 GCA_900543415.1 uncultured Dorea sp. | reverse complement strand
TTCCGGCAGCTTACAAAAACCCCAAAAAAAAACACCGCCCCCCGCCATAAAATACAACTGGCGCTTCACCTGCTGCTTACGCTTTGAATTATTAATTTTTCTCTTTTTGTCCATAAGCGTCCTCTCCTTGTTCAAGAGGTAATTATACTATAATATGACAGAATCCGGCAACTTAACTCTTTCTTAAATTTTCATAACGATTTTATGGGCTTTGCAGGCATTTTTTTGTAAACGTGTTGTAAACGGAACAATACATTTTTTTACTTTACAAAGTTTTTTAACATATACAATAAGAAATAAGCGGAATGAATAATCCAACACAGGTCACACTATCAAAAGCTCAAAATATGGGGTATGAGCCTTGTAAACGGTGTCACTAATCACTATCCCCCTGCTCCATAGCGGGCAGGGGAACAATTAAATAATGTATTTACCTAGGCAACTGGGAGGGCGAATCCATCCGTTTCGGAGTCTTGCGAAAGGGGTGGTGCTTATGTACGTTACATATAATGACTTATTTACATTTGTACTAATGATTGTTGCAATCATCACTCTTGTAAAAAGCTTCTATGATAAACGAAAAAAGTAATCGCCCGGTCTTGGTAGGATGAGCGATTACTTCTCGTAATTAACTTCTTGCCTGGAACGGATAGGCTTCATCTATCTATTCCAGTTGTCTTGTTAAGTACATTATAGCAACTGTACTGTAAAAGTCAAGAACCGCCCCTGCGCCAACAAGATAGTGGATATCACGAACGACACATACGGACACAGAAACTTAGACGATCTGAGAATGGAAATAGAAAAAATACCATCTCCAGATTTGTTGTAAACGGTTCACATTTTTATGTATCTTTGTCTTAAAATCACATTATTAAAATTTCATTTTATTCCTCACAATTCCAGTTCTGCCGAAATTGAATTCTCTCCCCATTAATGGTAAAATCATATAAGCTGTAACTTAATCATCATGTTATTTGCCAGTCTACGATTCAACTGGCAGAAAGGATACTAACATATGAAGCTTGTATTTTTAGATGCGAAAACAATCGGCGATGACCTCGACCTCTCTTTCTTTGATCAATTCGGAGATGTTGTAAAATATTCTTTTTCTACTCCTGAGGAAGTTCCCGAACGCGTTCAGGATGCCGATGTAATTATTGTAAATAAAATTGAGATCAACGAAACTACCATTGGGACTGCCGCCAATCTTAAATTAGTCTGTGTGACAGCCACCGGTACAAACAATCTTGACAAAGAGTATCTTGATAAGCGGGGCATTGCATGGAGGAATGTTGCCGGATACTCTACGGAGTCTGTTGCACAGCATACCTTTGCCATGCTGTTCTATCTTCTGGAACATTTAAGATATTATGACGATTATGTGAAAGAGGATCATTACACAAACGATACCATTTTCACTCATTTTGAAAAAACCTTTTATGAATTAAAAGGAAAGACATGGGGAATCATCGGTCTTGGAAATATTGGGCGAAGAGTAGCTTCCATTGCAGAAGCATTCGGCGCTAACGTCATTTACAGTTCCCCGTCAGGAGCAGCTCCACAAGAGGGCTTTCATCAAGTTCCCCTTGATCTGCTTCTTGAAACTTCGGATATTGTCTCCGTACATGCGCCTTTAAATGAATATACTGAAAATCTTATCAATCTCTCTGCGTTCCAAAAAATGAAGAAAAGCGCGATTTTCCTAAATCTTGGACGCGGTCCGATCGTTGTAGAAGGAGATTTAAAAAAAGCTCTGGAAACAAACGAAATCCGCGCTGCCGGTCTGGATGTTCTATCTGAAGAGCCAATGCGTACAAACAATCCACTCCGCGGCTTTGCCGACAGCAACCGTCTTCTTATCACTCCCCATATTGCATGGGCAAGTATCGAAGCACGAACAAAATTAATGAATATTATTGCAGGACAGATCAAAGAGTTCTTCGGGCTATAAAGCCTGAAGAACCCTTTTTACATTTCCATATGCGATACGGTCAATTTGAGACTCTGTAAAGCCATTTACCTTTAATGCCTCCCATAGACGTTCCATTTCTTCTACTTTTTTAATCTCAAGAATCTCCACACCGTAAAATCCGTCAAAATCAGTGCCGATCGCCGCAAATTCGCTGCCTCCTACATTTACCATATGAGCAAGATGATCTGCCATATAGGAAATTCTTGTTTCTCCGTCTGGATTCAAAAAAGGACCATAGAAATTCAATCCCATAATACCGCCCTTTTCCGCCAACGCACGCATCATTTCATCGCTTAGATTTCTTGGATGATCACACAGCGTGCGACAATTCGAATGAGTTGCCGTCACCGGACCTTTGGCATATTCCAAAATATCCCAAAATGTTCCGTCCGAAGCATGAGACACATCTATCATCATGCCAAGTTCTCCCATTCTCTCAATTACTTCAATGCCAAAAGGCTTTAATCCTTTCTCCATAACTGCCGATTCCCTGCTGTTTGGATATCCAATGCAATTTTCATAATTCCATACCGGAGTAAGCAGCCGCACTCCTCGTTGATATAATCGTTCCAAACGCTCCAGATGCCCATTTAACACACCGCCCTCTTCCACTGTAAGAAATGCGGAAACAAACCCTTTCTTTTCATTTTCTACCAGTTCTTGATACGAGCCTGCGTAAGAAATGTCCTCTTTCCAAACTTCCATCTGATGTTCAAAATAATCAATCATCTCTTGCACATGAAGATACGCGTCTTCGTATCCATTTCCTTTGTGATAATCTTCAAGATAAGTAAAGCAGGCAAAAAACTGCGCAACCGTTCCGGCTTTCTTCATGTCCGGAATCGTTACTGCACAACCGCTTTTGTACAAATCCCCCTTTCTGTCAAGATCCATTAATTTCCACAATGTATCACAATGAAGATCAATAAATTTCATATTTTTGCTCCTTCTTACATAACTTTTTATCATTATATACTTTAATATTTAAGTATACACTTTAATATGTGTGAAAGAAAGGATTTCTTATGAAACCAGTCATCGGCATTTTATACTGTGGTTTTCTCACTCAAGGTTTCGATCGTCAAAGTATTTATGTAACCGCTTCCTATCTGTCAGCTATAGAGGCTTCCGGCGGTCTCCCCGTGATAATCCCTTACATTTCCAGTACATATGATATAGCAAGCTATACAAAACTTTGCGACGGTTTCCTATTTTGCGGGGGAGATGATATCACCCCCATCTTATTTCATGAAGAACTTTGCACCGACCGTGGGCACACCGATCAGAAAACAGATTCCTTTCATTTATCCTTTATGAAAGAAGCGCTCCGGTCACGCCTTCCCATCTTTGGTATCTGCCGCGGTATGCAAGTACTAAATCTAGCGCTTGGAGGTACTATTTATCAAGACATCTCCCTCCGGCCACAGCCTTCTTTAAACCATATGCAATTATCAGAAAACCGCAGCGATCTCTGCCACAAAATTTCTGTTTCAAACAATAGCTTGCTATTCAATTTTCTTGGAAATGATCACCTTGTAAATAGTTTTCATCACCAAGCCATCAAGAAATTAGGCAAAGACCTTTTTCTATCTGCGATCTCTGCCGACGGAATAGCAGAAGCAATAGAATATCCAAAACTTCCCTTCGTTGTCGGCGTGCAATGGCATCCGGAATGTTTGTTGGAGGACGAGTCTATGTTTGAACTCTTCCGCCATTTTATCAAGGAATCTGCCCGTGCAAAAACAATAAATATTCCATAAATTGCCAATGTGGAAACTGCCACATAGTTTCTGCATTATCCACACATACTAATGCGGAGAAAATAATCCAAAGGAGGAAAATGATATGTCTGAAATCTCTGTATTAGACCTACAAAATTTACGCCATTTAATTGGAGGATATGACACAGCGCACTGTAAAATGACCGATTACGCAAGTCAGGCAAAAGATCCGGAAATCAAAAAACTGTTTCAGGATGCCGCTGACAGTGCAATGAAAAACAAACAGGATTTAATGAAATTCTTATAGGAGGATGAACACATGTTAGATGAAAAAACAATGGTATCAGACGCTTTAACCGGCGTAAACGGTGAACTTGTACGTTATGGTGAAATGATTCCCCAGACAGAAAACAAAGAATTAAAACAATGTCTGAAGCAGATCCGCAACCAGTGCGAAATGTCTCAGGAAAAACTCTATCAGGTTGCCAGAGAAAAAAGCTATTATGTTCCGGCAGCTAAAGCATCACAGCAGGAAATCAATCACGTGAAATCTGTACTGACCGGATTATCTATGAAATAACCCAAATCGGGGACGGAAGTTCTTTGAAAAACTCCCGTCCCCGATTGTCATTTACTTTGTCTTAATTTTCCCATTTTCCACATTTGGATTTATAAATTTTTCTTTTGCATATTCCCACAACACTTCTGATCCTTCTGCTGTGCGCTCATTTCGCTTCATGATCTGACTTAACTGTACTGCATGCTCTACCCATGCTTTCCCGTCTGTAGCCGCATTCAGCATCATAGGCTGTAAATTATCCATCGTGCGGGCAAACTTGGCTTCCTTTGTTTCTCTTGCCTCAAATTCTTCCCAAAGCTTGCGAAATCTTTTCCCTTGATCTTCCGGAAGCATGCCGAAGAGCCGATCTGCTGCCTTTACTTCTCGCTCCCGCTGCGTCTTCTTTGCCTCTTCGTCATAGGCGTAAGTATCTCCTGCGTCTATTTCTACGATATCGTGAATAAGAAGCATAGTCACCGTTTTCAATACGTCAATCTCTTCTTTTGCATACTCACTTAAAAGGATGGTCATAATCGCCATATGCCATGCATGTTCCGCATCATTTTCTTTGCGGACGCCATCCGATAAATAGGTCTGGCGCCCGATAAACTTCTCCTTGTCTATTTCACATATAAAGTCAAACTGCTGATCTAACCGTTGTAACTCCTCCTGTTTTCTATGTTCCATTATGCGCTCCTTTCAAATTGCGAATTGTAAAGTTCTGCATAAAAGCCATTTTTCTGAAGTAATTCTTCGTGATTTCCCTGCTCGATGATGTCTCCGTCTTTCATAACAAGAATTAAGTCTGCATCGCGGATCGTGGACAGACGGTGCGCAATAATAAAGCTTGTGCGTCCCTTCATCAAGTTATCCATCGCCTTTTGAATCCGTACTTCGGTACGCGTATCTACAGAGCTGGTTGCCTCGTCTAAGATCATGATCGGCGGATCAGCCAAAATCGCTCTTGCAATTGTAAGAAGCTGTTTCTGTCCTTGAGACACATTACTTGCTTCTTCATTTAACTCCATATTGTAACCGTTTGGTAACGTCTGTACAAATCGATGTACGTAAGCCGCATTCGCCGCCGCAACAACCTCTTCATGTGTGGCGTCCAATTTGCCATAGCGTATATTATCTTCAATACTCCCTTTAAATAGCCATGTGTCCTGCAAAACCATTCCGAACATTTCACGGAGCTCGCTTCGGTTAAATTCGCGAATATCATGGCCGTCAATCTTAATGCTTCCGTTATTCACATCATAGAAACGCATCAACAACTTCACCATCGTTGTTTTTCCTGCACCGGTCGGTCCTACAATGGCAATCTTCTGCCCCGATTTTATCTTCGCACTAAAATCATTGATGATAATGTGATCCGGATGGTATCCAAAATGCACATGATCAAATTCAACATTTCCTTTTAATCCATCGATATGAACCGGATTCTCCACGGTCTGATCTTCCTCTTCTTCCTCAAGGAATTCAAAGACACGCTCTGACGCTGCCGCTGTGGACTGAAGCATATTTGCCACCTGCGCCACCTGCTGAATCGGCTGTGTAAAGTTTCTTACATATTGGATGAAAGACTGGATATCCCCGACTTCGATCGTTTTCTTCATAGCCAGATATCCGCCCATAATTACGACAGCCACATAGCCAAGGTTTCCGACAAACTGCATGATCGGCATCATCATTCCCGACAGGAACTGAGATTTCCATGCAGACTGATATAAAATTGCATTATCACGCTCAAAAGTACGGATCACATCTTCTTCTTTGTTAAATGCTTTTACGATATTATGCCCGCCATACACTTCTTCCACTTGCCCATTTACATGTCCAAGATATTCCTGCTGACTTTTGAAATACCGTTGTGAATGTTTCACGATCACAGAAATCAATCCCACAGAAAGTGGCAAAATCAATAATGTCACAAGTGTCATCATAGGGCTGATACTAAGCATCATAACAAGTACACCGATCAACATGGTCACAGATGTGATCAACTGAGTCACACTCTGGTTCAAGCTCATGCTTAGTGTATCCACATCATTTGTAATACGAGAAAGTACTTCGCCATGTGTCATTTTATCAAAATAATTCATTGGCATACGGTTGATCTTCTCGGAAATCTCTTTTCGCATCCGATAAGTTAATTTCTGTGATACACCTGTCATAATGTAACCTTGAATGAAAGAAAAGGCTGCACTCAGCAAATATAGCCCCAACAACAACGACAGGATTTTCCCAATCGCAGTAAAATCAATTCCTGCCCCTCCGGAAATCTTTCCCACCAATCCGTTAAAAATCTCCGTGGTTGCTTTTCCTAAAATCTTCGGTCCTACAATATTAAAAATGGTACTTCCAATGGCAAAGATTATAACAAATGCGATTGCAATCTTATAATTTCCAAGATATACCATCAGCTTTTTCATCGTTCCTTTGAAATCTTTTGCCCGCTCTGTGGACATTGGACCATGCCCATGTCCTCCATGTCCTCTTCCTGCCATCTTAGCCCACCTCCTTCATGTCTGCTTCTAATTCCTTCTCAGACAACTGAGAAGCGGCAATCTGGTAATATGCTTCACAATTTTCCAATAGTTCTTTATGGGTACCGATACCTGCAACTTTTCCATCATCCAGTACAATAATCTGTTCCGCATGAAGAATCGTACTGATCCGCTGTGCCACAATTATTACCGTACTGTCTTTCGTCTTTTGTTTCAATGCCTGTCGAAGCGTTACATCTGTCTTATAGTCAAGGGCAGAAAAACTATCGTCAAAGATATAAATATCCGGATGCTTGGCAATGGCTCTCGCAATCGAAAGTCTCTGCTTCTGCCCGCCGGATACATTGGAACCGCCCTGTGCGATCGGGCTGTGATATTTCTTTTTCTTATGAGAAATAAATTCTTCCGCCTGTGCAATTTGAGCTGCTTCCTCCATTTCCGCTTCACTTCCATCCGGATTGCCATATAAAATATTCGATGCGATATCTCCGGAGAAAAGCACTCCCTTCTGCGGCACATAGCCAAGCCGATCCCTAAGATCATGTTGAGATACTTCTCTGATATCTTTTCCGTCAATCGTAATCTTACCTTTCGTCACATCATAAAACCGCGGAATCAGATTCACAAGCGTTGACTTTCCACTTCCTGTACTTCCAATAAATGCAGTCGTCTGCCCTGTCTTTGCCGTGAAAGTAATATCGTGGAGCACATCTTCTTCTGCGCCCGGATATCGAAACGATACATGGTCGAAAGAAACTTCTCCCTTTCCTTCCTTTTCAAATGTATCCGGTTCTTTTGGATCATGTATCAGCGTATCACTGGTCAATACTTCATCCACACGTGTAGCTGACACCGCCGCTCTCGGCAGCATGACAGAGATCATACAGATCATAAGGAAAGACATGATAATCTGCATGGTATACTGAATAAATGCCATCATATCTCCAACCTGCATTGCACCATCATTAATACTATGACCTCCAACCCAGATAATAAGAATTGAAATTGCATTCATCACGAGCATCATAAGAGGCATCATGAAAGTCATTGCACGATTGACGAATAAATTCGTTTTTGTTAAAGCTTTGTTTGCTTCATCAAACCTCTCTTCTTCATGCTTCTCGGTACTGAAAGCCCGAATAACCGGAAGTCCGGTTAAAATCTCTCTGCTCACAAGATTCAGACGATCCACTTGATTCTGAACAATCTTGAACTTCGGCATCACAATCAAGAATAACACTACAACAACCATAACAATAATTCCGACTGCAAGGGCAATGATCCAAGACATATCTACGTTCGTATGGAACACTTGATAAATACCACCAAGGGCAAGAATCGGAGCATACAGCACCATTCGCAGAATTATTACAGTAAGAAGCTGAATCTGCTGGATATCATTGGTACTCCTTGTGATCAGTGATGCTGTGGAGAACTTATCAAATTCTCCATTAGAAAATCCTACAACTTTGCGGAAAACATCTCTTCTAAGTCCTCTTCCCACACTGGCACCGACTCTGGATGCAAGAAGCCCTACAAGGACACTGGCCGCCATACAGAGACCTGCAAGCGCAAGCATCTTCCCGCCTGTATTCAGAATATAATGAGTTTCTATCGCATCTGTATCAATTCCAATCTTTTCATAAAGCTGTTTGATATAAACCGGCGCGGACTGTTCCAACATCATATCCGGAACATCATCCAGTTGTTTATATATTTCTTTCAGCATCTCATCCTTCTGTTCCGGTTGCATGGGCTGCTGAAGGTTCATTTTAAGTTTACCTGCCATCTCACTGTCAAGAGTTGATCCTGCTGCCAAAAGCATTGGTTTTGCGAGCAGCTCTTCAAGATTCTCTAATTCTTCTTTATCATCTTTCACAGAATCTTTTAACGAAAATACCTTCCCGTTGTAATCATAATCACCCTTGCTTTCCTCATACGCATCTTGTATCTCTTCTTGCTTATCAGACGGCGCAAGCATCATAAGACTGCCCAAATCTTCTTCAGAAATCTCTTCCGGAACCTTTTCATCAATTCCACTTTGCTGGATTCCTACATTTACAATATCAGAAGTATATGCCGGCAGAGATAAATCGCAGTAAGCCTGCACGATCAACACACAGATAATCGCTGTCACTGCTCCGGCATACGGCTTCAAAAATTTTAATAATTTTGTCATATTCTGTCGTTCCTTTCTAGATCATTAAATTGTTTCTTGCTTCTAACAACAATCTGCGAAATAAAAGCCTTTCTTCTTGTGACATTCCTCTATAAACCAGCTCTTCCATCCCATCCATTGACCTGTGGATTTCTTCAATGCAATCTTTCCCCTTCTTGGAAAGACAGATTCGAACCACTCTTTGATCTTCTTCATCCGGCTCCCTTACAATAAATCCTTGCTCTTCCAGCTTTCTAAGTGCTACGGTCATAGACGGAGGCGTCACCCCAATCTTAGATGCAAGTTCCTTCTGAGACAGCTTTCCTTTACATTCCAATATAAATAAAATGCCAACTTGATTCGGCTTTAATTCAAATGAAGTCATTTCCTTCATTGCTCGGTATTTCCCCAGATGTACGATTTGATGCATGAGCATAAAAACCGGCACATCGTGATCATTCTTCATGTCGCACCTCCTTTAATTAATTAGATGTCTAACAATTATATTAGTTGTATTTACCAATAGTGTCAACGTTTTTATACTTTTTTAACATTTTATATGGGCACTTTATCATATAAATAATTAATCATTTAACTATATTTCGACAAAAAAAAGAAGGATGCGCTCTATGTCATCCTTCCTTGTATCGTTCTATATTTTATAAAGTGTCTGAGTCTAAAATAATGGTAAATGGTCCATCATTTACGAGGCTTACTTTCATATCTGCGCCAAACTGACCTCTCTCAACAACTTCCACCTGCTCCTTACACTTTGCAATAATGTATTCATACATATCGTTTGCCCTATCCGGCGCACCGGCTTCTATAAAGCTTGGGCGATTTCCTTTTTTACAATTCGCATATAATGTGAACTGGGAAATCAAAAGAAGTTCACCTCCTACGCTATCTAAAGACAAATTTGTCTTTCCCTGCTCATCCTCAAAAATACGAAGTCCTAACATTTTCTTTACCATCTTATCGGCAATCTCTTTCGTATCCGAATCACTGACACCGATCAGCACCATAAAACCTTTGCCGATCTTTCCCAGTGTCTCCCCGTCTACTTTCACTTCACTTTCAGACACTCTCTGAATTACAAATCTCATAATCCTATCTCCTTTTAACTTTCTTTAATAATGTAATCGTTTCTTTACGCCTCACTTACATTTCCCTTTACCGCTTTACCTGCTTCTGATTTCTTCTCAGGAAGCTGTGCCAGAATTACCGCTGCAAACATTAAAACACAGCCTGCACTCTCTCTTGCAGACAACTGTTCTCCAAGTATCAGCCAGCCTGCCAGTACCGCAAAACAAGATTCCATACTTAAGATTAGAGAAGCAATAGCCGGGTTCATATTTTTCTGCGCTACAATCTGTAATGTATATCCAACTCCACTGGAAAATACACCCGCGTAGAGAATCGGGAACCAGCCCGCAAGCACGCCTTCCAAGCTCGGCGTTTCCAGTAAAAACATAGGAATCAAGGACACCACACCACATACTAAAAATTGAATACAGGACATTTTCACCCCATCCACTTTTGGCGAAAAATGATCGATCACCAAAATGTGAAGAGAAAATACAAGCGCTCCAAACAATACATATAAATCGCCCTTTCCAATGGAAAGGCTCTCAGTAATACATAAGAAATAAAGACCGATCAGCGCAATTCCTACTGCCACCCAAACTTTCCAGCCAATTTTCTTATGTAAGAAAACACCAAGAAGCGGTACAATCACAATATAACAAGATGTAATAAACCCTGCTTTTCCTGCTGTCGTATACATCAACCCAATCTGCTGCAAGCTGCCCGCAGTGAACAACAAAAGTCCACATGCAATTCCTCCCACAATAAGGTCCTTCTTAGTCCCCGGAACTATCTCCGCACTTTCATTTTTATCATTCATTTTCTTAAATAACGCAATACATGGTAATAAAGCTGCTGCTCCGATCAGATTACGGATACCATTAAATGTAAAAGGCCCCATAAAATCCATTCCGCTACTTTGTGCTACAAACGCTGTTCCCCATATAAAAGCTGTCAATATCAACAGCATCGCATTCTTTGGTCTCATTCCTTTTCCTCCAAGTCTTCTTTTCATTCCTTTGCAGTGTCAAAGTCTATCAACACTACAGTCAATAATTGTATCATACTTTTACAAGAAAGTGTATCCCAAATGTCATTTACATTTCTTGCTTTTTCCCATTCAATTTGTTACTGTATAAATAGGAAAAACAAAAAACAGGAGGGGTTTCTATGCTGACAGAAACGTTATTAAAACAGCCCGGATTCCTGTACAAAATCGGACAGAAACATTATTATCTTGGAAAATGGATCTGCAAAGAATGTACCGAATCTGACGCTTCAGACTGTGTGATGATGTATCACATGTGCAGAAATAACCACGAAGAGCCTGACACAAATATGTATTTCCAGAAGCTCCGTGCATTTAGCGACTTCGCACTGGAGGTTCCGTGTAATCCGGCTAAAACAAAAGAAGACCTCACCGCACTGGTAGATGGTCTCTCTACCGAAGATCTTGCAAAGCTTCAAGAACAGGTTTCATTCTTTGAAGAAGATCTTGTAAAATATTGTGGATAATATTAGAAAAAAGAAACTTCGAAACTATTTTATTTCGAAGTTCCTTTTTTTCTGTCTTATTTCTTCTGTTATCCATATTCTATCCAACACTTCTATCTTCATAAGCCCATGGTTAATCGCCTATTTTATCCTCGCAAGCCTGCAATCAACCGCTTCGGATACAACAAAAGATCCAGCCCATCTTCCGTACTGTTGACACACAGATCCGCTGTTTTTAGCAGTCCGCTGTACGCGCCTTCCCGATCTATAATTCCAATAGACAGCGCCGCATTTTCGAACATGCGCACATCATTTCGTCCATTTCCCATACATGCACACACCTCTCCACCGATTTCATCAAGCACCGCCCGCTTCGCATCCATTGCGCTCCCAACCGGAAATGTATGCACCTTAAGATCAAGCCCTTCACACTGTGCTCTTGCTGTTCCGTGAGTATCCGCTGTCAATACATAAATAGAAAGCTCCTTGGAAAGTTTCTGTAGCCGCTCTCTTACTGCCGGACGAATGACTCCATCCTCCGCAATCGTTCCGTTGTAGTCCAATAGCAACGTAGTAATCTGTAACTTTTTATATCCTGGAATATCAATGATCATTGCTGATTCTCCTTTTATTCTTTATATCTCGCCCTGTTCTTTTAAATATTCAAAGAACGCTTCGCATCCCTCTACAATATCGGTATAGGTAATGTCAAAATTACCTGTATACCAAGGATCTGCAATCGCTCTTGGTTCATCCGAAAATTCCAGCAACATATGAATCTTCCCTTCCGGATCATCGCCTGCAATGCGCTTCATATTGCGGATATTCCACTCATCCATACCGATGAGGTAATCATATTCCTTATAATCGTTCTTCGCCATCTGGCGCGCACGGTGCGGCAAGACAGGGATTCCAACCTCGCGCATCTTATTGACAGTTCCATAATGCGGACCATTGCCGATTTCCTCGCGGCTGGTAGCCGCGGAATCAATGTGAAACTTTGCGGCAAGGCCGCGGGTATTTACCATGTGCTGGAAAATAAATTGAGCCATGGTGGAACGGCAGATATTGCCGTGGCAAATAAAAAGTACTTTTATCATTATATTTTTCCTCCTGAAATGCCTCGTTTTGCCCTATTTTACGCACTTTTTCGGATTTCTCCGGTATTTACAGTTTAGCGGAAACTGTAGCAAAAGTGGCAAAATACGGCAGTTTGAGACCAAGTGTAGTAGTTTTTTGTAGTCAATTGGTAGTCAGTTTAGGGGGTGCAGACTACCGGGATTTTTGAACCTTTTAACGATAGAAAAGGTAGGGGTGTGCAAAAATCATTTCAATAACGTATATATCACTTTAACGATAGTTAAGCCATAATCAACAAAGAAATTCTTTTGTTCTTCCGTATAGTTTTTTCTCTCTGCAACTGCATCACTTGTAGCATGCCTAAAACAATGCATTTTCTTTCTATAGCTTGTCACTATATCATCAGAAATATAATCAAAGCAAATCTTCGTGTAATCTGGTGTAATAAATTTCCCATTTTTCTTTAATAGATTTTCTATCAAGTTAGCTATCTCTGCAAGCTTTTCATCTGTGCTCATGTTATTGAAAGATGCTTGCCGATTTGATATTTCGATAAATTTCTGGTCTATTGCATCATCAACCTCGATATGGTTAGATTTAAGTTCGAAGGTCAAATTTGCAACAAAGACTCTTCTGGTTGCATAACGAACAGTTCCATTATCGTGATCGCCCTCTGCTATTATTCTATTCCTGATTTCACCATAAGTAAAATCACTCGGATCTACCGGAGGCCGTGCCAGTGCTCTAGGAAATTCTTTTATCTCGTACCCCATTTTGTGCAAGTAATATGTTATAAGATAAAACCAACATTTCTGCTCACTATTAGCAAAGCTAACTTCCGGTTGGCATAATTCCCTAAACTTTAGTATTGCCTCTTCAACATCATACACCTCAAATTCATAATCCTCTACTTCATCTTCCTCACTAAAAATGTTATACACCTCTCCATATAATCAAGTGTTTTTTCAATAAATTCAATACTTTTTAATACCTGTCA
>UQRE01000048.1 GCA_900543415.1 uncultured Dorea sp. | reverse complement strand
ACATAAAGAAAAAGCCTAATTCTTTTCAACAGAATTAGACTTTTTCAGTGCCCTTATATTTCCTGTGGTTTCAGGTAATCACTTACATTATCATATCCCGTCAGTAATCTTTTTCGTCTATAGCTTGAAAATAAATTTATCGCTGCGGTACATGGTTCGTGTAATTTCCACAATCCTTTCCAAAGGCTGTGAAATGCAGCGGGAGGTCAGTACAAGACTTGGAGCGTATCCTTTAATATTAAGAAGGGTACGTTCTTTTTTTGTGAGTGTAGACACGGTAAGCTGAGTATTGTCGGAAACCAGATTAGTGTATCCGTAGTTATGGATATAATCAAATACTGAAGTAATTGAGGTACCTTCCTGTGAAATACAGGGAAAGAGATTTTCCGCAAGGTAGCTGATATGTATGGCAATCGGTTCCTTGTCAAGGATACGAAGACGGGTAACTTTATATACGTCTATAGAAGTATCAACTTTCAGCATAGAGTGAATCAGGGAGTCTTTTCGAATTTTCTGACATCCGATATTTATGGTCTCAACTGGAATGTTCAAAGATGCCATTTTCTGACTGAAACTTTCGTTATTCATAGCAAGATATATTTTTTCACGTTTTCCTGAAAAGAAGCTTCCATATCCTTGCATGGAATATATATAGCCCTCTTCCTTCAGGCGATCATAAGCTTTTCGGATTTCGGCGCGTGTTACACCGAAGCGTACTGCCATCTTGTTTTCACTGGGCATTTTTTCATCTTTCTTATAGACATTCTGTTTAAACTCTTTGATCAGAGTATCTGCAATTGTTTCCCAGGTCCAATCTTTTGACACAAAGATACCTCCTTTTAAATTAAGTACATGATTTATTGTACTTGTTCCCTGTTTAATTCAAGTCCGATTATATCAGTAACGAGAGCCATAAAACAATACAAAAAGCAGATATTACAAAGAATTTACAAAATCAAGTTGGCAACCTTACAAAGGTTCTTTATTTTATGCCAAGAAGAAAAAATAAGACATCACAAGATGCAAAGGAGAAAAACTATGTTGAAAAGAAAACTGTCGGCAATTCTGGCGGGAGCTTCGAAGGATGAGCTCGCAGTGATTGCAAATCAGATTAAATCAGCAAATAATATAAAGATTCTGAAAGAGCCTCAAAAAACACTGGTTATGGTGAAGGTAAGAGAGTCCGTGAAAAATTCGTTATTCTATCTTGGCGAGGTACTGGCAACAGAATGTATGGTGACTGTAGACGGGACAAAGGGAGTGAGCGTAATTGCGGGAGATGATTTTGAAAAGGCAATTGCAGCGGCAATCATTGATGGTTTTCTGAATGGAGAATGGGAAAAAAAAGATATTCTGCGGCAGATAGACGAATTGGGAAAAGAACAGAATAAATCAAGAGAAGAAATCAATCGTCAGCTGAGAAAATCGAAAGTAAACTTTAATGTAATGGGAGAATAAATAATGGCAGAAGATATGGAGTTGGAATATCAGTTTGATTTCGTCCACGATGGACAGAAGGTCTTTCGAGGATTGTTGGAGGCAATCGCGAATCCGGGAGAGATAAAAAGTATCAGACAGGAATCCGGAAAATTTGAAGGGAAATATGCTGTGCTTTTGGCACTGGGCTGCACGCTTCTTGACAATGAGGAAAAGATGTATGTGGAGAAGAATCCGAGCCTTTCATCCGAACTGCACAGCCTTACATTGTGTCGTGAGGACGAGTTAAAGATTGCGGATTATGTGTTCCTGTCATCGGAAATGAATTATGGATCTCTGGAACAGATATTAAGAAATGTAAAGCATGGTACATATGCTGATCCACAGGAATCAGCAACAGTTATCCTGTCATGTGAGAGCATACAGGGAAAAGAATCGATGACTCTGATGGGACCGGGAATCAAAGGTGAGAAGCAAATAAGTGTATATCCATATATCAAAAAGACAATTACACTTTATAGAAATCTGAACATAGAATATCCGTTGGGTGTTGATATGGTGTTTGCAGATAAGGAGGGGAATCTTCTCGGAGTTCCCCGGCTTGTAAAAGTAAAAGAGCAGGAGGAGATATAATGGCATATGTTGCAGTTACAGGCGGAAGGGAAGCCATTGAGCAGTCTCTGAAACTGTTGGAAATATTCAGAGATAGTAAAGAAGATATATCGGTATCCAGTATTAAGGAAAATATGGGGCTTTTGATTGACAAAATTATGAGCGAGGCGGGATTTTATTCTCAGGAATATGCGGCACTGGCATTGAAACAGTGTGAAGGAAGTGTGGAAGAAGCGGTATTCTTGTTAAGGGCTTACAGATCTACATTGCCGAGAAATTATTATTCCAATCCGGTAGATACAAGAGATATGCGTTTGATCCGCAGAATTTCCGCAGCATTCAAGGATATTCCGGGAGGACAGATTCTTGGACCGACTTATGACTATTCACACCGACTTCTTGATTTTTCACTGATGGAAGAAAAGAATGCAGACGAGAAAAAGGAAGAGCAGGAGCCGGAAGAAGAATTATCGGGAGCGGATATACACTGTGGAAGGGTAACTGACCTGCTGAGGGAAGAAAAGGTACTGGAATATGTGGAAGAGGATAATACGGAACCTTTTGATGTGACCTGTAACCTGTTGACATTTCCGGCGCCGAGAAGTGCAAGGCTTCAGACATTTGCAAGAAGTGACGCGGGATTTTTGGGAGGTGTCGCCTACAGTGCAATGCGTGGATATGGAGCGACCCATCCAACGGTGTCAGAACTGAGATGTGGTTATGTGGAAGTATGCGTTCCATATGCACTGAACGAGGAGGAGGAACTCTGTATCGGAGAGATTCTGGTTACAGAAGTAGAAGCTTTGGTTCCATCCTGTACAGAAACAGATGAAGAGTTTGACAAGATGACGTTGTCTGGTGGCTATGGATTGATATTCGGAAGAAATGAAAATAAAGCGATTGCTATGTCTATCGCAGATGCCAGTTTGGAGACTGTGGGTGACACACCATCGCAGGATGAGGAATTCGTGCTGACTCATGGGGATTGTCTGGAGATGAGCGGATTCATTTCTCATTTGAAACTGCCGCACTATGTAACGTTCCAGTCGAAGCTTGACCGTGTCAGAGCAAAGGAGGAAGCATAATGATAGATGGCAGACATTATAATTTCGCGTTTCTGGATGAAGGCTCTAAGAGAGAAATAAGAAGAAGTATATTGAAGGCAGTCGCAATACCAGGGTATCAAGTGCCGTTTGGTTCCAGAGAACTTCCGATTGGAAGAGGGTGGGGAACCGGAGGAATCCAGATTACATTGTCGATTATTGGAAAAGAAGACGTACTGAAAGTTATCGATCAGGGAAGTGATGACAGTGTAAATGCAGTAAACATTAAAAAGCTTGTAGAAGAATGCACCGGAGTTCAGATTACCACAGATTCTGAAGAAGCGACCATTATTCAGAGCCGTCACCGTATACCGGAGATTCCGATGAGAAATGATCAGATTCTTGTACTTCAGGTTCCGACACCGGAGCCCCTTAGAATCGTGGAGCCGAGAGAAGCTGTGACTAAACAGATGCATGCGGAGGCAGAATACAGTGGGATGTGGCTGTCTTTGTTCGAAGATCTGACACAGTACGGCGAAATCAGCATCAGCTCAGAGTATCCGGTAATGGTGGAGGACAGATACGTTATGAATCCCAGTCCGATTCCAAGATATGATAATAAGAAGCTGAATGACAGTGATACCCTATATCTTTTTGGGGCCGGAAGAGAGAAGAAGATTTATGCGATTCCACCGCACACGAAGGTTATTTCCATGTGCTTTGATGATGTTCCATTTAAGACAGAGGATTTTGAAGGAAAATGCTGCCGTCTTTGCGGGGCAACAGGAGTGTATCTGGATGAGTTGATTGACGAAAAGACCGGTGAAAAGGTGTATGAATGCAGCGACACGGGATTCTGCAGGGGAAGAAGGGAGAGGATAGCATGGAAACACCAGTCTTAAGCATCGATCACTTAACAGTACGTTACGGCAAGACCTGTGA
The DNA here is from genome assembly GCA_900543415.1 of uncultured Dorea sp. Taxonomy (GTDB): domain Bacteria; phylum Bacillota; class Clostridia; order Lachnospirales; family Lachnospiraceae; genus Dorea_D. The sequence continues at coordinate 11,025 of UQRE01000048.1, read as the reverse complement.
ATACTGTAGGAACGGTGGAAAGCTTGATAAAAATACTTGTCCTCACTGCAAGACAGTCTGGGCGTGCAATGATGTGAATGTGAATTTATATGAAGGAGAGATCCTTGGTATTGTCGGGGAATCAGGTTCTGGGAAATCCACCTTGATGAAAAGCTTATATTTTGACTTTGACATTACGGAAGGAAAGGGTTATCTGAGAGATTTTCATGATGGAAAAGAAGATATCTTCTCTCAGAGCCTGCAGCAGAAGAAATATATTAAGAATCATATTATGGGTATGGTATACCAGAACCCTATGTTGGGGCTGCGTATGGATTACTCCAGTGCGGGAAATATTGCGGAAAAACTGATTGCAGCAGGACAGCGAAATTATGCGGGTATGAATGATAGGGTAGCAGAACTTCTGGATGCAGTGGAGATTCTGCAGACCAGAAAAAAGGAACCGCCGAAGAATTTCAGCGGTGGAATGCAGCAGAGGGTTCAGATTTCAAAAGCACTTGCTAATAATCCGGCAATTCTCCTTCTGGATGAAGTGACCACAGGGCTTGATCTTTCCGTACAGGTAAAGGTATTGGAGTTGATTCGTGAAATCCGACAAAAATTCAATGTGTCTATTATGCTGGTGTCCCACGACCTGGCGGTTATCCGGATGCTCGCTGACCGTACCATAGTGATGCTGGATGGAAAGATTATTGAACAGGGGCTGACCGATCAGATTCTGGATGACCCGCAGATGCCATATACACAACAGCTGGTACATTCATTACTTTAAAAAATGAAAAACAGGAGAAAAATGGATGAAGAAAGCAATTAAAAATGGAAAACTCATTTTGAAGGATCGTGTGCTGGAAGGGTATGATCTGATTCTCAAAGAGGGAAAGATTCAGAGTGTCTGTCCATCAGAAGAGAGCAAAACAGAGGATGGCTGCATATATGATGTGAAAGGAAGTTATGTTATGCCGGGAATCGTAGATATTCATTCGGACATGATTGAATCATATATTCAACCGAGGAGCACGGCTGTTATGGACTTCGAAATGGGGCTTAAGGAAGCGGAGAAAGTGTTGGTCGGATGTGGAATTACTACAATGTTCCATTCAATCTCTATGTTTCGTGAGGGAACCTGGGATGTCAAAGCAATACGACAGGCACCGCAGGTAAAAAGACTGGCGGAGCTGGTGGCAAGGTACCGCCATGAGGAGAGATTAATCAGACACAGATATCATCTTCGATACGAGATAGATAATCTGGCCTGTTATGAACAGGTGAAAGAGATGATTCAGAAAGGATATGTAGATTTGCTATCATTCATGGATCATACACCAGGACAGGGACAGTATAAGAACCTTGACATTTATCGGAAACATCAGCCAAATGAAGGCAGAGATATGACAGAAGAGGAGTTTGCAGCGCTTGTCAAATCCGAGTTTGAGAAAGAAACCAGTACCTTTGATCAGTTGAAAGAACTGGCGGAGATGGCAAAAGAATGCGGTATCTCTGTTGCAAGCCATGATGATGACACGTTGGAAAAACTTCAGATTAATAAACGACTTGGTGTGGCAATCAGTGAGTTTCCGATTACTATGGAAGTCGCTAAAGCTGCAAAGCTAAAGGGATTTAAGACCGTTGTAGGCGCACCGAATATTCTGCTTGGAGGATCGCATTCGGGAAACCTGTCAGCGTTGGAAGCAATCAGAGAAGGTGCGGCGGATGTTCTGGTATCTGATTATTATCCACAGTCTCTTTTACAGGCGGTATTTCAACTTTATGAGACAGAAGGAATACCAGTGTGGGAGGCAGTAGGATATGTGACGCTGGCACCGGCAGAGGCAGTAGGATTGGCGGATTGTATTGGGTCTCTGGAGGAAGGAAAAGAAGCAGATATTCTTGTCGTGAAAAGTCAGGGCGGTCACCCTTGCTTGGAAAAGGTATTTGTTGCTGGCGAGTGCATTATGGAATGTCATTACCGGAAAGCAGATTAGGAGGAAATATGGAGACGATATTGGAAATCAAAGGACTATCAAAAGAATTCTATCTGCATGCTCAAAACAGATTGATTAAAAGTTGCAGAGATATTTCTTTTGCGTTGAATAAAGGGGGTTTCATCGGAATAGTGGGAACTTCGGGAGCCGGGAAATCTACGGTTTTGCGCTGTATCTACCGAACCTATCTGGCAACAACGGGGAGCGTCATCTATGATTCGCTTTCTTATGGGAAGCTGGATCTGATTAAAGCTTCCGAACGACAGATTATTCATCTGCGAAAAGTGGAGATAGGATATGTATCACAATTTCTTTCAATCCTGCCGCGAACGACTGCAAAAGAATATGTTATAAGCGGGGCTTTGGATGCAGGGTTTTCATATGAAGAGTCAGTAAAAAAAGCGGAAGAGATGCTCAGATACTTTAGACTGAATGAGAATCTGTGGGATATTTATCCGAATACATTTTCCGGAGGAGAAAAGCTGAGACTGAATCTTGCACATGCCATGGTCAAGGCACCGAGACTCCTGCTTTTGGATGAGCCGACTGCTTCGTTGGATAATAATACAAAGATACTGGTTAAGGAGCTTCTTATGAAATTGAAAGGGGAAGGGACTTCCATGATTGGTATTTTTCATGACCTGGAATTTATGGAAGGGCTGTGTGACCATGTATACAATATCACAGAAGGCAGATTTAAAAACGAGAAGGAGGCATCCTGATGTATTTCGCAGATTTGCATGTACATACCAATGTTTCGGATTGCAGTATGCCAGCAGAAAATATTTTGAAAAAGGCAAAAAAATCGGGAATTACACATATTGCCTTTACCGATCATGATACTACCCAATGTGCATTCGAGCATCAGCGGCTGGCGGCAGAGTTTGGAATTCAGGCGATTCCTGCAGTGGAAATGTCTGCTTATGATTATGAAGGAAAGAGAAAAGTACATATTCTTGGATATGGATATAAGACAACAGAACATATAGAAGCTATAGGAAGCGAAACCCTACGTAAACGTCATGAAAATTGTCTCAGACAGATTCACATTTTAAACAATATAGGTTATCAGGTTCCGGTTGAAGAGGTTCAGAAGATGGCAGGAGACTGTATTTATAAGCAGCATATTCTGGATTATCTTTTGAAAACCGGGCAGAGTAAGTCACTTTTTGGAGATATATACCGGAATATCTTTAAAAATGGCGGCCCCTGTGATTTTGATATTACCTATCCGAACGCTGCAGAGGTTGTGGAAGCGATTAAGAAAGATGGTGGAAAGGCTGTACTGGCACATCCGGGACAGCAAAAGAATTTCGATATCATTCCATTACTGGTACAGTCAGGGCTTGACGGAATCGAATGGAATCATCCTTCTAACAAAGATGAGGACAAGAAAAAAGTAGAAGCATATGCCCGAGAATATGGATTATTTCTGACAGGCGGGAGTGATTTCCACGGGCAATACGAAAATGGCGGGGCAGGGCTCGGTGAATATCCGGCACATGGAGAAAGCATCTGTCTGTTTGTAAATAATTAGGTCAATATTTTTTCAAAATTTTTACAGGGGTTTGAAGACAATAAAACATAGCTCCGATAGAATGATTAAGTAAAAAAAGAAATATACAGTATCAACTGTTAAAACGAATATTTGTATTAACAGAAAGGATATGAGTCATGAATAAATATAAATTACTTACTCCCGGACCGCTGACCACAACAGAAACCGTGAAAGAAGCCATGCTTACAGATCATTGTACATGGGATGATGATTACAAGGCTATAACTCAAAGTATCAGAAAAAAGCTGATAAAAATTGCAAATGTGTCCGAAGAAAACTATACAGCAGTACTTTTGCAGGGCAGTGGTACCTATGGGGTTGAGTCTGTTCTTACAAGCTCTGTCGGAAGCGGAAAGGTTTTACTTATCACAAATGGCGCATATGGTAAAAGAATGGTGCAGATTTGTGAATATGCAGGGATTAGTTACCTTGAGTACAATGTGGAGTATGCTGAAATACCTTCTTCTGAAATGGTTGAGGAAATTCTCAATTCAAACGGTGATATTACACATATAGCAATGGTACATTGCGAAACAACATCGGGTATTTTAAATAATATTGAAAGTATTGCTTATACTGCAAAAGCATATAACAAGACATTCATTGTAGATGCTATGTCGAGTTTTGGTGGAATTGAAATTCCTGTTGAAGAATCAGGAATTGATTTTCTCATCAGTTCCGCAAATAAATGCATCCAGGGAGTTCCCGGTTTTACATTCGTAATAGCAAAAAGGGATTCTTTGGAGAAGACGAAAGGAAACTGCCATAGTCTTTCACTTGATTTGTATGCTCAGTTTGAGGAAATGGAAAAGGACGGAAAATGGCGTTTTACTTCCCCTACGCATACAGTTCTTGCGTTTGCAAAAGCTCTGGACGAGCTTGAAGAAGAAGGCGGAGTTAAGGCACGTGAAAAACGTTATACAGAAAACAACCACAGATTGACGGAAAATATGCAGGCACTGGGATTTAAAACATATGTTGCAAGAGAATATCAAAGTCCGATTATTACTTCTTTTCTTTACCCGGAAAATAAGAATTTTGATTTTAAAGAAATGTATGACTATATAAAGGAAAACGGATATGCGATCTATCCTGGGAAAGTAACAGATATAGATACTTTTCGCATTGGAAATATCGGTGAGATTTATCTTGAGGATATAGAAAGAATAACAGAGATTTTTAAGAATTTTCTTGCACTGAGAAACACTGGAGGAAATATAAGATGAGGAAAATAGAAGCAGTTATTTTTGACTGGGCAGGAACAACAGTGGATTACAGTTCTTTTGCTCCTGTACAGGCTTTCATTAAAGCATTTGAAAAATTCGGAATAAAACCGACAAATATAATCAGTTGAAAACAACTGTTTATTATAAATAATTTATTGTGCATACGACACAGAAAGGACAAGATTATGAAAAATTTTAAGAAATTTTTAACGCTGGGGTTAACACTGGCAATGTTCGCAGGATGTTTAACAGGTTGTCAAAATAATAGCACTGCCCCTGCCGAGGATGAAACTGCAACAAACAAATATGCAGACACTATCACAATGATTTGGGCGCCAAACGAATCAGCAGAAGATTATGATGTTGCAAGAGAAGAGTTTTCAAAGCTGATCGAGCAGGCAACAGGCAAAAAGGTGGAGCATCAGCTTACAACAGATTATGCAGTTGCCATTGAGGCGATGGCATCCGGAAAAGCACAGATTTGCTTTAACGGTGCAGAAAGTTATGTTCAGGCACATGAAAAAAATAATGCGGTTCTTCCTCTGTTCGTAAACAGCGGTGAGTCAGGTACACTTGAGGATGCAATCTATTACAGCTTCCTTGCAGTGGAAGAGGAAAATGCTAAGGATTATGCTGATGGTGACAGTTATAGTATTGACAATATCGAAGGTAAAAAGATGTCTTTTGTATCAAATAGCTCAACATCAGGTTTTAAAGTTCCAACGACATCTATCATCAATCATTTTGCAGATAAAAATCTGACAACAGATTCTCTTATCAATGCAGGCGAGTTCTTCTCTGAGGTAATGTTCGGAGGCTCTCATCAGGGATCTGCTTTTAACCTTATGTCAGGAAAAGCTGATGTAGCAGCATTCTGTGATACCGAGATCAGACCTTATGCTGATTGTACAGAAGGAGAAGAAAATACAGTAGGTGCTGTTTATACTATCAAAGATAATGCTACTGCTCCTTTTGATCAGGTACAGGGTGAGAAATTTACAGTTATAGCATGTACACCTGTACTGAACGGACCTTTCTTCTACAATGCAGACACACTTAGCCCTGAAGATGTGAAGGCTATTCAGGATCTGTTCACATCTGATGAAGTAACAAACAATCCTAAAATCTTCATTCCTGAAGGATCAGAAGATGTAGGCTTATTTGAAAAAGCGGGGGATGCAAAGTTAGTTTTAGTTGAGGATGAATGGTTTGATCCAATCAGAGAAATGGGTAAATAAGATTTAAGTGTAAAGACTGAAGGAAATCAGCATAATGTGTATCAATCAAGTTGGTTTACACTTACGCAGTTTCTTTCAGTCTTTTTATCTTGAAAGAAGATAAAACCTCCAGCGGATCGCAGAGGTGTGCAGAAAGGAAAAAGAAAATGCCAATATTACAATTTGAAAATGTCAGTAAAATATATAATAATGTGACTAAGGCACTTGACAATATTTCATTTTCGTTGGACGAAGGCGAATTTGTTTCTATCATAGGCCCGTCAGGAGCTGGGAAATCAACAATTCTCCGTTGCTGTAACCGTTTGATTGACGCAAGCGAGGGTAATATCTGGTTTGATGGAAAAGAAATTACAAAAATGAAAAAGAAGGAGCTTCGCAACGTCAGAACCAAAACAGGTATGATATTCCAGCATTATAATCTTGTCGAGAGATTGAGCGTTATGGAAAACGTATTGCATGGCAGGCTTGGGCAGAAATCTACATTTGCAGGAATGGCAGGTATCTATTCTGAGGAAGAAAAGCTTCAGGCGTTTCAGATTTTAAAAGAGCTTGATCTTGCTGAGCAGGCATATAAGCGCTGCGATGAGCTTTCAGGCGGACAAAAGCAGCGAGTTGGTATTGCAAGAGCAATTATGCAGCAGCCAAAGATGATTTTATGCGATGAGCCTATTGCTTCTTTAGACCCGAAATCTTCAAGAGTTATTATGGATCATTTAAAGAAGATCAATGAAACAAAAAATATAACCTGTCTTGTAAATCTGCATCAGGTTGATGTTGCGATGAAATATTCAAAACGAATCATTGGGGTTACCGGAGGCAAAATCGTTTTTGATGGTTCTCCTGAAAGACTGGATACCGCAACAATTCACAAAATATATCAGTCAAGTGACAGTGAGCTGATTACGGATGTCAATGTGAATATGGATGAGAATATGAATGTGAGGGCTGCCATATGAAAAATGATGTATTTGTGAAAAGAAAAGGTACCTATATTGCTGTCATGGTGGTAATTGTTCTGCTTTATTTTGGATCGGCATATGTTACCGAATTTCATATGTCAGAAGGCCTTGCATCATTTCCGGGAGCTCTTTCATGGATTAGAAAAAATCTTATTCCTGATGAGCAGGCAATAGGCAGAATACCAAAAATATTGTCCATGCTTTTGGAAACCACTCTGCTTTCTGTCGCTGTAACTGTTATTGCTGCTACTTGTGCATTTATGTTCAGCCTGCTCGGAACACGTACCACAAAAATCAATCCTGCAATTGGAAAAACGGTTCGTATTGTTGCCACATTTTTCAGAAATGTTCCTGATGTTGTATGGGCTATGATTTTAATGTTTTCATTTGGACAGAACATATTAACAGGCTTTCTTGCTCTGTTCTTTACCACATTCGGTTTACTTACAAGGGCTTTTATTGAAACAATAGATGAGGTCAGCTCCTCTTGTGTTGAAGCACTGACTGCAACCGGTGCAAAATTCATTCAATGTGTATTTCAGGGCATTATTCCATCATCACTTACGGGTATTGTTTCCTGGGTGTTGTACATGATAGAAACAAATATACGAAGTTCCACACTGATAGGCATGCTGACATCAACAGGGATAGGCTATTTGTTTGATATGTATTATAAAGGGCTTCAATTTCCATCGGCAGGACTGATTGTTTTGTTTATGGTCATTCTGGTGATTGCGATCGAGAGTATTTCAAATAAGATAAGGAGAGTGATTATGTAATGAATACAAATACTATTGCTATTACTGATTTCGGTGGAATAGAAAGGAACAGAAACGGTAAAATCCGAATCTCTGCCAAAAGTAAAAGTAATTCTGCAGTCAAACTCCTTGTCATTTCCCTTGCAGCTATATCCGTGGTGGCAATTTTCACCTTTGACTATAAAAACATTGATTTGGGTCAAGCGATTGCAGACACCTTTGTAAATTTTAAAACAGTATTCTTAACACCAAAGCTCTCAAGAACGAGTTTGACAGAGCTTTTATATCAGCTGTTAGTCACTTTCTGCCTCGGGGCTTTATCTACTGTATTCGGAATGATATTGGCTTTTTTTTGTTCTCTTCTTTGTGCAAAGAATATTTCCAATCTTCATGTGGCTAATATCATAAAAAGTGTGGTTGCGCTGGTAAGAGCAGTCCCTACTGTGCTTTGGGTGTTGATATTTGCTGTTTCGGCAGGACTTGGAAGTGTTGCTGCAGTTGTCGGTCTGACGTTTCACAGTTTCGCCTATCTTACAAAGGTATATTCAGAGGCAATTGAGGAAATTGATGACGGAACAATAGAAGCTTTAAGAGCAAGCGGTGCAGGCTTCTGGCAGATTGTAACGCAGGCGATTCTGCCGTCAAGCATAAGCTATATGGTGGCATGGACATTTATGAGATTTGAAATCAATTTTACGAATGCAGTTGCAATGGGAGCAGCAGCAGGTGCAGGTGGAATTGGATTTAACCTCTATATGGCAGGCAGTTTTTATTTTGATCTGAGAGAGATGGGGGCGCTGACATACATTGTTGTAATTGCGGTTGTCATCCTGGAAATGTGTTCGACCAAAATAAAAGAAAAGGCTAAATAATGTATGATCGAAGAGGTTTTGAGTATGAAACAAGAAATTATCATAAATAAAAATCCGTTAGATGTGATAAATGAAATATCAGTTAGGCATAAGATAAAACGCTTTATGCTTGTCTGTGATACTGCATTTGAATCACTCGGCACTTTTGATGAGTATGGCAAGATAAAAAACATTGCTGTAACATTCAATTCTTTTTCCTCAAATCCGTTATACGACGAGGTATGCGAGGGTGTAAAATTATTCAAATCCGAAAGATGTGACGGAATTATTGCTATAGGCGGAGGCAGTACAATAGATACGGCAAAATGTATTAAAGCGTTTTCAAAAATGTCAGACAATGAGCTTTATTTGACACAAAAATTTCCTGAAAATGATACACCATTTATTGCCGTACCTACAACCGCCGGAACAGGTAGTGAATCAACACGGTATGCTGTTGTTTACTACAAGGGCGAAAAGCAGTCGGTTACGGATAATACCTTGATTCCTGATTATGCTCTGCTTGATGCAAGAAATTTACAAACCCTTCCCCTGTATCAGAAAAAATGTACGATGCTTGATGCACTTTGTCAGGGGATTGAATCCTGGTGGTCGGTAAACGCAACTGAAGAAAGTCGTAAAATTTCTCAGAAGGCAGTTGCTATGATTTTGGAAAATTTAGGTGGTTACCTTAGTGGAGATCAAGAGTGTGCAGATAATATGATGATCGGATCAAACCTTGCCGGACAGGCAATCAACATTACACAAACTACGGCAGCACATGCAATGAGTTATAAGTTGACAAGCCTCTATAAGATACCTCATGGCAGAGCAGCCTTTGTATGCCTGCCTTATGTATGGGAATATATGATAAAAAATTCAAAAGATAATGAAAATCTTACACAAGTGTTTAAAAATATTGTTTCTACATTAGATTGTAAAACTTTATGGGATGCAGTTAATCTTTTGAAAGAAATGAATCATGAACTGTTCGGAAAAGAAAATGTAACTGTTAATTTCCAAGATATCCCTCTGCTTGCACGTTCAGTAAATGTCACACGACTCAAGAACAATCCGGTAAAACTTAGTAATCAGAATCTTATCTCACTTTATACCAACATTTTGGAGGAATTTGCCACTGGAGACATTACGGTTTTGAACTAAAAGTTACGATTATCTTTACTCTTGTTAAATTCATGAGGAAGGGGGTATTTAGTGAGTCAGAAAGAAAACAAGTCTTTGGAAGAATTACCCGTGTCACAGATTTACTGGAAATTGTTCAAAAATATATTTGTAATCAGTGCGTGTACGTTTGGAGGAGGGTTTGTAATCATTGGAATGATAAAACAGAAATTTACAGAAAAGCTGCACTGGATATCAGAAGAAGAAATATTGGATATGACAGCAATCGCACAGTCGGCACCGGGGCCTTTGGGTGTCAATATGGCAATTATTACTGGTTATCGTATCCGCAAAATACCGGGCGCACTCATCTGTACACTGGGAGCAGTACTACCTCCGTTGATTACTGTTTCTGTCATTTCTGTATTTTATAATCAGTTCCAGAACAATGCGATTATCGCACGTGCGCTTCAGGTCATGAGAGCAGGGGTTGCGGCAGTCATTGTCGATGTAGTTATCAATCTGGCATCCAATATATTTAAGACGAAAAATGTTCTATGGATTATGGTGATGATTGCTGCATTTGTTGCTACTGTGTTTTTCAAGGTCAGTGCAATCGTTCTGATACTGATTTGTTCTGAAATTGGGTTATATTATAGTATTATGACAGGAAGGAGAAAATAGGATAAATGATATATTTGAAACTGTTCTGGTCATTTTTTCAAATCGGGCTTTTCAGTTTCGGGGGCGGTTATGCAGCTGTGCCTTTGATTCAGAGTCAGATTGTGGAAACGAATCAATGGATGAGCATGGGGCAGTTTGCAGACTTGATTACAATAGCAGAGATAACGCCGGGACCGATTGTGGTGAATTGTGCTACTTTTGTGGGACAACAGATTGCGGGACTGCCGGGGGCTATCGTGTGTACCTTAGGATGTATTCTCCCTTCGGCCCTCATTGTCCTTGCATTATCCTGGATGTATATGAAATTCCGTAACCTGAGTATTGTACAGGGAGTGCTCATTGGGCTGCGTCCGACAATCGTTGCCATGATTGCATCAGCCGGTTTTTCATTACTTTTGCTGGCACTTTTCAATACTTCGCTTTCAGAGCTGGTAATATCCGATTTCAGAGTTGTGGAGGGTGTGATATTTGTAGCGTGCCTTGTGCTTCTGCGGAAGTTTAAGGTGAATCCGATAGGGATTATCTTTGGATCTGGAATTGTTGGAATAGTAGTGTATTTGTTATTGTAAACGGCAGAAATAAAGTTAACCTTAATCCGTGGAGTTTAATTATTATTTCATGCTGCAATCACTTTGTTTATGCGGTCT
>UQRE01000047.1 GCA_900543415.1 uncultured Dorea sp. | reverse complement strand
CAAACAATAGTTTACAGTGAAATTTAGTGCGAAATAAATTTACTTTTCAATGCTGTGCCTTTGGAATGTAATAACTACCGTAAATGTGCCTTTGGTCGTAACTGCACACTCGATTGCCCGGAATACAGCCCTTTCCGTTGCTCCAGGCGTGATTGCTCTCCGGGTGCTTGTAATGGTTGCTCCCATTGGTCTCGTTGCAGATTTGATAAATTCCAATACTGCCCTGAAGACGCACAAATGGATTATCGCACAACTCTCATTGATTCCAGACAAGGTGTAAATCTTACTGTTCAGGAAGCAAAATCTATGGCTTCTGTTATCTCTCCTCTTCTTAAGCAAGGACATTCTCCCTATCAGATCCTTGCCAACCATCCTGAGTTAAATATTTCCGAGAAAACGCTCTATAATTACATTGAATCCGGTGTTTTCCGCGAACTTGCCGGGATTACTTCGTTGGATCTCAGACGACAAGTCAGCAGAAAGCTTCCAAAAAAGAAAGCTCAGGTTTACAAAAAAAGAAAAGATAACAAGTATCTAAAAGGCAGAACATATCGGGATTACAAAACATACATTTCTGATAATCCCGATGTTTTCGTTGTTCAGATGGATACCGTTTACAACAATGAATCGAATGGTCCTTTTTTACAAACCTTTAAGTTTGTAAAAGCCGGTCTCCTTTTTGCCATTTACCACGAAGAGAAAACGGCCATCGCCATGAAAAACGGAGTTGACTTGTTGGAATCCATTCTCGGGCAGACGCTATTCCGCAAATATGTCCATATCCTGCTTACCGACCGGGGGGGGAGTGAATTCTCGGCAGCCGAAGCGATGGAGTACAATCCTGACGGCACCAGACGCACACGCGTATACTATTGTGATCCCATGCAATCCGGACAAAAGGGAACTTTGGAAAACAAACATGTTGAACTTCGTTATATCCTTCCAAAAGGAGCTGACCTAAGAGCTTTAGGATTAAACGGACAGGAGGACTTGAATCTTGCTATCAGTCATGTGAATTCTGCTCCTGTTGAATTACTAGGCGGTAAAAGTCCACTAGAACTTACTGATTTTATGTACCATGATCTTTACAAAAAGTTATACGATTTCGGTATTCAACAGATTGATAAAGATCATGTGATTTTAAAACCATACCTGTTAAAAAAATAAACATATAAAATAAAACAAAAAAACAACAGGCGACTGTCTATGCAACTGAATATTCCCTCTATGCAAGTGGAGTTTAGTCCTACACCTTTTAAAACCACGACTAAACTCCGCTTTTTTGTGATGCAAAAAAACAGGTCTTTGGCAGTCATCCTATTGTTTTATATTCCTTATTGTAACATTGAATTCCACTTTATAAAACAGAAAAAGTAGCAATTATCCCTTTTTGTAAGAGTAATTGCCACTTTCATTCTTCTCTTTTTCAAAGTGGAAATAAACTTTTCACTTCACTAATTTTTATTTCAAATGTATTTCAGCTCTAATTTCGGGCTGTTTCCGTCCTGCACTTCCATGATCATATAGGATGCTTTTCTGCCTGTCTGACGCGGATACGCAATGCTTCCGGGATTCAGGATCGTAACCCCGTCTTCCTGCGAAAGCGCAGGGCGATGGGTGTGTCCATACATTGCGATGTCCACACCTCTTCCCTTCGCCTCTTCTTTTAAACGGTTTTCATTCATGGATACATAATAGTAATGACCATGTGTAATAAAAATATGGCTGCCACCCACAAAAAATTCTTCTTCTCTTGGAAGCTCACTGAAAAAATCATTATTTCCTGCCACGACATGAACCGGACAGTCCGCAATTGCTTCAATATAATCCTCTCCACCTTCCACATCGCCAAGGTGAATCAAAAGATCCAGCGGTTGCTCTTTTTCAATCACACGCTCAAGATTTCTATGTGAACCATGGGTATCACTCACGATTAATGCTTTCATTCGTTTCCCTCATATCTATTACTTCAATGTTTCTTCTAAGACAGCTCTCATTTTTCTCAAGCCTTCTCCTCTGTGGCTCAATTCATTTTTCTTCTCCGGCGACAGCTGCGCACTGGTACATCCATATTCCGGAAGATAAAAAACAGGATCATATCCAAAACCATTCTCACCTGCAATTTCATGCCCTATGATCCCTTCCATAGTTCCTCTCACCACTTCTTTCCTTCCATCCGGCAGCGCTGCGGCAATGGCACATACGAACCGCGCTGTCCGCTCTTCGTCCGGCACCCCGGCAAGACGATCAAGAATCACTTGATTTTTAATATCGTAAGAAGTATCTTCTCCCAAATATCTCGCAGAATAAATTCCCGGTTCTCCTCCGAGATAGTCAATCTCCAGCCCTGAATCATCTGCCAATACAATCGCGTCCTTGTATTCCGGCATTGCTAACGCAATCTTTGATATTTCTCCCGCTTTGATCTGCGCATTTTCTTCAAATGTAGCACCATCCTCCACAACATCTGCCTGAATACCGGCTTCCTTCTGGGAGAGGATTTCCATTCCGAGATCCGCCAGTATCATGCGGATTTCTTTCATTTTATGTTCATTTCCCGTTGCAAATATAAGCTTTTTCATTCTACCTCTCCTTTTCTCTTCTCGGCGGTTTCGGTCCCAGAAACTGATAAAAATACGTTTTCAGCATTCCATTATATATTTTCCGGTTCTTATCTGCCTTTCTGCCAAAATACCGCTCTGCTTCTTCGTAGGATGTAATCATATAAGCAGACCATGAGTCAAGCGCCGCAAAGCTTCTTCCGAACGCATGATAAAGTTCCGGAAGATCTTTCTTATCTTCCAGACGCTCCCCATACGGTGGGTTCGTAATAATAAATCCATATTTCTTCGGATGGCTTAAATCCTTCACATTTCGCTCCTGAAAATGAATCAGATGATCTACTCCTGCCTCTCTGGCATTTCTTCTTGCAACCTTAATTACAGAGCCATCCAGATCGTATCCTTGAATATCAACTTCTATATCACCTCTGATCAAATCATTTACCTCGTCTGCCACGTCATACCATAACTTCTTCGGTATCACATTGGTCCACTCCTCCGCTGTAAATGTGCGGTTCATCCCCGGAGCAATATTTGCCGCCATCATGGCAGCTTCAATCGGAAATGTGCCACTTCCGCAGAATGGGTCTACCAACACGCGGTCTTTTTTCCACGGAGTTAACATAATAAGAGCCGCAGCAAGCGTCTCGGTGATCGGAGCTTTACCGGACACTTCACGATAGCCTCTCTTATGAAGAGATACCCCGGATGTATCAATTCCGACCGTCACAACATCTTTCATCAAAAATACGCGCACCGGATAAGACGCCCCATCTTCCGGAAACCATTCAATCTTGTATTTCTCTGACAATCTTCTTACCATTGCCTTCTTCATGATTGACTGGATATCCGACGGGCTGAATAATTTGCTCTTTACCGAAGCAGCTTTTGCCACCCAGAACTTGCCGTTCTTGGGAATAAATTCTTCCCACGGAAGCGCTCTTGTCTTCTCAAACAGCTCTTCAAAAGTCACCGCCCGAAAGCTTCCTACTTTCACCAGAATCCGCTCTGCAGTACGAAGGAAGATATTTGCCCGGCAGATAGCATCCTCATCTCCGTAGAATGTAACTCTTCCGTCCTCTACCGCTGATATTTCATAACCAAGATCAACGATCTCTCTCTTTAAAACAGCCTCCAGACCAAAATGGCAAGGGGCTATCAACTCTATTTTTCTCATATAATTCTCCATTTATGTAATTTCCAGTCTTCTTCTCTATCTTACTTACTGACTTCCCCGTTTGTCAAGGAAAAAGACGTGTGAACCCGCCACACGCCTTTCTTCCAGAGTAATGCTTAGTATTTGCTGTTTTCACTGCCTGCATTGGAAGCATTTTTGCTATAAGAATTTCTGTCAGATGCATTTTTGTCAGACGCATTTCTGTCAGATGCATTTCTGTTTGCAGAGTTCTTATCCATTGCATTTCTGTTTGCAGAATTCTTGTCAGCTTTGTTCTGATTAGATGAATTGTAGTTCTTAGCCATGTCAAATCCTCCTATTTCTTTTTCGTTACGAGGATAGTATGTCCGTCCACAATATCTTTTATGTATTCACCCACACATTTTCTAAATTATCACATTTCACAAGATTAGGACATTCTCCTTGAACCAACGCATAAATAGGCGGTTTTGCTTCATACTTTTTAATGAAAGTCTCCAATTTCCCGATCATCTTCTCCTGATCCGACGGCAATTTCCCTCTGACACGAATCTGGAGATAATCGTGAAATCCTTCATATTTAACCGGGATATTCAGTTGCTCAAGCAGCCTTTTCTCTTCCCGCAGTGATTCCAGTTCGTCCGCCGGCACGTAATTTCCTTTTTTAATCTCTCTATATAACGGAACTTCCTGATGAATGAACATGGAAAAATTTACCACATGCGCAGGATGCGTCTGATTTAGAAAATGAGCCAGCGCATCTGCATTCTCCTGTCCGCGCCCTCGTCCTGCCACTCCCGTCATGATATGCGCATCATAGATAAGTCCTGCAGCCTGCAGCCGCTCTATGGCCTCATACGCCTCGGAAACGGTATGGTCTTTCTTCATAAATGTCAAAACATCCTCCAGACCGCTCTCAATCCCCAGATATAAATGTCTCACTCCGCACTCTGCCAGACGTTTCAGTTCTTGTTCTGATTTCTGCAAAATACTTGTAACCGTCGCATCCATATTGATTGTCCTACAGTCCGGGAAATACGACCGGATCTGTTCCAGAATCCAAAACAACCGTTCCGCATTAAGTCCAAACGCATTGCCGTCGCCAAGGAAAATTTTTGTCGGTCTTCCTCCTACGTCTTTTACCCGCTTTAATTCCTCTTCTATCTTTTCCGCAGGAAGTTCCCTATACCGAAGATGCCGGAACAGATTACAAAACTTACATTGATTATATGGACACCCTACGGTAACAGGAAGCATAAACGAAGAACGTTCCATCGGCGCTCTGCAAATCTGGCCTTCATAATTCATAGTTTTCCCTCCTTATCCTTATCATTTTCTATAAATCATTTTATCACAAGTACAAGAATGTGGAAATTTTTTAATTTTTAACTTGCTTTTTAATTCTCCCTATATTATACTTAGTCTTGTAGAAAGAGCACTTTCTACAACCCCTTATTAATTATTTATACTCCCCTCAAAAGACCGATGGCTCCCCCATCGGTCTTTTACTTTATGCAATAGCAAATATCGAAGTATTTTCCATAGAAAAACGGACAGATTTTTTCTGCCCGTTCCCATTATCTTTTCCTACTATTCACGATACGAATTATAAACATTATTACAAATACCGGTATGATGATTGGCGCTAATATGCTGATAATTCCCCCGATCACGCCTACGACTACCATTACAATTCCAATGATTCCCAATATAAGAAGAAGCTTTTTCCACCAACTGTCAAAACCGAATACATGGATTCGTGCATTTTGCTCCTGATTCTTCTTTTCCTTTCCTGATGTACGTTTTGCTTCATAAGAAGTATTTGTCTTCGCAAACTCTTCATTATCCGAAGCTCCGAGAATTGTCTTGGCGATAATCCACGGGTCGCCCAGTTCTGCAACAACCTCCTGCTCGCTTTTTCCTGACAGCACTTCGCCATCGATATACTGACTGTAATAATCAATCTGGTCTTGAACAGCGGAAACATTTATTTTTCCGCTAAGCTCTCTTTGCAATTTCTGTAAAAATTCGTATTTGGTCATTCATTTTCCCCTTAATTATACTTCAAATATAAGATCTCCGTAGGAAGGCATCGGCCATGCTTCTTTATCTACGATCATTTCAAGCGCATCAATTGGCGTACGAAGATCTGCCATTGCCGGAGTCACTTCAAAATAATAGTATTCTGCCTGCTCTTTTCCTTCTTCCATCGCAGAGGCATGATCTGTCACTTTCACAAGATAATTCAGCGCTTTCTTGGCTCTTTCCAGAAGTGTTGTAATTTCTCCAAGAAGCTGTGCCTGCACAACAGCTTCTGCGCCCGCATTTTTCACTATCACGACCGTCTCTGCTAATTCCTTCGTATATTTCATAACCGCAGGAATAAACTGTTTACTTGCCATATCGATCATGGTCCGCGCTTCAATATTAATAGCCTTCGCATAGTTTTCATATTTAATCTCTGCACGAGAGCGAAGTTCAGCTTCTGTAAATACTCCGAATTCTTCAAACATAGAAATGGTTGAAGGAAGTACAAGAGCCGGAATTGCTTCCACCATAGAACGGATATTAGGCAGACCTCGTCTTTCGGCCTCTTCTACCCATTCATCAGAATATCCATTTCCATTAAAAATAATTCTCTGATGCTCTGTCGCGTATTTCTTGATCAAATCATGAAGTGCCATTTCAAAATCATCTGCTGCTTCCAGTATGTCACACGCTTCCTTAAATGCCTCTGCCACAATCGTATTAAGTACAACATTCGGTCCTGCCACAGAATCTCTGGAACCAACCATACGGAATTCAAATTTATTTCCCGTAAATGCAAGCGGTGAAGTACGGTTTCTATCTGTCGCATCTTTCGCAAAATCAGGAAGTGTACGAACACCGGTCTTCAGCTTGCCGCCTTTAATGCTTCGCGTAGCCTCTCCGGTATCTACAAGCTGCTCCATTACATCTTCTAACTGGTCTCCCAGGAATACGGAAATAATTGCCGGCGGCGCTTCATCTGCGCCAAGTCTATGATCATTTCCCGGATCTGCCGCTGATTCACGCAATAATTCTGCATGGTCATCTACCGCTTTCAGCACGCAGGTAAGCACAAGCAAAAACTGTACGTTTTCATGCGGTGTCTTTCCCGGCTCGAGAAGGTTTTTCCCATCGTCTGTCGTCAGTGACCAGTTATCATGTTTACCGGAACCATTCACCCCTGCAAATGGTTTCTCGTGAAGAAGACACTTTAACCCATGCTGGTGTGCTACTCTCTTTAACGTCTGCATAACCAGATGGTTATGGTCAACTGCTACATTTGCTTCCGCATAAATGGGCGCCAGTTCATGCTGCGCCGGAGCCACTTCATTGTGCTGTGTCTTCGCAGATACTCCAACCTTCCAGAGTTCTACATTGACATCTTTCATAAATCCGGCAATTCTCTGACGAATCGTACCAAAATAGTGATCGTCCAGCTCCTGTCCTTTCGGCGGCATAGCCCCAAAAAGAGTTCGTCCTGCATAAATCAAGTCTTTTCTCTCTCGGAATTTTTTTGCATCAATCAGGAAATATTCCTGTTCCGCTCCCACAGAAGGAGTTACTTTCTGAGATGTTGTATTTCCGAACAAACGAATCAATCGCAGAGCCTGCTCATTAATCGCCTGCATAGAACGAAGAAGAGGAGTTTTTTGATCTAACGCTTCACCGGTATAAGAGCAAAATGCGGTCGGAATACAAAGCGTTGCCCCCGCTGCATCATGCCTTACAAATGCCGGCGAAGTACAATCCCACGCTGTATAGCCTCTCGCCTCAAAAGTTGCCCGCAAACCGCCTGATGGGAAGGAGGACGCATCGGACTCTCCTTTGATCAGTTCCTTTCCCGAAAATGTCATTAACACCTTACCACTCGGAAGTGGTGCGGATATGAAGGAATCGTGTTTTTCTGCTGTTGCTCCGGTAAGCGGCTGAAACCAATGTGTATAATGAGTTGCTCCCTTCTCAATCGCCCATTCTTTCATCTCATGGGCAATTACATCTGCGGTAGCAAGATCTAATTCTTTTCCTTCTTTAATGATCTCTTTTAAATCTTTATAAATTTTTTTCGGAAGGCGCTCCTGCATAACAGTATCATTGAATACATCCTCACCAAAAATATCTGCTACATTGAATACTTCACTCATGCTGCTTTCGTTCCTTTCTTTACTCTGATGTAATTTCCCCATGTCATATTCTCACAACAAACCAACTGAAATTAGAAAAAGGCCTTCCAACGTCTAATTGGAACGCCTTTATCGTTAAAGCTTATTCTGCTTTTCCAACAGAACCAAATAATTCCATTTTCTCTTTTACAGTCTGCATAATTGCTTCTGCACCCGGTTTTAATAATTTACGAGGATCGTATCCCTTTCCTTCCAGATCTTTTCCAGCCTCGATATATTTACGTGTAGCATCTGCAAATGATAACTGACACTCTGTGTTAACGTTGATCTTAGCAACACCAAGGTCGATTGCTTTCTTGATCATATCTTCCGGAATTCCTGTACCACCATGAAGAACAAGTGGAAGGTCTCCTGTTAATTTCTGGATTGCATCAAGAGTTTCGAAGCTTAAACCAGCCCAGTTTGCAGGATATTTGCCGTGGATGTTACCGATACCTGCTGCAAGCATATCTACGCCAAGATCAGCGATCATCTTACATTCCTGTGGATCTGCACATTCACCCTGTCCAACAACTCCGTCTTCTTCTCCTCCGATAGAACCAACTTCTGCTTCCAGAGACATTCCTTTTTCTCTGCAAATAGCGATCAGCTCTTTTGTCTTAGCAACGTTCTCTTCGATTGGATAATGAGATCCATCAAACATGATAGAAGAGAAACCAGCTTCGATACATTTCTGGCATCCTTCGTATGTACCGTGGTCAAGATGTAAAGCTACCGGTACTGTGATACCAAGCTCGTCGATCATAGCATCTACCATAGCTGCTACTGTCTTGAATCCTGTCATGTATTTACCTGCACCCTCAGACACACCTAAGATTACTGGTGATTTGCACTCTTCTGCTGTCAGAAGGATACTCTTTGTCCACTCAAGGTTATTAATGTTGAACTGGCCTACTGCATAATGCCCTGCCACTGCTTTTTCAAGCATTTCTTTTGCTGATACTAACATAATTCTAATTCCTCCAATTCTGCCGACTGTGTTTTTTATAACACTGATCCGGTCATATTAATGTCGCTTTTTTTATTATAAAACATTACCGTAGAAAAAACAAGAAAAAATGGCTGAGAAGCATTTCCCCAGCCATTTAAAGTTACATTATATTAATTCTTTATGTTCCATATGTAAATATTTCTCTCTTGTAGCCATTCCGCCGCGAATATGACGCTCTGACTTATTTCGATCTAACACCTTACGCGCTTCGCCTGCAAGATGGGGATTGATACGCATAAGACGATCGGTAACGTCTTTATGTATCGTACTTTTACTTACCCCGAACTGCTTCGCCGTCTGCCGCACCGTCGCTTTATGTTCAATGATATAATATGCGATCTCTACTGCCCTCTCCTCAATATAATCTTTCACAATATTCCCCTATAAACATCGTTTTTACAACATATGCAAGGAATTTGTATGATATGAATTCAAATTGATACCCTTTCCATGCCCCCCTGTCACACTCCTGCATGCACTAACACATACTTTTGTCCCACTACTTTTAACCCAATCCACCAAAATAACTCTATCAGCTTTTTAAAGCCTTGAAATCGTTTCAGCTCAGTAGCCTGTCCTCCACAGAAAATATAGTGTAATCTGAATTTTTACCTGCCTTTTATAAAGACCTAATCACCACACCATTTTTCTTGGCATTCATATAAACATTCTGAAACTGCTTTTTCATATTTGTTCCAATAGCAATATTATATGGAATAACTAATCCATCCGAGATGATTACATCACGAAATGGTATAAACGTTGCTTTCATAAATAACGGCAATGGAGCACCAAAGAACATTTCTTCCCAACTGGAAATGATTCCGCTCACCTGATATACCTTTTCATCCTCCGAGATAAAAATAGTCCCCTTTTTCAAATGCCGTTCCATAATAAAATTTCCTTGAACTCGCCGCTTCCACCCAGCAATAATCGCCTTGTGTTCCTCCGCCAGATTTTCCCCTCGCTCTTCTAAATATCGGTCTATAAGTGTTACGTTCTCCCACAATACATTTGCAATTTCTTTTATCTCTTTCGGATTCAAACTTTTAATATTTGTTATGTTCTTAACCCTTTTATTAATTTTACATTTCACGTTCACATAATCAAGCAGCGGAAACCATAATTCATAAAACAATTTTCCGTCTTTCTCTGAAAGCGTCATCTCTTTTATCCTCCTGTTATCTATCTAAACCGAAACCCATATTCTTTTTTCAGTCTCTCATATATCTCAAACGCCACCGGACAGACTTCCACCGCATTAAGCACACTATACCGGCTCTGCAATCTATCCTGTTGATCCGTATAAGGATATTTTTTACAGCTCTCCGGTCTGCATTCTCCTAATTTGCAATTACCGTCCTCTTGCAGAAAATCGCATGGCTTATTCTTTGTCTCATATGTATCTTCCACTTCATTTTTAATCAGGTATCTCTCAACAAATTGCTCTTTTGTCAAATCCAAAAATTCCGCATCTCTTTCCAAATCTTCACTCGGAATACTTCCATAATACATTTTGCAGCAATTTCTGCACCTACTGCAATCATAATTTGAAAACAATTCATCGTGAAGTCTTTTAAACTGCTTGTCCAGTTCTGTTTCATCCGCATGGCATTTTAAAAACGTGCGAAATTCAAGATTCTCATTTTCTTTTTTCTTTGCTTCAAATTTCACTTTCCTTGGTACAATCATCATTTTTCTCCTTCCATTCCTTTCACTTCTGTAATACCAAATGCAATTTCCAACAGTTCCGCCGCTACCTGATGGTCTTTAATGCGCATCAAATTGTCCCACACATCTTCTTTCCCCAACAGATTCATACCGCCATGCCACACCAATTCATCATCTATGACAGCAAATCTTTCTTCAACTTCTGCTTTTGTCACGACATGGATAGCAGCCTGCTTCATCTCCTGAATCAGCTCGTAACACATATCAACATTTCCATATACAACCTGATCCGGCTCCGTTGTAATAACTGTAACTCTCACCCCATGTTCTTGCCGTTCTTTCACCAGAGACAATAATCTGTCAATCTTCTCCTGCCGGATATTCGGACTGGAAATTACGATAGATTTTTCTGCTTCTACCAAGTCTTGTTCAAATTTTTCTGTATAATTCCCTGAGTCAAATATCGCATGAACAACCTGCTTATCTTGCTGTTCTCCTATCCAAACGGAAAACCCTGTTTTCTTATAGGTTCGAAGTCGTTTTCCATACATTTTATTAAATTTCTTCATGTGTGCATCAATATAGTCATACACATAAACCGCTTCTTTCCCCTCATGATCACGATTCAGTCTTCCAATATACTGTACCAAACGTCCTTCCGCAGACACCGGCGCGGCAAGCATCAATACATCCAACCTCGGGAAATCAAAGCCTTCTCCAATCTTTTGACCGGTCGCAATCAATATAAGACTTTCTGTCCGAGGAACCTGTTTTAATTGCATCCGTATTTCTGTATTTTCTCTATCAGAATTATCCCCGTACAAAAGAAATACATGATCAGCTTCATCTTTTAACATGTCATACAGAATTTTTGCATGTTCTTTGTATCGTGTTAATATAACCGGTGTCTGTTTCTGTGAAATACATTTCTTTATATCATTTGTAATCATTTCATTGCGCACCTTGCTAGTACTGATCAGGCTATATGCTTTATTGATATCATTCCTGCTCTCGACAGTATCAATTACTCTTGTATATCTCGGAACAAAATAATGTCCTATTCCCTGCTCCTCAGCTCTATCCAATGCAGTAAATCGATGCCTTAACGGCCCCAGCATCATATAGATAATCTTGTCCAGATGATCGCCTCGTTTTGGCGTAGCAGAAACTCCATATACATATTTTGCACTGATTTTCTGCAATACTTCCATATATGTATGTGATGCCGCATGATGGCATTCATCTACAATAACCATTCCATAAGAATACTTCAGATTTTGAAATTTCCCCTTGCTATACATAGAACCAACCATTGCAACATCTATAATCCCTGTCAACGTATTTTTTGTTCCATGTAAAATCCCAATCGTACTGTCTCGCTTTTTCTTTCGTCCTGTCTTCGTCTCATACTCCGGCAGTTCTTCCCTGATATCGAGAAATTTATTCAGCTCGTCCACCCATTGAGTAAGTAAATCTTTACTCTGTAATAAAATCAGTGTATTCACCTTTCGCTCCGCAATCAGATAACTGCACACCACAGTTTTCCCAAACGCAGTTGCCGCTTCCAATACACCATCCGAATGCCTTAACAGCTGTTCTGCCGCGAGTTCTTGCTGCAATCGCAAGTCTCCGTTAAATGAGACTCTAATCGGTCGACCTGTTTCCCTTTGATCAGATATCTCAACCGGAATTCCTGCTTTCGTACATTCCTCAGAAATTCGTTCCCTAAATCCCCGTGGCACTTGAATATAGCCATCAATATCTTTTCCTAAATACACAGCGCTGAAATTATAATAATTCGAATATCCTAATCTTTTGTTTTTATAGAATTCCGGATTGTCAAAAGCCGCCAAACTACGAATCTGATTTTGTATTCTCGGCATAAGATTCAGCGTATCGACATAAACGCCATTGCTGAGTACCATATGAAGTTTACCTACAACATCTTCTTTCATAAACTCGCATTTCTTTTTCCATGGCTTGGGTCTGTTCTTTATATCAGTACCTGCAAGCTTTCCTTTGCTTTCCGCTAGTTCTGCCTGCCATTTTGCCATATATTTTTCTATATCCTCTATGCTGAGTTTTTCTGTCCGATTAAGCAAAATGTCCCATTGTTCCGGATAGACATTCCAGTTTTTATCCACAAATGCACTGTTTCCATTTTTAAGCGCCTGCCCTTGCAATGGCAGCGCAATCAGATTGCCAATACTGCTTGCTACGTCCTGTGATGGATACATTCTGTCATAATAATGAAAGGATTTCAGATTAATAGATGCAGAACCTTTGTCCAGTAACAAAAAACCAAAATTTCTGGCTAATGAAGCTGATATTGCTTTTTGAAAGAATATCCACACATGGGCGCCTTTTCCGGAACGTGAACGCTCAATCAAAGGCTTTATCCCATTAATCTCACATATTTTTCTGAGTGCATCTACTTCTTTATGCCATTCACTATCTACATTGGCAAAATCTGTTGCTTCTGCACCTTTTTCGTGATTATCAAAATCGAACACGATAAATCTGCATGTCCCATCCGGTAACAGCGGATACACACCAATCACATCCGAACCATCTTCTTTATATCCCAGTAGATGAGCAATAATTTTCTTCACATCCAGCTTGATCCATTTTTTATTATCGCATTCATCACAAATCATCTTTTCTCCACGCTGTTTCGGACACAACTTAAAATCCCATCTGTTATCACATTGTGGATAATAACCTCCATTCTTACCACGTCTGGCAAAGACATCTTCTCTTCCCCAAAACATAGAAAAGAAACGTATTGCCATCTTTTCTGTAATAAATTGGGGATGAACAATGCGCGCTCCTTGATCAAGATCATACTCTTCTGCATTTTCTATCGTCTCTTCAAAGGGATGGATCTCTTCATATGGAATGTTCTCTTTTTTCAGCTTGTCTTTTAACAGCCTGTTTTCATATTCAAATAGTCTGACGAGTCTTCTTAATGATTCTGTATCATATGCTTCTATATTCATACTTGACACCTGTAATTCTCAATACGCAATCTCCATTTTATAGATATGGTTCTATCGTAAACACCGTCTATTCTCCAACCTTTTCACTTACCAATTCAAATAGATTTTCTTTCCTTCTGTCTGACTGATTATTTCTTTGACATCTTTCTGATAATCATAATATTTTATTGGCAAGTCTGGATTTAACTTATCGATAATCGAATGCAATTTCATATCTGATAGTCTGGAATTCACTTCGATTTAATTGTTTCAACAGTTTCTCTATATCATCTACATATCCTATTTTCACACAATCCGGAAAAGAAGGATTTGTCAGAATATACATTACTCCCTTTTTATCTCTCATATTTTAGTCACGCCTTAAAATCAATTATTCCTGCAACATCCTCAAATACCCATCCAACCGTTCCTTCAAATATCCTGCGAACAATTTCTCCATCGCTCCCAGATTATGTTTCCCATGATACTCATCAAAGGCATTATAATACGCAATTCGATCTGTAAATTTAATATCAATCGGTGAATACCCTGCTTTCATCAATTCCATATTCACAAGCAAACGCCCCGTGCGTCCGTTTCCGTCGATAAAGGGGTGGATAGCTTCAAATTCAATGTGGAACCTTGCCAACTTCGGAATCATATGCTCCGTACTCTTATGATATTGTTCCAACAGTTTCTCCATCTGTGGCTGTATCATATAAGGTTGTACCGGCTCATGCTTTGCCCCCATCATTCTCACCGGAACTCTGCGATATACACCTCTATCTTCCTTTTTATCCGCCAGAACCAAATAGTGGATTTGTTTAATAATGCTCTCGGAAATCGGAATCTTATCCTTTACCAACTCTCTCACAAAATCAAAGGCTTCTTTATGTCCAACCGCTTCCATATGGTCTTTCAATGGTTTCTTATCAATCGTCAATCCTCGCAAAACCATATCCGTTTCTCTCAGAGTTAGCGTATTTCCTTCAATCGCATTGGAGTTATACGTATATTCAACAATAAACTCCTCTGTAAGTCGTTCTATTTCACCTTGTGTCAGCGGTCTTTTAGAATCCAGTTCTTTTTTCTTATTATCTATAATCGTCAATAGACTTTCTGTCGTCTTGTAACGTCCGTCCTCCGGTTTCTTTGCAGTTTCAGGAATTTTCCAGCTTCGCCCTTCCCGAATTACATCCGGTATTCTCCCTTCGGAACACAAAACACGAACGCGACGATCTGATATATTCCATTTTTCAGCAGCTTGTTTTACGCTAATATACATAATTTACACCTCATCAATTATAATCACACTCATGTGATTATTATACTTTACATGCGGAACAATAGCAACGCTATCGGAATAATAATTCCCACTAATCGGAACATTACTCAAGAACGAAGAAAAGCATCCAACTTTCGTCAGATGCTCGCATTGTTTTTATAAATCTTCTGCTTTATATACGAAATACCCCTCATAATAGTAACTATGATCTATTCCCTTCATATACATTTCTCTATTTTCAACTTTATCTGTCAGAGCCTGTTTTAAGATATATTTTATTTCAATATCTTTTATCGGACTTCTTTCCGTTGCAAGTAAATAATCTTCTTTATCAACAGCGCTCCAATCAATAACCATATTCAACTCTTTTTTCAAAATTAAATCAAGCCATATTCTTGTGCTTCTTCCATTCCCTTCCCGGAATGGATGCGCTATATTCATCTCTACATACTTTTCAATAATTTCTTCAAATGTTGACTGCGGCATCTTCTCAATATTCTCGATAGCCACCTGCAAATACATTACTGGTACAAATCTAAAATTTCCTTTTGCAAGATTTACAGTCCGTATTTCTCCTGCGAATTCATATATTTCCTCAAATAAATATTTATGAATAGCTACAAGCATCTGAAATGTTCCAGCTTCATAAACATCCAAATATCCATTTTCAAATAGTTAAACAGCTTTTTTCTTACTTATCTTTTCTTCCGTTCTAGCCAGTTCTGTGGAATCTGTAATATGAAGTTTATTCTCTAAAGCCATATTCTTCTCCTTTCTTCCACCTGCTTTCTGTATTCTATTTTAACCGACTCCCATCTATAACACAATAAAATCACCAAAAGAAAAAGCCGCGTACAATATCAACCATCTTTCTCTCTATCCCAACAATCTCTTATATGTCAGATCTATGAAAAATGCCCCCAGCGGAGCGGTAATCAGTATCGCAACCACTGCAACTGTCAAAACAATTTCCCCACATGCTAAGCCCATTGCAAGTGGCACTCCACCAATTGCTGCCTGCACCGTTGCCTTCGGAGTATATGCAATCATACAAAACAGTCGTTCTTTTCTGCTAAACCTTGTTTTAATACAATGTCGTTAACTTAAGAAGAAATATATGTAGTGAGAATATCCTGCATATATTTCTTCTTTTTTCTATACAAACAATTGTATATATTGTATAATTGT
>UQRE01000046.1 GCA_900543415.1 uncultured Dorea sp. | reverse complement strand
TATATGCCCCAGAACGGTCCACTTTTGAACAATCCTTCCCGGAAAATGCCCCGCCACCATGGGGAACCATGCTGCCATAACTGTCTACCATCAACTTTCTCCCAGTCAGTCCCGTATCTGCATCCATGCCTCCGCAGACAAAACGTCCGGATGGGTTGATAAGGATCTTTGTATCTTCATCCGGTGGAAGAAGACGAAGTGCCGGAAGAAGCACTTTTTTTCGGATCTCTGCTTCCAGTTTCTTCAGATTCTTATCTTCCGTATGCTGACAGGATACAACCACACTATCCAGACGAACAGGCTTCCCATCTTCATACTCTATCGTCACCTGTGCTTTCCCATCTGGGCAGATTCCTTCAATATAGCTGCTTCTTCTACAGGCAGACAGTTCCCGGACAATCCTGTTTGCAAGCACCACAGGCATAGGCATAAGCTGCGGCGTCTCATCACAGGCATATCCGATCGTGACGCCCTGATCCCCGGCACCTTGAAACCAATCCATTTGATTGTCAGACACCCCTTCCCTTTTTTTCTTTGGATTCCCTGACTGCATTGGCAATGTCCGGACTCTGCTGATGGACAAACGTATCCATGGCAACCCCTTCGCTGGAATATCCCACTTCAGACAATACTTTTTTGATTACACCAAACACATCCGGTTCATAGGCGCTGGTGATCTCTCCTGCCACAATGACAGTTCCCTTCGTAGCAAGCACTTCACAAGCCACCTTGGAATTCGCATCATTTTTCAGACACACATCCAGGATTGCATCTGCGATCTGGTCGCACACTTTGTCCGGGTGTCCTTCTGTTACTGCTTCTGCTGTATAAAATTTTCTCATATGAATTTCCTCTCTTTCATGCAAAAAAGGCAGGATACCTTCCTTTTTACGGGAACATATCCTGCCTGATGTTTTGTCTCTATTTTTCTGTTATCACAAATTTTTCCAAAGAAAAACTCCCCAGATAAAACTGGGGAGCCTCCAGAAGCTATACCTTACGGTTCTACGGCTTCGTTGAAACATTTATAAAGCACCCACTGTATCTTGATTGCCCAAGTGTGGGACTTAATTGTATTTCTTATTCGCCTGCTTGTTCTAAAACCATACTCTCAACTGTTTTACTAACATAAAAACCATTCTGTCTCATCTCAGACAAAAGCGGACGAACTTCTTCTATGATTCCCTGGCGTTTTGCCTTTACCAAAACACCCAGCGTCCCTGTAACAGTAAGACCCAAATATTTAGCAGTCTTCTTTGCAGCATTGTTATCCAAAATCACCAAGTCTGCATTCCGTTCCTGGGCAAGAATCATTACTTCTACTTCTCCGTCATGGAGTTTCGCTTTATACATTTTCTTTTCACCATGATCCTTAATTTGTTCTACATGAACCCACGCTCCTGCTGACTTAATTTGAACACAGGCAGAATCATCCTTTGCAGTCACCTCTCTAAATACTGCTGACGGAATTATAATTTCCTCATACATCTCTTTCAGAATATTTAATTTACCAATCCCGCAAAGAACAATCAGAGGTGTTGAATTGACAATTACTTTACGCATGCTCTAATTCCTCCAAGAATTCTTCCTTGTCATTAAACTGGAAGATAGAAATTTCATTCTGTCCTAAATATTTTATAAATTCTTCTTCTGTCATTCCGGCAATCTGTGAACAATATCCAATGGATATTCCATTCTGTTTGTAAAAACCTAATGCTACATATCGCCTTGCAAACTGGTTCGCTTGCTCTCTGCTCATTTTTGTATCGAAAAGGACTTCATCTGGTACACTAAATGCTATCTGGCACATCATCATCCCTCCTGACTATTTTCATTTCACAACACTTTTTACCTTTACAGTTTACCACATTTAGCAAAAAATAGCCACTAAAAATCTTTTTCCCTCTTATGGCAATCTTGATTTTTCTGATAGATGGACACTACATCCAGATAGCTGCAAAAGTTCCCATCTTTGAACACTTTCCGACACTACACCTGTCCACGTTCCGTTGCACATCTCGCAACCTTGAACACTTTTTAGGTTATCGTTCTGTCTTTTGCTTGCAGTCGCGTCTCACATCCTGCACTTTTTGGGTATTTTTGAACACTTTCGGCAGGAGATTGATTCAGAGCACTCCAGGATACATCCGGAGAGCTGAAGAAAGTACCCACCTTTGAACACTTTTCACCTTTCAGGTTCTGCTTTTACTGCCACAAGGATGTTCCGGGCCTCCTTCCACTCATAAGAACAGGTTATCAGCGTCAGGGTTGTCTCACAACCTGCACCAGCTACTCCTGTTTCAAACAGCGACAGCGCTTTCGCCTGTGCTACATAAGCCTCCAATTCCTGCGGACTGTAAAAAGATGCCTGCTGGAAGCTGAACATGGACACATCAGCTTTCAATACTGCCGCTATCTGGTACTCTTCCATGCCTTCCGACGTCTGAAAGAACACCCTGAGATGTGCTTTCCAGTAATCATAGGCGACGTACCGGTCCAGATTCCCGAACATCGCCCCGCTGTTCATGTTGTGACCGTAAATGGTCAGATTCTTTGATTCTCCCAAAATACAGTCTGCCTGGAGGAACAAACTTCCATTGATGTCGTAGTTTCCCCGGTAATCCCTCCGCAGATAATACTCCGGATTCTCCCGGCTGCTCTGCATGACCGGATAATCGATCCCAACCTCTGGGATCGTAAGCCAGCCCCGTACATCCGGATACTGGTGCTGGAGGGATCGAAGGTCAACGGCAGACACTTCCGGTTCTCTTCCAGCCTGTTCCTCTTTCTCTCCTGGAGAGCCCCCGCCCGGAGGGATGTCCTTCGGAAAGCAGGTTTTTAACTCTTCCACCAGTTCCCGATTCTGCCTGGGAATCGCCACATAATCCTGATAAAGCAGTACCGCACTGAGGATACAGACAGCACACAAGACTGCCTGCAGCATCCACAGCTTATTCTTCTTTTTTCGCTTCATCTGCTTTTTTATGTCTCTTCTTATAGAGCATAGTTGCCATGAGTCCGGCTGCTGATACGCCTAAAAGTGCAAACAGAAAGATTGGTTTCCAGTGATCATCTCCTGTCTGCGGCACACCCGGAGTTTCCGGTGTCCTTGCATCCTTCATCTCCACCTTCTGGACTTCCATAGTATCTTCCAGTGTAAACTTCACATCTTCTGCGATCTCATAGCCTTCCGGTGCTGTGATCTCACGCAGGATCAGTTCTTCCCCTACCGGAAGTTTCTCTACCAGATGCGGTTTCCCCTCTGTTACCCACTCTTCCAAAACTTCACCATCTTTATTTAAGATCTGAAGCTTAGCTCCTTCCAGTTCCTTTCCGGTGGTAAGGTCTGTTTTGGAGATTTCCACTTTGGAATAGGTATCCTTCATTTCCACCTTGGTCACACTGCCATCTTCCTTTACTTCAAACTCAATATCTTCCGCAGACACATACCCTTCTGCATAAGGCGGCAGCTCTTCATGGAGCGTATACGTTCCCTCCGGCAGTCCATAGACTACGTGCGGTTCTTTTGTGCTGATCCACTCCTCTACAATGTTGCCATCCTGGTCGATGATCTGAAGCTTCGCTCCTTCCAGTTCTTCCCCGGTTGTGGCATCGGTTTTTGTAAACTGGCTTTCTGTTGGCTGATTTTCCACTTCTTTTGTCAGCTTGATTTCTGCAAGATTCTGGTCTGTGTAAGAGGCATCGATCTCCCAGATTTCCTCATTCGGAAGATACCCCGGCTTTCTCACTTCCTCTTTCACATAATATTTCCCATGATAAAGGTCGCTGTCAAAGGTAAGCTGTCCCTTCTCATCCGTTGCTTTCTTCTCCAGCAGCGTGTCCTTTTCTACAAGAACCGCACCCTGCTGGGAGAGGATATCTTCTTTGGCATACAATCCAAAGATCACGCTTTCCAACTTCTCTTCTGTGACTGCATCCTTCTTTTCTACAGAAATGGAAATCTTCTGTCGCTCATTTTTATAAGCAACCCCTTCATAAACCACTGCCTGCGTATCATCCTCTGCGGTCAGGGTAGATTCTTTCTGTTCCGGGTTCAATACGAAATGGTCACCTGCCACCGTTTCTTTCAGATAATAAGAACCCAATGGAAGGTTGTTCACCACTGCTTTTCCTTCTTTATCTGTGACCAGTGTTGCTACCAGATCATCCTTTTCATAACGGATGACCGGATTGCCCTGCTCATCCTTTGCTCCGTCCGGGGAATAAATGGTGTCCTTGGCATACAGTTCAAAGGCTGCCCCTTCCACACCGGATTCTTCATAGACAAAATCATGGAACACTCCGGTATCGGTATCCTCTCCGGTCACTGCATCTTTGATCTTTCCTGCCAGTCTCTTTGCCTTTGCAAGCAGAGAATCTCCCTTCACTTCCACTGGCTGTTCTCCAGTTTTGGTCAGTGTCAGGCTTCCCACCTGTTCATCGTTTGGCTGCTCGACTTCCACGATGACTGCCCCGGTATCCGGATCGATCTGATGGGCGGTATCGGAAGAAACAATGATCACGATCCCCTTTTTCGGGTTCTCTTTGTAACTGCCTTTTCCGGTCACTTCCAATGGAGAAATCACAGTTTCCCCTTCATACAAGGACATTTCATGCCCCTGCCTTACAAATCCTTCCGGCGCTTTCACTTCTTCAATCCGATAGGTAGAACATTTCAGTTCTTCCGGTGTGACCAGATAGCCTTCCTCATTGGTCTTGAAAACACTAATCGTCTCTTTCTTCGGATAGAATACCGTCTGCTCTACATATTCCTCTTTTTCCATGTCAAAGATTTTATAGGAAGCGCCTGCCTTCAAGACCGGATTTCCTGTCTGTGCATCCTTTTTCACGATCTTTAACAAAAACTCAAACGGACGGTCATCGAAGATCCTCCATACCATCGGTTCTCTGCTGTCCTCATCTACCTTCACCAAAAACGGATCGATGGCTTTTAAATTCTCCGGTACAGTGCTTTCCTCTACCACATAAAGACCATACGGAAGCTCCGGACTGAGAGCATATCCCTTTTTATCTGTAATCAGCTCCGGTACCGGGACAGCCTTGCCATCCACATAGGTCATTGCCACCTCTTCCTTACTAAAATCATAATCTCGGAAATCTTCCGCAGTAAACTGATCCCCATTGGATGGCTGTAATTCCCCACTCTCTACTTTGGAAAGGCTGCTGACCAGATACACCTGAAAACCTGCCCCTTCCACAAGGTCTGTTTCTGTCCGGTCTCCATCTTCGCTGATCTTGATCAGCTGGAACGCCTGCTTTTTCAGCTGTTCCTGTGCCGTCAGGTCCCTGGTTACCTCTGCCACTTCCTGTCCTTCGTAAGCAAGGTCCACCTCATACTCTGTTGGATCTACCGTATAGCCTTCCGGCGGAGTGATCCCTTTCACATACATTTTTCCCAGATATAATTCGGAAAAATCTAAGGTACCATCCTCCTTGATCACCCCCTGTGCGATGAGGCTGTCTTTTTTGAACAGAACCCCCGTCTTTCCATCCGGGTGGACGATATCCTCTCTGGCATACAGACCATACACTGCACCGGCAAGGGAACTATCCCCCTGGGGAAGAAAGGCCTGTGTCTCCTTATCGATCTTTTGGATATGGACAGCACCTCTCACCCTCTCATCGGTTGCTGAGATGGTGACCGTCTTTCCGGCTTCCACATCCACCTTATGGATCACATCACTCTGTGCATACTTGTCCGGAGCCTTGATCTCCTTCACATATACGGTTTTGATGGCTGCCTCAAAATAATCACTGACTGCTTTTCCCTCTTCCCCGGTGACTGGCATTTCCATCAAAAGATGCTCACACTTGCTGTCTGTATAAATGCCATACATTGCACCGTCTAAAGGATTCTTGGTATCCGCATCCTGTTTGAAAAGCTCGATCCTTGTCATCTCCAGCCAGTCTACCGTAAAACTTACCGGATTGGCTTTCTCCGATTCAAAGACTCCAATGTCCTGATTGCTGTTTCCTGTGGATAATACCAGTGTTCTCCAGGTTTCCCCTACAAAACCATGCAGCTCCCCGGAGGAATATTTTCCGGTATGAAGCATTGGGGCAGTCAGATAAATGGTATCCCCGCCATAGATCTTCAGCGCACCATTCTCTGCAGAAGTTCCCTTTGTCTTGTTATAAATGGCGATGTCTTTTGGTACATGGACTGAAATGTAGTTTCGGTGATCCCCGGACAATGTGATATCCGGTGTTTTCTGTACATTTCCATTTCGGACTGATTTTACAGAAGTCTTGGAAAGGTAGATTTCCCCCTTCGGCGGCTCTTCCATAGCAAACAGATGGTCAATATAGGCGATCACGCCTGCGTTTACCAGATTTTCATACTTACATCCTGTAAATCCTGCCTCACCTGCATAAGCATAAGCTGGCTGCGATGTGGGTATATACATATTTCTCTTCTGCACTTTTCCCGGACAGGTAACTGCCTGTAATATCCCCGGCGCCGCCATAACCATAATACAGTACCTTCTGCAAGTTCTTATTGCTGTCCAGTACCTGTGCCACATAGTCTCCACTGGGCGGTGAAGCACGATGGGATTCCAGACAGTAAGCGATCTTTCCATTGACCGTAAACCAGCAGGTTAAGTAATTTCCAATATAACTTGGATAGTAGATGGTCTCTCCTTTTTCCAGATGTACGGTTTCCCTTGCTCGGAAAGTATTTTCCGCACCGGAAAGCATCATCACTTCCCCATCCTCAATCTTTTCTTCCAGTTCCCTTGCTGCCTGTGCATCCGCATCTTCCCCGGATACCGTCACTTCCACATCCGGGATCTCCTGCACAGGCGTCTCCGAATCTTCTTCAGAATTCGTATATTGAATTCCATTAATTTCCACATATACTTGAATATACGGTCTATTGTGTTTCTACTCTATTTCCGGATACAATTCAGACGGGTATGCCTTATAAAACTCATCTGTTAAAAATACAAATCGTTTTTTCTTTGCCATATTTTCTCCTATATATAGAAACAACTCCTATCGCTAGGAGTTGTCTTCTCAATGAACTTTTCTTTTATTTCCCTTGGTCGCGTTCTACGACCAAATCTTCTATTGAACTTTCTTTACCCTCACGTTCTATGAGCCTTTTCTAATTGTAATATACTACATTATCTTCAACTCGTCAATAAATATCCGACAACAATGGAATTATTTTAAAAAATCCCCACACCAGTGTATTCACACTATTTGTGGGGATTCATTTCTCATCAAAAATTTAATGCAAAGTTCAGATTACTGTCCCATCTGTTTTGCAACTTCTGAATTACATTCCAGCCTGATCTGTGACATTTCACCCTCATATCTTGTTAAATATGTAGTAAATACAGTAATTTTCATTTCTCACTACTACTCATTTGTTCCAATTCCCCCAACTATATATCTGGGGAGACCAAAACCAGCTCTCTTCAGCTTTTCTCACCCTGCTTTTTCTGTTTTTGGGGATTAAACCTTTCCATTTTGGGGGATTTTCTCCCCCATCCTTTAATAATAGCTCTTCGTTGTAATTCTTACTTTTCCCACATTGATTTCGGAATAAGTGTTACGAAAAACAACCTCATGGGGTTATCAGTACCTATTCCCTATGTTCTATTATAAATTTTCTCGATCAATCATATTTTCTATTATTTCTGAAAAATAATATTCTTTCAGATCAAAACCCTTATCCACTTTTGCAAGATAGGAATATCTATCTTCTGTATAATGTTTGGATATAACAGCAAATACTTTATAAGTAGGCTGTGCTGTTACATCTCTAATATCCTTTTTCAACAATGTATTCGGCACATTTAATTTCGTATTTTTATCTTGTACAAAACCAATACAGCCGCACACATTTCCAGCATCTTTTTCTGTAAACAATTTAGGTCCTCTGTCTGTAAATTCTCCTATCATCGTTACATTTTTCTTAATCAGCATCATTCGCTCCAATATATCCAATTTCTGCCCTGTAGAGCCATCTTTTGCAAAAGAAAAATCATTTTCCGTCAATCTCTTATCAAGACATTTTTGGTAAAAATGAATTGCGGAAGCTGTTGTTTTCTTGTTTAATCGAACCCCTGTCAAATGCAAAAAATTGTATCTATGAAAAGCAACCTCATAGCCTTGTACAGACGATAAAATCTTTCCCTTTTCCTGTAATTGCTTTTTTACCTCTCTCGGTAATCCATACAGAAACAAAACCTTTTGATCTTCCAGATTTTCCTTATAAAGTTGTGCTGCTTTTGTCATAATCTGTATTGCACGTCTTTTATCCATAACTCTGTCCTTATCTTGTGAAGTTTAGAAAAGGGAATGCTTATGCCGCAGCACTAAACATTCCCTTTTCATGGTTGATTTTTCCGTTGTCTGCCAACCTCCAGCTCCTATGTCTGGAAAATAACAGGTTTTTCCGTTGCCTGCCAACCTCCGACACCTTCGTTCGGAAAACGTATCAGATTTTAGGTGTCAACCCACCGCTGATGCACAGCTTTTCTAATTACATTCTACACGAAACATGTAGAAAATGCAATTACAATTTTATATTATGATACTCTGCTTCTTTTTATACATGATTCACGATCCTTCCATCAATCAATTCATAGAGAAAATCTGATATTTTCGCTACTTTCACACATTGATTGTATTTTATTGTTGTGTAAAAGTAAACTTTTCTCCCCCATCCTTAATAATGGCTTTTCGCTGTAATTCGTACTTTTCCCACATCGATTTCGGAATAAGGATCATTCTGAGTTTTGGCTACTCCAAACTTCTTAATTTCTTCATCCATCTTATTATCTAATACATGGGTATAAATATTCAACGTGATACTGATACTGGAGTGTCCCAGTAGAGACTGCACGACCTTTGGCTCCATTTTATTTTCAAAACATCTTGTTGCAAAGGTATGTCTCAACGTATGCGGATGAAAATCTCGGATTACCTTTGGCTCTCTTTGTTCCTGTACTGCTAATACTGCTTCTTTTTCACGAATTCTCTTAATTACCTTTTTCACTTCTTTATCTACGATATATCTACTACAAGGACTTCCCATCCCTGTCGTAAATACTAAATCTGAAAACTCTTCTCCACTTCTCCAGCGTTCACCCAATTCTGCTCTTAACCGCTTTTGCTTTTCTTTCTGTGATTTTAATACTTCTTCCATTTCACCTAAAAATGGAATCTGTCTTGTAGAATTTACCGTTTTAGGACTGACCAACATTTCTCTCTTTTTTCCATTACAATAGCTGCAACTCAAAGAACGCCTGATCGTAATACATTTCTTTGAAAAGTCTATGTCTGACCATTGCAGTCCTCCCAGTTCTCCAACTCTTACTCCAGTCAAACACATAAAATAAAACATTTCTTTATACCAACTATCCTCTACCTCATTTAATAATGCATTCTGTTCTTCTTGTGTCAAAGCAATTTCTTCTTTCGCTTTTTTATATGTCCACGGAACTTCTACAATCAGACACGGATTGCTTGTAATCATCTGATTTCCGACTGCAAATTCCATACACTCCCGCAACCGTCCCAGAGCCTCTCTCATAGCGCTGTTTGAAATTCCCTCTTGCTCCATCGTATTCAAAGCTCTTTGGACATCCAATGGCTTTATATCCTTCAATTTTTTTGAACCGATATAGAATCCAAAGGTTCTTTTGAAATTGTTCTTCATCGGATGGATACTTGTTTCTTTTACTTTATGCGCCTTTACTTCTGTAAACCATTCCTCAAACCATTCATTTAAGGTTATCATTGTTTTTCGATAATCGATACTATTCTTCACCTTTTCTTTTGCCTGATGAAATTCTTCAATCAGATGATCTAAATCCGAACCATACAAGCAGATTTTGACTCCGTTTACCATCGCTCTTGCTTCGTAAGTCCCTTTGTTTTCTCGTATTCCTTTTGGTAATTTTCTAGCCATAAAACATTCCTCCTAAATAAGACCTGTGATTTGTTTCACACTCAAATTAGCAGTCTTTTATAAATAAAACAAAGGTGCAAATTTTTCATTCACACCTTTGACATTTCCTATTTCCTAATTTGCGCTAAAAGCCATTTATCCAGCAGCATTTTATGTGCATAATTTCGATTACCTATTCGTACAACAAAGATTTTCTCATTCTCTTTCATCAACTGCCTTGTTTTTGTTTTTCCCAAATTCAAATATTCTGCTGTTTCTTCCACATTCAATAAAATTTTTTCATTGTCCACATTATCCCTCTCTTCTTCAAAAATACTTCTTCCTTATTAAGTAGTCATACCCTTTCCTGCTCTGACAGAACATACATACTTCTTTCTTCTGCTGTCCATAATCTGCCCTTTTGATAAAATGTTCCGGCGATTCATAAAAAACCTTTGCACACACTGGACAAAGACACAACAGGAGTGGCTTATCCAGCTTTCGCACACCAGTACTCGTTCGCAATGCCTTGTCCACCTTTAACATCTGCTGTTTATCCAAAATCCCCACATACTCTCTCAGCCGACTTTTATCAATTGTCCGCACCTGTTCCAAAAGTACCACGGAATTTTTCTCCAACCCCTTCATGTCTCTCAGTATCACATGCGTCGGGAGTTTCGTTTTGGGTTGACTTGTAACCGCTGCTACAATCACAGTCGGGCTGTACGCATTCCCCGTATTATTCTGAATCACAAGCACCGGACGAACACCACCTTGCTCGCTTCCCACAACTGGACTTAAATCTGCATAATAAATATCGCCTCGTCTGATTTCTCTTTCTTCCATTGTGTTCCTCCTTATAGATTCCACTGTAAAATATTTCTCAGATATTTCTGCCTATACAACAAAGGCATTCTCCATATGAACTACTGCCTCTGTACTTATGTATCAGCCGGATTCCAGATGGTCTATCGCTTCATCGTCAATGACTATTCCTAATCTTTCATCCGGCTACCATCATTTGCCCAAATCAAGCCTATTTGTCCCTGACACCCCGGCTTATTGTGTAAAGATACACGGGAAATCATCAAACGACTGACTGCAAATCAGTTCCACGGGAATCACACCCCTTCGAGGATCGCCCGAAGCTGCCCTCACTTGTTGCGGTATCTTCTTTTCCATAAACAAATATCTTTTGGAAACTTTTCGCATACACGACTTTATGACCGGACAGGAGTATCATTATCCCTGTTGTCTGTCATCGCCCTGCCAGTAGCAATCTGACAGTCAGAATCAAATCTTATTCGCTCCATGAATGAAACAAATCAGACAGAAACCGTTTCTTTTCTCTTCGTGTGGGATTTCGCTGCCTTTCTCTCATTCACATCATGGCGGATTGTTTCATATAGCTTACGCTCATCACGATAACAACAGGAATGTGCCTGATGAATGGATATACAATTATCAAGGTACGCCCATTCACCATTTGCCGGGAAACAGGCGAGAAATTATCTTTCTCACTTGTTTCCTCACTGAATCCTTAAATCCCGAAGGTTTCTTTTAAAAGTTTTTCAACTTTTTTCTCAGAGTTTCAATTGCTTCATGCACACTATACTCCACAGCCCTTATAGAGCAGCCTTCTCTTTCTGAAATCTCCCTATAAGATAACTCATCAAAGAATCGGTATATCAATCTTCTTCTCTGTTTTTCTGGCAAAGCTGAAATTGCACCAAACAACCGTGCCCTGTCTTGTTCTTGCATCACTTCATCTTCTACTAATTTCTGTTTATGTATCGCACGTTCATTCAAAGTATTTTCAAAAACTTCAGAATGCTCTATGTGTCTATCCCATTCATTTAAATATGTAAGATCTTTCAATTCTGACTGATCCAAAAACTCAAACAGTGCCTTACTAATCTCCAAGTTTTGTAGAATACCATGTCCGTCCTTAAACACAACATAATAATGTCCTTTTTCTTCATATATATAATAAGGATTATATTTATCCCTTCTTCTTTTTGGGCTCCTAGCCATATTTCTTTCCTCCATTCAATCAACTTCCGAAATTTGACCGAACGGAGGCGGAGCCCTACATCTCCAACAACATTTAAAACAACAAAAAAACGACTCACAAAATAGTTTAATAGTTATTTTTGTAAGTCGTCTCATCCATAAGCCAGTATTAACATGGCTCAATAGTTCAGTTTTTGAAAATGATTTATCTATCCATATTTTTTTAAGAAGATTGCATAATTTAAAGTTAAAATACTCATACCCTGTCCTTTTTCCATATAATCTCAGAAAAAATAGACACAAAAATAGACTTCGATAAACCATTGTTTTTTTATTTACCGAAGTAAATTATTTATACTGCACCAATAGTTCTCTATTAATTGAACTAATATGCAATTATTCAAAAAATGGTAAAATATTACAATTTTTATATGGAGGTGAACTAACAGTGCAGAATACACCTGAAATTCTTGGGGATATTATAAAAGCAGCTCGACAGCGTTCCGGTATTACTATGGAGGAGCTTGCCTATAAAGTCGGCGTTACCGAACGTTATCTCTACCGAATTGAAAATGAAAACAAGAAGCCTAGTTTTGATGTTCTTTTCCAACTGATACGCGAACTTTCTATTTTTCCAGATGAAATATTTTATCCTGAGATGAATAATGTAAACCTTGACTTAGAACAGCTTATCCGTATGTTATATACTCTTGATCCTGAAACTTTAAGTATTATAAAATCAATTGTAGAAATATTTTTCAAAAAGCTTTGATACTTAGGTCGGAAATGGAAATATTATTCCTTCCATTCTCATTTCATTTACTTTTACTAATTAAACATATATCACTTAATTTAATTCTATAATATGTTTTGAGGACCTTCAACATATCGACCATGACATGACAATTTTTAGGACATCTCTTTTTGATTTATTATTACGATATGTATGATAAAATATTTGACTGTAAACACAATGCAGGTGGATCAAACTGATCCACCTGCGTAATTTTTCATCAATTCAATTTTTTGATCATCCCTTACTAAATTTGATGCCCCACAAAACTTTGAAATTCTTCTTCAAATTCGACATAAATAGATTTTTATCCATTAATTGCTTAACAATCAAGTGCTCTACTGACTGGAATGGTCGTACACAAAAAGTATGTTTTGTTTTACTGGTTCTATTGATTTAATGCCTCCTTCAAAAATTCTTTCATATTTTTTTGAGAATACTCTTTCTCATTATCAAATCTCATAATTTCATTCTTACCCTGAAAATAAATTAAACTCGGCACAAAATCAATTTTGCACGTATCTCTAAATTCTTTTAACTCCTCATCAGATTTTTCATATTCTGTAACACTATCTAAATAATATATCTTAATGTTTTCTTCCATTACAATATGTGATAGCTCATGTACAAATTCAACACAATACTCACAAGTTTTACGTCCTGTATAAAGGAAAAATGCCTCCCCTTCTTCTTGCATTTCATAAATATCATCTACTTCTACTTTTTCAAAGACATTTACAAAGTCATCATACTCATTTTTTTCATCATTGTACAACGCACATCCAAATAAGTTACATGTAACTAAAAGACTAATTAAAATTATTTTTTTTATTCTCTTTTTCATATACTCTCCCTTAACCTCCCATCTTCAATATAAATGATTCTGTCGCACATCTGAGCCACTTTCTCATCATGTGTTACTACAACAATCGTTTGATTATACTTTTTATTACATATTTTCAGTAGTTTCATTATCTCCCATGTGTTTTTTTTTATCCAAGTTTCCTGTAGGCTCATCGGCAAGAATAATCGAGGGACGGGTAATCAACGCCCGCGCTATCGCAACTCTCTGCTGCTGCCCTCCAGATAGTTGAGAAGGCAAATGTGTTTTTCTTTCTTCCAGCCCCAACTCTTTAAGAAAATACTGTGGCAGTTTACTTTTTTTATCCATTAACCTTGCCGGAAGTAAAATATTTTCTTCTACATTCAGAACAGGAATTAAATTAAAAAATTGATAAATAAAACCAATATTTTCACGACGGAATAATGTGCGTTCCTCATCCTTCATCCCTGTAATCTCTTGCCCATTAATCCATACTCTACCTTCAGTTGGAGAATCAATGCCTCCAAGAATATGCAGAAGTGTCGATTTCCCTGAGCCAGAAGTTCCCTTGATTGCTACAAATTCTCCTTTTTCTATAGAAAGCTCGACTCCTTTCAGCGCATAGACTAAATTTTCTTCCGTACCATATACTTTAGAAAGAT
The DNA here is from genome assembly GCA_900543415.1 of uncultured Dorea sp. Taxonomy (GTDB): domain Bacteria; phylum Bacillota; class Clostridia; order Lachnospirales; family Lachnospiraceae; genus Dorea_D. Next base: position 2,326 of record UQRE01000046.1, on the reverse strand, counting down.
TTTTTACTCTAACCACTTCCATACTTTTCCTCCTGTTACTCATTCTCACTTTTCAATGCATCAATAATGTTCACATTTCGAACTTTTCGAACCATAAGCACCACAATACTCCCCGATAAGATCAACACTGCACAAAGAATTCCTATATAAATATCAAATGGGAACTCTATCTTTACCGTTGCTGCTCCTTCTCGTATTTGCTTTAACTGTCCATATGCAATAAACCATGACATAACAGTTCCACAAATAGCAGAAAAACCTATGAGGACAGCATTTTCATACAAAAGCATCTTTCTAAGACTCTTGTATCCCATGCCCATAGATTTGAGTATAGATAATTCTCTACGTCTTAAATAAATAGTAATTGCCACATAACTAACTAAACTAAATATGGTAAAAAACAATACAAGCAAAATAGCTCCTATCAAAAAAATACGCTTTAGTATCTCATTTGCATTTTTCATCATTTGTGTGCGATCCCAGTTTTCTATATTTCCATATTCCCATGTATGAGAAGCATTTACATATTCCCCTTCAGGAATTCCAAAACCAATAGAACGAAGATCGAGTTCATTCATAATCCTGGCAATATCCTTTTCAATCTTCTTTTCATCTGTTTCAGGAATACGGTTCATAACCATGTAGTTCATAATAGGATTATATTCTTTGGGATCTGTTGGATGCTCCATGGCCCCTGCATCAAGCACTCCATATGTTTTCCTAATTTGTTCATCTTGTAAAAACTTTTGAAACATAGAGTAGGGCATATAACAACGAATGTAATAGCTTTCCATTTGAGTATAATCATCCGCAACGAATCCATAAGCACCTGGCACAATTGGTATAGGAAAACGTTCTGACAGTGTGCCATTTACATATAAGATTGTATTGGCATCTTTTGTCAGATAAATCAAATTATCTCTCGCTCCCTCATCAAACATCACATAATCCCCATACATTCCAAATTGTATCGGCATGTATTCTCCTTTTAAATCAGACAGCACCTTTTGATAAGAAGTATAATTATCTTTTCCTTTTTTTATTGGAATATAATCATCTAAAACAACTGGATAAACACCTTGTTCTACTAATTGTCCCCAATTAGTTTTATCATCAAATTCATATTGGCTTATCACATTACGGTAAACACTATCCTCTACTATCTCTACAAAAAAGCTGATAATATATATAAATATTAAAGAAAAAAATACAATATGAATATTGTCTTTAATGAGAGAAATCTGTCCTATAAAAGAGGTATCTCTACTTCCCAATACATACCTATCAATTACTATTTGATATGTCATAGCTCCTATAACTTCCAAACCAATAATTACTGTAAAAAGAAATATAGATAAGCATATATATTTTTTGTTTTCCCATACTACATCAATATATTTTTTATAATGATTGATATATTTATATTTACTAAAACTTTTTTCGGGTTTAAATGTTATTAAATATCCTGACCATATATCACAAAATTCTCTTCTCGAATATACTTTATGCCCTTCTCCTGGATCAAACACAAACACCTTTTTCCTAAAATATTTATACACTACAATATAATGTTGGTATCCCTCATTTGTTTCAGTATGTACAATAATCGGCAATTTGTGAGTAAGTATTATTTCATTATATAATTCCTCCCATGTACCATATAATGCTTCTGTATTCAAATTCAATTTTTCGGCTGCTTTACATATATCTAAAATGCTTATTCCTTCTTCTGGACATTTAATTAGTTCTCTAATTTTAATAAGCGGCACTTTATAATTAAAATACGAGCACACTGTAGCCAAACAAGCAACACCACAATCATTTATATCATTTTGTAAAATTCCTTTTACCCTCATAATTCCTCCCAGTATATGAGAAGTTGCCAATATTAATTGACAACTTCTCATTTTCGTTATGAACATTTTCTAACTGTATGTGTTGGATTGTGGAATGCTTTAATATGTCTGTCTCTTGCTTGTTTAGAATAACAAGAAGTTCCAGAAACTTTCCAACTACAATATGGACAATCCAATCCACCACGTATGCTATTACTTTCTTTCGTTCCGATTTTTCTCATATTTTTCACCTCCTTCTATTTGAATTATATTCTTAAATCTTGAGTTATCACTCAAGGTTTTCAGATTCATTGTTATGAAAAAATACCTAAATATTTAGATTTATAATTGAAGTTCCATGTTTTTTCTGTTAATTTAATTTAATGACATATATTTTCTTACTTCAATGCTTTGACCATGATTTATGAGAATTAAGGTGCAAATTCCGCTTCATCGGATCACCGATTCCGCTAGCAACGGATCAGTCTTTC
>UQRE01000045.1 GCA_900543415.1 uncultured Dorea sp. | reverse complement strand
ATTTTGGTCGAGGACATTATATCAAAAATGGGAGGTAAATGCTCTTTTTATTTGCGACTTCCCATAAAATCAAGGTTTTTAATAGATTTGAGCAATAAAAAACAGGTAGTTTTTGACACTACCAGAAATAAACAGGGAGGTAATCTATGAAAAAGAAAGGGAAATTAGCAATTGCGCTGATGGTCATTATAATAGCGGGAATCTATTATTATGTTGCACTTCCGGCATTTAATATTCATTCTTCGGAGACATGGTTTTTCATTATGGCATTGGCAGTGATCGGTCTTGTCTATTACACAATGCGTAAGAAACCGGGGAAAGGCGCCTTTAAAACCGATAAAGGTTTTCGCAGTATTTTAACCGTACTTCTTGCATTGGGCGTTGTTTATCTGGTGGGAACTTTATTGTCTTCACCAATTGTAAATGCGAAGAAATATCAGAAGCTTATGAAGGTGCAAGAGGGAGAATTTGCTGACGATGTGGAGGAATTATCCTTTGATAAAATTCCAATCTTAGATAGAGATACAGCGGCTATATTAGGCGATCGTAAGATGGGAAGTATGGTAGATATGGTATCTCAGTTTGAGGCGGATGAGATTTACAGCCAGATCAACTACAAAGATAATCCGGTGCGTGTGTCTCCGCTTCGATATGCAAGTCCGATTAAATGGCTGACGAATCACAGAGCAGGTATTCCGGCATATATCCGGATCAATATGGCAACACAGTCCACGGAACTTGTGAAGCTGGAAGAAGGTATGAAATATACTACCAGTGATTATTTTAACCGCAATATTTACAGACATTTGAGATTCGCACATCCAACCTATATCTATGGAGAGTTGAGTTTTGAGATTGACGAGCAGGGAGTGCCTTACTGGATCGCTCCTGTAAAAAAATATAACATCGGTCTGTTTGGCGGTGAAACAGTAGGAAAAGTGGTTCTCTGTAATGCGATTACCGGAGAAACTAAGACTTATAAAATTGATGATGTTCCGCAGTGGGTAGATCGTGCTTATTCCGCTGACCTGCTTGTACAGCTTTTTGACTATTATGGAACTTTGAAACATGGATTCTTAAATAGTGTATTAAGTCAGAAGGACTGTCTGGAGACAACAGATGGCTATAATTATCTTGCGCTGGATGATGATGTATGGATGTATACCGGAGTTACTTCCGTAAATGGAGACCAGTCTAACGTAGGATTTGTATTGTCCAACCAGCGAACAATGGAGACAAAATACTATAAAGTAGAGGGGGCTACAGAGGCGTCTGCAATGTCTTCCGCAGAAGGTCAGGTGCAGAACTTGAAATATAAAGCGACATTTCCGCTGCTTCTTAATATTTCTGATGAGCCGACGTACTTTATTGCGTTGAAAGATGATGCCGGTCTTGTAAAAAAATATGCAATGGTAAACGTGCAGAAATACCAGATTGTAGCCATCGGTGACAGTGTGAGTCAATGTGAAGAAAATTATCTGGAACTTCTTATGAGCAGTGGTGTGAAAAAAGAAGAAGAGGATACGAGAGAAGTGAAGACAATAACCGGGAAAATCACAAAGATTGCGCAGGCGGTTCTGGAAGGTACTTCTCATTACTATCTCATGGTAGAAGGCTCAGATGACATTTTCGATCTGTCTGTTGTAGACTTCCTCGATGTAGTAAGATGCGAAGTGGGACAGGAGATTACAATGGAATACAAAGAAGATGAGAAGGCAAATACAGTGATGTCTTTGACGATTGACGGAGTTACGCAGGGAAAATCAGAGGAAGAAGCGAAAGCGGCAGATCCAACAGAAGTGATTCCTTTGGAGGATGAGGCAAAAGAGGTTACCGAATAATGGAGCTTAGTTTATTACTGGCAGAACAGATACTTGCAATGTTTCTTACAATGGCGGTAGGATTTTTCGTTGTCAAGATTGGGATTTTTCAGGAAACGGACGGAAAAGTGATTTCCAATTTGGTAGTATATATTTGTTCTCCGTGTATTATTATTGATTCTTTTCAAATAGAGATGACGGACGATAAGGTGAGAGGATTGCTGCTTGCTGTTATAGCAGCAATCTTTGTCCATATTGTCATGTTGGCAGGGACATGGATTCTGAATCATATCTTTCGTTTTAACAGTATCGAGAAAGCATCGATCATTTATACAAATGCAGGATATCTTATCATTCCGCTGGTCGGCGCGGTCCTTGGAAGTGAATGGGTATTTTATACAACTGCGTTTATTATTGTCCAGACAGTTTTAATGTGGACACATTGCATCAGCCTAATTAGTGAGACTTCGCAGACAGATTACAAAAAAATTTTGCTGAATCCGAATATCATTGCAATGCTCATCGGGCTTGTTCTATTTCTATTCCGAATTCAGCTCCCAAATGTAATCGCAACGTGTGTCAGTGGATTTGGAAATATGATTACACCAGCCAGTATGCTGGTAATCGGCATGGCTATTGGAAATGTAGATCTTAAGTGGGTATTTAAACAAAAGAGACCATATCTTATCTGCTTCTTCCGACTGATTTTCTATCCGATTCTGGGAGTTCTTGGCTTTGGAATTCTTGGTCAGATGGGAATCCATCCAGATGTGGAATATATATTGATGATTGTGCTTCTTGCAACTGCGGCGCCGGCAGCGGCAATGATTACTCAGCTTGCACAGCTTTATAACAAAGATGTAAAGTACGCCAGCGTGATCAATGTTATGTCAGTGATTTTCTGTATTGTCACTATGCCGGTGATGGTCATGCTATATGAAATGTTTTATTAAGCAAAAAAGGGATGAAGGTTTGTGAACCTTCGTCCCTTAATTGTTATCTTGGATTTGTCCGCTGTATTCTTCGATTTTATCCAACACCCGCTGCTTTTCATCTCCCTCCAAAGGAGTCGGGCAGTAATCATTTACGTTGCTTTTTGAGGAGACGGAACAAGGAATGATGTTGATGTTATCATCCTTTTTTAGCTTTCCGTCTTCAATGGTAAATGTCTGTTGAAAGATCATCGTATCTTTATCCTGCGGGTTGCTGTTGCCTCCGAAACAGAAATTGCCAAGGCTGTAGGCAATATATTTTCCTTTATATTTTTCAATACCTTGAAGGACGTGAGGGTGATGTCCGATTACCAAGTCAGCGCCTTCGTCAATTGCCAGGTGTGCAAGCTTTTTCTGCGTTTCGTTTGGGACATATTCACGTTCCATACCCCAGTGGAAATTCACGATGATAAGTTCTGCTCCGGCTTCTTTGAGAGCAGCAATATTTTCCTTTACCTGTTGCTTTTTTTCTAAATGTTCTGCTAATTCATAGATACCGGTAAGTCCCACTTTGATCCCGTTGATCTCCAAAAGCTGTACCTGTTCGTAGCCAAAAGCGGCAATACCTGCATCCTCCAGTATTTCTAAAGTGTCTGTGCGACTGACCTCTCCATAGTCAGAGCTGTGGTTGTTCGCTATATTTGCAGCTTCCACTGAGCCACCGGTCAGGATGTTTACATATTCTGGATCTGCCTTAAATGCAAATTTCTTGTCTGCCCTCGTGGTGGAGGTGGTGAGTGTTCCCTCAAAATTTACAATTGACAGATCATCCTTTTCCAAAATCGATCGTACATTTTTGAAAAAATAATCAGCGCCCTGTGAATTATAAAAGGCGTTCAAACTACGTGATTGATTGAAATTCTCGTCTGTTCCGAGTGTACAGTCACCCATAGAACTGATGGTGATCGTACGGGTTTTGTTTTTGCCTTTTTTATTGTCTTTTGTGTTGATCACAAGGTTTTTTACCTCTACATGGGAGGTGTCGATCTTTTCTTTTTTTACAGTTGTTTTCTTCTCTTCTTTTTTCTCTTTCTCGTTGCTCTTATTTGTGATACCGCGAACGGTAAAAACAAGAAGGAGAATAAGAAAAAGAGAACCGAATAGAACTGTCAAACGTTGTATCTTTTTCTTTCGGCGTCTTCGTTGTTGCCTCCGCTGTTGTCTTCGTTTTGCATCTTTGATTCCACTCATATTCTCTTACCGTAGAACAGGCAGCCCCAAAAAGGCTGCCTGTAATTTCCTTTATTTGTGTGTTAGTTTAAAAACGCACAACCTTCAAGGTTGACTGCGGATAATTCTTCTCTCTTAGCACTGATGCTTACGTAGAAGTCCATATCACATTCTTTGGACATCTGTTTCAGTCTTTCAATAAATTCAGGCATGTTCTCGATTGAAATATCAGCGTGTTTTAAAATTCCGTCAATAAATACACATTGAATATCATTATTGGAACTGTGCATACCGTATAAAAATCCGATATATGCGTCTGTTGTTGTAATTGCTGCAAAATCATCCATACAAATAGTACGAATATCAAAGGAAACACTAGCAGTATCGCGATGTGTTTTCTTAATAAACACTACGTTTCCGTCGCATTTTTTTGCCTGCTCGTTAGCCAGCTCAATCATTTTTTGTGTCTTTCCGCTTCCCTTAGGTCCTGTTAATAAATTTACCATGGCAAACATCTCCTTTATGTATCATATTATACTGAACACCTTCAGTACGATTAACTTATATCCATTATACATGAAAAAATGTATTCAAACAACCAGAAATATGACTTTTTATACAAAAATTAGAACAAATGTTGAATTATTTTAAAAATGTCAGAAATAAAAAAATACTGTCATTTACCCTCTTGACTTATTTTAAGATTCTTCCTATAATATTTAACATATATGGCAAAAACAGTGAAGAGGATCAGTAGGAGTGAAAAACCATTCAGAGAGCTGCCGGTTGGTGCAAGGCAGAAGGTGGAAGCTTTGAACTCGCCTCGGAGTTCCGGTGTTGAAAGAAGAAGTAGATGCCGGCGGGAATTCCCGTTACAGAAAGAATGAGTGCATTTGCAGATGCAAATGAAGAAGAGTGGTACCACGGAAAATAAGCCTTTTCGTCTCTTATGAGATGGAAAGGCTTTCTTTTTTAGATTCAAAGAACCACATGAAAAATCAGAAAGTGAGGAAGTTATTATGTCAAAGATCCCTTATAATCATAAGGCAATCGAGAAGAAATGGCGTGAGAACTGGGAAAAAAATCCAGTCAACGTGAAGGAAAATGCAGATGGAAGCAAGAGAGAAAAATATTACTGTCTGGACATGTTCCCATATCCGTCAGGAAATGGTCTGCATGTAGGACACTGGAGAGGTTATGTAATCTCTGATGTATGGAGCAGATATAAATTACAGCAGGGGTATTACATCATTCATCCAATGGGATGGGATGCATTTGGTCTTCCGGCAGAAAACTACGCAATCAAGATGGGGGTTCATCCTTCTATTTCTACAGCTGAAAATATTAAAAATATCAAGCGTCAGATTAATGAAATCGCAGCGCTTTACGATTGGGATCGTGAAGTAAACACAACAGATCCGAATTATTATAAATGGACACAGTGGATCTTCGTAAAGATGTTTAAAGAAGGTCTTGCATATGAGAAAGAATTCCCGATCAACTGGTGTCCGTCTTGTAAGACAGGTCTTGCAAATGAAGAAGTTGTAAATGGAAAATGTGAGCGTTGCGGCTCTGAAGTAACGAAGAAAAATCTTCGTCAGTGGATGTTGAAGATCACAGCGTATGCGGAACGTCTGTTAAGCGATTTAGATAAACTTGACTGGCCGGAAAAGGTTAAAAAGATGCAGGCTGAGTGGATCGGTAAATCTTATGGTGCAGAAGTTGATTTCCCTGTAGAAGGAAGAGATGAAAAAATCACTGTTTACACAACAAGACCGGATACTTTATATGGAGCAACCTTTATGGTACTTGCACCGGAGCATGAACTGGCAGCAAGCCTTGCTACAGACGAGACAAGAGAAGCAGTAGAAAAATACATTTATGATGCTTCTATGAAATCCAATGTAGATCGTCTACAGGACAAAGATAAGACGGGTGTGTTTACAGGAAGCTATGCAATCAATCCGTTAAATGGAGAAAAGACACCAATCTGGTTATCAGATTATGTACTTGCAGATTATGGAACCGGAGCAATCATGTGTGTACCGGCGCATGACGATCGTGACTTTGAGTTTGCAACAAAATTCGGTATTCCGATCGTTCAGGTTATTGCAAAAGACGGAAAAGAAATTGAAAATATGACAGAAGCTTATACAGAGGCAGCAGGAACAATGATCAATTCCGGTGAGTGGAATGGAATGGAATCTGCTGTTCTCAAAAAAGAAGCTCCACATATCATTGAAGAGCGTGGAATCGGACGCGCAACTGTAAATTACAAGCTGCGCGACTGGGTATTCTCCCGTCAGCGTTACTGGGGAGAGCCAATTCCGATCATCCACTGTCCGCATTGTGGAAACGTACCGGTGCCGGAAGATCAGCTTCCATTGGAACTTCCGGATGTAGAATCATATGAGCCGACAGGAACCGGAGAGTCTCCGCTTGCAGCCATTGACGACTGGGTGAATTGTACTTGTCCGGTATGTGGAAAACCAGCAAAACGTGAGACAAACACAATGCCTCAGTGGGCAGGATCTTCTTGGTATTTCCTTCGCTATGTAGATAATCACAACAATGAAGAACTGGTATCCAAAGAAAAAGCAGACGAGATGCTTCCGGTAGATATGTACATCGGTGGTGTAGAGCATGCAGTGCTTCACCTTTTGTATGCACGTTTCTATACAAAATTCCTGTGTGATATCGGAGCAATTGATTTTGACGAGCCGTTCCAGAAGCTGTTTAATCAAGGTATGATTACAGGTAAAAACGGAATTAAGATGAGTAAATCTAAAGGAAATGTCGTATCTCCGGATGATCTTGTAAGAGATTATGGATGTGACTCCTTGAGAATGTATGAACTGTTCGTAGGTCCACCGGAGTTAGATGCAGAATGGGATGACCGCGGAATCGACGGTGTAAACAGATTCTTAAAGAGATTCTGGAATCTTGTTATGGACAGCAAAGATGTAAACGTAGAAGCATCAAAAGAAATGATAAAAGAACGCCACAAGCTTGTGAAAGACATTACAACACGTCTGGAAAGCTTCAGCTTAAATACAGCAATCTCTGGCTTCATGGAGCACAATAACAAATTGATCGAGATTGCGAAGAAAGCCGGCGGAATCGATGTAGAGACACTTTCTACTATGGCAGTGCTTCTGTCCCCATTTGCACCACATATCGCAGAAGAAGTGTGGGAGCAGTTAGGACACGAAGGCAGCGTATTTGAGGCAGGATGGCCAACCTATGATGAAAACGAAATGAAGGATGACGAGATTGAAGTTCCGGTACAGATCAACGGAAAAACAAGAGCAGTCATCTCCATTGCAGCAGACATCAGCAAAGAAGACGCTATCGCAGCCGGAAAAGAAGCAGTAGCAGACAAACTGACAGGTACGATCGTAAAAGAGATTTATGTTCCGAAGAAGATCATAAATATTGTTCAGAAATAATTTGAGAGAAAATCTCACAACAGAATAAAGTGCTTGGAAATATTGAAAAGTTCGCTGAAAATCAAGGTTTGCAGAAATTTTTCTTCAAAGAAAAGGTATCGCAGAATACCGCAAAATATCGTAACAGATTTTTAAAATGGAGTAAATTTGGAGTAAAAGTTGAAAGAAAATGGAGTAAATATTTCAAAAGTGTAATGGGGAATGGCGTAGGTAGTGAAAACATTATCTGCGTCATTTTTTCTGATTATGATGGTGTGAATAATTACAAAATATGATATGATAAACAAAATATAAATGAAATCAGGGCAAGTAACATTTAAAAGATGTGGACAAACAAGAAGTCCTATCAAGAGTATAAGCGTAAGCAAGTGATAAAACTCTTTATAGGGCTTTTTCTAGTATCTGATTAGAAAAAAGATGTGAAATATGATTTGCTATTTGTTATCGATTATAAATATGTGAAAAACCTTGAATTTTCGCCTGTCAAAGATTATTTGCGCTACTTTTTTTAGGTGTGTAAAGGTAGGTTGCTAGCTTTTTTTTTGCTATGGACTTAATAATATAACTCGAAGGAGGTAACAAGATGAATATCGGTGCAAAAATTATCGAAATAAGGAAAAAAAGAAATATGACACAGGAAGATTTTGCAAAAATCTTTCATGTAACAAGACAAACGGTTTCTAATTGGGAAAATCAAAAAAGTTATCCTGATTTACAAACGCTTGTTCAAATTAGCGATGAATTTGATGTTTCGCTAGATACTTTGTTAAAGGAGGATATGGTCATGGTTAAAAAAATTGACAACTTTAAAGTTTACAAAAAGGCATTTATAGGTTTGACAGCAGGTGTTTTAGCTGTTGGGATTTTGGGGTGTGCATATATCGGTATCTGTAAAGTTCAACACAATAATATGTATAAAAGTGTTGAGCGTGCTGGTTTCACTAAAGAATTAAATGAAAATTTCGTTGAAAAATATCAAGGAAATTATGCTTTGACAGAAGATGGTGTTGATTATTTGGTAACGCCTAAATCTATTGGAAAATATGAATTAGATACTAATAATTTTTGGCTTACTGCTCGTAAAGGGGATATGGACATTACTATAAACATTGATGAGAATAGAAAAATATTTTTGGCATTATATCCGGGAGAAATTGAAATAGACGAAAAAGGGAATGAAATTGATACATCTAAAAAATTAACAGACGTACAAAAAACACACATGAATAATTTGTTGATAAATAGAAAGGAAGAAATTCTTCCGATTATCAATAGAGCATTGGAATTGTGGGACTCTATCAATAAATAAGCGATTTTAATTTATAGTTTTTGTTCACTTACTGTTTAAGCACTAAACTAAAAAAATCAAGTATTGGGAAACTGGCAGTGATAATTTTGAGAAAGTAGTGAGGTCAAGGAACAAGGCGAAGCCGATACGCCGTAGGGCAGTCCTTGACGGAACGGACATAGACAACAGAACCATGATACAGCAGAGGACTTGAAAGGTCAGAAGCCTTGCAAGTCCTCTTGTCTGTTATTGGGCGTTGTGTTTTAAGTAAAGTGCTTCTTTTACCACTTCTTTTTCAAATGCTTTTATGTGACAATCATGTACTTCATTGTCGATATAGAAGCAATCGTCAGTCTGTGAGTAGGAAAGTTTGGTAACTTTCGGTTCATAGGTTTTTGTATCAATTCCATAATAGTAAATTGTGGCTGTTGTTAATACCATGTGAATGCTTTCAAAATCTCTTGTAAAAATAGTATGCCTGTCGGAATAGAAGAAATCAGACGGACATTCATAGAACTCGGAACTATCCTCTTTGCTTATTGAATCCATTTCAAATTTAGGTACAGTTTTTGCAATAATAGTAGAATATGTAGAGTTCTTATTCGATTCTAAAGTGCTATATATTTGAGGCTCCTTGGAAACAGATGGAGGAGGAAAAAAGAATGTGTGACGCATTAAATGAATTATTTGCAGAAGAGTTGAAAGAAGCAAATGCTCATGGAAGATTGTCTGGAAAGCAACAAGGTGGAATAGAAATGTGTAAGGATTTGGGGTTATCTTACGTGGAGACTTTTTCTAAAATAAAAGAAGAATATCAGCTTACCGAAGAACAGGCGAAAGAAATCATGGACAAGAACTGGAAATAAATGGTTTTGTTGAGCCTAGCATGATGTTACCAAAATGGAAACAAGAGAAACCATAAGGCAGCTACGCATAAAACAGTATCAACCAACAAACTGAATTAAGGTAGCTGCCGTACAGGACGAAACAAAAGGCGAGTGAGAATCGACAAAGCTTCTCACTCGCCTTTACTTTTTAGTTATACTTCTTCAACAGTAATTTCGCCAACAACAAATCGGCTTTTTTCAAGAATGCGGTCAATAGAAGAAATAATCTGTCCCATAATCCCTATGTAATTCGCTAAATCCTCATCTAAAAAGCGAATAGCTTGATTAAGGGTTCTTTCCATACCCAGGTTATTGAGTGATGTCTTTTTCATATCTTCCACAGAGGAACAGCTTTCTTCAATCGCCATTTGCATTGACTTCAATGATTTCAAATAAGATACAAGATTTTCTTTATTCTGTGCAGCAAATTTATTCTCAATAAGCCCCAACGTGTCCTTTTCGATCTTTGACCATAACTCAACATAAATTTGGTTGTATGAACGCAATTGGGTGCTAAATGTTTCAATGTATTTTGCAACTTTTTTTGCTTCCTTACGCACAAATGTTGCAGTTCCACTGCCGCCTGTTTTATTTACTCGTTCTATCTCACTTGTACTTGTTGTCATTCCAGAAGACATTGTATTCATGTCCTCTGACATATTATTTATGTTTTTAGTCATTTCTTCGGCATTTTCTTCTATTCCCGCAAGAAAATCCAAAAAACCTTTATCAGTATCTTCTTCGAGTGCTATTGTAGCATCTTTTTGATATATTGATGCAGTTACTTCTTTTTCGCTTTTTGTACTTAAAAAATCAGAAACTGGATTACTATATACCACTTCTCCTGTCATGGCACCATACATGTATTTGTTTAGGGCGTCAATTAGTTCTGCGAATTTTACAAAGTGTGTGCTATATTCTTTAGCCCTATAACTCTTTAAATCAAAAGGCAAAGTTGAAATATCTTCTGTAATAATAATTACTTTCTTATTTAGCGTATGTGCAATACCAAGTTCATAAAACACATTGGGATTCAAACCAGTCAAATTAGCAATTATTATATCAGAATCATATATTGCCTGAACAATATCCTTGAGAATATTTTGCTGATTATCTTCTTCTCCTGCATGTGAAAACAGAAAATCTTTCTCAAATTGTCGTTTCAACATCTCATATATTTCAAAAAATTTATCATCAAATGGCATTATTACAAAAACTTTTTGCTTATCCATATTATTGCCTCCTTATTTTTACAAAAATCTATTCTATATCCAGAATAATAATATCACGAGATATAGTTTTACTCAACAGATAAAGCGATATTAGGGAGAAAAATGTTACGCAGTAGAACCTCATTTTTGAGGGAAAAGGTATAAAACCCTTACCCTTGATGTTTTCGTGCCTGTAATCCGCCTAAATCAAGGATTTTTTGCCCCTTACTGCGTAACTTTACTATGGCAATTCATGTAATTGTTTACATGGAACAAAGCTTATGTGTAGTTACGGCTTCCAGTGTTGGATTACCCGATATTGGATTTTCCGACATCGGGTAATCCGACGTCGGAAAATCCAACGCAATTAAATAAAGATATATAAAGTAAAGATTAAATAATTACTGATTAAATCAATTACCCATTCCATTCCTTTCCGTCCTCTTAATTTTTCCTCTCCCCATAAGCTATCGGAACGGAAGCGAAAGGAAACGAAAATACAGAAATAATTATCCGTTCAGAAAATTCATAGAGAGCGCAAGCGGTCTATCCGATTACGCTCTTGTCTACGCAAGGACAGAGAAAACCGTCAAGGACGCGAAGCGCGAAGTTTATCCTTGACGGCTTTCTCTGGCTTTGCTACTTGTTACTTATCAAAACGAAACTGAATTATCGCTTTCATAAGCTGTGCTTGCAGTCGGTCTTGAATATCGCTGCTGAAATGCCCTTGATACTTGGACAGGTACTTAATGCGTGGACTGTAATGCTGTAAAACAAGTTCAATCGCTTCCGGCTCTCCGGCGACTGCCTTTTCAATGACTTCAAAGGGGATATGTTTCTTGTTCCTCATGTTCTAATCTCTCCATTTCTTTTCGTAGCTGTTTTAGTGCTGCTAATTTCCAGTAATTCGCTGTGCTTCTGTTTCGCCCGTACTCTTTTCCGATTTGAGCGTCGGTATAACCGAAGAAAAAGCATAAAAGCAAAACATTTCGCCTTTGCTCGGTCAATTTCAATAGTGCGTCGGCTAACCGTTTACTTGCAACAACAACCTCTTGCCCTTTCACAACAAAAATAGCCGGTTGGTCGCATTGTTCAAAATAAGTATCTGTTGTGAACGCTTCAAACGACGTTTCGGATATTAAGTATTCAAGCGACACTTCCCGTTTTTGTTTCCGTCCAAAATCACGATAGGCGCTCATTGCCGCATTATGGAGAACTGTTCTGCAAAAAGCAGCAAAAGTGTATTCGATATGCTCCTTGTATTCTTCCGAATAAATCATTTAACTCACCCCCTTTCTTCCCAGTAGGGGGCTATTACACCAAACGCCCATGCAGTCGCAAAACCACATAGGCGTTTGGTAATATGAGTTATTTAAGCGTACGTAGTGATGTGTGTGTTCATACTGACAGCCAGAATATTCCGTTGTATGGAATAGGCTTTTTTTAATGATTGAAGAATGTCAAAGAAACAGAAAAAGGACATGGCGATACCTCCTTGATACCGCCATATCCTAAATGAGCGTTCCCGCGTATTGACTATGTATAAAAATACGGCGGTTAATCTATCTCAGAACGGAAAAGAGCCGATAACAGCATTTTCTATTTGCGTGTTATCGGCTCTGCGTCTGTGCGTCTGGCTCCGTAATAACTGAAATATTAAATTTTTTTACATTGATTAAATTTTTCTGTCTACACTTTGGACAGTATAGTGGAAAATTCCTCAACTCTGTATCTTCCCGTATTCTTAATCGGGTTTTAGAATTACATATTGGACATAAAATCCATTGTTCTTGTTGCAATACGTCACCTCAATTTCACTTGTTCTGTTGTAAATCATAAACAGAATACTGGGAAACCACCTGCGTTCCCAAAATTGTAATTGCCTTACTGTTGCATTGATTTACACACCGATAACATAAAGTACAGCGCCCGCTTGCTTTGATTGCGTTTTGTGACAAATATAAATTTTTCATGGGGCATACAGCTACACAACAACCGCACTTGACACAAGCATTTGTATCAATATGTATTTTATCAGAGTATTTTTGTGTTTTGCTCCAAAACCAAAGTCGTTGTCCTAAGAGTCCTGTAATATGGCATAGAAAACTCAGCCCATTTTTTGATGGAGTACCTTTTTTTAGATTGTTGACCGCTAATTTTATACGCCCCTCTGCTTTTGCAACAATTTGTTTGTTCTGCGCCAGAGAGCGTTTTAGCGTTTTTACATCACAAATACAGTCTGGCATTTTTAGATGAAGCCCTCCCCATATCTGCGCGCCGTACTTCCTAAACAATCGTGCAGCTATACCGGCACCGTCACCGCTAAAAAGCCCCATTGTTGCAAGAATGAAAATACGTTTCCCTTTCCAAAGGTCAGAATTTCCGCATATAAAATCTCTTACTATTTTGGGAAGGTTGCTGTAATATATGGGATATGCAAAAATGATGTCTTTATGGTGCGTTATTTTTTCTACTGTGTGAATATTCTCTAAGGGAGCAATTTCGGCCTTAACATCATATAAAGTAATAAATTTTTCTAAACAGTATTTCGTGTTGCCTGTTCCGCTAAAATAAATTCCTATCATATTTTATCTCCTGTTTCACTCATAAAGGAAAGTTGAAATATGTTCATAAAATCAACCACTTTCTGTTTCCAGTCATTATCATAAGACACGTTATTCATGGTAGCTAATGCAGTAACTCCATGTATAAAAGCCCAGATTGTTATGATAATGTCATTTTGCTTTTCCTTTGGATAGTTTGTCTGTTCTAATAGGTTGCCGACAATGTTTTTATAAATAATAAAAGGCTTATAATTTTGATTGTCCGGTATTGACATGGATAAGTCAATTTTAATATTAGATTGAGCATACAGAAATTGAAAATAAGAGGGATTTTCTACAAAGAAAGATACATAGGCTATTCCCATTTCTTTTAGCAACTCTGTATCATTGCTATTCTTTTCAATGGTATTTTCTAACAATTCAGAAAACCTATCTGTAATAAATATCTGCATTGCGTTTAGTAATTCTTCTTTATTTTGAAAGTGGCTGTATGGGGCTGCATGACTAACCCCGCAAGCCGCAGCTACTTTTCTTAATGAAAAGGCGTTTATTCCCTCTGTGCTTACAAGTTCAATTCCTGTTTCAATCAAGGCGTTTCGTAAATCCTTGTGATGATAAGATTGTCTTTGCTCCAGCATAATAAATTCCTCCATAAATCTTTACACTGTCTACATTATATCTTTTAATCTTTGCGCTGTCAAGTTTCGGAGTAACATTAAGAAGTTTATTCCGTACATTTTTTGTTTTTTCCATAGCACTTTGGCATTTCTGAAACTTTTCCGTATTTAAGAAGTGAAGAAGAAAATTTGCAAAATCTCTCTCAAAACTTTGGCAAAATCGCCGTGTGCGGTGTTGCAGGTAGTGAGAGGGAAATCAGAGGGTTTGGGAAGCTTCCCAACAAGCAAAAATCGCCCGCTGTCGGCAGACAAAAGAGGGTGATTTTACGGAAAGGGTACCCCGTTCCTATGCTTGCTGAGAAACTTTTCTTCTATCAAACTACGAAAGGACGGGAAAGGAATGGAAAGGAAACGAATTATCAAAGACGGTCAAATTGTTGTTAAAAATCCGCTGTATCAAGAACTTCCAAAGCGTGAAGTCGTCATAAAATCGGGAAAAACGCTCTACCGATTTACAGGCAGCTATGACGGGCAGAAATCATTGCCGAGCAAAGTTTTACGCCTTATGGAACAGGAAAATTTACAGAAAGAAGTTGATAAAAAGGACGGGAGCCGATAAAATGAGTACATACAATCCTGTATGGCAGACTGCCCGCCAACGAAAGGAGCAAACTTATGTTAAGGCAGTCTGACAACAAACTTACCGCCCTTTATTGCCGCTTATCGCGCGACGACGAATTACAGGGCGACAGCAACAGCATTGTAAATCAAAAGGCGATTTTAAGTAAATACGCAAAGGAAAACGGCTTCAAAAATCCCCTGTTCTTTGTAGACGACGGATATTCGGGTACGAACTTCAACCGTCCAAGTTGGAGCGAACTCATTGAAAAGATAGAGAACGGAGAAGTATCGACGCTGATAGTCAAGGATATGTCCCGTCTAGGGCGTGATTATCTGAAAGTCGGCTTCTATACGGAAGTCCTGTTTATGGAAAAAGGTGTGCGGTTTATTGCTATCAATAATGGTATTGACAGCGCAAACCAACAGGACAGCGATTTTACCCCGTTTCTCAATATCATCAACGAGTGGTATGCGAAAGACACGAGCAAGAAAATCCGCGCTGTGATGAAATCCAAAGGCGAAGCAGGCGAACATCTTTGCACGAACCCGCCCTATGGCTACATGAAAGATACCAACGACAAAAAGCGTTGGGTTGTAGACAGGGAAGCTGCCGATGTGGTCAAAAGAATTTTTGCACTCTGCTTAGAGGGTTACGGTCCAACACAAATTGCCCGTGTTCTGAAAGAGGAGCAAGTCATAACACCGACAATCCATTTCATGCAGATAGGACGCACAACAAGGAATGCACCGCCGGACAATCCCTACAACTGGACGGGAGATACCATAGCGGATATTTTGGAACGACCAGAATATCAAGGGCATACGGTAAACTTCAAAACCTATAAGCAGTCCTACAAGAGCAAAAAGACCTGTTACAATCCAGAGGAAAAATGGCTTGTGTTCGAGAACACCCATGAAGCGATTATTGACGCTGACATATGGAAACGGGTACAGGAATTGCGAAAGAACAAACGCCGTCCGACGAGGACAGGAAAAACAAATATGTTCTCTGGTATAGTGCGTTGTGCTGATTGTGGGGAAAAGCTGTATTACTGCACAAGCAAGAATTTTGAAGCAAGGCAAGACCATTTCGTGTGTTCCACTTCCAGACTAAAAGGGAAAGAAGTCTGCCCGACGCACTTTATCCGCGCTGTGGTACTGGAACAGGGCGTGCTTGCACATCTGCGGCTTGTGATTTCCTGTGTAGCCAACCATGAAGAACGTTTTAGACAGGCTATGGGGGCAAAGCGGAAAGCCGAAGCGAAGAAAGAACTTGCGGCAAAGCGGCGGCAAGCGACACAAGCGGAACGCCGGATAGAAGAACTTGACCGACTTTTCAAACGTATTTACGAAGATAACGCCAACGGAAAATTATCTGACAGCAGATTTCAAATGCTCTCTGATGATTACGAACAGGAGCAGGAACAACTGCGGGAAAAGCTGTTGCAACTGAATGAAGAAATTATACAGCAAGAAGAACAGGCAGAAAACATTGACAGGTTTATCGGCAAGTGCAAAAGTATCTTGATTTGGACGAATTGACACCGACTGTCTTAAACGATATGGTAAAGGCGGTGTATGTTCACGCCCCAGATAAGTCAAAGGGATATAGAGAACAACAGATTGACATTTCCTATGACCTTGTGGGAATACTTCCCGCTGCCATGCTGAACGACCTACAAAATGGAGAAACGGCATAGCCGAAGCTACGCCGTTTCCCGAAAACATTCTTATGCTGTTTTATGAGTGCCGCCCTTACAGTTGCTTTTGTTTTAAACCTTAGCGGTATATGATAAAGGTGAAAGAGAGGTATACAGTATGGCATTAAATGATAACATCAAGAAGTTAAGAGAAGAAAAAAACCTTACGCAACAGCAGATGGCAGACAAATTGTATGTTTCAAGGCAAACTATTTGTCGTTGGGAGAACGGTTCAAGGTGTCCGGACTTGATTACCGCGAAAAAATTGGCATTAGAATTAGGCGTAAGTATGGATGATCTTGTATCTGATGAAGATGTGAATGATATTCAAATAAAATATGGAATTTGGAGATCAGAGAAGATAAAGAGTAGATTGAAGCTTCAAGAAGAACGCAAAAAAGTGCAGAATTTTTTGGAAATTATAGGTAGTACCTGAATCCGTGAAACTGGTTGTTTTATGATGCCAATCCCAAATCGGATTGGC
>UQRE01000044.1 GCA_900543415.1 uncultured Dorea sp. | reverse complement strand
AAGTCCGGAGATAATCATAAAAAAGAAAATTGGACAAATCTTTCGTGGATATAATATAATCGAATATAAATCACCGGAAGATAACTTAAGTGTAAATGATTTTTATAAAGTATATGGATATGCTTGTTTTTATCAGTCCAATACAGAGAAAATAAAAGAAATTGATCCAGCAGAACTTACAATTACATTTGTCAGCAATCATTATCCGAGAGAGATGTTTCGACATTTAAAGGAAGTGAGAAAGATAGTAATTGAAGATCAGGGGAATGGAATTTATTATTTAACGGGTGATCCAATCCCTATGCAGTTTATTCATATTCCTAAACTTAGCAGAGAAGAGAATTATTGGCTTCAAGTATTAAGAAATGATTTAAAAGCGGGAAGAGAAATACGTTCATTAATGGAAAACTACGAAAAAAATAGAAAATCGAAAGATTACACAGCGGTAATGAACCTTGTTACTCGTGTGAATTGGGAACAAATGGAGGTGGAAAAGAAAATGTGTGAGGCGTTAAATGAATTGTTTGCAGAAGAACTAAAAGAGGCAGATCTGAGAGGAAAAGCGGAAGGACGCAAAGAGGGACATGAAGAGGGAATTAGGCTGGCAAAACAGGTGTTTCAGTTATCTTCCAGTGGGGAATCAATAGAAGAGATTGCAAGAATGTGTAATATTTCTGTGGAAGAAGTCAGGGGAATTCTGGAGTAAAACTTTTTGAAGAATAAAAAACTCTGTGGGAGTGTATCTCGCAGAGTTTTTTGTATAGGAAATTTCGTTTTCAAAAGTTTTTAACTTAATTGCTGTGCCACTTTCGTAATCTTCTTCGGTTGAGTCGCATAGACCAGTGGATAGATAATGCAGGCAAGTGCGAATGCTGCGATCACGTCGGTGACAGAGTGTTGTTTTAAAAATACGGTTGACAAAATAATGAGTCCTGCCAGACAGTAGGAACTGATCTGGATTGCAGGATGCTTCTTCAAAGCTTTGCTGTGGTAGATTGCAATGGCGACACCAAGTGAGTTGAAAACATGCATGCTCGGAAGCACATTCGTTGGTGTGTCGGTTTGATACAGTGCGCGCACCATATCTACAAAAATATTATCTCTTGCAAAGGTCTCCGGTCGAAGCTGTAAAGCATTCGGGAAAATGGAGCAAATGATCAAGAAGATTGTCATGCCGGTAAATAAAAATGCTGTCAATTTGTAAAATCCTTCTTTGTCTGTAAACAAAAAGTACAGGATTGCCGCAGCAATAAAAGCGAACCATAATAGATATGGAACGATAAAGTATTCTACAAATGGAATATAGTCATCCAATGGTGAATGGATGAAAAAGTATTCGCTGGCATTATGTCTTTCCAGATAAGTAAACCACGGAAAATAAATGAATCCATAAAGGAGAACCCATGCGTGACGATATTTTTTAATTAGTTTCTTAAATGACTCTATGGCTGTTCTCATAAAGATACGCCCCTTCAGATATGTGAACTTTATTGTTAATACTATATTATTACTCCACGGATTATAACATGAAAAAATACAATCAACAAGGAAGTTCATCCATTCTTAATAATTTTTACTATGTTTTTCGAAAATCTGCATATCATACTGCTTGGAACCTTCTTTTAATGCCTCCCGTGTGCGAAGTGTCCACACTGCCACAGGAGTGTGGAATGCTGTGCGGAGAAAGCTTACCGGGAAAGTTGGAAGATCTTTCAGTTTATAAGAAATAAAATCCGGTCGGCTAAATAAATTGCAGACTAATTTTTCGGTCAAAAAACAAAGCAACCACGGTTCCTTTAGCTTTTCTTTTGTAAGTCTGGAGGAAAGCTGTCCGCGTAAAATTTCCGGTGCGTGTATCCGAAACCACCAGATTCCAAGAGAATTAAAGGATTGAACGAGATAGTCGCCATGATAATTTTTTAGGAGTTCATAAGTTTTTTCACATATTTTCAAAGAGTGTTTTGGGATTTTCAGCTCAATTAAAAGCGGAACTTTTCCGTCGACCAGATTTAATACATCTTCAAAGAGAGGGATCGTCTCAGTGGTACCGGAGAGCCTGCATTTTTTTAATTGTGCAAGGGTCATGGTTTCAATAACACCGGAACAGTGGCAGATTCGATCCAAAGTATTGTCGTGGAAGACGACGAGATGTCCGTCGTAAGTAAGATGTAGATCTAGTTCGATTCCGCAATTGTGATCCACGGCAGCTTGAAAAGAACTCATGGAATTTTCCGGTATTCCTTTTTCAATGCAGTGGTATCCGCGGTGTGCAAACATGGTCTGGTGATATTTCTCCATTCGCCTGCGCATAGAACGTCTTGGGAGAATGGAGAAAAGGTATGCGAATATAAAAGATAGTAAAACAAGAATAAGCTTTAAGATCATAGTGAATCACCTCTAGCTGAGAATCAATCGAAGTTTTTTGTTTTCCAGAGAGTAAGTTATTTCTTGCTGAAGGAAAACAGGCTCCCCGTCTGTGTGTACAGGAAGTGGGCGTTCACTTTGAAATACAGCTTTTTTACAGCGGTAAACATGAACCCCGCGGAAGTGGACATGCCATCCGAAAAAAGCGGTAGGAAGGAGTGCGAGTATTTTTAATTTTGAAATATCTGATATTGCGATCACATCCAGCGTGTCATCGGTTGGATCGGCTTTCGGACAGAATTTGAAGCCGCCGCCCTCAACCTTTTGGTTCATTGCTGTAGCAAAATAGGTTTTATATAATTCAATAGGAGTGTTGTCATCCAATGTGAGTGTCATTTTCGACGGTGTCATTGTAAGAATCTGTTGAAGCGCTACAGCGGCATAAGATAATTTGCCTAAGTGTAGTTTGTTCAACAGTTTTTTTAACTTCGATACATATACTTGATGACAGACTCCGGCGTCAAAACCAAGACCGGAGCTTACCGCGAATCGTCTGGTTTTGCCGGCATACATAGCAGTTCCGATATTAATATATGTAAAACGCTCCGGAGAAAGAATATGTTTTAATGCCTGAATCGGATCAGTGGATAGTCCCATACCTCTTGCGAAGTCATTGCTCGATCCGATGGGAATGTATCCGAGGACCGTATCTGTCAAATCTTCAATTCCATTGATCACTTCATTGATCGTACCGTCGCCACCTAATACAATAAGAGTTTTTGCCCCGCTTTCCTGAGTAAGTTTCTGTGCGAGGCGTGTGGCGTGCTTTTGATATTTTGTAAAAAATACTTGATAATTTACGCTTTTTTCTTTCAAGATTGCTTCCAGGGAAGACCACACCTGATAGCCAAGACCGGTCTTGGCATTAGGATTGACGATAAATGTATACATTAGAATACTCCATTTAAATAATTTTCAAGGCAGCGCCGCATATTTCCTTCGAAATCTGCATCTCCGTTTTTAAGGCACCACTCAAATACATTTCCGATAACGATCATACGGATATCGGTGGTGATGTGCTCCAGAGAATCGCTTAAGGTGATGATTCCGGCATCGATACATTTTTGAAGATAGTTGTGCACGGTGATGATCGGATAAGGCCGCTCGGTACGGATCAGCGGATTTAAGGACTGGTTCTTGGGAGTATAGTAGTTTGCCATAAATTCCACCCCCAGTTCCCGACAGTAGCGGACATAGTTTAAATAGACATAGACAATCGTTTCCCGTGCTTCTTCTTTCGAGGAAGGGAGATCAAGAAGATCCGGATTGATGCTTGGCTGTTCTTCAATATAATAAGAAAGAAGATCATCCTTCGTCTTAAAGTGGTGATAAAAGCTTCCATTAGAGACACCGGCTTCCTCACAGATATTCTTGATGGATAATTGTTCGT
This sequence comes from uncultured Dorea sp., assembly GCA_900543415.1. GTDB lineage: Bacteria > Bacillota > Clostridia > Lachnospirales > Lachnospiraceae > Dorea_D. The sequence goes on along the minus strand of UQRE01000044.1, from coordinate 13,218 downwards.
AGCCGCTTTTTTTAAGAATCCTTTTGGCGGCATTGAAGATCCGGGCTTTTGTTTCCATGGATTTCAGCTGCTGTTTTGATAAATCTTTTGACGGTTGTTCCTGATGCTTCATAGTCTTAATCCCCTCTTTAAAATGTCGTTGTTTGTGTCTACACATTGTAACATAAAAGAAGGACAAAGGCAAGAAAACAGAGTGACCTCGGTATCTGCTATTTCGTTGCTTATGAATGAAAAGTAAGTTATAATATAAGATAGTCCATTTATGGATAAAGTGACAAGAAAGGAAATCGGCATGGACATTAATCAGAAGATTACAGAAGAATTGGGCGTGAAAAAATGGCAGGTAGATGCCGCGGTCACGTTAATTGATGAAGGAAATACAATCCCGTTTATTGCGAGGTATCGAAAAGAAGCGACCGGCACCTTAGATGATGAGCAGCTTCGAAAGCTTCATGAGAGGCTTACATATCTTCGAAATCTGGAAGAAAAAAAGGAACAGGTTCTTGCAAGCATTGAGGAGCAGGGGAAGCTTACAGAAGAATTGAAGCATCAGATCCTTTCGGCAGAAACGTTGGTCGTAGTGGAAGATATGTATAGACCATATCGACCGAAGAGAAGAACAAGGGCAACGATTGCGAAAGAGAAGGGACTTGAACCGCTGGCGGCTCTTATTATGCTGCAGAGTGCAAGAGAGCCGTTGGAAGAGCTGGCAAAAGCATATATCAGTGAGGAAAAAGAGGTGACATCAGCGCAGGATGCGCTTGATGGAGCAAAAGATATCATTGCTGAGAGTATCTCGGACGAAGCAAAATATCGTATCTGGATTCGGCAGATTACAATGAAGAAAGGTAAGATCGTTTCTTCGGCAAAAGACGAGAAAGCGGAATCGGTATATGAGATGTATTATGAATTTGAAGAACCGGTCAACCGTCTGGCGGGACACAGAGTGCTTGCTTTAAATCGCGGAGAAAAAGAGAAGTTCTTAAGCGTAAAGATTGAGGCGCCGCAGGAAGATATTTTAAGATATCTGGAGAAGCAGATCATACGAAAAGAAAACTCCTACACGACACCGGTTTTGAAAGAAACTATTGAGGATAGTTATAAGAGACTTATTGCTCCGGCGATCGAGAGGGAAATCCGCAATGAATTAACAGAAAAAGCAGAAGACGGAGCTATCGAAGTCTTTGGAAAGAATCTGGAACAGCTTCTGATGCAGCCGCCGATCACAGGGAAGACCGTGCTTGGGTGGGACCCTGCGTTTCGTACAGGATGTAAGCTGGCAGTTGTGGACCCTACCGGTAAAGTTGTAGGAACAACCGTGATCTTCCCTACAGCACCAACTACCAAGCAGAAGATCGAAGCCTCTAAAGAGTTGCTCAAAAAAATTATTCCAAAGTATCACGTGTCGTTGATCTCGCTGGGAAACGGAACTGCGTCCAGAGAATCAGAGCAGTTTATTGTGGAACTGTTAAAAGAGATTCCCGAAAAGGTGCAGTATGTGATCGTCAATGAAGCCGGCGCATCGGTGTATTCCGCAAGTAAGCTGGCAACAGAAGAATTTCCGAAGTTTGATGTGGGACAAAGAAGTGCGGCTTCTATCGCAAGAAGACTTCAAGATCCGCTGGCAGAACTTGTGAAGATTGATCCGAAGTCGATCGGTGTTGGACAGTATCAGCACGATATGAACCAGAAGAAATTAAGTGAGGCATTATCAGCGGTAGTGGAAGATTGTGTAAACAAAGTCGGCGTTGACCTGAACACAGCATCGGCACCGCTTTTGTCTTACATTTCCGGTATTTCTTCCGCGGTTGCGAAGAACATCGTGGCATATCGGGAAGAGAACGGACGGTTTCTGTCACGGAAGCAGCTTCTTAAGGTGGCAAAGCTTGGTCCGAAAGCATTTGAACAGTGTGCCGGTTTTATGCGGATTCAGAACGGAGAGAATCCGCTGGATGCAACAAGCGTTCATCCGGAATCTTATGCTGCGGCAGAGAAGCTTTTGAAAAAGCAGGGATTTGCGGCAGAGGATATACAAGGCGGAAAGCTTACGGGATTGTCTCTGACGATCAAGGATTACAAGGGGCTTGCGGAGGAACTTGGCGTTGGCGAGATTACTTTGCGGGATATTGTCAAGGAGCTTGAAAAGCCGGGGCGTGATCCGCGTGATGAGATGCCAAAGCCGATTCTTCGAACGGATGTCCTTGATATGAAGGATTTAAAAGAAGGAATGGTGTTAAAAGGAACCGTACGCAACGTCATAGATTTTGGGGTATTTGTGGATATCGGAGTTCATCAGGACGGCTTGGTGCATATCTCGGAGATCACAGATAAGAAATTTATTAAACATCCGTTGGAAGCAGTCAGCGTTGGGGATATTGTGGATGTTAAAGTAATGAGTGTAGATCTGAAAAAGAAGAGAATACAGCTTACAATGAAAGGTGTGTAAAAGAGGAAATGAAAAGCAGTTTGAAAAAACATATGAACACCGTTTTTGGAGTTCTTGTAGGAAATGCAATTCTGGCATTTACAGTAGCGGCATTTATTATACCTCATGGAGTAATTATGGGAGGCGCAACAGGTATCGGTCTTACGATCGCTCATTATGTACCGGTTGATCTGTCCATTATTATTTTCATTGTCAACAGCATTTTGTTTGTGCTGGGAGCGGCGGTGCTTGGCAAAAAATTTGCGGTAGCAACAATTGCAAGTACATTTATCTATCCAACATTTTTGTCTATTGTGCAGAAGATTCCGGGGATTGACGGACTAACTGATAATCTGATGCTTGCAACACTTTATGCAGGTGCGCTCCTTGGAGTCGGAATCGGTCTCATTGTGCGTGTGGGCTCATCCACCGGAGGAACGGATATTGTGGCTCTTGTACTTAATAAGTGGTTTCATATTCCGGTGGCAGGGCTTTTGTATGTCATAGATTTTCTTGTGCTGGGGGTACAGGTTTTCTTTTCTGATACGGAGCAGATTATGTACGGAGTGCTGATGCTGGTTCTGGAGACGGCTATTTTAAATAAAGTGATGCTTCTTGGACAGTCGCAGATTCAGTTGTTTATTATTTCGGAAGAGTATGAGCATATACGGGAGAAGATGCTGAAAGAATTGGATGCCGGAGTGACGATGGTACATGTTGAGACGGGATATGGGCAGGAGAACCAGAAAGGAGTCCTTTGTATCATCCCGAATCGTAAATTATATTCTGTTAAGGAATTAGTTCAGTCAATTGATCCAAAAGCATTTATCACGATTACTCAGATCAATGAAGTGCGTGGAAGAGGTTTTAGTATGGAACGGGTTGGATATGAGGAAATTCCACAGGACGCAAAATAAGTAAAAAAACAGGAAATGAAAAGAGAAGAAAGGAAGTAGGAGTATGGAAAAAGCAAAGGTATATTATACGGATTTTCGAGCAAAAATCGGGGAAGGACTTCCGACAAAATTGAAACGTCTGATTAAGGAAGCCGGTATCGGTGATATTGATATGGACGGGAAATTTGTCGCAGTTAAAATGCATTTTGGAGAGCTTGGCAATTTGAGTTTCCTGCGTCCGAATTATGCAAGAGCTATTGTAGACGTAGTAAAAGAACTCGGAGGAGTACCATTCCTTACAGATTGTAATACGCTTTATCCGGGAAGTCGTAAAAATGCGATTGAGCATTTGTATTGTGCATGGGAAAACGGATTTACACCTATGACAGTAGGATGTCCGGTTATCATCGGTGACGGTTTAAAAGGAACAGATGATATCGAAGTTCCGGTAGAGGGCGGCGAGTATATTGACAAAGCTATGATCGGGCGTGCAGTGATGGACGCAGATATTTTCATCAGTCTGAGTCATTTTAAGGGACATGAGACAACTGGTTTCGGAGGCGCCATTAAGAATATCGGAATGGGCTGTGGTTCCCGCGCCGGCAAAAAAGCGCAGCATATGAACGGTCAGCCGGAGATCGATCATGAACTTTGCAGAGGATGTCGTGCATGCTTGAGAGAATGTGCAAATGACGGACTTTCTTTCGATGAGAGCACACGAAAAATGAGTATTAACACACAGAATTGTGTAGGATGCGGGCGCTGTATCGGTGCTTGTAACTTCGATGCGATTGCATTTGCTAATTATGCAGCGACAAAAGATCTCAACTGCAGAATGGCAGAGTATACGAAGGCAGTAATTCAGAATCGTCCGAATTTCCACGTTTCATTGATTGTAGATGTATCTCCGAACTGTGATTGTCATGCGGAAAACGATGCGCCGATTCTGCCAAATATCGGAATGTTTGCATCCTTTGATCCACTGGCGCTTGATCAGGCATGTGTAGACGCCTGCTTAAAAGCAACACCGCTTCCGAATAGTCAGCTTGCAGAAGCTATGGAAAAGGAAGATTTCTGTGATCATCACGATCACTTTGAAAATACAACACCGAACTCAGAATATAAGACTTGTCTTGCTCATGCAGAGAAGATTGGACTCGGAACAAGAGATTATGAGATCGTTGTCGTGAAATAAGGAAAGATGAAAGGACTCTTAGGGAAAAAGTCTTACAGTAAAATAATAGTATTTTGTTGTAAAGGGCTTGAATAATCAGAAGTGAAGTTCTATAATAAGTAACGTAAATTAAGGAAATTCTTCGGGGCAGGGTGAGATTCCCAACCGGCGGTAGAGTCCGCGACCCGTCAGGAGAGAGTGTTCTCGTGGCGGCTGAACCGGTGTGATTCCGGTACCGACAGTACAGTCTGGATGAGAGAAGAATCATGCGATATTTATTATGATATGTAAGTGACCCCGATACTTTATTGTGTCGGGGTTTTGTGATACGGGAAACTTTGTCTCTATATCATAACAATCTTCCGGCAGCACGCTAAGATCGCATAAGAAGAATTTTCTTTCTTTGACAAAAGTGTGAAAACAAAAGGAGAGAAAGAAAAATGGAAACAAAAACAATGAACAAAGTGAACGCGGCTAACAAAAACAAAGTAAGAAGGATGGCACAGATCGGAATGCTCTCTGCCATTGCAGTAGTGTTAATGCTGTTTGAAGTGCCGCTTCCATTTGCACCGGCTTTTTATGAGATTGATTTCAGTGAGGTTCCGGTGCTGGTGGGCTGTTTTGCTATGGGGCCGATGGCGGGGGCTGCTATTGAACTGGTGAAAATTCTTTTGAATCTGGCGGTCAATGGAACGATTACTGCCGGCGTTGGTGAAATCGCAAATTTGCTGATCGGATGCGCGTTCGTTCTTCCGGCGGGCTTCATCTATAAGAGAAAACATTCCCGCGGCGGAGCAGTTTTAGGAATGGCAACGGGAACGATCGTTATGACGGTTGTCGGCTGTTTTCTGAATGCGTATGTTTTACTTCCGGCTTATGCGAAGGCATTTAGTATGCCGATAGAAGGTCTGGTGGAAATGGGAACAAAAGTAAATGGACAGATCAACGATCTCTTTACATTCGTTATGTTTGCAGTAGCGCCATTTAACCTTTTGAAAGGCGTGGTAGTATCTCTGATCGTGCTTTTGATTTATAAAAAGATCAGCCCAATCTTAAAAATGAATAAATAAATCCATCAAAAGTAGCGCAGAAAATAAAGATATGATACAATAGGCAAAGAAATGAAATGAAAACAGAGTTGGAGGAAGATATTATGCCTGTTAAAGTGCAAGTAAGAGTGGGCGCAGAAGTCATGATAGACTTTATGTTGTATCATATTTATGCAAGCGCGGTGGGAGTGATCACGATCATACTCGGAATATTAAATATTGGATTAGGAATCGCGTTTGCGAGCAGAAAAGAATTTTTGTATATGGCGGGTGCATTTGCATTTGCTGTTGTAGTTTTGGTAATCTATCCACAGACGATCAAGAATCGGGTAAAACGTCAGATGGAACGCATGGAGAATAAAGAGGCGCTCGTTACATATACCTTCTCCGAAGATGGAGTGGAGACGGTAACAAAAGATGACAGTGGGAAGGCCGACTGGTCTGCATTTAAAAAGGCAGTATCAAGAAAACGGCTGCTTCTGTTGTATGATGATAAGAAACAGGCAGTGATTCTGCCGATTGATCAGATTCAAGAGGAGTATGCTCAGATTGTTGATATGATTTCTGCGCATATGCCGGCTCCGGCAGTGCGGATCAAACGTCTGGGTGCAAAACAATAATTCTGGTGGAAAGAGGATGTTGTTATGGTGATAGAGACCAATCAGGAAAAAGAAACATATGCTCTTGGTGTTCAGATGGGACAGTCTGCAAAACCGGGAGCAGTCTATACACTGGTAGGTGATCTTGGTGTGGGAAAAACTGTATTTACGCAAGGCTTTGCGGCGGGACTCGGTGTTGACGAACCTGTAAACAGTCCCACATTTACGATTGTGCAGATTTATGAAGAAGGGCGTCTGCCCTTCTATCATTTTGATGTTTATCGCATTGGCGATGTGGAAGAAATGGATGAGATCGGCTACGAAGATTATATTTACGGAGAAGGTGTTAGCCTGATCGAATGGGCGAATCTGATCGAAGATATTCTTCCGGAGCATTATACAGAGATTAAGATTGAAAAAGATCTGGAAAAAGGGTTTGATTATCGGAGGATTAGTGTATGCGAATATTAGCGTTAGACAGCTCCGGGCTTGTAGCCAGCGTGGCGATTGTGGCAGGAGCGTATGGAAAGGCAGATGCCCAGACTATCGGAGAGTATACGATGAATTATAAGAAAACACATTCACAGACACTTTTGCCGATGCTGGACGAGTTGGTGAAGATGACAGAACTGGATCTGAAAACAGTGGATGCCATAGCGGTGGCAGCAGGACCGGGATCATTTACCGGACTCAGAATCGGATCGGCAACCGCGAAGGGGCTTGGGTTGGCGCTGAAAAAACCGTTGATTCATATTCCGACGTTGGAGGGACTGGCTTATAATTTGTATGGAATAGAGGGGCTTATATGTCCGATCATGGATGCGCGAAGAGGACAAGTCTATACCGGAATCTATCGGTTTGATACAGTTGGAGAACTTCGGATCGTAGAAGATCAGATGCCGGTCGGTATAGAAGAATTGGCAGAAAAGCTTCGAGGTTATGGAGAAAAAGTTACGTTCCTTGGAGACGGCGTACCGGTATTCAAAGAACGAATCACAGAAGAACTGCTTGCAGATCTGTCGGTTTCTTTCGCGCCGGCACATATGAATCGGCAGAGGGCCGCATCTGTGGGGGCATTGGCGCTTACTTATTATGCAGATGGAAGAGTAGAGACTGCGGCAGAACATCAGCCGGATTATCTCAGAGTATCTCAGGCTGAACGTGAGCGAAAAGAAAGGTTAGAGAAAAGTGGACGTCCGAATATTGAATAGAGAAGATGCGCAAGAGGTGGAAGCGCTGGAAAGGGAGGCTTTTCCGGACCCGTGGAGCCTGAAAAGCATCGAAGGCACCTTGGAACAGAAGAATTATGTGAATCTGGGAGTGTTGCGAGAGGGCGAACTTCTGGGATATCTGTTTTTTTCCTGTATGATGGATGAAGGAGAGATTATCCGAATCGCGACAGCGCCCAAGGAGCGTCGCAAAGGAATTGCGAAACTGCTTTTTTCGGAATTGAAGAAAAACTGCCTTGAGCAAGGCGTTGATAAATGGATGTTAGATGTCAGAGCAGGAAATGACGCGGCGTTTGCCTGCTATAGGAAGCTTGGATTTTGTGAAGACGGACGCCGAAAAGATTTTTATAAAGATCCGGTGGAAGATGCGATACTCATGAGTTGTGAACTCAGATAATAATTGGAAGTACTGACAGCAGTTCCCTATGGGAAACGGAATAAGAAACAGTTATACTGTAGGCGTAGCAAAAAGTAAGAAATGATTTCATGCTTATAGGAGGAATTGTATGCGCCAATATCATACAGAATTAAGAGAAACAAAAGAAACGATCAAAATTATTTGTAATTGCTGCGGAAAAGAAATCACAGTGACAAAAGGTCTTCCTGAAGAAGAGGTACTGGAAGTAGAGAAGCACTGGGGGTACTTTTCCGATAAAGACGGACAGACGGACCGTTTTGATCTGTGTGAAGCCTGTTATGATGAATGGGTGGACGGCTTCTTGATTCCGATTGAGCGGTCAGAGTAGAGCCGAAAAGATTTAGATAGAAGTAAGAGGTAAAATATGTTAGATGTATGTTTGTTGGGAACAGGAGGAATGATGCCGCTGCCATACCGGTGGCTGACATCGCTGATGGTGAGATATAATGGAAGCAGTCTGCTTATCGACTGCGGAGAAGGGACACAGATTGCGATCAAGGAAAAAGGCTGGAGCTTTAAACCCATTGATGTAATCTGTTTTACTCATTATCATGGAGATCATATCAGCGGACTGCCGGGGCTTCTTCTTACTATGGGAAATGCAGACCGGACAGAGCCGTTAACGCTGATCGGTCCGAAAGGGCTGGAACGTGTAGTGAATGCGCTGCGGGTGATCGCGCCGGAGCTTCCGTTTCCCATCAAATGCATTGAGATTCGGGAACCGGAAGAGATCTTCGAGATGAACGGATACCGACTGAAGGCATTTCGCGTTAACCACAATGTTCTGTGTTATGGTTATACAATGGAAGTTGACCGGGCTGGAAAGTTTGATGTAGAACGTGCAAAAGCAGCAGAGATTCCACAGAAATATTGGGGGATCTTGCAAAGAGGAGAAACGTTAGAATACGAAGGCAGAGTACTGACACCTGATATGGTGCTTGGACCTGCAAGAAAAGGATTGAAACTTACCTATTGCACAGATACAAGACCGACAGAATCCATTAAGAATAATGCAGAAGAGGCGGATCTTTTTATCTGTGAAGGAATGTATGGCGAGAAGGATAAGCAGAAAAAAGCGCGGGAATATAAACATATGACATTCTACGAAGCGGCAGAGCTTGCTCGTGATGCAAAGGTAAAGGAATTGTGGCTGACGCATTACAGTCCGTCATTGACCAGACCGGAAGAATACATGAATGATGTAAGAGAAATCTTTCCGGAGGCTGTTGCAGCGAAAGACGGACGTTCGATGGAATTGGTATTTTCGTAAATAGAGAGACGAGGGATAGATATGAGTGAAGAAAAAGATGTATTGATCTTGGCAATTGAGAGCTCTTGTGATGAGACAGCGGCATCTGTTGTGAAAAATGGACGGGAGGTGCTGTCTAATATCATTTCCTCTCAGATTGACTTGCATACCTTATATGGTGGAGTTGTACCTGAAATCGCATCAAGAAAGCATATAGAGAAGATCAATCAGGTTGTGGAAGCGGCGCTTGCAGAAGCGAAAGTAACACTGGATGATATTACTGCAATCGGTGTGACGTACGGACCGGGACTTGTGGGCGCGCTCCTTGTAGGCGTTGCGGCAGCAAAAGCAATTGCGTATGCAGCGGGAAAACCGCTTGTGGGTGTTCATCATATTGAGGGACATATTGCGGCAAACTTTATTGAACATAAAGATTTGGAACCCCCATTTTTCTCGCTGGTAGTTTCCGGAGGACATACGCACCTTGTAAGAGTGAAAGATTATGGCGAATTTGATATTATCGGTCGTACGCGAGACGATGCAGCAGGAGAAGCATTTGACAAAGTAGCGAGAGCTATCGGACTTGGATATCCCGGCGGACCAAAGATTGACAAGGCGGCAAAAGAAGGAAATCCGGATGCCATTGCTTTCCCAAGAGCAAAAGTAGAAGATGCACCTTATGATTTTAGTTTTAGCGGAGTGAAGTCTGCGGTGCTTAATTATATTAACGGATGTCAGATGAAAGGCGAGTCTTATAGTCAGGCTGATATTGCGGCATCTTTTCAAAAAGCTGTTACAGATGTACTTGTGGCGAATGCTATGCATGCGGTCGAGGAATATGGAGTGGATAAATTTGCAATAGCCGGTGGAGTTGCTTCCAATACTGCACTTCGTGCGGCGATGAAAGAAGCATGCGAAAAGAAAGGTGTAAAATTTTACTATCCATCGCCGATCTATTGTACAGATAATGCGGCGATGATCGGTGTGGCTGCTTATTATGAGTATAAAAAAGGAACAAGACATGGTTGGGATTTGAACGCCGTGCCGAATCTGAGATTGGGCGAGCGATAAAAGTGTGCAAGGAGGAGTGTCATGAAGAAAGAAGAGAAGAAGAACTGTACGGCAATCGTTTTGTCAGCAGGACAGGGGAAACGTATGGGCACTTCTGTGCAAAAGCAATATATTGAATTACAAGGGAAACCGATTATATATTACACATTATCTGTGTTCCAGAAATCAGAAATTATTGATGATATTATTTTGGTTGTAGGAAAAGATCAGTTAAAATATGTGCAGGAAGAAATTGTTCGAAAATATCATTTTACGAAAGTGAAGACGGTCGTTGAAGGCGGACATGAGCGGTATGCTTCCGTGTGGCAAGGGTTGAAAGCAAGAGAATATGATAAATATTACGAAAATATTCAAGACGGGTACGTCTTTATCCACGATGGCGCAAGACCTTTTGTGGATGAAGAGATGCTGGAACGTGCTTATGATACTGTGAGAAAGTATAAAGCATGTGTGGCAGGTGTGCCCAGTAAAGATACGATCAAACTGATCAATGAGGAACAGTTTGCTGTCACAACGCCGGAACGGAAATATGTATGGGCAGTACAGACACCGCAGGTTTTTGAAAAAACGTTGATTTTCGAAGCATATGCAAGACTGATGGAAGAAGAATGTGTTCATGTGACTGACGATGCAATGGTTGTCGAGCAGATGATGCATCTTCCTGTGAAACTCTTTGAGGGGTCCTATGAAAATATCAAAATTACGACCCCGGAAGATTTAGATATAGCCAGAATATTTTTGAGTAAAAAATAAAATATCTATTGACTTGTGAAATGTTGTATGATAAAATACAATTTGTCGTCAGGAAAAATGACGGAATTGAATATGTGGAGAGGTATCGAAGTGGTCATAACGAGGCGGTCTTGAAAACCGTTTGTCCGAGAGGGCGCGTGGGTTCGAATCCCACCCTCTCCGCTCAGAAAGAGTTTTGCATTTGCAAAACTCTTTTTTTCTGCTATAATTGACCATATTTTAAAATGAAATCTATAAATTCAGACTAGAAAGAAAGTATAGGTGCAAAACGATGAAGAAATCTGTCAGAATAATAATTGGTTTGAGTATTTTTGCAATATTACTTGTCGGAATGGTGTATTTATATTATAATAAACCACAGGAAAAAGTTTGGCTTATCTGCCTTGTGAGAGAGGTAACCGGTTATTATTGCCCCGGCTGTGGAGCAGGAAGGGCATGTTATTCGTTACTTCACGGACAGCTATATCAGGCGTTTCGATATAATCCGCTGCTGATCATATTGCTTCCGTGGCTTGGGTTGTACATTGCTGCTTGTCTGGTGCAGTGGATGTTGACAGGAGAGGAAAATGTAAGCAGACGTATTCCGGTGTGGATCCCCTATGTTGTACTTGCAATTTTATTAATATACGGCATTGTACGTAACATAGATACATATCCATTCGTGCTATTGGCACCGACGAAAGTATAGGTAAGGAGGAATGAGTATGCAGTGTAAGTTTTGTAGAGGAGATATTCCGGAGGGAGCAAAAGTATGCCCGACATGTGGAACACCTGTAGAAAATGCAGCGCAGGAGAATAGCGCATCAAACCAGCCGGAGGCTGAAAATAATTCATACAATTATCAGCAGGGCAATGAACAATTTAATCAGGGACAGTATAATTACCAACAGGGGACAGAACAGCAGAACAACGGTCCGTACAATTATCAGTACAGTAATGGGCAACAGCCTAATAACGGGCAGAACTATAATCAAGGATACAATCAGGGGTATAACAATGGAAATATGCCGGGTGAGAAACCGATTAGCGGAACCCCATATATGATTTTTTCTATTTTATGTACACTTCTTTGCTGTCTTCCATTGGGAATTGCCGGAATTGTATATGCGGCTAAGATTAATTCCCTTCAGAAAATAGGAGATTATGCAGGAGCAAAAGAAGCGGCTAAAAAGGCGAAAATATTTACGATTATCGGAGCCGTAGGTGGATTGATCATATCCATTATCTATCTTGCTTTGTTTGTGTTCGCAGGGGATGCGACCAGCGATATTATAGATGATGTTCCGGCGGTTGTAGAAGATATAGAAGAACCTGATGACGCGGATGAAGCAAAAGAAGAGGTGCCGAAAGCAGTACCAAGTGGTGAACTTGGAGCAGCATGGAATACATATACAGTTCAGATCAATGATAAAGTAATCACACTGCCATGTGAGATGAAAGATCTGGAAGCAATTGGTTTTCAGTTAGATACTGGTGATACATCCGCAGAGTACATGGTAAATCCAGACGAATATGAACTCGCGTTTTTCAATGACCAGTATGGACATTCCATTATGTTTGACATGATAAATGAAACAGATGCTGCATTGAAGATTGTAGATTGTAAAGTTGGCGGAATCTATATTGATGAATACGATGTAGAAGATGGTAATTTATCAGTGATCTTCCCGGGAAATGTACAGATTGGTTCTACAAAAGACGAAGTACTTGCCGCATATGGAGAGGCTTCGGATGTATATGAGGGCGATACCCTTCATTCGTATACATGGTATGCAGATGATGATTATTTTAAAAACTGTAGAATTGAATTAGATGCAGAAACTCAGAAGGTAAGCTGCATGAGCCTGCAGTGCTACGATCTGTAACGAGGTTCGGATGCTGAAAGATAAAAATATTTTTTGCGGGGCGTAGGATATACGCTCCGTTTTTTTGTTTGTTTATCCTATAAAATGGAGAAATTGACGCGAATTGAAGAATTAATAAATTACTGAAAAAAACCCTTGACAGAATACTACATTAAATACTATAATATCACTCGTGCTTACGTTTGGAGAAATACCCAAGAGGCTGAAGGGGCTCCCCTGGAAAGGGAGTAGGTCGTTAATAGCGGCGCGAGGGTTCAAATCCCTCTTTCTCCGTTTGTCTGTAGCGTGAACTTGTATATTTTGAATAAATGAATATCAATATCTTGTGATTAAAAAGTTTGAGTAAAATTTATTTAAAAAATATGAAAAAAAGTTCTTGACAAAATATAGCAAAGAATGCTATTATGTCTAAGCTGACTCGTGAGAGACAGACAGAAACAAAGAACCTTGATAATTGAACAATAGACAACATCCCTGAAAATTCTATCGA
>UQRE01000043.1 GCA_900543415.1 uncultured Dorea sp. | reverse complement strand
ATTTTGGTCGAGGACATTATATCAAAAATGGGAGGTAAATGCTCTTTTTATTTGCGACTTCCCATAAAATCAAGGTTTTTAATAGATTTGAGCAATAAAAAACAGGTAGTTTTTGACACTACCAATTCCTGTAAGGAGGAACTATTATGATCAAAAAAAATGTGCTCATCACCGGAGCATCACGAGGAATCGGAAGAAGTACAGCGCTCCTTTTTGCTGACAAAGGGTTTCACGTCTTCTTAAATTGTCATAAATCAATAGAGGAATTACAGAAAGTACAACAGGAAATAGAACAAAATCACCCTAACTGCTCAACGATCGTTACCGGAAATGTAGGGAATCCCGAAGATGTCCGTTCTATCTTCCGCGAAATATACAGCCATTGTGACAGTCTTGATGTTCTCGTCAACAATGCAGGAGTTGCACACATCGGGCTCCTTATGGATCTTACTGACGAAGAGTGGCGCCGGATTATCGACACAAATCTATCCTCTGTTTTTTACTGCTGTCGGGAAGCTGTCCCGAAAATGGTATCGAAAAAATCCGGTCGAATCATCAATATCTCCTCCATGTGGGGAACCGTCGGCGCGTCCTGCGAAGCCGCCTATTCTGCTTCTAAATCCGGTATCCACGGTCTCACCCGCGCCCTTGCAAAGGAACTTGCTCCCAGTGGCATCCCTGTCAATGCCATTGCCTGCGGCGTTATTGATACAGTAATGAATGCACAGCTTGACAAAACCGAGCGTCAAGAACTTGCAGAAGAAATTCCAGCAGGACGGTTTTGCAGCCCCGAAGAAATTGCCGAAGTGATCTGGCAGACTGCCAATACCCCCGTTTATATGACCGGACAGATTATCGGTGTAGACGGTGGATATATTTAATAATCAAACCTGAGTCTATTAGGTATTACTATATTTTCTCATTCTCTTTAAGATTTCTTAAGAAATTTTCATTTTCTTTAAGGGTTTTAACACATTTTGGACATATTTTCGGATTATACTAAGAGCCAGATAGTTGAAAGACACATCAACTATCTCCCCCTCATAAAGTAAATCATCGGGATGAGCATTTCCCGATGCCGCACTTTACTCTCATTCCTTTAAAAAAAATATAGCAACAGGAAACTCCGCTTGGGCAATGCTCAAGCGGAGTTTTCCGTTTTACTTCTGAATTTTTTCTTATCACCTGTTAATCTATCCGGATCATTACTTTCCCTGTTCTTCTATATTCTGGTTTTACAAATACGTCTGCAATTTGTTCAAGTGGAACAATATTTGTAATTAAGCTTTCTAATTCTATCGTTTTAGCCTCCAATACCTGCATTGCTCTTTCAAATGTATACGGGTTAATATAAGAAGACATCACTTTCAATTCTTTCTTAAAAAGATCATCCGGACAGATTGGGAAACTTTCTCCCGGCGCAGCCAATCCAAACAGCATAACTGTAGCCGCTTTTCCCGCAAACTGTACTGCCTGCTCTTGTGTCTTGATATTGCCGACACATTCAATGACTACATCTACGTTTTTACAATACTCATTCAATACTTCCTGCACATTTTCCTCTAATGGAACTCCTTAAGGCACAAAATATCCATGTCACAGGAACCGCTATCTATAGCAAACAGCAGGGATTCCTTGCTATGGAAGCAGGCGCTGACTGTATTGCCCCTTACTTCAATCGTATGGAAAATATGGGCATTAATTCTGATGATGTCATTGCTTCTCTTGCTGAAATGATTGATCTTTATCATTATAATACAGAGATTCTGGCAGCAAGCTTTAAAAATGCAGGTCAGGTAGACCGCGCTTTCCTTGCCGGAGCTCAAACTGCAACAATGGACCCATCTATTCTGGAAACGGCACTGACATTTTCTCATATTACAAGTGCGGTAGATGCTTTCGAACAGGATTGGAAAGCCATTCATGGGGATAAAACCCTTTCCGATTTGTAATTTCTCACTTCAACATATAGACTATTCCCCCAAAAAGACTTCGCGTGGAAGGAACTCCCAGCGAAGTCTTTTTCTTTAAACTACTGTCTTTTCTATTACTCTGCAAACCGTACTCGATCTATCAGACTTTGTTTCTTAAAATTTGAATTTACAAGATAGGTGATCAAAATCTGGAGCAGCAAAACCACCACGATGAGAATGACTGCCGGAACGACTGGATATTCATAATAACGAACTCCAAACATTCCCTCTTGTCTCGCCTTTAAGAATAAAGCATAGCCTGTCAGACTTCCGACTCCAAGAGATAAGATCAGCGTTCCCACCGTATATACAAGACCTTCTAATTGAAGCATCCGAACGGTCTGTCGGTCTGACATGCCGATTGCCTGCAGCATTCCAAGTTCTTTCTTCCGCACATGAACGCTGTTGATCATTGTATTGACCAGATTTAAGATTCCGATAAGTCCAAAGACGCCCAACATTCCATATCCCATGTAGGACAACATTCCGATGCTTTTTTCCATTTCTTTGTAGATACTCTTGTAATCAGACGTCTCAAGGAACTCTTGATTTGCAATAAGTTCTTCAATTGTTTTTTCCGCTTCCTCGTAATGAGATGATTCAATAAAAATATCAAACTGATCTGTAAGGTCTTGTTCACACATGTCTTGGAGCGCTTTCTCCGGCACAGTCAGACTGTTTCCCAACATACTGTTCGGCGCATCTACAACCGCCACAATCTCAAAACTCTTTGGCAGCAGTTTATCACCGTCTTTCAATTTGACCTCCACAACATCTCCAACTGTCAGATCTGTATAGTGTGTAATATAGCCTTCTCCCAGAATGGCTCCTGTTCCATCACGAAGCTTAGGATCTTCCAGAGACCCTTTGGTCACGTATTTCTCAGCCGCCTCTATCAGTTCGTCACTGACACCGGAAATACCACTGTCTAATGGCGCTCCGTCATCTTCCTTTAATTCTTCAATATTTGTGATCAATGCTCCTGCAAAGAAGCTTTCTTCAACCTTTTCCACTCCTTCTATCGATAAGATCTGTTCTTTCAGTTCATCTGTCAGCGGATTGTTTTTTTGAATATTCTGAATTTCACGCTCCGGATGCATCTTATCGCCAATCCAACTGTTGATGCTGACACATACATCACTTCGTATCTCTTCCTCTGTCATCGTCTTAGGGTTCACACAGCTCAAAAGTGTTGCAACGGTGATGAAGAAAATTCCGGTCATTCCAAGCGCGGCAATGGTGACCGCAGTACGCTTTTTATTTCTTCCGAGATTGGATAACGTAAGCTTACCGATACTAAGTTCCTCGTATCCTTTTCGTTCTTTTTTCTGTTTCTCTTTTTTTCCTGCACGCCTCTTCTTTGGCTTTTCGCCCTGATACCGGATTGCTTCGATAGCAGTGATCCGGCTGGCAATTTTCATTGGACGAAGAAGAGCAAGATAGACTGTTACAAATGCAACTACGGCTGCAAGTACCAGAATCCACGGTTGGATGATAGACACTTTTCCATCTTCAATCAACTGCTTCATTGGCTCTGACAGAATATTTTCTGTGGAAACACCGTGACGCACGACTGCTTTCATAATCTGCACACCACATACACTCCCCAGAATTAATCCTATGGGAACTGTAATTCCTGCAACTGCAAGCCCTTCACGAAATACGAGCTTTCGAATCTGCTTTCTGGTGGCTCCGATTGCCCGGAGTTTTCCATACTCCTGCACTTTCCCAAGCATAGACACGTAATAAATACTGTAAATTGTAATGACACCTGCAAATACGGTTACAAGAAGGAATCCTGCCAGTCCCATATATATCGCCGGATCTTTATACGTTGCTATAAGCATATCGGAATTTGTAACAATATCCCGCTCTTGAATCCCATAGTCCTCTCCAAGCTCCTGAATCATCGCTTCAATCTCATCGGTTACTTTCCTGTCCACACCGGCGAGCTTCACATATAAGCGATATGCGTGTTGTCCTTTGGAAATGACGGAGTCTGCAAATGCTTTGGACACCATTGCCGAATAGATTCCTTTTTCTTCCGACTCTTTGCTGTCCGGCTGAAAACCAGTGATGGTAAATTCCTGTTCATGAGCAAGAGAGAGACCTCCGTCCTCTGATACTTGATAAGATACTGTAATGCGGTCACCGATTTCTCCTGTCAGCCCCATTTCTTCAAGGAGCCCTCTGGTCACTACAATCTCATCTTCCTTCTTCGGAAAACGTCCCTCCGTCAAATTGAGTCGGTTCTCCCGACAGACCATCTCATCTGCATACACCATACTGATGATCACATCTTCGTTTTCTGCAATCATATATGCCGGATCTTCCCGAAATCCAATCTCCTTGATTCGGTCATCCTTTGCCATTTTTTCCGCTGTTTCTCCGTCCACATTCCGGTACATTGCATGATAAGTCGGATAGATCTCCTTGATCGCTTCATTCTCTATTACAAAGCCTCCGAAGAGTACCATCGGAACTGCTGTCAGTAAAATCGTAGTCAGTAAAACGGCAATACCAACCAGAACATTCCGGCTTTTATTTCGTCGAAAATTTGCAAGCGCTGTCTTTGTCACAATGTTCATCTAGCTCACCACCTTACCATCTGCAATGACGATCACGCGGTCTGCCATCTGTGCAATTGTTTCATCATGGGTAATCATAACAAGCGTCTGTCCGTATTTGCTGACACAATTTTTCAAAATAGAAATTACTTCCATCTCGGTGTGAGAATCCAGATTACCGGTAGGCTCATCAGCCAAAATAATTGCCGGACGGGCTGCAAGTGCGCGTGCGATAGCCACACGCTGCTTCTGGCCGCCGGATAGTTGATTCGGCATAGCATGAAGACGTTCTTCCATTCCGATACTTTTCACTATATCCAAGACAAAATCTTTCTTCACTTTCTTCCCGTCAAGCCCGATCGGAAGTACGATATTTTCCCACACATTTAACGCAGGCATCAGATTATAGTCTTGAAAAATAAAACCAATCTTCCTCCTTCGGAATACAGCCAGTTGTTCATCCTTCAAATCGAAAATGTCTCTTCCCTCAATGTAAACTTTCCCACTGTCCGGGCGGTCCAGACCGCCGAGCATATGAAGAAGCGTACTCTTTCCAGAACCGGAACGCCCTACCACTGCAACAAACTCACCGTGCTGTACCTGCATACTGGTGTGGTCGATGGCACGTACCTGATTTTCTCCTTCTCCGTAATATTTTACAAGATCTTCTGTCTCTAAAATTGCTTTCATACAAAAACTCCCTTCTCTTAATTCTGACTCTATCGTACCTCAGGAGTCTTACAATTCACTTTCAGAAAAGATAACAAAATTGTTATTCTTTGTACTCGCAAGTTATCTTTCTTTTGGAAGCACCATTTGAAAAGTAGTTCCCGATGCGCCGGATTTTAATACTCTCACATTTCCGCCTTGTTCTTCTAAAATCTTTCTCACCAAATAAAGACCTACACCGGCGCCTTCTGAAACCGTTCTCTCCGCTTCTTTCCCTCGGTAAAACCGCTTAAAGATATTGACATATTCCTCCTTATCTACACCGATTCCCTGATCCTCTACTTCCACAGATATATAAGATATATAAGGCTCTACCCGAATCTTTACGTGCGATCCTTCCGGCGAATATTTCACACTATTTTCAATTACGTTGGCAAATGCTTCCGCTGTCCATTTCACATCATGACAGATTTCAATATCTTCAAATGGTTCCATCTCAATCTCAATATGCTTCTCATTTGCTTTCAAATATACCCCATTGACCGCTCGAACCAACGTTTCTTTCAAGCTTGCCCGTTCCGGTGCAAGATAAATCATTCCGCGTTCCAGACGAGATAATTGAAATAACGTCTCCAAAAGGCTATTTAACTTTTTTACTTCCTTTTGTGCCCGATCTAAAAATTCTTGTTTTTCAGCCTCCGTTGTCTGCGTATCTTGCAGAAGTTCCAGACTCATATGAATTGCCGAGATCGGAGTCTTGATCTGATGAGAAATATCTGTGACTAATTCATTTGTCTCTTCCTTTTCTTCTATGAGTTGTTCCTTGATCACGCAGAAAGCTCTTCCCAATCGTTCCAACTGTTCAATAATCTGTGAGCGTATTCCAAGCTCCACACCATTTTCTGTTCCTTGAAATTCATACTCTCCGTTTTCAAATGCTTCCAGATACGCTTGAAGAGACAGAGCTTCTCTGTATTCCTTCCGGTAAGAAAAAAACTGCCACAGTACATTTCCGATTAGTGCCAACACAAAAATACCGAAAAACAAGATCCAGAACCCTTCTTTTTGTCCTCCTGCTCCGTACAAAATTTCCAATATAAATAAGAAAAGAAAACATGCCGTCACGAACACTGTCGTTACGGCAAGATTTTTTCTTAATCTCTGTTCCAGCCAGATGTACCCCCGTTCTCTTTTTTGTATCACTGCGTCCAAACTTCCATTGTCCATAGATATCCAAGCCCCCTGACATTTTTAATATATTCTGTATCATCCTTTTCTGCCTCATTCTTACTTCCGGATCTCTCACTGTCTGCAAGTCGTTTCTTCAATCGGCTGATCGTCACAGGCACCGTATTGTCATCCACAAATTGCCCGTCAATATCCCACACCGCTTCCAAAATCTGCTCTTTGGAAATAATCTGCCCCGAATGCTCCAGAAAATAACACAGAAGCTGAAGCTCTTTTTTGCTGAGATTCAACTCCTCTTCTCCGTGATATACTTTCATCTGCGCGCGCTGTACACGGATATTCCCCGAACAGATCTCCTGCTCTTTCTCTGCTGCCCCTCCACTACTCTGATCGATCCGCCGCATTAACGCATGAACTTTGGAGATCAGCACAAGAAGCCTGAAAGGTTTCGTAATATAATCATCAGCTCCCACATCATATCCATTTACAATATCCACTTCTTGATTAAGCGCAGTAAGAAAGATAAGATGTACGTCACTTGTCTTTCTTACCCATCCGGCAAATTCCAGCCCGTTTCCATCTTTCATAGTAATATCACTGATGATCAGATCTATTTTCTGACTGTCAAAAATCTGTTTCGCTTCCATCACGCCAAACGCACTGAACACTTGATATCCTTCTTTTTGAAGTTTTAAACTGATTCCCCGATTTAGACTTTCGTCATCTTCCAGTAATAAAATATTTGCCACGTCCATTCTCCTATCTGTTCAACTTTGCTGCTTTATGGAACAATACAAAACCTACCATAAATAAAACCGCGATAATTCCAACTCCTGCATTTGCCACATTGGTAACCTGTGCTACGATTCCCACAAGTGTTGTCCCCATAAAGGATGCTCCTTTTCCGCAGATATCATAAATCCCAAAATATTCCCCCGATTTTTCTGCCGGAATAATTTTCGCAAAATAAGATCGAGACAATGCTTGAATCGCTCCTTGAAACATTCCCACTAATACAGCCAGAAGCCAAAATTCCCACTGTTTATCTAATTGGATCGCAAAAACCGCAATTCCAAAATATGCCAGAATACAGATTTTGATCAAGAAATCTGTTGCATATTTCTTGGATAACTTCGAAAAGATTAACGCACACGGAAAGGCTACGATCTGTGTCACAAGAAGCGCCAGCAAAAGTCCCGTAGAATCAAGTCCCAACGCACTTCCATATGCTGTCGCCATCTCAATAATCGTATACACTCCGTCAATAAAGAAGAAAAAGGACAGAAGATACAGGAAAATATTTTTCTCCTTCTTGATGGAAGACAAGGTGCGACCTAATCTTTTAAAACTGTCCCGCACCGGATGCTTCGGCATTTCTGCGTAATAATTCTGCTCATACTTTCGAAGCAGCGGAATGGTAACTAACAGCCACCACGCTGCATTGATGAAAAATGCGATTGCCATAGCCATTTTCATTGTAATTCCAATCTTCTCATACATAAGAACAAAGACTAAAGAGATTACAAACGGAATACAACTTCCAATATATCCCCACGCATATCCATGAGAAGATACCATATCCATCCGTTCTCCTGTCGTTACATCCACTAACATAGAATCATAGAAAATAAGACTTGCATTATATCCTACTTTTGCAATTACAAATACAGCAAGAAACACAATCCACGAAGTTGGAACTGACAATGCCGCACAGCCGATCACTCCCACCATCATGGAAATCACAAACAAGGGCTTCCTGTAGTTTTTCGTATCTGCCACCGAACCTAAGATTGGACCGATCAAAGCCACAATCACCGTTGCGACAGAAGCTGCATAGCCCCAGTAAGCCAGATAATCCACTTCAGATATTCCGGCATTGCCCGCAAGATAATTAAAATAAATCGGGATAATGGTAGACACAAGCATGATAAATGCTGAATTTCCCACATCATAAAGTATCCAATATTTTTCTAATTTTGTTAGCTTCATCTCATCCTTCTCCTATTCAAACGTGCGATCAAACCGTTCGTTTAATCGCAATCCACTGCGCAGACTCTCATCAAAACTCTCCATCATCATAACCGCTAAATCAACTGCCCCCTCAAGCCTTTGATTCAATCCTTTGTTCGTCTCTGCACATTTCGGGTGATCCTTCTTCTGGTGCATGAGACCTTTAATCTTATCATACTGTCCGGTCAACCGCATGACAGTATTGATAATCCCTCTCTTCAAGCTTCTCGGCGCACGGAACAGATTCTTCACAAAGCGAAGCCAGTACAGTGATTTTCTCGCTGTCTTCCACGTAATATTTTCATAAAACGGAGCAATCGCCTTGGCGGTCATCACATCCGTCGGAACAAGCGCTGCAAGCCGGAAAGCAAGCGGATCCTGCCTGTCCTTTTTAAGCAGATATTTTTCAAACTCCTCTTCAATCTCCAGATGTTGTACGCCCGTCTTCTCAATCATTTGCTCCACGTAAGGATGACATTCGCTGTCTAAAATATAATGACAGATAAATCCAAGAAGATACGCATACTGTGCGCTGTCTCTTCCACGTTTGTTAATGACTTTCATCGCATGTTCAAAAAAAGGTTTCGCAGAAATTGCATGTAAATGATTCCCATATTTTACAACTCTGTTTTTCGTATACGGACGATAGAAAAAGAAGATATCCGGTCCTTGAAGACCGATTTCAAACTGTGGGTAATATTCAAAAACAAAACGTTTTAGCTCTCCGTCTAATTTTTTAGCGACTTTTTCGCCAAAACGATCATGTGCATAAATTGCAGGCATAATATCCCTCCTAACTTCTCATATCTTAACTATAAAAGTATATCGCACAAATGTAAATCAAAAACAGGGAAGAATGTTAAAATTAAGAAAAATTAAAGGCACTTCCCTGTTGAGCACAGAATCTCCCTTGCGAGATTTTCGCGCCTGCGGCGGTCGCATGTGCGACATTTACATCTTACGCCGCAGTTCGCATCCTGCCGGAGACTTTTTATGACATGGAAACAAAGTTTCAATGTCATAAAAAAATCAAGGCGGACAACATCCGCCTTGGTCTCATGCTCCCTATATTCTACTCTGCTTTCCAGCAAGCCTTCATTTTCTGTTCCGCATCTTCTTCTGTCAGACTGAATTTTTCCTGTAACTTTCTCGCAGTGTCCTCATAAGACATCCCCATCTCCTGAAAGGCTTCGATAAAACGGATCACACCTTGTTCTACTCCGCGTTCCTCTCCCAGCTTCATTCCACGCTCTACTCCAATATCAATTCCTTCCTGACGTAAATCTTCCAACGCCTTACACATATCCATTCCTCCATTCTCCTTTTCGCTTTTAATATCTTTCCAATAAGACTCCGCGCCAAGCATCATTTTCGCCGCGCGATAACTTTCTTCAAACATTGATTTTTCGGACGAAACTGTCCATACGAATGGAGTCTGATACTCCACTGAAAAATAGATTTCAGAATGTTTGAAATGCACCTGAAAGAAATCATCTCCTTTCGGGTGCATTTACCTTAACATAGTTCTTCTTATCTTACAAGACAGATTTATAAATTCCTCAAAATATTATTTTTTTAGGCTCTGCCCTGCATTATCTATCACATCTCTCCCTACATTGTCCACTTCAGCAAATATTTCTTCAACTGTTCAAATATCTGCATGACAACTACAAGGATAATAACCATAAACACGAAGCCAACCCATGTATTTGCGAAGATTCCAAGTTCTGCATATTTCTTCACGAAATATCCCATCCCTTCGCCAGCTCCATACATTTCTGCGTAAACTAACATTACAAAAGAGCTTCGCAGCGAATTGACAAAGCCCGCCAAAATGGACGGACTAGCCGCCGGGAGAATTACCTTTGTTACTCTCTTTATTCCTTTTAATTCCAACGTCTGCGCTTTATCCAGATACCGCTTATCAATTGTCATAATCCCGGTAATGGTCGCAAATAATGTTGCCCACACAATATTATAAACGATTAAGAAAACAGATGCAGAAAAAAGCGTAGGCGCCAGCAGCAATACAAACGGCGATAATAAAATAGACGGAACCACACTGAATGCGTAAATTACAGGATGCAGAATTTCACGGATTCTTTGATTCATTCCCATAATTGTTCCTAACACCAGTGCAATCAAAAGCGAAAAGATAATGGATGGAATGAGCAGCTTAAAAGAAGCCACTGCATTTCCAAACATCATATCTTTGTTGTCAATAAAGGCAGTCTTAATCTTATCTGGTGAAGGAAACAAATATGGGTTTACCAGTTTATTTGCCGTCAGGAACACATAGAGCAGTACCAGACCTGCAAAGATACAGCATGTAATCCAATATTTTTTTAAAAACTCCTTTATTGCTTTCATAACCTTATCTCCTGATTATCCGTTTTATTTATCATGTTCTGCGAAGAACGCTGCCATTTCCTCATAAAATTCCGGCGCTTCTTTGCCGTACTTTTCGGTTGCTTCTGCAAGCGCTTCTTCATATAATGTTGTATTTACATGGTCTTCGATGTTGATTTCTTTTGCATTTGCATCCAAGAAACCTGTTTTATCCAGAATACCCCATGCACGAACCACACCGTCTTTTAACGGGTCTACGCTTACGAAGTAATGCTCGTCATCTAACATATAAGCTCCAACGTATTCTTCTGTAGCGTCAATTGCTTTTGCGTGTAAAGAAACTGCTTCTTCTTTGTTTGCCTCATAGTAAGACTGTGCGCGAAGCAATGCACGAAGAACTGCTTTTACAGTATTTGGATTGTCATTAATCCAGTCTGTCGGTGCAACCATACGACAGCAAGAGTAGTTTTCCATAATCTCGCTCTGGTAGCTTACGATATCAATTTCGCCGTTAGCTGCCATTTCCTGAACTGCAAGGTTCTGTCCTGTTCCCATCAGCGCATACGCTACATCTCCACGTACAACTGCTGCCAAAGCATCGTTGTAATCAGAGTAGATTTCCCACTGAACCGCTTCCAGAGGCTTGTCATATCCAAGGTCCATAACTGCTCCTGTAAATGCAAAATAACTTGGGTTTACAGCAACTTTTTTACCGATAAAGGACTCGATACCATTCCATTCAGCGCCTTTTTTCGCTACAACCGGCATACAGCCTTCAATCATATGTCCGCCGAATACGGAAATGTCTACACCGGATGCAATCTGCTGAAGCGGATTAGATGTACCGGCGTTAGATACAACATCAACTTTACCTGTAGCAAGCAGTGTCATGGCATCTGCGTTTGCATTTGCCTCAACCGGCTCGATTTCGATTCCTTCATCCTCGAAGTAACCTTTCTCATTCGCAATTGTTACGAGCACATTTCCACTTGTTCCATAGTTCCAACGAACTGTTTTCTGCTCCGGTGCATTTCCCTCTGTACTTTCTTTCGTTTCTTTGCTCTCAGAGCCTTTTCCAGAACATGCTACAAGGCCAAATGCCATAGTAAGAATTAACATGCCTGCTAAAATTCTCTTTTTCATTTTCTCTTTCCTCCTGAAATGTTATGCTATATATCAAACGGATTTCCGCTGATACCATTAAGAAATACGATTTGCAACATCTTTGTTAATCTGGCGAATCAGTTCGTTGCGAAGTTTCATAACCTCTGGATTTTCAAACTGTGTTGCTCTTGTCGGATGATTTTCTTCCGAAATCTTACAATCGTAAATAATATTACTTGGAGACTGTCCAAGCACGATAATGCGATTTGCCAGAAGAAGCGCTTCATCTACATCATGGGTGACGAAAAACACAGTCTTTTTCGGAGTCTGTCCTGCCCAAAGTTCTGCCACCAAATCCTGAAGTCTTGCCCGGGTCACTGCATCCAACGCTCCAAACGGCTCGTCCATAAGAAGCACCGGCGGGTCAATGCTAAACGCCTGTGCAATCGCACATCTTTGCTTCATACCCCCGGATAATTCTTTCGGAAACTTCTGATATACAGACTCATCCAGACCTACTGCCCTCAACATATCTACAGCAATCTGCTTCAGCTCTTTTTTATTCTTTCCCGGAAACCGCTGCCGAAGCGCCAGCATGATATTTTCTCCTGCTTTCATCCACGGAAATAAACCGTAATCCTGAAATACGACGCCCTTCTCAAGATTGGCGCCTTCCACCTTCTGTCCATCCATGGTAATCTCTCCTATTGTCGGCTTTTCCAGCCCTGCAAGGAGACGAAGCAGGGTACTTTTCCCGCATCCAGACTGACCGAGAATACAGACAAACTCTCCGGCAGACACCTCTATATCAATATCTTTCAAAATCAATGTGTCACTTCCCGCATAGGAGAAGGAAACATTACTGACTTTAACATCACTCATTTTGTACGGTCCTTTCTATTATCCTGCCAGTTTCATGCAAATAATGTCGCACAGAATTATTATATCTGCCATTGCAAAAATGCGCCAATTGATATTTATAATAAGAAATTCTATTTATAGACTTTGTCTATTGGTTGAGCGTACAAGAAAGGCACCGCTATAAAGCTGAGCCTTTCTAAAAATGCAATCAAAATCCTTCTTACTTTGCAATTTCTCCAAAGCCTTCTTTTTTCACCGGATTCTCATTCTGTTTTACCGGAACTTTTAATCCCTCAGGCTCTACCGGGTCGCCCACTGTAAGTCCTTCAATTTCTTCATCCGGGCAAAGCGGTGTCCATGCCATCTCTATAATCTTATCTACCGTTAAATCTTTGTTCTCGATAATTCCAAGACGTACATAATCTTCTGCGATTTCCCGAAGTGCTTTCTTTGTAAATTCATCTGAAAGTCCAAAGTGGAGAGAATCCCAGAACGCCATCTGGTCTTCAACTTCACCAGTCATCTTATCTGTATCATACATCTGCTGAACCGCTTCCTTAGAATGTAAACGCGCATACTCTCCGGCACGTTTGATTGCTTTTGTAACATATTTTGCATGAACAGGATTCTCTTTAATAAACTTATTGTTCATCGCTGTTACACAGCAAGCCTCATCCTGAAACTCCGGGCTATATGTGATGGAGCAAACCATACGCATCTCCTCTGGATACTGAGACAGTACAAAATAATCAGAGAAAATAGAAGCATCTACTTCTCCGTTCTCCATTGCCGCTACAGTCGCTGCGCTGTCTGCAATATCAAGGAACTCTACGTCTTTTGTCGGATCAACGCCGTACTCATCAAGCAGTCGATAACAGATGTTTTGGTCTGAATTACCAATTCCATCATGGATAGCGATTGTTCTTCCCTTTAAGTCAGCAACGGACTGAATATCACTATCTGCCGGAACGAAAATAGATTTACATCCAATGTGCGCGCCTGCAACGAATGTCATATCTACGCCGTTTGTTACTGGTACAAGCATTGTCGCAATGTGGTCTGTTCCCCACATACATTTTCCAGTACCTACAGTCTGAACAACGGATTCACCTTCTACATATGTTGCATTAATTCCATATTCCTCATAGTAACCGTTTACCTCTGCCAAATATTTTGCAGATACGCAAGCGCCTCCATTAAACAGATAATTAATCTCTGTGCCAAATACAGGCTCTTTCTGCATCGCTTCCCAGTCTTCCTCTGAGACAGCCTCCGGGCGCTCTACATTAGCAGACGCTTCTTTTTTACCGGAATCTTTGGAACCTTCGGAAGGTTCCCCCGGTGTGCCACAAGCAGCCAAAGATAAAGTCATCACTGCCGCAAGGGCAGCTGACGCCAATCGCTTATAGTTTTTCAATTTCATGATTCTTTCCTCCTTGAAACTATAATATTTATATATCCATAAAATTATAAGAAATGTTTTCATTTCTATAATTGTAGGATTGAATTAAGTGAAGTTATTTCCCCCTGCCGCCATAATGCAGCTTATTCAGAATTTCATTACGATACTCTACAAATGCTTTGGAAGAACGGTCTCTCGGAAAAGCTTCGTCCACTTTAATATCTGCCACAACACGTCCCGGATTTGCATCCAGAACAATCACTCTTGTTCCCATATAAACAGCCTCATCTACATCATGAGTTACCATGATAGCAAGCTGCCCCTTCTCCTGCCAAATCTTCAGAATCTCATCCTGCATATTCATACGAGTAAATGCGTCCAACGCCCCCAACGGCTCGTCCAAAAGCAAAATACTAGGCTCATTAATAAGAGAACGCACAAGCGCTACTCTCTGCGCCATACCACCGGACAGCTGCTCTGGATAATCATCTCTAAAGGATTCTAATCCGATAACATTAAGCATACGCTCCACCTTATCTTCATTTCCTTTTAATTTCCCCTGCATTTTCAGACTGAATCCGATATTTTTTTCAACCGTCAGCCATGGAAATAACGTTGCCTTCTGAAACATCATTCCACGCTCCGGGGACGGCTCTGAAATTTCTTCTCCATTCACAGTAATCGTACCTGTCGTAGGCAAAATCAATCCTGCCACCAGACGAAGAATCGTAGACTTCCCACAACCGGAAGGTCCTACCAGACTAATAAATTCTCCACTTTGCATTGTAAGTGAGATTTCATTTAACGCATGAGTAACTTCATCATTTTCGACTTTCGCAAAACTTTTTGATACATTTTCCAGTTTTAAAGTAACTTTACTCTCTGTCATTATTTCACCACTCCATTCTGCCATCTAAGTACGCGGCGTTTTACCAAGTCAAGTATTTTTGTAACGATTGTAAAAATAATACAGATTACAAATAATGCAGCAAACATCTTATCGTATGCCGCCCATGATTTTGCCCAGTTCATATACCAGCCAAGCCCTGCTTTTACTCCCATCATCTCAGCCACAGTAATTGCCACACAGGCAGAACTCATGGCTTGTGTGCAGCCCTGAAGGATGGATGGCATTGCATGTGGAATTGCCACACGGAACACTAATTGTCTGCTGGATGCTCCAAGCGTTCTTGCCGCTTCAAAATAACCGCGGTCTACATTAGAAATTCCGGTCATAGAGGCAACGGTAACCGCAAACCACGAACCCAGTGCAATGATAAATACAGCGCCTTTAAAAAGGGAGGTAGCCACTACCATAACAATCGGAATCCATGTCGGAGTAGGAATCGGTCCTAAAAATTTCAATATCGGATTCACCCAATATCTTACTTTCTCAGAATATCCGCAAGTAATTCCCGTCACAAGACCAAGCGCAACACCTGAAAAATATCCCAAGAACAAAAGTCTCAGTGTATGCAAGGTACACTCAATAAGATAAGCCCGGTCAATCCATGCAATATTAAGCACATAATTCAGACATGGAATAAACGGCTGTGTCAAAATTCCTGTCTTCAATGTCAGATAATCATATCCTGCCAGCAATAAGAATAATGCGGCAAAAAGCGGAGCTCTATAACGGAGCGTATCCAGAACGCTTTTATCTCCTCTTGCCTTTTTTATTACTGCATAGATAAAATATAAGAAATAAAGTCCAATAAAGAAACATAAAAAACCAACATATGTGTATGGTCTTTCGTTTGAATATTCATTGGGCAGCATCCAATATTCCAGCATGGCAACTCCGCCACAGATTGCCGGCAGTATGGTAATCACCCAATCAAGAAACCTTTGAAACGGGGTCTTCTCCTTTTCTTCCAGTTCTTGTAACTGTTGACGCGTCAACTGTCCAAGCTGATGCTTATCAATATTCTTTTTTGAATGTTTTTCACTATTTAATGCCATAAGCAGCTCTCCTGACTTTTTCATGTGTAATTCATTTTTTCCACAATACAGTCTAACAAAAAAGTTTTTTTTCTATCAAATTGGAAATTTTAATAAAACGAAATATTTATCGGAATTTTCTATAGTAAATTCAAAACAAAAAAGAAGGGGTTATCGGTTAATACCGTTTTTTAGCTTCCAAATCTTAAAATAAGAATCTCCTGTAGAAAATCAGTGTTTTTACACCTGATTTTCTACAGGAGATTCTTATTTTTTCTTTTATGCATGTATTTTAGGGCGCAAAATCCCCTCAACTGCATTTTTTGAAAGCTCTCTTTTTCTAAGCAGCCTTTTCTTCGCTTTTCCCCTCAAATTTCTTGATCTTATCATGAAGAAAACGATGGTATTTATTTATATTTCTTCCAATTGCATACAGCATGAATTCTTTATATACCTTTTTTGCTGTCCGGTAATTGAAACGGCGAAAACCGTCATTTTCTTTGATGTCCCCAAAATGTCCTTCTGTTTGAATGGAACGGATCTGGCGGTTCAAAATCCCCTTCTCACTTTGGATGTTTGCATGAGATTCTTCTTTTAAAGCTTCCCATTGTTCATTGATCTTCATGACCTTATTTTTCTCTGCATCTTTTTCAGCATCATATTTATAGAGACATTTTGCTTTATGTTCGCAGCCGCTGCAATCAGAACATCCATACACCTCAAACGTTTGAGTGTAACCAGCCTGTTCTTTTGTCTCTGTTCTGATATGATGAAGTTCTCTTCCGTCATGGCAGACATAATAAAGCTCATCCTCGAACATCTGTGTTTTCATGTTGTAATACTTCCCAATATCTTCCAGATAAGCACGTGTTTTTCGCCTTTCATGATCCTGTAGTTTGATGTAACTGGAAATGTTCTGTTCTTTTAAATACAGAAGATTCTTTTCACTACAATAACCGCTGTCTGCCGTAACTTCTTCCAAGACAGCTCCAAATGCTTTTTTATGTTTCTCCAAGACCGGGATCAGAGTATTATAGTCTGTCCGATCGTTACTTACATATGCCTGAACAATGAAATAATTCTCTACTGCTATCTGAATGTTATATGCTGCTTTTAATTGTCCATTTAGCATATGGTCTTCTTTCATTCTCATAAATGTAGCTTCTAAATCTGTTTTGGAATAACTGTTTCGATCTTTTCCCATGATTTCGAAGCATTCCTTATAGCCCATAAGACGTTCACCACAGGTTTCCAGCTCCTCGTACAGTTGCTGGATTTCTGGTTTTCTTTTCCCTTTTCCATAAACAAATGCGATATGTTCCTGCTCTGCAATCTGAAGCAGATCTGAAGCAGATTTTTCTGGAGTTTCAGAATCTCCAACGGAGAACAATTGTCAATTTCGATGATTGTATTATTGGACAACTTTTTATGCTTTGTCAGTTTTCGTTTCCGGTTCTTTTCAATGACATCCCTTACTTTCTCCATTCCTTCAATCACAAACATATGAGCATGGGGAATATCGTATTTGACGCTATATTCATTTTCGTCAATCAGAACGTTATACCTCTGATACAACGAATCAATGGTATCCAACAATCCCACAAGATGATAATTGAGCGTTCCTCTCCATACAAATGTATAACGGTTTGCATTGGCTTCTATTTTTGTTCCATCAATAAAAAGCGATTTTAATGTAACAAGTCCTTCTTTTTGCAGACGGCGAAGAAACTGACAGTTCAGTTCATCCAATACATCAGCTGTTAGTTTTTTATTCTTGAATTCATAGAACGCATCTCTCTTTGGTTTCTGTCCTTTGGTAAGCCAGATAAACGCAAGGTCTCTTTCACATAACTCCACAATACGGTCAACAGCTCTAACCCCTCGCATGTTTGCGTAAGTAACGACAGCATACATCATAATTGGGTTAAACCCGGTTCTTCCCTTATCTGAACAATTGGCTAACAAGCCAGAAAAATCTAAATCCTCCATTACTTTTTTCGTAAGCGCCAAATATTAGGGCGGTCCCAAACGACCACCTAACAAAAATTACCCCA
>UQRE01000042.1 GCA_900543415.1 uncultured Dorea sp. | reverse complement strand
TCGATAGAATTTTCAGGGATGTTGTCTATTGTTCAATTATCAAGGTTCTTTGTTTTTGTCTGTCTCATGCGACAGCCATATTAGAATATCACATCTTCGTCAGCTTGTCAACAACTTTTTTAAATTTGTTTTTTCAAGTTGTTTGCTCACAACTATGTTTTCTTGTTTTGCTCTCGTCGTTATCGGTTCCCCTCACGCGACAGCCTAGTTAGGATAGCATATAATGTCGTGAATTGTCAATATTGTTTTTGTTTTTTCTTTAATTTAAACAATTTGCTCAATTTTGCCACTACATAACACCTTTTTTTCAACACATTGTCCATATATATATTCAAGCATAGTAAAAGCGGATATCAACTCTTTTATTGATATCCGCCCCTACTTTCCTGGTTCTGTCATCTTTTTACCTCTTTTTCTTAAATTATTGATTTAAAGCTTACTTTTTTGGTGGTCTGTACCTTCCTTTCATAAACTTTTAACCATCCGGTATAATACAGATTATATATTTCTTCCGGAAGCTTTACATAACATCTAACATGTGATGTATGATAATCCAAATAACTCTGAACGTTTACAACTCGCGTTTGTCTTACGATTCACTCTTGTTATTTGTTGATATTATAATACCATCAAAAGCATTATTTGTCAATAATTTTTCTATTTTTTCTTATTAAAAGTTTTTTCATTTTAGACAGAACTATTGTCAGTTTATTCTACAGCAAATTCATCGCTTGCACGACGCTTTTTACTCCAACCAATTCTATTCCTTCCGCATGGCCAATATTTTTTACACAGACTTCAGGTAGCACACATGTTTTAAACCCTAGCTTTCTCGCTTCTGCTACTCTTTGTTCCGGCATAGTCACTGCACGCACTTCTCCGCTAAGTCCCACTTCTCCAAACACGATCATATCTTCCGCTATTGGTTTGTTTTTATAACTGGAAGCAACTGCCATCACAACGCCCAGATCAATCGCCGGCTCATTCATCCGAATGCCACCGGCAATATTTACATAAGCATCATAATTAGAAAGAGGAAGCCCCACTCTTTTTTCCAACACTGCCATTAGAAGATTCACTCGATTATAATCAATTCCCGCCGCGGTTCTTCTAGGCATTCCAAAATTGCTGCGGCACACAAGAGCCTGAACTTCCATCAACATCGGTCTTGTTCCTTCCATTGCACAAGCCACAATTGATCCGGAAGCATTTTCCGGTTTTCCGCTGAGCATAAATTCAGAAGGATTTTCCACTTCCACCAACCCTTCTTTTCTCATTTCAAAAACTCCGATTTCGTTCGTAGATCCAAAACGATTTTTCACGCTTCGCAAGATACGATAAGATGCATGTCTGTCCCCTTCAAAATATAACACCGTATCCACCATATGTTCTAACACTCTCGGTCCCGCTACTGTTCCTTCTTTTGTTACATGCCCTACAATAAATACAGCAATATTCATTCCTTTCGCTAACTGCATGAATACGTTTGTTGACTCCCGTACTTGTGACACGCTTCCCGGTGCAGAACTGACATCCTCACTATACATTGTTTGAATCGAATCTATTACAACCATATCTGGCTTCTGTTTCTCAATCGCCGTTCTTATGCTCTCCAGATTTGTTTCGCACAACAGGTAAAGATTACCGGAAAATTCTCCCATACGGTTTGCCCGCAATTTTATTTGTTTCAAAGATTCTTCTCCGGAAATATATAAAACTTTCTTATTAATAGAAGATAACTTCTGACAAACTTGCAGCAGAAGCGTAGATTTTCCGATTCCCGGATCACCGCCAACCAATACTAGCGAGCCTTCTACAATCCCGCCGCCAAGAACTCGATCCAATTCTTGTATCTGCGTCTTAATTCTTTCATCCTCATCCGTAGATACATCCGCCAACGGTACAATATTAATATCCGTTTCTTTCCCAGACCGGACAACGCCGCTTTTCCCACCAGACGAAACTGTAATTTTTTCTTCCACAAATGTATTCCATTCTTTACACATCGGACACTGGCCTAGCCATTTACTCTCTTCATGTCCGCAATTTTGACAGAAAAATACACTTTTCTTTGCTTTTGCCATGTACTCTCTCCTTCTATCTTATTACTAAAAAGCCGTCCATCAGACTATTCTATCACTCATTCAGTAACAAAAAGGGCTGCTAATCAGCAACCCTTCCGCTTTACATTTTCTATTTTCTCACTACTCTGACTGTGACTGGATGCTCTGCGTCAAGTTCTGCACTAACGCTTAACTTTCCACTCAAGTTTGTCTTCATCTCTCCTACATTTACATCATCCATATACACAACATATTCATTGTCTGCTTCCAGTTCCAATGTAAATTGTGCGTCTGTTGTCCCAGATACGCGAAACACAACTTCTGATTCTGATGATTTGAAATTTTCAACTGCTGTTCCCGGTACCGATTCATATACAAACATTCCGTTCTTTTCAAGCTTTGTAATCTCTGCAAATGTCTTGACTTTATATAAATCTCCCTGAAATTCAAATCCGTCTAACTTTGTCTTGCTATCCAAAGTGTAGTCTCCGAAGCTGAGTGTTCCATCCGCTTCCGCTCTCAACAGTTCTTTTACAGCTGCCATTGCTATGTCCTCCTAAGTGTTCTTCTTTTGCTTTCTATTATATATCAATTCCATCTTGTTTTGTAGCCTTTGGCATAAATTTTATTTCTTTTTTAGACATACCTGCAACAACTTCCGAATCTCGTTTCACTTCACCGCTAAGCATCGCCTCTGCCAAACGATCTTCCAGTTGATTTTGCAATGCTCTTCTAAGCGGGCGCGCTCCATACTTCTGATCCGTACCCGTCTCGACAATATGTTTTTTTACCGAATCGCGAATAGTAAGTTTAATATTAAGCTGTTCTTTCGCCCTTTTTATCAGCTCATTACACATCAAGCTTACAATCTTCTTCATTTCTTCTTTTCCAAGCGGATGGAAAACAAGAATCTCATCAATACGATTCAGAAATTCCGGACGGAACAAAAGCTTAATTTCCTTCATCACATTACTCTTCATTTGTTTATAATCATCGGCAAGATCCTCTTTGGCATTGAATCCAAGTTTTTTCGGATCAACGATTGCTTTCGCTCCCGCATTAGACGTCATAATGATCACCGTATTTCGGAAATCTACTTTTCGCCCCTGTGAATCTGTAATATGTCCGTCATCCAATACTTGAAGCAATATATTAAACACATCCGGATGCGCTTTTTCAATCTCGTCAAAAAGCACTACAGAATAAGGATGGCGACGCACCTGCTCACTCAGCTGTCCTCCATCATCATGTCCTACGTATCCCGGAGGAGATCCGATCATCTTTGCCACACTGTGCTTTTCCATATATTCAGACATATCCACACGAATCATTGCTTCTTCATTTCCAAAAAGAGCTTCTGCCAACGCTTTCGACAGCTCCGTCTTACCTACACCTGTAGGACCGAGGAATAAGAATGAGCCGATTGGTCGTTTCGGATCTTTTAATCCCACACGCCCTCTGCGAACCGCTTTCGCCACTGCACTAACAGCTTCATCCTGTCCGATCACACGTTTATGAAGTGTCTGTTCCAGCTTCTGAAGCCTTGCACTTTCAGATTCCTTCAAACGTTGAACCGGAACTTTTGTCCACTCTGCAACAACGAGCGCCATATCATCCTCTGTTACAACCACCTCTTTTTCAGACATTCTCTTCTGAAATCTGCTTCTTGTCTGGTCAAGTTTCTTTTTCGCATCTTCTCTTTCTTTATTTAAAACAGTTGCTTCATTCATATCACCCGACCGAATCGCATCTTCCAGATCAACGCGCAGTTTTTCTATCAATTCTTCTAACTGATAAATGCTCTCCGGAGCCTTAAAACCTCTGAGACTTACTTTGGAACAAGCCTCATCTACAACATCAATCGCTTTATCCGGCAAGAACCGATCACTAATATAACGACTTGACAAACGAACTGCTGCCTTTAGAGCGTCCGCTTCGATTTCCACATGATGGTGCTCTTCGTATTTCGCTTTTAACCCTTCCAATATCTCCAAACACTGTTCTTCACTTGGTTCCTCTACTGTTACCGGTTGAAATCTTCGTTCCAAAGCCGCATCTTTTTCAATATGTTTACGATATTCTGCGATTGTTGTAGCGCCAATAAGCTGAACTTCTCCTCTGGCAAGAGATGGTTTCAAAATATTGGACGCGTCAATTGCCCCTTCTGCTCCTCCCGCTCCGATAATCGTATGAACCTCATCTAAAAACAAAATAATATTTCCTGCATTTTTCACTTCCTGTATCAGACGCTTCATGCGTTCTTCAAACTCTCCGCGGTATTTTGATCCAGCAACCATTCCCGACAGATCCATCGTCAATATTCTTTTTTCTTTCATGCTATCCGGAACAACTCCTGCTGCAATCTGCTGCGCCAGTCCTTCAATAACTGCTGTTTTTCCAACTCCCGGTTCTCCCACAAGACACGGATTATTCTTTGTGCGCCTGCTCAAAATCTGCATCAACCGACTGATTTCTGACTTCCGTCCAATCACAGGGTCAAGCTTTCCCTCTGCCGCTTTCTGTGTAAGATCTACTCCATACTGTTCCAAAACATCCGTCTTTTTCTTATTAGATCCAGCAGAAATTTCCTCTTGATACTCCTTCGGTTCTATCCCAAGTACAGCCAATATATCCCGCAAAATTTTCTGCGGATTTATGTTCAAGGTGAGTAAGATCCGCATAGCTACACAATCTACGTCCCCAAGAAGTGCAAGCAACAAATGTTCCGTTCCAATCTCCGCTTCTCGAAATCGAAGAGCTTCCACCTTCCCCTCTTCCAGAATATACTCCAATCGCGGACTATATTCCGGACGACTTTCAACTCCAAGCATACTCGTTGGTGAAATCAATTCTTCGATCACCTTTTCGATATTCTCTTCTTGGACACCATTATTCGCAAGCACTTGCCCTGCCACACCACTATATACTTTTCGCAGTCCCAACAAAAGATGTTCTGTCCCAACATATGGATGTTCTAACTCTTTCGCGATCGTTCCTGCAATCTTCAAAGCTTCTTTTGCCTGTTCTGTATAATTCATTTACCGTCTAACCCTTTCTGTATTCATCAAATATCTCGTCTACTAAAGCATGCACCTCTTCTCTGGAAATATTCTTGCAGCACCCCTTGGCAAGTAATATTTTAAGCTGTCCCTCCATCTCAAGGAGCGCTCTTGCCTTATTCGCATCCAACGCGATCACTGCGCCTCTTCTCTTATCCAATTGAATAAAACCTTCCTGCTTCAAAATAGAATATGCTTTATTCACCGTATGCATGTTAATGCCAATGGTTTCCGCAAGGCGTCTTACCGATGGCAATGTATCACCTTCTCTGATTGCATTCATAGCAATTCCTACAATGATCTGATTCTGCAATTGTACATAAAGCGCTTCATCACTGTTAAAATCAACTTCTATTAACAAGCCCATCACCTTTTCTTCTGTATTTTGTTATATATAGAATATAACATAATTAAAAGAGGCTTACAACAAAAATGTGTAAGCCCCTTTCACAACTTTGAAGGAATTAAGTTTAGAAGTTTTCCTAATTATTATGCAAGTGTTCTGATATCTACATACTCGTAGCAGTCAAAGCTGTCTGCAACGTTCTTGCATGTAAGTTTTCCATCATATGTATTAACTGCAGAGTAGATAACTTCGTTATCTTTACATGCCTGCTCTAATCCCTTATTTGCAATCTGTAAACCATAGCTTAATGTAGCATTTGTCAGAGCGATTGTAGATGTTCTTGGAACTGCTCCCGGCATATTTCCTACACAGTAGTGTACAACTCCGTCAACCTCAAAGATCGGATCATCGTGATATGTAACTCTTGTTGTCTCACCACATCCACCTTGGTCAACTGCAACGTCTACGAATACAGCGCCTGGTTTCATCTCTTTGAGATATTTTTTCTTAAACAGCTTCGGAGCCGCTTTTCCCGGAATCAGTACAGAACCGATTACAAGATCAGCTTCTTTAACAGCTTTCTCAATATTAGCATCTGTAGAAACTAATGTCTGAACACGTGCTCCAAACAGATCGTCTAAGTATGCCAGTCTTGGAAGACTGATATCCATAATTGTTACATTAGCGCCCATACCTACCGCAATCTTACATGCGTTTGTTCCAACGTTACCACCGCCAAGGATTACGATATTAGCCTTTGGAGTTCCCGGTACACCTGCCAGGAGAACACCTTCTCCGCCAAATGTCTTTTCAAGGTATTTCGCACCTTCCTGAATAGAAAGACGTCCTGCAATCTGGCTCATTGGAGCAAGAAGTGGAAGTCCGCCTTGTCTTGGATCAAACAATGTCTCATAAGCAACACCTTTTACTTTACCTTCTAACAAAGCATCTGTCTGTGGTTTGTCTGCTGCAAGGTGAAGATATGTATAAAGAATCAATCCTTCATGGAATAATGGATATTCTTCTGGCAATGGTTCTTTTACTTTGATCATCATTTCAACAGTATCCCATACTTCTTTAGCAGAATCGATCATCTTAGCTCCTGCTTCTTCGTACTCCGGATCCATAAATCCTGAACCTACTCCGGCACCTTTCTCGATATAAACCTCATGTCCAGCACCTACATATGCCTTTACATTATCAGGTGTCATACCCACACGGAACTCGTTGTTCTTAATCTCTTTTACACATCCTACTTTCACTTTGTATTACCTCCCGATTTTGAATAAAATTTTTATGTCCGTCGCAACGCACGCGATTGGGACTTTAAATGAATAATATTCTTCATCATTTTTATTTGTTGAAAAATATTGTTCATTTGTCTCTAAAATTATAGTAACACACCCATTTATATTATTCAATAAAAGTTATTTTTTTCACGAAAACTTTTATTTTTGTTAAATTTATGTCATTTGTATCTACAATTTATCTTGCAAATTTTACATTTTCATGGTTAAATTTAATTAGTTTATAACGATTTAAAAATCTATTATTTATTGTCGAGGTATCTGCTTATGAAAGAATTAAGAGAAACAATCC
The DNA here is from genome assembly GCA_900543415.1 of uncultured Dorea sp. Classification (GTDB taxonomy): domain Bacteria; phylum Bacillota; class Clostridia; order Lachnospirales; family Lachnospiraceae; genus Dorea_D. The sequence continues at coordinate 11,486 of UQRE01000042.1, read as the reverse complement.
ATAATGCAAGCTTGACAAAGACGCAACAGATGATTGCAGAGTATATACTGGACAATTCAGCTGACGCATGTTTTATGACTTCTACCGAAATTGCTTCCAAACTTGGCGTCAGTGAATCTTCTGTAATCCGTTTCAGCCGTTCTTTGGGCTTCAATGGATTCATGGATTTTCAAAAATCTTTGAGAAAAGATTATCAGGACAAAGTGCTAAGTATATCAAGTACGATCACCGTACCTGCCCAACGCGTTGTGAAACGTGCTAAATTTGACAACAATTCCGATTACATCAAGCGGCATTTAAAGAATGCAGCAAAAAATCTGGAATCGGTCTTTGCCAGCAATACCCCTGCATTGTTCGAAGAAGCTGCAGATATAATCATTTCAAGCAAACACAAATATGTGGCGGCTTCCAGAGGAAATACCTGTCTGGCAGACTACTTCTTATTATACCTAAAACATATGCTGATCAATGTGGAGACTACAAATTCAAGTTCTATCACACCAATTGACCATATGCATAACATTACTAAGGACGATTGTCTGATCGTTTTCAGTTTTCCGCGGTACTCTTCTCTTGATAAAGTCACTGTAGAACTTGCAAAAGAAAGTGGCGCATCGATCATCCTGATCACTGACAAACCAAGCGCTCTTTTAGCCCCCTATGCTACAGTACTTTTTACTGTACCGGTAGACAGCAATGCGTTTTTCAACTCATTGATCGCCCCACAGTTTGTGGCTGAAGCGCTACTTGAAACAATCAGCCATAAAGTAAAAGGATTAGAAAAGAAACTGAAGAAACTGGATCGCTATCTCGGTAAATTAGGCAATTATTAGAATTCTCACAAAGGCAACGTTATAAAAACACCGTAGGCTGTACTTATTTCTAGTACAGCCTACTTTTTAATCAATTATCGATTCAATACCTTTTTTGTAATAAAAAACAAAACCACAGACATTGAGCCCCCCAAAGTCAAAAGCCAAATGAGATAATTTGATGCGTCTCCCGTTTTCGGCACATTGTGTTTTTCATTTCCGGAAATTTTATCTTTTGATCCATTTGATTCATTCGAACCTTCTGAGTCATTTTTATCATCTCCGGATATTATTTCGTCATCCTCTGGAGCAACCACTGCTTTCGCTTGAACCTTCATCGGTTCTGCATTTGCATCATGCTGATATCCATGTGCATAAACATAAGAAAACTCTAAATTATCAGGGCTTAAAAATGTAATAATTCCTTTTTCGGCATCATATGTATAGTGATCCGCTTCTGCAACTGTCACTTTTGTGCGATCAGCAACAAGCTTGTTTAAGTCAATGCTAATAACATCACCTGTTTTATCTGCCGGTGCATTTATGGTCTGTGGGGAATATTTCAGATCCCACCAAAGCATAGGAACTTTCGACAAATCTAATTCTTTCAAATGGTTCCCTGCACAATTCAACAAATACAAATCCGGACATTCTTCCGGCAAAATAAGTTTTTCAATGTTAGCATTTTCACAACTCAGCTCTTCAAGCTTTTTATATCCAGATAAATCTAATGTTTTAAGATTTGAAATATTTGTATTATTAAGGTAAAGTTTTCCCAATTTCTTATTTTTGGAAATATCCAAATTCTGAATTTTAGTATCATTCAATTCTAATCTTTTTAATTCTTTGTTTTTTGAAACATCTAATTTGGTAATATTAGATCCAGAAATCGAAAGTCCGTTAATCGCTGTACTATTTCGAATATCAAGTTCACTAATCTTGGTTCCATCAATTTCAAGGCAATTCAAATATTTATGTTTTGATACATCTAGTCTTTCCAATGCACAATTGGATGCAAACAATTCATATAAATTCGGACAATTGCTAAAATCTATTTCTCGGATTGGAAGATTTTGCACATATAACACAAACAGATTCCGACAATGACTAACATCAATGCTTTTAATTTTGGTATTCGATGCAATAATTTGAGCCAAGTTCCAGTTTTTCGTAAAGTCTACCTTGGAAATATCTGTGTTCTTAAAATAAAATTCATATAAATCTCTGTTTTTGCTCGTATCAACAGAAATTACTTTTGTGTTTTCAATATTCAACGCCTGAAGTTTCGGATTCTTCGAAATATCAATAGAATCAATATCTGTATGAGATAAATCTAATCTCTTCAATTTCGGATTGTGACTTACATCAATTTTTTTGATGTTACATGGAATTTCCGAGTCTGAATTGAAACAATAAAGCCATCTTAATTCTGAATTCTTGCTCACATCCACTGTACTGATCGGTGTATCTGAAATGTCCAAAATACGAAGTTCTTTATTATTTGTGACATCAATGGATGTCAATTCCGTATTATAACTAACCTCCAAAATCTGTAATTTTAGATTATTTGATACATCAATGGATGAAATTCCTGCCATCGGTGCTGAAAATCTCTTTAAATTTTTCAAATATTCAATACCTTTCACAGACGAAAAATACACCTCATAATCAGTATTCAATTCTTTCGCCTCTCGAATTTCGTCTGACTGAAGTGTTCCATCACTATTTGTGTCAAATGTTAAAGCGACAAATTTCCGAAACTCTTCATCCGGAAAAGTCACTTCATTCAATTCAACCTCCTCATACACCGTCTGGTTTTCTTCTTCCATATCAGCTTCCGTTTCAATAATCACCATGTCCTCGTCGAGATTCGGGTGAAATGGTTGATATGTTTCTTCTGTTGCTGTCGGCGGATTTGCATCTGCAAGTTCGGCATGAACATTCAGCTCCACCGCTCCCAACGCAAAAAGTGCTGCCAACAAAACAAATCCTTTCTTCCTCACATTTTTTTCCTCCTCATAAAATACTTATAGCTCCTATATCATATCATAGAAACTATTCTTTTTTAAATTCATAATATCTATAGTCTTATAGATATTATGAATAAAATCGATTATTTCATAATAAAAAGCAAGGTCACATACATATTGTGATATGATATAACCTTGCTCTTTATCTTTATGTAATATAATTTCTACGCCTCATCAATTGCTTTTCCGATATCGTGACGCATATATTTATTATCAAACTGCACCCACTCAGTTGCCGCATAGGCATTTGCGCGAGCTTCTTTTAAATCTTTTCCTTTGGCTGTAATTCCAAGAACACGGCCTCCGTTCGTAAGAATCTTTCCATTTTCTTCACGGGTTCCCGCATGGAAGCAATAATATCCTTCCTCTTTTTCAAACGCTTCCAATCCGGTAATCTCTAATCCTTTTTCATATTTCACAGGATAACCTTCGCTGGCGAGCACTACGCAGACTGCCGCATTGTCCTCAAATTGCAGATCGATCTGATCCAAGGTTCCGTCAATACAAGCCTCCACCACTTCTATGATATCGTTTTTCATTCTCGGAAGGACAACCTGAGCTTCTGGATCTCCGAACCTTGCATTGTACTCCAGCACCTTCGGTCCATCTTCTGTCAGCATCAGCCCAAAGAAGATAACCCCCTTAAATGGTCTTCCCTCAGCTTTCATTGCATCAACTGTCGCCTGATAAATATACTTCTCACAGAATTCTTCTACTTCTTTCGTGTAGAACGGACTTGGGGAAAATGTTCCCATTCCTCCTGTATTTAAGCCTGTATCGCCATCTCCTGCACGCTTATGATCCTGCGCGGATGTCATAGTTTTGATCGTATTCCCGTCAACAAATGAAAGCACGGACACTTCGCGGCCTGTCATAAATTCTTCAATAATCATTTCATTTCCCGCAGTTCCAAACTTTTTATCCAGCATGATTTCTTTCACGCCTTCTTTTGCCTCTTCCAGATTCTGACAGATCAGTACACCTTTCCCAAGCGCCAGTCCATCTGCCTTTAACACAATTGGGAATTTTGCAGTTCCCAGATAAGCAAGCGCTTTATCAGAATCGGTAAAATTCTCATACGCCGCTGTCGGAATGTGATATTTCTTCATAAGATCCTTTGAAAATGCTTTAGATCCCTCTAAAATCGCAGCATTTTTCTTCGGTCCAAACGCTCGGATACCTGCCGCTTCCAATTCATCCACAAGCCCACCTACAAGTGGATCATCCATTCCTACAATCACCAGATCTACTTCTTTTTCTTTTGCAAATGCTACAATTTTATCAAATTCCATCGCTCCGATCGGCGCACACTCTGCCAACTGAGCAATTCCTGCATTTCCCGGAGTACAATAAATTTTATCTACTTTCTCACTTTTTGCCACACAATATGCAATTGCATGCTCTCTTCCGCCGCTTCCTACAATCAATACATTCATTTCATTTCCTCCTATCCGAAAACAACACAAGCATAAGAGTATACATTTTTGCATACCCTTATGCTTTTCTCTATTCCTTAATAACAGTAAGCCCTTCTACAACTGACACTTTTCCATTCGCAATCAGGTCAATCGCTTTTGGCAGAATCTTCCACTCCGCCTGTTCCATCACGCGTCTTTGAAGCACCTCCGGAGTATCTCCTGGTTCTACTTCTACCGCTTTCTGCAAAATAATCGGTCCAGTATCGGTTCCTTCATCCACAAAATGCACAGTAGCTCCTACAACCTTCACTCCGCGGGCAAGAGCCGCTTCATGCACTTTCAGTCCATAAAATCCCGTTCCACAAAAAGACGGAATGAGCGAAGGGTGAATATTGACGATCCGGTTTCTGTACGTTTCAATCATAGCTGGCGGAATCACAACAAGAAATCCAGCCAATACAATTAAATCCGGATGAAGTTCATTCACCTTTTCTAGAAACTGTTCATTAAATTCCTCTCTGGATGCAAATTGCTTTGGAGAAATGCAAAGACTCGGAATTCCATGTTTCTTTGCACGTTCCAGCGCATAAGCATTTTGGTTGTTACTGATTACACCTGCAATCTTCGTATTGGTAATCTGACCGGACTCCACTGCATCAATGATCGCCTGCAGATTCGTTCCGCCACCGGATACAAGTACTACCACATTTAACATAAGGTAACTCCTTTTTCTCCTGCTTCAATGTGACCGACAATATATGGTTTATCGCCAGCTGCTTCAATAGCTTTCATGGTCTTTTCCACGTCTTCCTTATTCACTGCTACGATCATGCCAAGTCCCATGTTGTATGTATTGTACATCATCTGCTCTGTAATATCTCCTTTTTCTGCAAGGAGCTTAAAGATCGGTGGAATCGGATAGCTGTCTTTTTCAACTACTGCATGCGTTCCATCAACCAACATTCTCGGAATATTTTCATAAAAGCCACCGCCTGTGATATGGCTGCACGCTTTTACAACCACACCGGACTCCTTAATACTCTTCAATGCCTTCACATAGATTCTCGTTGGTGCAAGAAGCGCTTCTCCAAGCGTCATACCGAGTTCATCATAATAAGTATCCAGTGACTCTTTTGTCATTTCAAACACTTTTCTCACAAGGGAAAATCCATTACTATGCACACCGGAAGATGCCATTCCGATCAACACATCACCGGCTTTCAGATTCTCACCTGTAATCATATCTTTCTTATCACATACGCCAACTGCAAATCCGGCCAGATCATAATCTTCCTCCGGCATAAGTCCCGGATGCTCTGCTGTCTCACCACCGATCAGCGCTGCCTCTGACTGAAGACATCCTTCCGCAACACCACTTACAATTGATGCGATTTTCTCCGGATAGTTCTTACCGCATGCAATATAGTCAAGGAAAAATAACGGTTCGCCACCGGCACATGCAATATCATTGACACACATAGCTACTGCATCAATACCAATCGTGTCATGCTTATCCATGATCATTGCCAATTTCACCTTTGTTCCACATCCGTCTGTTCCTGACAAAAGTACCGGCTCTTCCATCTCTTTGATCTTAGCAAGAGAAAATGCTCCCGAAAATCCACCAAGTCCGCCAAGAACCTCCGGACGCATCGTTTTCTTTACATGCTCTTTCATAAGCTCCACTGATCTGTAACCTGCTTCAATATCAACGCCCGCTTTTTTATAATCCATAACCCGTCTCCTTTATATGATTTTTCTATTTGTTATTCAGATATGCCTCGTAACCAATCTCGTCAAGTTTCGCTGCTTTTGCCTTAACCTGCTCTTTCATTTCAGATGTATAAGCTTTCAATCTGTCAAGCAACGCATCATCAGAAGCTGCAAGAATCTTTGCTGCAAGGATTGCCGCATTTTTAGCACCATCAATTGCAACTGTTGCAACCGGAACTCCCGGCGGCATCTGCATAATTGAAAATACTGCGTCCATACCGTCTAAGTTTTTACCGGAAAGAGGAACTCCAATCACCGGAAGAGTAAATAATGCTGCACACATACCCGGAAGCGCTGCTGCCATTCCTGCACCTGCGATCATAACTTTCATTCCCCGTCCCTCTGCACTGCGTGTCCATTCAATCAGTTCGTCCGGCTCACGATGTGCAGAAATGATCGTCATTTCATAGTCTACTCCTAATTCCTCCAACATTGCGGCCGCTTTACTCATCACTTTCAGATCTGAGTCACTGCCCATAACAATTCCTACTCTTGGCATAATCTTCATCCTTTCTTTATTCATAAGCTATTCGTATAAATGTTACCTTATTTATAAGTATTTTTCAATGGTTCATTTAAAATTTCTGTGCCTGAAAGTACAAATTCTCCATTTTCAATGAGTAAAATCTCTTTTCCATCCTTCGTAATCACTGTAATACTCTTTAATTCTTCATAAGGAATGGTGATATCTGTATGACAATGATAATACGCTTTGGACACATCCTCTTTTCGAAGAATGGAAACAGAATTGTCTCTTGCAATAATTTCTTTTCCATTGGGGTTATAAACTTGGATATCCTCACTCCAACTATAACACGTATCTCCCACCGCAAAATGAGGTCCCATCTTCTCTGCAATGAGAATCGGCATCTTGTCTTCAATGCCATATTTCTTTGCTACCACATAGGCTGTCGTATTGGTTCCGATGGCAAATTCGCCAAGCGGGAGCGTCGCATGTCTGTGCAATACATGCTCTTGTATATACTCTTTATTTTCTAACTCTCTCTCAAAATTCTTGCAATTATAATCTGCGATCATTCCATTTGCAAAAGTAATCTCAAGATCTTGATATTGAAGTTCGTTCAGATAAACTTTGCTCACATGGAGCACTCCGTTTGTTCCTTCTAAGACAGGTGATGTAAACACCTCTCCTACCGGAATATTTACATCTGCCACACAGTTTTCAAAAATGGTCTCTTTCTCTCGGTCTTTTAACGGATGAAGCTGTACGGTCAAATCCGTATGATTTCCATTTCCACCCTGAATCCGCACGCAAGTCCCCTGATCCAGTGCATCGATCAATGTTTGCTGTACTTTTTCATATGCTTTTGCATCCAGTGTGTTAATTCGGATAATCTCATCAAAGATTTCTTCGTACTTATCGCCAATCTCCGGTACCGGATATGCAATGATGGTAAAGCTTCTCTCGTCGCCCGGAATATAATTGTTCACCATCTGGCTCTGACGGCTGTCAAATGACACTGATAACTCACGCTGTTTTTCACTTAGCGTAAGCACTTCTTCTTTTACTTCCGGCACAAACGGTTCTTCCCCAAACATCTCAATACAAGCCGGTCCCGCAAATACACTCGCCAGATCTTTGCAGCGCTCATAGGTCGTCTGCATAACTTCCAGTTTTCTCTCAACAAATTTCTTATCTAAAAATAGTGCTTGATCATCTCTGTGATCGTATTCGTATTGTTTATTGGCAATCGCCCCATAATATCCGATCTTCAAATGTTGTCTCTTAGTAAGCATACTGACACCGGAACGATAAATAACCGGAGACAGCCCTATCTTTTCAAAATTTTCAATAGCTTTTTTGATTACACGCTCAAAGCCGAGCACATAACGGATATTTACTGTTTTCTTTTTGGAGAGATCCTTCCCTGTATTTACAAACCCAATCCGATACCCTTCTGTATAGACATCTGCCATCTTCGCAATCACAGACTCGTCCAGTTCCAGTAAATGCCCGGCAGTACGAAGCTCACTGTCACTGATATATTCTCCGAAAGAATAGAGATAACGAAGATCCGTAAGATCACTTTGTCTAATAATATCCGCAGCAAAAGATCTATTTGCATCTACTTGATCTAAGATTCGGTCTGCCACAAACACATCACAGTAATCACTTGCGTACCAGTAAATAGTATCCTTAATATTTTTAATAGAAGGTTCTCCTTCAAACTGATTATACACCTCAATAAACAGCTCAAATAAAATATCCAGATACTCCACGTTCTGCTCATACACATAAGAAATCGCTCCGCGGATCTCTGCATACAAGGCACTCAACACAGATCCGTACTCCGCACCTAATTTTTCTACTGCATAAGCCGGATTTCCATAGCTTATGTTATATGCATCCGCAAGGATATCTTCATAAAGCTTTGTATTCCATGCTTTCAATTCTTCCATGGAATATTTCTCAAAACTTCCATCCTTCAATTTTCGGTTCGTTTCATCAATGAGCAAAATAAACTTTCCCACCGTTCTGAAATAATCCCGAAATTTCTCTTCTACTGTCTCTTCATCCATCATCTCCCGAATACGGGAAATTGCCAACTCATATCTTAACTTCGTCATTTAAAAAAGCCCCCTGATAAATATTGCACACATGCCGAGAATCAACAGCCCGCAGCAAATCGTTCCCACCTTACATGTTATGTAATTCTTATCTCTCTCTTTGAACCCGCGTATCCCTGACGCCAGTCCACGTCCTGCCATAACAAGCACAAAAAGGCCTGCAAATCCAACCAGTATGCCGACCTTCCCTTTGGCAGCAAAAGAAACTGATACCATAAGAAGTAACACAAATGCAGCCAGCACAAAATACATACAGGACTTGATTCCTTGTCTTGCATGACGCTTGGGCGCTTGACCGTACTTTGTACGTATCATCTTTTTCCGTCGCTTCTCTCTGGCTTTTGCCAGTTCTTTTGCTCTATCTTCTTCTGTAGTTCTTCGTCTTCTTTTTATGATCATGTTGTCTCCTTATTCTCGCACCTATCACAAATATAATATAGCCGACCACTCCTCCAAGGGTATTTAACAAAAGATCATCCACATCAAAACTCCCCACTTTGGTAAGTAGTTGGAATGTCTCTACACAAAGGCTCAATCCAAAGCTATAAAATAATGTAGAAAAGAAGCTTCTGTATTTGCTCGCCATGGGCATAAAGAATCCAAACGGGACAAAGATTACTACATTCCCGAATAAATTTGTAAACATGGCAAAAAAGCCTACTTGATCTCTATAATTCCAGAACCTTTTAATTTCCTTAAAAAGCTCCAGATTATAGCGATAAGTATCCATCTGCCCAGTCCGCCCATACAAATCAGAAAACAATAAAAAATAGATAATAAACCCGATATATAATACAAACAATATCTTTCCAAGAATACGAACTCTTTTTCTTCTCTTAGAATTCAAAAAATTAGCACTCCTTTATTGTCTCACTAAAATGTAAGTCCTTTTTTATCTTTCAAGAGGCGCGCACCGCTTATAATAGCGAGCACTCCGGCTGCAACTCCCACCACTGCAACCACAACTCCGATCACAATGTTGGAAACACCTGCAAAATTCATAGCTTTATAAGCTTTCTCGTTCATATTTTTTCCTCCCGCTCTACTTTGCACCGTACTGTTTATAATATGCGTCAATCGCTGCTTTTAATGTATCATCGATCACAACTTTTCCCTGACACTCTCTATTATAAAGATGTTCTACCACTTCAGCCATATCTACAATCGCCGCTGTATCAAAACCATATAACTCCTTCACTTCGTCAAGAGCACATTTTTCTCCGCCTTTTCCAACTTCCATACGATTTAAAGACACCATAAGTCCTACAATTTCAACATCAGCAGCACCTTTTACTTTCGGAACGGTCTCCTCCATAGATTTACCGGAAGTGGTAACGTCTTCAATCATAATAACTCTGTCTCCGTCTTTCAATGAGCTTCCGAGGAAACTTCCCTTATCTGCACCGTGGTCTTTCTCTTCCTTACGGTCACAGCAATATCTTACTTCTTTTCCATATAACTCATTGTAAGCAATTGCTGTTACAACTGCCAATGGAATTCCCTTATATGCAGGTCCAAAAAGCACGTCAAAATCATCCCCGTATGTATTGTGAATAGCTTTCGCATAATACTCTCCCAGTCTCTTAAGCTGTGAACCAGTCACATAAGCGCCTGCATTCATAAAGAATGGAGATTTTCTTCCGCTCTTTAATGTAAATTCGCCAAATTTGAGTACATCACTCTCTACCATAAATTCAATAAATTCCTGTTTATATGCTTCCATATCTTCTATAACCTCCTAATATTCACATGCCTGTCCGGCTTTTATTTTTTATTCAGAAAAGATCTGTTAAATCTTTTCAATTTTATCATACATCCCCTGTTATTTCAATCAAGGAGCGTTCGATTCTTTCGGAGCAAGCAACAATTCTTATTCATGTATCTCAAGCGGCAAGCCGTCCGGATCGTGGAAAAAGGTCATCCGATTGCCTGTAAATGTATCGAATCGGACAGGTTCACACGGAATATCCATTGCCTCTAACTTCTCTACCACCGCAGGTACATTCTCAACTTGAAACGCCAGATGCCTTAGTCCATAAGCTTCCGGACTAAGACGCTGCGGATGGTTCTTCATAATAAATAATTCTAATTCTGTTGTCTCATTGATACGTAGATCGATCTTCCAATCATCACGTTCCGGTCGATAATTTTCACGGATTACCGGAAAGCCAAGCTTCGTAACATAAAAGTCTTTGGCAGCGTCATAATCAGAGCAAATGATCGCTATATGGTGAATGGCGTTAAAATTCATTGTTTTAGTCTCCTTATCATACATTTATTTTTTCTTAAGGCATTACTCTTCTGTATTATTTCTCTTCTACTCATACGATTAATACCATCTCAAAATTAGTGAGAAAAACTCCCTTTCTTTCTACCTGCTGTTCTTTCACAACCCTATATCCTCTTTTTTCAAAAAAAGTTTTAGCTGTAATTGAAGCATGGATTATAACGCTTCCGGAAACAGCCTGTTCCAATCGGTTACAAATCATAGTCCCAATTCCTTTTCCCTGATAATCCTCATGAACAAACAGACGATCAAGATATCCTGACTTATCAATATCTTCAAAGCCTACAATCATTTCATTTTCAACCGCGACAAGACTATAATGCTCTCGGAGAGACTGATCCCACTTATTCAAATCCGCTCGCCCTGTTGCCCACGCATCCAACTGTTCTTTTGTATAGTCTTTTGCATTTACTGTATGAACTGTATTGTCAAAAAGCTTTATTATTTCCTCACAATCTGATGATTGATATTCTCTAATAAACATTTTGTAAATTCTCTTTCTATTCACTCGGTTACAACACCTCTCCATATAATCAAGTGTTTTTTCAATAAATTCAATACTTTTTAATACCTGTCA
>UQRE01000041.1 GCA_900543415.1 uncultured Dorea sp. | reverse complement strand
TTTTGAGATTTCGTAAACCTAAGACCACAATAAAAAAATATACCTATCAGTGCTGTTATTTTAAAGTTTGCTTGACAAGGGCAGAAGATATGCTATTATAATCGTGAAACAATTTTATAGGATTGATGACAAGGGAGCTTGCATGGAAGCGGGCTGAGAGTGGGCTGACACCGCCCAGACCTATAACCTGATTTGGATAATGCCAACGTAGGGATGCGTTTATAAGGGATTTTTGAATCTCCTTTGTCTTCAATCGAAGACGAAGGAGGTTTTTTTATGTTCAATTTTTTAGTGAATGCAGAAGGAGGGCTTACGACGGCGGGATATGCTGTCAGCATCATAGCAGGTGTGCTTTTGTTCGTGTTGGCGCTTGTGTTTGCCGGTAAGACTTCAGAAAAAAAGAAAATGTCTACAAAACAGCTGGTGTTCTGCGCAATGGCAATGGCGCTTGCATTTGTAACATCTTATGTGAAGGTGTTTTCCCTGCCGTGGGGTGGAAGCGTAACTCTTTGTAGTATGTTGTTTATCGTATTGGTTGCAAACTGGTACGGAGTGAAGACGGGTGTCTTAGTAGGTCTTGCCTATGGGATTTTGCAGTTTATTCAGGAGCCTTTCGTACTTTCCTTTTTCCAGGTCTGCTGTGACTATGTTCTTGCATTTGCGGCGCTTGGATTGGCTGGATTATTTGCGAAGAAGTCCCACGGTCTAATTAAGGGATATATTGTGGCAGTTTTGGCAAGAGGCGCTTTTCACGCACTTGGCGGCTACTTGTACTGGATGGATTATATGCCGGATAATTTTCCAACCGCATTGAAGAGCATTTACCCGATCGCTTATAACTACAGCTTCTTACTTGCTGAAGCATTAATCACATTGATTATTATCTCTATTCCGGCAGTTTCAAAGGCATTGGATCAAGTGAGAAAGACTGCATTATCCTAGAGGAAATTAAGAAGAACAAAGTGGATTGCGTAAACAGATCAAAAGAGAGAAAGAAGGAATCAAAGATGTTAGGAGCTTATGTTGAAAATGTAAGAAAGAATACACCGTTGGTACATAATATTACAAACTATGTAACAGTAAATGATGTTGCAAATGTTCTTCTGGCGTGCGGTGGAAGTCCGATCATGTCAGATGAACCGGAGGATGTGGAAGATATTACCTCCATCTGTGGCGGCTTAAATATCAATATCGGAACCTTAAATCAAAATAGTATTAAGGCGATGTTTTTAGCTGGAAAGAAAGCACAGGAACTTGGACATGTACTACTTCTTGATCCGGTGGGAGCGGGAGCGAGCGCCCTTCGTACGAATACAGCAATTAACCTGATGAAAGAACTTTCTTTCGATGTCATTCGCGGAAATATTTCCGAGATTAAAACGCTGGCTCTTGGAAGTGGTACGACCAAAGGCGTGGATGCGGATGTGGCGGATGCAGTGACCGAGGAGAATCTCGATGAAGCAGTTGCCTTTGTAAAAACATTTGCAAAAGAAGCAGGATGTATCGTGGCAGTGACTGGAGCCATTGATTTGATCAGTGATGGAGAGGCGTGTTATGTGGTAAGAAACGGACGTCCTGAGATGGGAAAAATTACAGGGACAGGATGTCAGTTGTCTGCACTTATGACAGCATTTCTTGTGGCAAATAAAGAGGACAAGCTTCCGGCAACGGCAGCAGCAGTCTGTGCTATGGGACTTGCAGGAGAGATTGGCTTTCGTCATATGAAGCCGGAGGATGGAAATTCCACGTACAGAAACCGAATCATTGACGCAATTTATCACATGGATCAGGAGACTTTGGATCAAGGAGCAAACTATGAAGTGCGCTAAGAGATGTGAAGAAAAAGATTTGCTTCTCTATGCAGTGACAGACAGAAGCTGGCTGAATGGAAGAACGCTTTACAGTCAGGTGGAAGAAGCCATCAAAGGCGGAGCAACTTTTATTCAGCTGCGGGAAAAGGAATTAAATGAAGACGCCTTTTTAGAAGAAGCAAAAGAAATCAAAGAATTGTGCGCTCGTTATCATGTGCCTTTTGTGATCAATGACAATGTGGAAATTGCGCTGGCGATGGATGCGGACGGTGTTCATGTGGGACAGAGTGATATGGAAGCGCTGGACGTGCGGGCGAAGCTTGGATCGGATAAAATTATCGGAGTGTCAGCGCAAACGGTAGAGCAGGCGCTGCTTGCGCAGAAGCATGGAGCAGACTATCTGGGCGTAGGGGCAGTGTTCACAACCGGTTCCAAGGCAGATGCCGATGATGTGAGCCACGAAACGTTAAAGGCAATTTGTGAAGCGGTTGATATTCCAGTGATAGCCATTGGCGGAATAGGGATTCACAACGTCATGGAGCTTGCAGGAAGCGGAATCTGTGGGGTGGCAGTCATCAGTGCAATCTTTGCTCAGCCGGATATACAGGAAGCAACAAAAGTATTGAAAGAAGAGACACAAAAGATGGTGACTGCATGATAAAAGGAGCAATTTTTGATGTAGATGGAACCATCTTAGATTCTATGAGTATTTGGGATGAGGCGGGAATTCGCTATTTGAAGTCCAAGGGCATTGAGGCTCCGTCAGATCTTGGAGATACTTTATTTGCCATGACCATTACAGAAGCGGCTGATTATCTAAAAGAAAAGTTTGCTCTGAAGGAGACGGCAGATGCTATTAAACAAGGCATTCTGGATACTGTGAAAGATTACTATTATGAGGAAGCACCGCTGAAAAGTAAAGTAGTGAGAATTTTAGAGATACTGAAAAGAGAAAACATTCCTATGGCGGTGGCTTCATCCAGTGAGAAAGGACATATTGAAGCGGCATTTCAAAGACTTGGTATTCTTAAGTATTTTCAAGTGATTTATACTTGTAAAGAAGTAGGAGAAGGAAAGAGTAGCCCTCTGATCTTTGAAAAGGCATGTGAAGAGCTGGGAACAGATCCAGGGGAAACTTATGTGTTTGAGGATGCGCTTCACGCAATCAAGACGGTGAAGAAAGCCGGATTTCGAACTGTAGGAATCTATGATCGGTATAGCGAGAAAGACCAAAAAGAGATTCAGGAAACAGCAGATATTTATATCGAGAGTTGGGAACAAAGTTCAAAGCTGTGGCAGGGATTGAAAATAACGCTGAGAAGGAATCGGTAAACAGGTAAATAGGTAAGGATATGAGAAATAAGGCGGCAGATCGGGGGCACCACTTTCTGTCGCCTGTCTTAAAAGACAGTATAAAATTAATGCATATTTTTTAGAGAAGTTCAAAGGAAAAGAGGAGAAAAGAACATGAGAACAGCATTAACAATCGCTGGAAGTGATTCCAGCGGAGGCGCCGGAATTCAGGCAGATATTAAAACAATGATCACAAATGGTGTGTATGCCATGAGCGCAATTACAGCGCTGACTGCCCAGAATACGACTGGCGTAACAGGGATTATGGAGGTGACTCCAGATTTTTTAGGCGAACAGATGGACAATGTTTTTACAGATATTCGGCCGGATGCAGTGAAGATCGGAATGGTATCATCCGCGGCTTTGATTGAGAAAATTGCAGAGAAGTTAAAAGAGTATCAGGCGGAAAATATTGTAGTAGATCCGGTGATGGTAGCGACCAGCGGAGCAAAGTTGATTCAGGAGGATGCAATTGAAGCATTGAAAATATATCTGCTCCCAATAGCGACGGTGTTAACACCGAATATTCCGGAGGCGGAAATTCTGTCTGGAATGAAAATTGAAGAGGAAGAAGCTATGATAGAGGCGGCGAAAAAAATCAGTGAGAATTATCATTGCGCAGTTCTTTGTAAAGGTGGACATCAGCTCAACGATGCCAACGATCTGCTGTATAGCGAAGGTGAATTTCGTTGGTTTTACGGAAAACGCATTGATAATCCAAATACCCACGGTACAGGATGTACCTTATCAAGCGCAATTGCTTCGAATCTGGCGAAAGGTTACGCGTTGGAGACTTCTGTGGAGCGGGCGAAAGATTACATTTCCGGAGCCCTTGGCGCGATGCTCAATCTTGGCGCCGGAAGCGGTCCTATGAATCATGGTTTTGATCTGAAGAGTGATTTTATTGAGAAATGTGGTAATAGTCAACAAACATGTGAGAATGTGTTGCAAAGAGATAAGGAGGTATAGAGAGAATGACAGAGAAGAGAACCTCCTTATGGGAAAATGGATTGATCTGGTTTGGCGCAGGCGTATCCATTGCGGAAATTTTAACCGGAACCTATCTTGCACCTCTTGGTTTTGGGAAAGGGCTTGTGGCAATTATTCTTGGTCATCTGATCGGCTGCTTGATGTTGTTTTTTGCAGGAGTGATCGGTGGAAAAGTAAAAAAAAGCGCGATGGAAACCGTTAAGATGAGTTTTGGGCAGAAAGGAAGTCTGCTTTTTGCGTTCTTAAATGTGCTTCAGCTTGTCGGGTGGACAGCGATTATGATCTATGACGGAGCGCTTGCGGCGGAGGGAGTGTTATCCGTGGGACGCTGGGTGTGGTGTCTGGTCATTGGTGTGCTGATCGTTTTGTGGATTGTGATTGGAATTACCAATCTTGGAAAAGTGAATGTCATTGCTATGTCGGCGTTGTTTGTGTTGACGCTGATTTTGAGCAAGGTGATTTTCCTTGACAGCGGTGCGGTTGGAATGGCAGCGGACGAAAGTATGACGTTTGGTGCGGCTGTGGAACTGTCTGTAGCCATGCCGCTTTCCTGGCTTCCGCTGATTAGTGATTATACCAGAGAAGCGAAGGAGCCGGTGAAGGCAACTGCCATCAGTGCAGTGGTCTATGGTGTAGTAAGCTGCTGGATGTATGTCATCGGAATGGGGGCGGCAATCTATACCGGCGAGTATGATATTGCTCAGATTATGCTGAAGTCAGGACTTGGCATAGCAGGGCTTTTGATCATCATTTTCTCCACAGTTACAACAACATTCCTTGACGCGTATTCTGCGGGAATTTCCAGCGAATCCATTGTAAGAAAATGGAATGGCAAACATGTGGCGATTGTTGTGACGGTCATTGGAACTGTGGCGGCAATGGTTTATCCGATGGATAATATTACGGATTTCTTATATTTGATCGGCTCTGTGTTTGCACCGATGATTGCCATTCAGATTGCGGATTTCTTCCTTTTGAAACGGGATGCCAGCAGTCAGAATGTACAGCTGACAAATCTGATTGTATGGCTGATTGGATTCCTTGTATATCGGATGTTGATGCATGTGGATATGCCGGTGGGAAATACATTGCCGGATATGGCGATTACCATGCTTGTGTGCGTGGTTGCTTCGAAAGTAGGAAAAGAAAGATAGGGGAAATATAAGAACTGATAAACCGGTAAAGGGGCTGTGAAATAGCAGCCCCTTTTTTCGGTGAAAGAAATATACGGTTTAGGCAACTGTCTTGTGCAATACACCGAGAAAAACGGGTGTAGATGTATGACAATCAATGATCATGTAGAGAAATGGACGGTCCAGACGGATCGTCTTTATTTCTTCCGGTGGAATCATGGACATTTTAGCGGTCATTTCTGCCGCAGAGGCAGCGCCCGCCTTTGTTCCCTGCTCTGTAATGCTGATATGGGTTTTGTGAAGGATTCTTTCGATACAGATATTTCCATCTTCGGAAGTGCCAAGGTTAGAAAAATCTGCGCGTTTATAGTCAAAGGCATCGTTCATCCCCATATTTTGAAAAATCTCCGCCATATTTGTATCAGAATCAGCTTCGAATTTCGGAATGGATGCTTCTACTGCTGTAAGTTCTGAAGTTGTAAGAAGATTACGAAGTTGTTCCCCACTTAAAGAATCAACATAATCTTCCATAGAAACTCCCTCGTTTGGCAAAAGAGCGGCAAACGCATAATCTCCATTTGCATAATATTTCAGAAAACCGGAAGCCTTTTCGTCTTTTAGGTATTCGTATTCGGAAGAATGGAGATATTTGACCTCTTCGGCGGTTCCGTCTTTTCTCGTAAATGTTCCCTGATCCACCTTATCTTCAGTATAAGGAACCTCCCAGTCTGCCTCAAAAGCGAGAGCATTGATAAGGTACATGACAGCTTCATCAGGAATTTTATCAAGAAGCTTTGGAATCATTTCTTTGGTATGCTCAGAAGTCCAGTCATTGATGGCGTTGGCGGTGGAGTTATCAAAAGGAGCTTTATAGATACCCGCTTGGAAATAATCTGCGTTTGTCTGTAAGAAATCGGGTTTAACAGTCAGTTTTTTATCCTCTTTTAACCAAATGCTGTTTGCGAGGTGAAGCGCTGCGTGTTCATCATCGGCTAATTGCTTTGTATAAGCGTGAAGGTAAGGATTAAGTTCGTCGACCGGAAGACCAAGAACCTCTTCCATCTGGGTAAGCGTATCTCCCACGGCGCCATTTGCGGTCATGGTAAGCGCAAGTTCCAAAGAAAGCGGAGAAATCAATAGATTTTCCTTGTCTGTGATATTTTCTTTCAATAATCGTACTGCAAAATCCGTGGAAGAAAGAAATGCTTCCTCTGTTAGCGCAGTGTCCGTTTGAATCTCCGCAGCTTTTACGTCTTTCATCAAATCTACGGTTTTCGATGAACTGTTGCATCCGGAAAGAAATAAACTGCCGGTCAGGAGCAAGGTCAGAGCGGCTGCTGTTAATTTTTGTTTCATAAAAACCTCCTTGGTGGTTATATTTGCTGAGTAGTTTCAACTACTTATTGTGGGATTATTATACTATACTTGCGGCAGGAAAGAAAGCAATCGGAAAGAAATGGAAAATTGTTTTACAAGTAGATTGTGGAATGATAGAATAGAAAGGAAACTTATATGATAGAAAGATAAGGAGTGTAATCTCGATGGAAGAGAAACAGCATAAGAGACGTGTGCGTTATTCAGGAACGCATCCGCGAACATATAAAGAAAAATATAAAGAGCATCAGCCGGAGAAATATGCAGATACGATTTCCAAGGTGATTTCAAAAGGGAGTACGCCGGCGGGTATGCACATTTCCATTATGGTGAAGGAGATTTTAGATTTTCTTGATATTAAGCCGGGGCAGCAGGGGCTTGATGCTACGCTTGGATATGGCGGACATACGAAAGAAATGCTGAAATGCCTGAATGGAAAAGGACATATTTACGGATTGGATGTGGACCCGATTGAATCTGCAAAGACAAAAGAACGACTGGAAAAACAAGGGTTTGGAGAAGATGTATTAACCGTAAAGCTGATGAATTTTAAAGATATCGATAAGGTGGCAGAAGAGGCTGGAAAGTTCGATTTTATTCTGGCAGATCTGGGAGTGTCTTCCATGCAGATTGACAATCCTGACCGAGGATTTTCTTATAAGGTGGAAGGTCCTTTAGATCTTCGTTTGAATCCACAGAAAGGAATCAGTGCAGCGGAGCGCATCCGTAATATTTCTGCGGAAGAGCTGACAGGAATGTTGATTGAAAATGCGGATGAACCTTATGCGGAGGAAATTGCCGACGCAGTTGTGACGAGACAGAAACGTGGAGAGAAAATCGTTACAACAAAATATCTTCAGCGGGTAATCGAGGAGGCATTATCATTTCTTCCGAAAGGGGAGCAAAAAGAAGCGGTGAAAAAATCCTGTCAGAGAACCTTTCAGGCGCTTCGCATTGATGTAAATCAAGAGTATGAGGTGCTGTATGAGTTTTTAGAAAAGCTTCCGAGAGTGCTTGCATCGGGAGGACGTGTGGCAATTTTGACGTTCCACTCAGGAGAAGACCGTCTGGTGAAAAAATCATTTAAGCGTTTCTTAAAAGAGGGGGAATATGCAGAAGTTTCCAAAGACGTGATCCGTCCGTCACAGGAAGAGTGCGTAAAAAATCCGCGCGCCCGTTCTACGAAAATGAGATGGGCGATCAAAGCATAAAACAAAGGAAGATAAGGGAGAGAAAATGGATTATATATTATTACTTTTAGGATTTTTATTACTGATCAAGGGAGCAGATGCGTTTGTAGACGGAAGCTCCAGTGTTGCAAAAATTTTGAAGATACCGACCATTATTATCGGACTTACAGTCGTTGCTTTTGGAACAAGTATGCCGGAGTTTTCTGTCAGTCTGACAGCGGCAATGAAGGGAAGCAATGACTTGGCGGTAAGTAATGTACTGGGATCAAATATTTTTAATCTGCTGGTTGTACTTGGAGCGTGCTCTTTGATTCAGCCGGTACAGGCAAAGAGCTCTCTCTTAAAGAAAGAATTTCCGTTTTCGATTTTTATCGCAGTTATTTTATTATTGCTGGATTCTGATTTCTCCATTTCCAAAGTATTGGAAGGAAAAGGAACATTTACACTGGGAAGACTGGGAGGAATCCTGTTCCTGATTTTATTTGCAGTCTTCTTATATGCAACGGTGAAGACAGCACTTCGTTCCAGAGACGAAATGGTAGATGAAGAGGAATATAAGGTTATGAGTCCGATAAAGAGCGCGCTTTATATTATTATCGGACTTGCCGGAATTATCTGGGGCGGAGATCTTGTAGTAGACAGTGCGTGTAATATTGCAGAGACATTCGGATTAAGCCAGACATTTATCGGACTTACGATTGTGGCAGTCGGAACGTCCCTGCCGGAGCTTGTAACGTCTATGGTTGCTGCCGGAAAAGGAGAAAATGATCTGGCAGTCGGCAACGTAGTCGGATCGAATATTTTCAATATTCTTCTGATTCTCGGAGCGTCTGCGACGATCAAGCCAATCGCACTCGATATCACAGCAGTCTATGACACGTTGATCTTAGTCGTGGCAAGCCTGATCGTCTATCTCTGTGCGCTTAGTAAACGGGAGATTAAAAAAGGAGAAGGAGCAATCTTCCTTTTGTGTTATCTAGTATTTTTTGTGTATGTATTAACTCGGTGATTAATTTGGGACGTAGCAAAATTGCATTTTGCTACGTCCCAAATTGCGTTTCGGGGTGTCCTTTTTTGCATTTTTGAACTTTTTCCATATTTACAAGGAGCCTAAGAAGCACTATAATATGTACACATTTATATCTTGGTTCTTAGAATTATATCAAGGGATGTTCTGATTCCAGATTCTAGGACAGATTCAAATGTCTATCCACAAATTCTGTGGACGTATCCAAGAAAGAGAAAAATTAATATAACAAGAGAGAAAGTGAGGAGATTGCATGGGGAAAAGTAATGCGGCGGTGAAAAACTGGATTTCTGTAAAGGAGCGTTTTGCAGACTTTTACAATGGCACAGTGTTTGATGGAAGGCAGGTGGTGAGAGCGGAAGAATTGCAGGAGATTTCCGGAGAATCGGATCTCATTTTAAGAGATAAGGATGGAAAAGCGGAGGAACTGCACAGGTATCGGGATGTAATTATGCGTTGGAAAGGGAAAATGGATCTAGTGATTCTGGCGTGCGAAAATCAAGAAAAAGTCCACTATGCCATGCCAGTAAGAAATATGATCTATGACGGACTGGCATATATTCAGCAAATGAAAGAAATTTGGGAAGGGCATGGAAAGAACAAAAAGCTAACAGAGGACGAATTCTTGTCGCGATTTTTAAAAGATGATAAGGTGAAGCCGGTTGTTACCCTGGTATTTTATTACGTAGAGAAAGAATGGGATGGAAGCCGGAGTCTGTATGAAATGATAGACTTTGGTGGAGAGGAGGAAGAACAGAAGAATTTAAAAAAATTCATTCCCAATTATCCAATTAATCTGGTGGATGTCGGAAGACTGGAGAAGTTGGATGGCTTTCAAACAGATTTACAAGTGGTATTCGGAATGATAAAATATAAGGGAAGTAAATATAAAAAAGAAATGCAAAGTTATGTAAATGAACATAGAGAATATTTTGGGTGCCTCAGTTGGGATGATTTTCTTGCCATCCGGGAAATGATGAACCTAAATAAAAAGATGGAGAAAATATTAGAAAAGAAAAATAAGGAGGTTGTAGATATGTGTGGGTCATTAGATGCGTTATGTGAAGATTATAAAGAAGAAGGCTTTCAGCTTGCGGTAAAAATCTGTAAGGAATTAGTGCAATGTGTAAATATTACAGATGAAGAGTTGGCAAAGAAGTACCACTGTACGAAAGAAGAGGTCACAAATGCCAGAAAAATGCTTGCAAAGTAACGGGAGGACTATGACTACTATGAAAGAGAAAAATGCATACGAGTAGTGGGCTATGCCCTTCATGCACTTCCGTCCGGAAATGATGTGCCTTGGCATCGGGTAGTAACGAAGGAAGGAAAATTATTTTCCTGTAAGGACGGAAGTGGCTGCAATATTCAAGCAACATTGTTGAAAAAAGAAGGGGTAAAACTTGCGGCTGGAAAGGTGGATATGGAGAAGTTCCAGTGGCGCAAGAGATTGCTGTAAGAAATAAATTAACCCTGTATCATAATCGTCACCGTAAAGGTATCATTGGTATAAGAGATATCCATATCACCGTTGTATTTTTCTACAATAGTTTGCACGCTTCGAAGCCCAATTCCGTGGGCTTCTTTTTCTATTTTGTCGGTGAGGAATCGCCCGCCTTTTTTCTGAATCTCGTTGATTTTTGAGTTTTTAATTTCATAGCTGAAGAAACCGTTTGTATATCTGGCTTTCAGAGACAGTGTCCGCTCGGATAATTTGGAAACTTTTCTGAGAGCTTCAATGGCGTTGTCTATGGTGTTTCCTAAGATGGAGCAAAGGTCAATGTCATCGATTTTCGGAGACGTTTCTAAATCGATCTGAAAATCACATTGGATATTGGAGTCCAAGGCAAGTTGTTCTTTGTTGTTTAAAACGGCGTTTACAATTTTATTAGGACAATAAACTTTAAGATTGGAAGCAAATTCTTGATTTAATTCTTGAAAATATTCTTTTGCCTGTTCAATCTCGTTGTCTCTTAAAAAAGTGCCGATGATATTCAGATGATTTTTCATATCGTGCCGGAGTCTCCGTACCGTCTGCTGGTTCTTTTCCAGTTCCTGATAATAAGACTGCTGGTAACGGAAGGTTTCCAGTTCCATATCGGAGCGCACCGTCTTCGCCATATAAGTGCATAAGTAGCAGCAGCCAAGGGTTGTGAAAACACAGGCGACACAAGCCGGATACGCAGTATAAGAACGCGCAGTTTCCGTGTTCTTGATGACAGTTATAATTCCGGTAAAGGAAGTAAGAGCCACCAGATCAAGCACGATCCACATGCGGGGAAGTAAAAGTTTTACCGTATAAGAGAGCCAGTGCTTCACCAACCGGTACAGAAGATACCAGATAGGGAGGCGAAGAGCTGACGTTGTCGTATGTAAAACTGTCTGCACGATGGAAGAAGGCGTACGCTCAAAAGCACAGACCCAGATGAGATGACCGATATCCTGCGTAATATAGTTAATAGAGACAACCACAGGGAAAATCAAAACCGCTGCGGACAATTTCAAATACCATTCATTTTTGAATAAGAGAAAAATAATCAATATAAAACAAAGGAAGAAGCCGACAGTGCCTGTCAGTTCCTCCGGATAAACGACAATATTTGCGGAGCTAAATAACAGTAATACCGAAAAAGCGGTGCAAACCGGATGCTTCCACCTCGGTGTTAGAAAACTTCGCACCACAGAGAAAATCAGATAACCGAAAAGGATACTGATCATCCAGAGTATAATTGTTTCTGCCACAGAAGGCACAGTCCAAGTCATCAAAATGAAAACCTCACATTTCTTTCGTGTAAATAAATTTCACTATATCGGAAATTAAGAAACCTCACGTTATTGAAGCATGAATTTTGCAAATGCAATAGATAGCGCAGACTTGCAGGAACGACTGACGGGAAGGGATTCACCGTCCACGATTGCCTGATTTCCTTGAATC
This sequence comes from uncultured Dorea sp., assembly GCA_900543415.1. Lineage (GTDB taxonomy): Bacteria > Bacillota > Clostridia > Lachnospirales > Lachnospiraceae > Dorea_D. The sequence continues at coordinate 7,219 of UQRE01000041.1, read as the reverse complement.
TCACTTAAATATTTTAAATGAATGAGATAACGATTGTGAATGCGCACAAATGCGTCGGAAAGCTTCGTTTCCAAATCATTTAATTTGTCATAAAAATCATAAGTTCCGTTATCTGTCACCACCCGTACGATACGTTTGTCGCTGGTAAAGTAGCGGATGGAACTTAAAGGAATACGGATAGCGCCGGAGCGCTGTTCAATGACATAATATTTTTCAGTGGAAACGTCAAGGGCTTCTAATGCTTTGTGCAGCACTTCCTTAATTTTTTCTGGTTTGTAAGGCTTCAAAATATAATTAAGCGCCCGCACTTCGTACCCTTGGAACACAAAATCCGGATGAGAAGTGACAAAGATAATGACAGCAGAGCTATTTTTCATACGAAGTTTCTTCGCGGTCTCAACACCGTCCAAATCCTTCATTTCAATATCTAAAAAAATAATCTGTAAGCCCTCGGCGGACAGTCCCGAAAGCAGGTCCTCGCCGCAGGAAAATTCTGTCACACGATAATCAATTCCCGACAGTTCCAGTTCCGTGCCGAGAATCTTTTTCAAATCATTTCTGTATATTTTTTCATCATCACATAATACAAGTTCAACCATGATGTCTATAACCTTTCTGAAAATGAAATTTTCCAATCCGATTTTACCACTATTAATTCTTGATTTCAACTATGATTACACTACTTTTGTGCGAGCACAAGTGGCTCTTCAAGTGGCTTCAGACCTTTTGACACTGTAATCAAAACTTTACAATATTCATGCCAAACTTGACATTTGCAGGAATGGGAAAAGTGAATGTTTTTCCGTACAATAAGAATCAATGAAAGCAAGAAAAAGGAGAGAGTGAAATGTTAAAAGTAGAGCATTTATACAAAAGTTATCAGACAGGGAAAACAAAATATGAAGTGCTGAAAGATGTGTGCTTTGAAGTGAGAGAGGGTGAGTTTGTGGCGGTGATGGGACCGTCCGGCTCCGGGAAAACGACGCTTCTTAACTGCATTTCCTGCTTTATTCCTTATGATAAAGGTGAGATTACGTTGAAAAATGTAAATTTATCTAAGCTGGATGAAAAGCAGATTGCAAAAGTAAGAAATGAAAAATTGGGTTTTGTATTTCAAGACTTCATGCTGCTGGATGGGCTGAGCATTCTGGAAAATGTCTGTGTTCCGAAAGTGATTAAAAAGGAGTCCTACAAGGTGATGGAGAAAAAGGCGAAAGGTCTTCTCAAAATGTTCGGCATTGCAGAGATTGCAAATAAATTTCCGGCAGAAATATCCGGTGGACAAAAGCAGAGAACCGCAGTGGCAAGAGCGCTTATGAACGATCCGTTTCTGATTTTGGCAGATGAGCCCACCGGCAACTTAGACAGTCGTTCCAGTGAGGCGGTGATCGGTGCATTTTTAGAGGCGCAAAAGAAATTAAACGCCACGACATTTATGGTGACTCACGACAGCTTCTCTGCAAGTTATTGTGACCGAGTGATTGTAATGAAAGACGGAACGGTTTACACAGAACTTGTGAATAAAGGCGACCGCAAAGCATTTTTGGAAGAATTATTGGACGTATTAAGAGATTTGAATGGTGGTGAGTAAAAATGACACTTCGTGTACTTTGGAGCAGACTTAGAAAACGAAATAAAAAAGATTACAGACAGTTTCAGTTCTGTATTGTATTTGCTATGATGCTGGTATCCTCTTACCTGATGATGCTTTATAGTCCGCTGGTGAAAAGTGCCATGCCGGAGGGCGGAGATACAGGAAAAATGGCGTATTTGAATTTGGGAATCGCAGTCATCGGCTGTACCATGTTTGTGTGGTACGCAACCAGACGTTTCCTTCGATACAAAAGTCGTGAGATCGGCATTTTCATGGCTCTTGGCGCAGAAAAAGGAATGTTGTCCGGCGCACTTTTTGCAGAAATGTCCAGCATGATCGGAATTTACGCTCTGGAAGGAATTTTGTGCGGTGGCGTCGTAGCAGTGGTTGTAGGAAAAGTTATGGAATTTGTTACAAGGGAGGTAAATGAAGTACCCTTTGGATTCTCTGTAATGAGTATTGTGGGAGCAGTGATTTATGGTGTGCTTCTTCTTATCCTTGCGATGGTTCTTACCAGACAGGCAATGAAACGGACAAACATTATGGACGTAATTAATGAGCAGAGAAAGCAGGAGCCCATGCGCAAATCGGTTACAAAGCGCTATCTGATATCGGGGGTAGTATTGACGGTATCAGGAATCTTTCTTGGCTATTTTCTCAAAATTATTGTGGCAGAAACGATGGGGAAAATTCTCGGCGGATGGACAAATCTGTTCTATCTTCTGACAGTGGTCGGCGTATATCAGCTTCTGGTTTACTCCATTTCCTGCCACCAGAGAGGGCGTAATCCGCAGAAATATTATAATAATTTATTAAACTACGGAATGCTGAAATTTCAGGGAAGTTCCATTGTAAAAAATATGCTGGTCATCACCCTTCTTATTGTGGGCGGTCTGTATTCGATTTCCTATGTACCGACCATGACGGGAAGTCAGACAGCTACCGAGGCGGCATATCAGGACGACTTCTCTTATCGGTATCTGAATGATGCGAAAGAGCCCACAGAAGAGGAAATTTACGAAATGGCAGAAAAGCACGGTGTAGAAATAGAAAACTACCGAGAAACAGAGTATGCCTGCATCGTTGGGAATGGAGTGGAGCGAAATTCCGATGACGAAGGCAATATTACGGAAGATGTATATGAGACTTATTCGGAATATGACTGTATCAGTGCGACAAATTATGAGAAGCTGACGAAAATCAAGTTAGATATCCCACAGGGGAAATATTATCTGATTCAGCCGAAAAATGCGGTGGAAACCACATGGTTTTCCTTTGATGATATGAGTGCTCTTTATGATGCGTCCGGTGAGAAAACAGAGCTCTCTTACGCGGGAAATACAGAGTATACATCCTTGATTCTGACGCCGAACAATGGAATCGGAGCGGATGCAAGATTTGTGTTAAATGACAATGATTACGAGAAACTTCGTCAGGGACTTCCGGAAGAAAAGACCGGAACACAGGTGTTGTTTAATACAAAAGAGAGTGATGGAGAGATTGGATTTGCCACAGAACTTTATAAGAAATTTGCGCTTGGAATGTCGGAAGGGATGGACGTGATGGACTATTATAATCCTCAGGCAGGGACATGGTCCAAAGAGTCTAATCCTGAAGATTTAACCGGTGCCATTGTGGATCCCAAGACTCCGGCAAAAGGTACGGACTGGAAATACAGACCGATTTTCACGCCCCTTCTTGACCAACAGACCATTCTTGGAAATGCAGTAAAATTTATGATGTTTATATACGTTGCGGTCATTTGCTTTGTATCGGTGGGAATCATCGGTTACACCAGAAGTCAAGATGTAGGAAGCAGTAACGCGCAGATCTTTGAAGATATTAAGAAGTTAGGGGCAGATAAGGCTTATCGGAAGTGGCTGCTTAGAAAACAGATTTCTAAAGTGTATGTACTGCCGACAATCATCGGCATTGTCATAACGATGGTTTATCAATTTATGATTCTGTGGGGAAATGACGGAGCATTTTTAGATTATGAAGTAAAGATTATGCTGATCGGATTGGCAACTTCTGTGGCAGCAGCTATTTACCAGTATGTGTTGTATCGAAAATCAGTAATGACAGTAGGGAAAGCATTAGGAGTTCATTAAAATGAAAAAGAGACGTAAGTTTACGGTTCTTGTACCGGAAATTGTCGAGCAGATTGCCGGAATGAAAGCAGGTGCGCCGGAACTTTATCTTTCATCCTATGCCCTCTTTCCTGTGGGATATATGGAATATTTAATGGAGGTGCTGAGTATCAATCGGCACCTCTGTGTGTATTCAGGTGAGACGGTCAAGCTGGATGAGCCTGTGGAAGAAGCGGACGTGTGGGAACTTGTAAAAGAGCAGGTGCGTAAGCTTCTGGAAGGAAGCGAAGGAAGCGAGGGGGAAGCAGGGCAGGTGTTGGAAGTAAGAAGGGATGGGGAAGTCGTTGGACTTGTAGTGAAGATAGAGTGAAAGAAATAAAGTTTGTCATGATGGAAGAGAACTCCATCTCCCATAGAATATCAGACATCTAAAATGCTGATTTCTATGGGAGTTTCTATGGGAACTTCTATTCTACAAGCGCCTGCTTCCGCCTGTGGAAATAATACGGAATTAAGAGAAGTGCGGTAGCACCCCATGCCAGAGGGTAGCTGTATAGTAAAGTGGATAATTCACCGGTCATCGGTGTAACAAATAATATCCATGTAAGCCTCACAAGGAGTACGCCGCCAAGGGTGATCGTAGAGGGAATCAAAACATCTCCGATTCCACGCAGTGCACCGGAGAAGATCTCCACGAAGATAAAGATTACATAGCTTGGCGTAATCAGACGGAGCATATAAACTCCGATGTCAACGACTGCATAGTCCGTGGTGAAGATATGGTACAGCGGACGGCAGAAGACCATGAGGAATACAATTAGACTTCCGCATACGCCAAGCGCCATGCCAAGGCATACACGTACACTTTTCTTTACCCGGTTGAATTTTCTTGCTCCATAGTTTTGTCCTGTGAAGGTGGTAATGGCAATGCCAAAAGATCCACAAACTGTCCAGAAGATGGCGTCGAGCTTTCCGTAAGCTGCCCATGCTGCGGCAGTGTCTGTACCGAAGTCATTGATTACTGCCTGAATGATAATATTTGAAATACTGTATCCAAAGGACTGGATTCCGCCGGGCAATCCGATTTTAAGCTCCGATTTTAGAAGCGCTCCGTGGAAGCGGATCGAGCGAAGCTCAAGATTCAAAATCCCATAAGATTTCATCAAAGACCGCGTAACAAGTATTGCGCTGGCTCCTTGAGAAATTACCGTTGCAATGGCGGCTCCCGCAATACCCATGTGAAATACAATGACAAATAAAATGTCGAGAACAATATTAATGCCGCAGCAGATTACGAGATAAATAAGCGGTCGTCTGGAGTCGCCGATAGCGCGCATGATGGAAGAACCCATATTATACGTCAAGGTGAAGATCATACCTAAAAAGTAGATCCTAAGATACAGAATAGAATCTGGTATGACGTCTGCCGGTGTCTTCAAAAGATGTAGAAGAGCCGGAGTGGCAAACCAGCCGATGACCGAGATCAGAAGGCTTACCGTAATAGAGAACGCGTACGCAGTGTGAAGCCCTTTGCTCAATTGTTTAAATTTTTTGCACCGTAAAACTGGGAAATGATCACCGTGGCTCCCGCAGACAGTCCGGTAAAGAAACCGATGACAAAGTTTGTCAATACTGCCGCAGATCCCCCGACACTTGCAAGCGCCTGTTTTCCGACAAACCGACCGACAATAATCGCGTCTACGGTATTATATAATTGTTGAAATAGTGTTCCCACCATAATGGGAAAGAAGAAAATAAGTAATTGTTTCCAGATAACTCCTTCCGTAATCTGGTTCTTTTTATCCATGACAAGTCCCCCTTTCCTGCCATATAAAATAAATCAGAGATGTAAACATATTTCTATGTTTACACAATTCTTGTTGTCCATTTCGAACAATCCCACACTTCATTTACCACATCTTGATAAAATTCCGGCTCATGGCAAATGAGAAGCAGTGTTCCGCGATATTCCTGTAAAGATTTTTTAAGAGCATCCTTTGCATCAGCGTCTAAATGATTAGTAGGCTCGTCCAGCAATAGAACATTGGTCTCACGGTTGATGATTTTGCAGAGACGTACTTTTGCCTGTTCTCCACCGCTTAAAACCCGCACTTGACTTTCAATGTGCTTTGTAGTAAGTCCGCATTTTGCAAGAGCAGAACGCACTTCGTACTGGTTAAAGGACGGGAATTCCTGCCAGATCTCCTCGATACAGGTTGTCTTATTCTGATAATCTCCCTCCTGCTCAAAGTATCCGGGAAGAATGTTTTCACCGGTTTCACATTTGCCGGACAAAGGCGGTACGATTCCGAGAAGACTTTTGATCAGAGTTGTCTTTCCGATTCCGTTTGCTCCGGTAAATGCAATTTTGGAACCACGCTCAATGGCGAAGTTTAATGGGCTGGACAGTGGTTCATCATATCCGATGACAAAATCCTTTACTTCAAAAATATATTTTCCCGGAGTTCGTCCTTGGCGGAAATGAAATTCCGGCTTTGGACGTTCGGCGGCAAGTTCGATGACATCCATTTTATCCAGTTTTTTCTGGCGGGACATTGCCATATTTCTTGTGGATACGCGTGCCTTATTGCGGGCGACAAAGTCCTTAAGCTGGCTGATCTCCTGCTGCTGGCGTTTATAAGCGGCTTCTAACTGAGCTTTCTTCACCTCATATACTTTTTGGAAATCCTCATAATTTCCGACATAACGGGTGAGTTCTTGATTTTCCACATGGTAAATAATATTTACAACATCATTTAAAAATGGGATGTCGTGAGAGATTAAAACAAATGCGTTTTCATATTCTGTAAGGTAGCGTTTCAACCAACTGATATGTTCTTCGTCCAGATAGTTTGTAGGCTCGTCCAGAAGCAGGATGTCCGGCTTCTGAAGAAGAAGTTTTCCCAGCAGAATACGAGTTCTCTGTCCTCCGCTTAAGTCCGTGACATCCTTGTCAAGTCCGATGTCCGTAAGCCCAAAAGCGCGTGCAATCTCATCCACTTTGGAATCAATAAGATAAAAATCACGCAAAGTCAATATGTCTTGAATGACACCTAATTCTTCCATCAGAGAATTCATAGTGTCTTCATCGGCATCGCAGAGCTGTTCGCAGATGGTATTCATGCGGATTTCCATTTCAAAGAGATCTGCAAATGCAGACTTTAATACATCACGGATAGATAAGCCTTTTTCCAGAACAGTGTGCTGGTCAAGGTATCCGATGTTTATATTTTTTGCCCATTCAATTTTTCCTTCATCGGGACGCTGGGCGCCGGTGATAATGTTAAAAAATGTGGACTTTCCTTCGCCGTTTGCGCCTACGAGCCCGATATGCTCGCCCTTTAACATACGGAAAGATACATCCTGAAAAATAGCACGGTCCCCAAAACCGTGGGAGAGATGTTCAACTGTTAAAATACTCATAGAAAATAAACCTTTCTTAACTTTTTTCTTCCTCAGCATTTGCTGGTTCAATCTATAATAATAAATCTATAATCATCTTACAATAAATTGCTTTATAAGGCAATCTTTGCTA
>UQRE01000040.1 GCA_900543415.1 uncultured Dorea sp. | reverse complement strand
GAACCCAAGACAATTCTATTGTCTACGGGGGTTCATTTTTAAGTTAATGACATTGAGTAAAATCAAAGTTTTACAGTTCTCCAAACGTTAATCATACGTTTCGGGACGTACAATTTCAAAAAAAGAATTTACAACTCTTCAGGATCTCGGCTCTGGGGAGTTTTTTCTATGTATTTTTTAATAAGATAATGGTATACTTGTTATAGGAAAAACGTTGGATACTGTTGTACGAAAAAAACAGATAGATTGGAGAAAAAAGAATGGCGGTTCAAACAAAAGGATTATGTAAGTATTGTGGAAAAGAGTATACAAAAGGCGGGATGCTTCGACATTTGCAGGCGTGCAAAAAGAGAAGCGCAAAGTTTGCTGAAGAAAAAGAGAAAAGAAGATGCCGATATTTTCAGGTTGTTATTACTGGAAAATATCGAAAAGATTATTGGTTAATTGTAGAAGTAAGCGAGAATACTACGCTAAAAGAATTGGATGTGTTTATCCGTGACATATGGGTAGAATGTTGTGGACATCTGAGTGCATTTACGATTCATGAGGAGCAATATGAAAGCAATCCGGATACGGACGCCTTTTGGGGAAGACCTTCCAGAAATATGAATTATCGCTTAAAAGACGTTGTAGATGTCGGCGATAACTTTTTGTATGAATATGATTTTGGTTCAACCACAGAACTGGTATTAAGTATACATAGCTGCCGCGATGGAGAAAAAAAGAATAATGACATTGTAATTCTATCAAGAAATAATCCTCCTAAAATTCTCTGTAGTAACTGCGGGCAAAATGAGGCGAAATGGGTTAATCCAGAAGGCTATTATGAAGGAGCACCTTTTTGGTGTGATGAGTGTTTAGAGGCGGAAAATGATGAAGAGGGAGAAGATTATGAGCCGGAATTTTTATTGCCTGTTTGTAATTCTCCCAGAATGGGTGTGTGCGGATATGAGGGAAGTGACAGATATCCGGATCAGTTTGAACCAGATGAACAATAAAATCTTTGAGATGAGGTGGCATAATGCAGGATATTATTTGTGAGTTACAGGATATGAAACATCTGGACTGGGCGGCAAGAAAAATGTCACCGGGAACTCCGGGGTGCTTTCTGAAAGCGTATGAAGAAGTGAATGGGAAAAGATTATATTACAAATTATCGAACTATGATAGTTATCGAGGGGTGTTTGGTCATGAGTGTGTCAACGAATTGATTGTAAGCCGGGTGATGGATATTTTGAGAATTCCGCATGTGAAGTATAAACTGATACATGCAAGGATTGTTATTGATGGTAAAGAACAAGAAACATGGGTTTCTGTTTCAGAAAACTTTCGTAAGGATAATGAAGAAAAGTTGGCGTATGATTTGTATTATGATTTGCAAAAAGAAGATAATGAATCTCCATTAGAGTTTGCAATAAGAAACGGTTGGGGATTATATATGTACCAGATGTTCTGTATTGATTATTTGATTGCTAATAGAGATCGGCACGGAAGTAATCTGGAAGTGTTAAGAAATGATGAAGAAGACAGTGTGAGAATGGCGCCTTTGTTTGATCAGGGAGTATCGTTATTGTTTTCAACATATGGTGATGAAAAACTTCTGAAAGAAATAGACGTGATGAGAGATTTTTCGGTTAATAATTATATCGGTTCAAAATCTCTGGAGTATAATCTGTCATTGATACCAAAAGAATATAATTTACAGATTTGGAAACTGAAGATAGAAGATCAGGATTATATTTTCAACGGTATAGATCATGTTTTATCAGAGATTCATAGGGAGAAAATCTGGGAAATGATTTGGAAAAGGTGGTGTTTTTTTGAACAGGTACGCAATCAAGAGAAATAATAGAAATAAAATCGTCGGAATATTAAATTATGATGAGAGAACAAAGAAATACACAATAGACATTCCGGAAAATGTTACTCCTAAGGAAGCACCGTTTATGATGTCGCTATTTTTAAAAAAAGGTATTCGAACCATGAATTCAGACTGGAGTATGCGTTGGGTACAGAGCAGAATCATTCCAAGTAGCAGACAGAATATAGGGGAAATACTTCGTGTGAATGGAATGCGTTCCTATGACGAGCATAAATTACTATTAAAAAATGAGGGGCGGAGTTGTCAGGATGAATTTTATATTGAACATATGTAGTTTTAAGGTGTCCTGAGGAGTAATGAGAAGTCCTGCATTTGTAACGTGTTTGCAACATCACATTCCAAGAATCCAGTAAAATCAAGCGTTCTCAGTTACCCAAACGTTAATCATACGTTTTCAGAACATACAATTTCAAAAAGAATTTTCGACTCCTCAGAACTTCGATTCTGGGGAGTTTTTGTGTATATTTTATAAAAATGTTTCAAATAAAAAAGAGGAATCGCATAACACGATTCCTCTTTTATGTATCATAGGAAACTTCCTAGTCGTATTTGTTCATCCACTCAATGATTTCTTTGCAGTAATCATCGTGTCTGTCTACGAAGCAAGTATGTCTTGAACGCTCCCAAAGGATCCATTTAGAGTTTGGAATTCCATCAGCCATTGTCTTAGCGATCAATGGAGAACAGAGATCAGAAATACCGCTGCAGATCAGTGAAGGAATTTCGATTTCACCAAGTCTGTCAACATATTCGAAGTCTTTTAATGTTCCGGTAGGTGCGAACTCATTTGGTCCCCATCCTTCAACGTAAGATTCAGAACCTGATTTTTTAGGTCTCTTACAACACTCAGGAGCATCTTCTCCAAGCCAGTAGTTACAATATCTATCCATGTATTCAGCAACTGCTGCATCGTAAGCTTCACCAGTGAAGTCTCCTGTTGAAAGTGCGTGGTTGATTGCATCCTGCATATCCTGTGGCATCATTTTGATACGACGGAGACCTTCTCTTTCCCACATAGAACTGCTTGGGTGTCCACTTGAGATAATGAAACTCTTTACGCCTTCTGGCTTATAGTCAATAGCGTAAGCGATCTGCATCATACCTCCCCAAGATTGTCCAATGATATGACACACATCTAAACCAAGATGTTTTCTTAATGCATCCAATTCGTCTAACCAAACTTTCTGATTCCAGAGTTCAGGATGTCCATCAAGATAAGAATTTCCACAACCAATCTGGTCGTACATAACGATCATACGATCATCATCATCTGCAAGGTTATCTAATACCTCGTAGTAGTTGTGTGTAGAACCCGGTCCGCCATGAAGACAGATCAAAGGTGCCTTTCCATTATCTTTTCTTTCACCGACTATTCTATAATATGTCTGATAGCCAAGGTATGGCATATAGCCTTCTGTAATTTTTGCCATGATTGCATTCCCCTTTCTGTTAAGTTTTTAACTAACTTTCAGTATAATACATTTTTGAAAAAAAATGAACCCATTTTTGAAAAAATTGTCTACAATTTATTAATATCGTCAATATCACTAAAAATATTGGTTATCTGAGTGGTTTAGAAATGAGTTATAGTGTATAATTATAAAGAAAAGAAAGGAATGGATAAATATGGCAATGAATTGTGAGTATTGTTCAAACTACATTTATGATGAAGAAGAGAACAGCTATTATTGTGACGTTAATTTAGACGAAGATGAATACTATCGTCTTGTGCATAGTGATTATAAAAATTGTCCCTACTATCGTTCAAGTGACGATTATAAAATTGTGCGCCATCAAATGTAAGAAGGGAGAAGAACAGAGTATGTGGAAGTTAGAAGAAAAATTCGAGTTTCGAAATATTGATCAGGAGGAAGCTGATCAAGCAGTAAAAATAGAAGAAATCTGTTTCCCACCGGAAGAAGCCTGTTCTGAGAAAATGATGCGGGAACGGGTGAAGTCTGCGCCCGAATTATTTTTAGTGGCAGTTGACCGCGAGACGGGGAAAATCGCCGGATTTTTAAATGGTCTTTCAACGGATGAAGAAATTTTCAGAGACGATTTTTTTATGAATACTTCTTTATATATTCCTGATGGAAGAAATGTGATGCTTCTTGGCTTGGATGTGTTGCCTAAGTATCGAAGACAGGGGCTTGCCAGTGAGATTATGCGGCGTTATGTAGAGGCAGAGAAGGTGAAAGGAAGGAAAAAGCTGATTTTGACCTGCCTTGAATCCAAGGTGGCGATGTATCAAAAGATGGGATATAAAGATCTTGGAATGGCACAATCTTCATGGGGCGGAGAGAAATGGCATGAAATGTGCATGGAACTTTAAACTTTATTTATAAGAAAGAATTATGAAAGCTTATGCAAAAATGTAATGAGCCAAATGATTCTTTTTTTTATGCCCATATGCTATGATAAAACTAACGAGATAATACAACTGAATATTTCAAAATTCTTCAAGATACATTTGCAGGACGGGAAACCTGTTTAGCCTTTGGCCGATGTATCTTTTTTGTTGCAAGAGAGACAATGTTAAGGAGGATTACGAAAATGGAAAGAACATCAGTAGAGAACTTAAAGGAAATGATCCGTGCAGGTCGAGGTAAGATCCCGGCTGACAAAGTGATCAAAGGAGGACAGCTTGTAAACGTTATGTCCAGTGAGATTTATCCGGCGGATATTGCGATTTACAAGGATATGATCGCAGCAGTTGGCGATGTGGAAGCTTATGTTGGACCAGAGACAGAGATCATTGATGCGAAAGGGATGTATTTAACTCCAGGTATGATCGACGGACATATCCACAGCGAATGCAGTAAGCTCAGTATTACAAGCTATGCAAAAGCGGTTGTTCCAAGAGGAACCACAAGTATGATCTCAGGACTTGACGAATATATTTCCGTATCTGGTCTGGAAGGATTAAAAGAGGTACAGGAAGAAGTAAAGAAGAGTCCGCTGAAAGTGTTCTGGGGAGCGCCTTATAAGACACCATATACAATTCCACAGTCAACAGTTGCATTTAACTTTACAAAGGAAGTTCATGCAGAAGTTCAGCAGTGGCCGGAATGCTACGGTGTTTGGGAGACGGTAAGAGAGTTCCTGCAGGAAGAGGATGAAGATACGTTGGGAGCGATTGCAGAGGCTTATAAGAATCGTCTTCCGGTATTTGGATGTGCGCCAATGGCAAGAGGAAATGATCTGAACGGCTACTTGTGCGGCGGAGTGCGTCTGGATCATGAGAGTTATGATCACGAGGAAGTGGTAGAGAAGATGAGAAAAGGAATGCATATGCTGATCCGTGAATCTTCTGTGACACATTTCCTTGAGGAAAATATCAAAGCAGTGACAGAGGTAAATCCTGCATTCGCACGTCGCGTCAGCTTCTGTACTGATGATGTGACAGCGACAGATGTGTTGGAAAAAGGACATCTTGATAATGTGGTACGTCTGGCAATCAAAGCTGGTGTTGAGCCAATGACAGCAATCCAGATGGCAACCATCAATAGTGCAGAAGCATACCGCATTGATGATAAAGTCGGCTCCATCTGTCCGGGAAGAATTGCAGACATTCTTTTTGTAGAGGATCTTGAGAACTTTGAAGTAAAAGAAGTTATGACAAATGGTAAGATGGTAGCAAAAGATCACAAGCTTACTTATAATCTTCAGGCTCCGGAGAGAAGTTCCGTACTGAAAGGGGAACTGAAGTGTAAGAAAACAACAAAAGAGGATTTTGAATATAAGACCTCTATCCAGAATGGCGAAGCAAAAGTTCTGGCGATGGATGTGAAAGGACCTTTCGTTCGTAAGAGAAGAGATGTTGTTCTGAAGGTGGAAAATGGAATCGTTCTTCCTGATACTGAGCAGGATGTGGCAATGGTATCTGTATTAGAAAGATTCGGAAGAAACGGAAATAAATCTCTTGCGTTTTGTTCTGGATGGAAATTGAAAAAAGGTGCAATGGCATCTTCCGCAGCTCCGGATGACAACAACTTGGTCGTAATGGGAGTAAATGCAGAAGATATGTCTATCGCAGTAAATTATTTGATCGAACAGGGCGGTGGACAGGTTGTCGTTGCAGATGGAGAAATTCTTGAATTCCTTCCACTTCCGGTAGGAGGGATCGTAAGTGACCGTGAGCCGGAAGAAATCGCAGCACACGAAAAACTCATCGATCAGGCGGCAAGATCTCTTGGTTCCGATCTTCCGGATCCAATGATGTACATGTTCTTCCTGCCGATCACTGCAATTCCGGATTATGCGATCACAGATGCAGGTCCGGTAGACTATGTAGCGCTTACAACCTTTGATCCAGTTCTTGAAGTGGTAGAGAAATAGAGGGACAGAAAGTATGAAAAAAGAAGAATTAAAAAAATTAATTGATACGGCAGCCGGAAGAATTCCGGCTGACCTGGTCATCAAAAATTGTAAAGTAGTCAATGTATTTTCCGGTAAAATCGTGGAAGGCGATATTGCAGTAAGTGGCGGACAGATTGCCGGAATCGGTAAGTATGAAGGAAAAGAAGTCGTGGATGCACAAGGACGCTATGCAGTGCCTGGATTTATTGACAGCCATATCCATATTGAATCTTCTTATGTAAGTCCGGAAGAAATCGGACGTCTCTTAGTACCGCATGGCGGAACAACAATCATTGCTGATCCACATGAGATCGTAAATGTATGTGGAATTACAGGACTTGATTATATGATGGAAGCTGCCAAAGGAACAGCACTTGATATTCAGTACGTGCTTCCGTCCTGTGTGCCGGCAACGCCATTTGAACATGCCGGAGCAGTGATCGGTGCGCCGGAGATGGAAGAGCCGATTAAGAGAGACGGAATCTTAGGACTTGGTGAATTTATGAATTTCCCAGGTGTAATCGGAGCAGATGACAGTGTGCTGGATAAGCTGATGGTTGCTAAGGAAGAAGGAAAGATCATTGATGGACATGGTCCTGGAATCGTAGGAAATGATTTGAATGCTTACGCGGCAGCAAGAATTTTAGCAGACCATGAATGTTCTACTGTGGAAGAGATGGAAGATCGTCTTGAGAGAGGAATGTATATTCTTCTTAGACAAGGTTCTGCATGTCATAATTTAAGACCGCTTTTGAAGGGCGTAACACCGGAAAACAGCAGAAGATGTCTTTTGTGTTCTGATGACCGTCAGCCAAAGACAATCCTTCACGAAGGTCACCTTGATAATCACTTGAGAATCTGTGTAGAAGAAGGTCTGGACGCAGTGACGGCTATACGCATGGCAACCTTAAATGCGGCAGAATGCTTTGGATTAAAAGATCGCGGAGCAATTGCGCCGGGATACCGTGCAGACATCGTACTGCTTGATGATTTGAAAGATTTCCATGTAGATAAAGTATGGATCAATGGTGAATTTGTGGCAGAAGATGGAAAATATCTTCCGGAAATTCAGGTGCATGATATTTCATCTGTAAAAGGAAGTGTGATTGTAAAAGATTTCTCTAAAGAGAAATTTAAAATGAATCTGAAGTCTGGTAAAGTGAATGTGATTCAGATTCTTCCTGGTGGAGTCGTAACCGGAAAAGCAACGGCAGAAATTACACTGGATGAAAATGGTGAATTTGTACGTAACCCAGAAGAAGATATTGTAAAAGTAGCCGTGGTGGAAAGACATCAGGGAACAGGAAATGTTGCTTGCGGCTTCCTGAAAGGATACGGCATCAAGTCCGGTGCGGTAGCGTTGTCGATTGCGCATGACTCCCACAATATCATTGTAGTTGGTGTCAATGATGAGGAGATGGAATTTGCAGTACAGAGCCTGATCGCGCAGGAAGGCGGTATTGTTCTTGTGAAAGAAGGAAAAGTGATCGAGAGCATGCCGATGCCGATCGGTGGCCTTATGAGTGACAGAAGCGGAGAGTGGGTAGATCAGAAATTGACCGATATCCACGAAAAAGCATATGAAGAGCTTGGAATCTGTGGAGATGTAGAACCGGTGATGACACTTTGCTTCATGTCACTGGCAGTGATTCCAGAAGTAAAGCTTACGGATATGGGCTTATTTGATGTAACAACATTTTCATTTATTCCGGTAGAGGCGAACGAATAACGAATGAGAGTAAATCAGGGAAATCAGTAGAATAAGAAGAGTAAGAGTGAGGAAGGCGAGATGGAAAAACAAAAGACAATCGTCCCATGGTTCAGACGTGGGGACATCGGTGGAATGAGCTATTCCATTACAAACAATATTGTAAACTATTTAATTGTTATCGCAACTTTATCGGGTGTTCTTGGATGGCCGGACAAGATTGTGTACGGTTATGTGATTCCGGGAATGTCCATTGGCTTGTTGTGCAGTGGTATTTATTACGCATATATGGGACGCAGACTTTCTAAGAAAGAAGGAAGAGCGGATGTCACAGCGCTCCCATCCGGCGTGTCTACTCCGGCGATGTTCGTAATTTTGTACGGAGTGATCATGCCGCTTCATTACGCATTAGAAGATCCAATGCTTGCATGGTCAGCAGCAGTGGCAGCCTGCTTTATCGGTGGAGCAGTAGAATTTATCGGTGGTTTTATCGGACCGTGGATGAAAGAGAAGCTTCCAAGAGCAGCGCTTCTTGGTACAGTTGCAGGAATTGGCTTTATCTGGATGGCAACACAGGGTGTATTTGATGTGTTTGGAGATCCGTTGGTAGGTCTTCCGATTTTGTTCGTTGCAATGGTAGGTATTTTCGGAGGATATTTATTCCCGAAGAAGATTCCACCGCTTGTAGTTGCGATCGTTGGCGGTATCATATATGCGTTCTGTCTGGGACGTACGACTGTAGATTTCAGTGGAATCGGGTTCTATATTCCGAATCCGGTCAACAGTATCCAGCACTTGATTGATGGATTTGCGATTGTGGCTCCTTATTTGACGATTGTAATTCCTGTTGAGATTTATAACTTTATTGAAACGATGGATAATGTAGAAGCAGCGAATGCGGCAGGTGATAATTATAATGTCCGTGAGACTCAGTTTGCGGATGGAATCTGTACTATGATTTCTGCACTTTGCGGAGGTGTCGTGCCAAATACCGTATGGCTTGGACATGCAGGACTGAAAAAATCAAATGCCGGAATCGGATACTCTCTCGTGTCCGGGCTGGTTCTTGGAGCAGCCGGATTGTTCGGATTATTTACATTCTTAAGTAATATGGTTCCGCCGGCAGTGTGTGCGGTAACGTTCTTGTGGTGTGCGATCGTCATGGTGGCGCAGGCGTTTAAGGACTGTGAAGTGAAGCATTACGCAGCAGTTGGAATTGCGATGATTCCGCCGGTTGCAGACTATCTTTATACACAGATTACAGGTGCCGTAGGACTTGCCGGATATTATACAGAGGTGATGCCTTCCGGATTATCGGAATACAATGCTGAGATCACACAGATGATCAAGGATGCAGGGGTAATGTGGAATGGTGTTCCGGGAGTGAAGAGCGGAGCGATCATTATCGGTATTTTGCTTGGAACAATGACAGTATTCATTATCGATAAGAAGCTTGATAAGGTGGCAATTACTGCGGCAGCAGGATATGTACTGGCTTGCTTTGGCTTTATTCATAGTGCACAGCTTGGATTTAATCCGACATCCCCGTTTGCTGTGGGATATCTTGTAATCGCAGTATTAGCGCTGATCTTCCATATGGGACGAAGCAGCTGGTTTAAAGGACCGGATCATTTTGATTATGTATAGTCAGATTTGAATATAGTGAAACCGCAGATGCGTAAGAGTGAGAGGCGTCTGCGGTTTTATTTTTTGTTAAAAAAGTATCAAAAATATTGAAAAATAAGTCAGAAGTAATAAATAATAAAAAAATATTGTTAATAATTAGATAATTAACAGAAAATATTGAAAGAATTAACAAGATGTGGTATTTTATTTTTGTAAAATATTATTCTTATAAAATAGATGAGTTTTGATTTTGACAAATATATAGAACATGAAAGAGAGGAGACATATTTATGGGACATTTAAAAGGGAAAACAGCAATTGTTACAGGCGGAGGAAAGTCTGTTTTAAGTGATGGAAGATGTGGTTCTATCGGATACGGAATCGCAACAGCTTATGCAAAAGAAGGCGCAAATCTTGTGATTACAGGGCGAAATGTAAAGAAATTAGAAGAGGCAAAGGAAGAGCTTGAACGTCTCTACGGAATCAAAGTTTTGCCGGTACAGGCGGATGTTTCAGCAGGAGGAGACAATGAGGCGGTTGTAAATCATGTCGTAGAGGAGACAATGAAAGAATTCGGACGGATTGATGTATTGATCAATAATGCGCAGGCGTCCGCATCGGGAGTCACGCTTGCAGACCATACAACAGAGCAGTTCGACCTGTCTATTTATTCAGGATTATATGCGGTGTTTTACTACATGAAAGCATGCTATCCACATTTAAAAGAGACAAAGGGAACAGTAATCAACTTCGCATCGGGGGCAGGTTTGTTTGGAAATTATGGTCAATGTGCTTACGCTGCCGCGAAAGAAGGAATCCGTGGATTGTCAAGAGTTGCAGCGAATGAATGGGGAGCAGATGGAATCAATGTAAATATTATCTGCCCGCTTGCATGGACCGCGCAGCTTGAAAAATTTGAAAAAGCATATCCGGATGCTTTTAAAGAAAATGTAAAAATGCCGCCGGCAGGACATTTTGGAGATACCGAAAAAGAGATTGGTCGTGTATGTGTACAGCTTGCTTCTCCGGACTTTAAGTATATGAGCGGAGAGACATTGACGGTGGAAGGCGGAATGGGATTGCGTCCGTAGTTAGTGACTAGGAGAAATGAGAAGTGCCAATGAAGATTATTATTTCACCAGCTAAAAAAATGAAGGTAAATACAGATACACTGGAAGTGCGGGCGCTTCCGGTGTATTTGCATGAAGCGGAATATTTGCGACAGTATCTGTCGGAACTTTCTTATGAAGAATTGAAAAGTTTGTGGAAGTGTAACGACCAGATTGCTCAGATTAATTACGAGAGAGTGCAGACGATGAATCTTCGTATGCAGCTTACTCCTGCATTACTTTCATACGAAGGGATTCAATATCAATATATGGCTCCGGCAGTGTTAGAAGACGGTCAGTGGGAATATGTGCAGGAACATGTATGTATTTTGTCAGGATTCTATGGTGTTGTTCATCCGCTTGATGGAGTGATTCCTTATCGATTAGAAATGCAGACGAAAGTAAATCTTCCGAATGTGAAGAATCTGTATGAATACTGGGGTGAAAAAATTTGCAGAGAGGTGTCGGCAGATACAGAAGTGATTGTAAATCTTGCGTCTAAGGAATATAGTAAATGTGTTGAGAAATATCTGACTCCGGAAGTCAGATATATTACGTGTGTGTTCGGAGAATACAAAGGGGATAAAGTGATTGAGAAGGGAACTTATGCCAAGATGGCAAGAGGAGAAATGGTGCGTTTTTTGGCGGAGCGTAAGGCGGAAAGGCCAGAGGAAATGAAGTTGTTTTGCCGTCTGGGATATCGGTATTCTGAAAAAGAGTCTACGAAAGATCGTTATGTATTTCTAAAAGAGCAGGGAGGCGATAAGTGATGAAAGAGCTTACAAAATTGATTTTGGAGGATATGAAACCAGCATTAGGTGTAACTGAACCTGGAGCAATTGCATATGCAGCGGCAAAGGCGAAAAGTTACCTAGAAGGAGAAGTAGAGCAGGTGTGCGTAGCGATGAACAGCGGAATGTACAAAAACGCGTTTACCTGTGGAATACCAAACAGCAGTGAAGTAGGGAATGTTTTTGCGGCAGCGTTAGGCGTTGTGGCGGGAAATGCCGAGAAAGGATTGGAGTCTTTGGCAGATGTTCGATCAGAAGATAATACTTCGGCAAAGAAATTAATAGAACAGGGAAAAGTTCAAGAAGAATTAAGTGGGATTACCAGCCGGATATTTATCGAAGCATTTGTAAAAACGACGAACGGAGAAGCGACCGTAACGATCCGAGATTCTCATACAAATATTGTCAAGATTGTAGTGAATGGAAAGATTGTGCTGGATAAAGAGTCGGAAGAAGTCTTGGAAAATAAAGAAGAAAATAAAACGCATGCTATACATAATTATACGTTGGAACAATTAGTAAAATACGTTGAGACGGAAGCAATAGAAGAACTTCTTTTTATAAGAGAAGCGTATAAAATAAACTGGGAATTGTTTGAAGAAGGACTAAGGAATCCGAGAACAACCTTTGCAAGATATTTATTAGAAAAAAACGGAGGGAAAATTATTTCTTCCAATGAACAGGCAACTGCTTCGCTAATATGTAATGCGGCAATTGAAGCGAGAGTGATCGGTCTTGATAAGCCGGCAATGAGCATTACCGGTTCCGGCGCCCATGGAATTATCGCGACGATGCCTCTATATGCGGCATATAAGGTAAATGGTTATTGTGAGGAGAAGCTCCTGCGAGCTACGGCGCTTAGTTATCTTGTGTGTATGTATATTAAGGAGTATTCCGGGAAATTATCAGCGTTCTGCGGATGCGCGATTGCAGCGGGGACAGGGATGGCATGTGCACTTGTGTATTTGAGAGGCGGAACAACAGAAATGATGAAGCATGCAATCAATAATATGGCAAGCAGTATTACCGGAATGATCTGTGATGGCGGAAATCAAGGATGTACCATGAAAGGAATTGCAGCGGTAGATGCAGCATATCAGTCTGTTGACTTTGCTATGCATGGAATTTATATTCAGGATGTTCATGGAATCAATGGAAATACAGCCGAAGAGACAATGAGAAATATGGGACTGATCGCTTCGCCTGGAATGGTAGAGACAGAAGGGACTATCGTAAAGATTTTTGAAGATAAATTAAAAAAATAAAAGCCCTATAAAAGGGAGGATGCCGGGTAACCGCCTAGTGCGGTTCCCGGCATATATTATGAAAAAGTTTATTCAAAATAGTATTTACTATGCGTCATCATTTCTTCTTTTGATGATTCTAGTATACGTGACATCTATGAAGAAATGATGTGCTATAAATGAAAGAATTTTGAAAGATAAATGAACAAATTGTGAACATCCATTTTCTTATTTCCGATAGGCAAATGCCGGGAGTCCATCCTTCATTGGCACAGTAACATTTCCCTGAATCAATGGTGCTGCATAGGCAATAAAGTCATTGCTGATGTCAGAACCATTTTCGGTGATCCACTGAGCAGGAACCGGTTTTTCTTTGTTGCAAATGTTGTTGACATCTGCAGTTCCGTAAGATAATTCATATGGGTGGTTGTAATGTCTGTTAAATGTGATCATTTTACCGGTTTCGCCTTTGAGGGCAGCCTGTACACCGTATGCACCGGCGTTAACAGCTTCTGTCAGGTCAGTGTCGGACAGCATAGCACTGGAACAACGCTGGCAGACATTAAGCTCAATAGAACGTACTTTTACACCGACTTTTTCTTTGACAAGATTTTCCAGATATTTTCCGGAACCGGTGAGCATCTTGTGACCGAAAGTATCCACTCCAACGTCGCTTGCGTATTCACAGATAAAGGTTCCTTTTCCGTCATTGATTCCCTCGGAGATACATACTACCAGGTTTGGTGTTGTCTCAAGACTTTTTTGCACTTTGGCAATAAAATCATCCTGATCAAAAGCAACTTCCGGGAGATAGATCAGCACCGGATTGTCTCCTTCGAATTTGCGGGCGAGAACGCTGGCAGCAGTGAGCCATCCGGCATGGCGTCCCATAATCTCAACAATAGTTACAGATTTCTTATTGTCGTAGACAGAAGCGTCAAGTGCAATTTCCCGTACAGTAGAAGCCACATATTTGGCAGCACTTCCGTATCCCGGTGTATGATCTGTTTCTACAAGGTCGTTATCGATGGTTTTTGGAATGCCGATAAAGCGGATATCGCTGTCAATTCCAGCGGCATAGCGGGATAATTTGCTTACAGTATCCATAGAATCATTTCCGCCGATATAGAAGAAGTATCCAATATTTTTTTTCTCCATTTTCTGAAATAAAAGAGGATATACCGGATCTGACAGATCTTCCGGCAGTTTGTAACGGCATGAGCCAAGATAGGCTCCCGGCGTTGTTCTAACGAATTCAAGCTCTCCATTGCCAGAAAGGGCGCCCATATCCATAATCTGATCGTTTAAGAATCCTTCAATTCCATTGATCATGCCGTAGACATGGTCAATTTTGTCCTGATGCTTCAGCCCTTCTGATGTTACTCCATATAAACTTCCGTTGATAACGGCGGTAGGTCCGCCGGATTGTCCAACAATGATATTTTTCATGTATGATTCCTCCAATCTTGTGATACTTAATACTATATCGGAAAACCGACAATTTTACAACGTTCCGGCAGGGATTTGCAAAGTATTTACAAAGAAAGCGGTTGGAAAATGGAAGAGAATGATTTATACTTATAAGAGTTTTTTAGAAAGTTTTGAACGAGGAGGAAATTTATATGAAATATATATCCTTTGCTATTCCTTGTTATAATTCGCAGGAATATATGGCAAAAGCAATCGAGAGTATTCTTGTTGGCGGCGAAGATGTAGAAATTATTATCGTAAATGATGGTTCCAAGGATCATACATCAGAGATTGCCCATGAATATAGAGAAAAATATCCTGAGATTATAAAAGTGGTAGATAAAGAAAATGGCGGACATGGAGATGCGGTGAATGTCGGATTGAATCATGCATCTGGACGTTATTTCAAAGTGGTAGATAGTGATGACTGGGTGGACGAAGAAGCTCTTCGCACCATCTTAGATCTTTTGCATCGATTTGAAGAAGAAGGAACACAGATTGACATGTTGATTTCCAACTATGTATATGAAAAAACAGGCGCCTCTCGTAAGAAATGTATTCATTACCGAAATGTGCTCCCGCAGGGAGAAGTTTTTCGATGGGACGATATCGGACGTTTCCATTTAGATCAATATATACTGATGCATTCTGTAATCTATCGGACAGAAATGTTAAAGTTAAGTCAGATGGTGCTGCCAAAGCATACCTTCTATGTGGATAATATTTATGTGTATTATCCGTTGCCGTATATTCGGAAGATTTATTATCTGGATGTAGATTTTTATCGCTATTTTATTGGACGTGACGACCAGTCGGTCAATGAAAAAAATATGATTGCCAGAGTAGATCAACAAATCTTTGTGACAAAATCTATGATTAAAATGTATCAGATGAAGGATATTTCCAGCAAGAAACTTAGAAATTATATGATCAATTATCTGGCAATTATGATGACAGTGTCTTCCATCATATGTATTCGTTCGAAAAAAGAGGAAAATCTGGAAAAGAAAAAAGAGTTGTGGAAGTATTTAAAGAAAAAAGATATGCGTACGTTTCTTAAGATACGATATGGTATCCTTGGACAGACTATGAATATTCCGGGAAAATCCGGACGCAAGATTTCTTCTCTTGCATACAGCGTGGCAAGAAGGATTGTGGGATTTAATTAAAGATAGGGTTCGTGAAATAATCAAATAAAAAGTAAAGATATATAAATTGCATAAAGAATTTTATGAAAGACATTGATGATATATAAGAAATAAGATATAATTATATCAATGAAATGATATATCCATAAGACGACAGGAAAGGATGAAGAAAATGATTATTAAGGCTTCAGCAACACTTCGGAATGATTATGCTTCTATTTCTAATCTTGCGAGAAAAACAAGTGAACCGATTTATATAACAAAAAATGGGGAGGGCGACGGAGTATTTATGAGTATCGATGCTTTTGAGAAAAGAGAGCAGGCATTAGAACTTCGTGCAAAAATCATGCAGGCAGAAGAGGAACGGTTAAGCGGAGCAAAGACAAGAAGTATTTCCGAAGCAAGGAAGGAATTAAGAGAACGTGCAGGGACAATATAAAGTAGAGCTTCTTCCTACAGCATGGGAAGATTTGAAAAAAATTGAAGATTATTATCTGCTTCAATTTGGCGTGGAATCTGCTATGAAAGTTACAGAACAGATTTTGGACAGTATTGAGCGATTAGAGAGTTTTCCGGACTCCGGTTCTCTGACACCGGATAGATGGCTGAATAAACAGGGGTATCGAATGCTCATATCTGAAAGGTATGTTTCTATATATCGGCAGAGAGGAAACACCGTTTATGTGTATCATATTGCAGACACACAGACAGAGTATACAAAGTTGTTTTCATGATGGCAAAGAGGTAGTAAGATGAAAATATGTCCGAATTGTAACATGGAGTTGCCGGATGAAGCACATTATTGTCCAAGGTGTATGTTTCAATATGAGAAACAGGAAATACAGATAAAAGACACTCATAAAAAATATATTTTATTGTGGGTAATTGGAAGTGTTTTGATTATTGGAATGTTGATTACGATTCCGCTGGTAAAGCTTGCAATACAAAGTCGTGTAAATAAGAATCACTTAGATAAATCAGAGATTCAAAATATCATTAATGAAAATTTCAGAACAGGTGAGAATATTATTTATGATTCTGAAGTGGAATATGATTTAAGGGATGTGCTTGGAAGTGAGCTTATTGACATGAAGTCAACATTAGGCGAAGAAACGGATGAAATGTATCGTGAAAATGGAATGGATATCTATACATTTGGAATGTTGACTGTTGCAGTAAATCAAGAAGCAGCTATACAGGATGTTCTAATTGATTATACAGTGGAAGAAAATAAAAAGGAATATGGAATTTACGGGATTGATGGAACAACGGATATCGGAAACGTAAAGGAAATGTTGGGGACACCGGATCAGGAGTATGAAAATGAACTCTGCTATCAGTTCGACAGAGAGTTCAGTCCGGGATTAAATATTACGTTTTCTGATGAAGGTATAGTGGAAACGCTGGAGTATTATTATGTGCAATAATTACAGGGTATCTTCATTTTCAGCATATAGAAGCTCATTAATCTGATAAATGGAAAACTGATGATTTTTGCCCCAAATAAGCAGGCTGTCACGCTTCTGTTTTGGATATAAAGGAGCAAATCCTGCATATTTTAAAAGTGCCTGTGTTTCGTCGAGAGAAAGGTTCATTCCAAAGGAAATGGAAATCAGCTTGTCGCGGGAAGGGATACGCTTTCCTGAAAAAATCTGATATCCATAAATTTCATTGAGTTCAGAATTTTTAATGACCGTTGATTTTTTCAGAGATTTATCTTCTAAAAGTTGGTTCAGATAGTCGGAAAGAGCAGAATCAATTAAATAATCCTGTTCGGTATTTATATATTCTTCGATGGATGAAGATTGATTTAATGCGTCCATCAGTTCATCAGTTGGTTTTTTAATCATCTGTATCACCTCGTAGAGAGTATATCATGGTGAAATTAGGTTGGCAATGGGAGAAAGTTATGTATCAGTGGTTGGCAGAAAACTTGAAAGAGTATTATGCTTTTGTAAAAGTATTAAAAAAGAAAGATTTTGGAGAAGTGCTTTTATATAGACATAACCAGTCGGGCAATTATATTGTAGTTAAGAGATTAAAGGGTCGTTATCCTGCGTATGAAAGACTGCTTGGGGTGAAGCAAAAATCTCTCCCCTTAATTTATGAAGTATGCCATAATGAAGAGGAAACGATTATTTTGGAAGAATTTATACCGGGGATTACGATTGCAGAACGATTGGAACAGGAAACATTATCAGAGAGTTATGTGAGGGAAATCATAAGTCAGGTGTGTGACGGATTATATGCATTGCACTTGAATCAGATTATTCACAGAGATATAAAGCCGGAAAATATCATGGTTATGAAAAACAGAAAAGTGAAGATTATTGATTTTGATGCTGCTAAAATTCATAAAATCTATTCAGAAAAAGATACGAGAACGGTGGGAACGATTGGGTATGCCGCACCGGAACAATACGGAGAAGCACAATCGGATGAAAGAACGGATATCTATGGATTAGGAATTATGATGAACGTCATGCTGACCGGAAAACACCCTGTGAATGAAATGGCAACCGGGAAAATCGGAAATATAATAGAAAAATGTATCATGGTGAATCCAAGTAAACGTTACAAGGATGTAATGGAAGTGAAAGAAAAACTAAATAAATTGTATTACTAAGCAGTGTGCATAGTACAAAAGAACTGCCTGTCATTATAATGATGATAGGCAGTTTTTCTGCTATTTGGATGAATGGGAACGGGGGTAAGGTTTCTTTTCATCCGTCAGTCCGGAAAGATAGTCCATGCTTGTGCCAAGGGCGAGGGCTATCTTCCGGCATTGTTCAAAGGTATAGTAGCGTTTGCCATTTTCTATCTTGGAGTAATCGCTTTGGTCTATACCAGTTAAATGCTGCATTTTGATTTGCGTGTAGCCACGTTCTTTACGCAAGTCTTTTAAGCGTGACAATAGGCATTGCACCTCCTTTTTGTGGAGTGTTGAAATATAATTAAATTATGTCACGATGACCTATTGACTATTAGGGAGTAATTGACCTAAAATGTAATGAGAATGAAAGTATACGAAGGAGAAAGGTTTTATGGATAACTTAATGAAAGAAGAAAGAGAAATTTTCAAGGGCGCTGCAAATATGCAGTATCAAAAAGGTCCGGCAAGTGTATTGGGATATAACAAAGGAGGACATTTGACACTGACGAATCAAAGGCTGATTTTTATAGCGCATGCTATGAATATAGGTCAAAAAGAATATTATATTCCATTGAGTGAGATTAAATATGCACAAAATGGTTTTCACATTTTAACACCGACTCCCAATATGATAAAAACTGAATGTAATAATGGGGAAATGTATAAATTTGTTGTAAAAGGTAAAGAAAAAGAAACATGGAAAAAATTGATTATGCAGTATGCGTTAGAAGTAAAACAAAAGAAGACGGTAGAATTAAATGATAATGTGTCAGTAAAATTTTGTAGTAATTGTGGGAATGAAATTTTGACGAATACAAAATTTTGTGGGAATTGTGGCACACAGATACAACAATAGATAGAAGTAACTAAGGAGAAGTAAGAATGGGGAAAATATGTTTAAAGTGTGGCAATGAATTAAGTGATAATGCAAAATTTTGTAGCAAGTGCGGTAGTCAGTATGAAGATTTAAAAGCAGAAGAGCAAGGGGAAGAGTCTGCATGTCAAGAGGAGAGTAAGTTTTGCTCGTATTGTGGGAACAGAATAAGCATGAATGCGAAATTTTGTCCTATATGCGGAAATAGTTTGATACTTAATAATAGCAAGCAAGACCAGATGGAAATGCAAAAAGAGGATGTGCTGAAGAAAGTAAAAAAAGGTGTAGGAGGATTCGTTAATACAATTAATGAGATGACAGGTCAGGAGGGAAATGTTGAAATTCGTTTAAAGGAATTAGTTAGTGGAGTGTTAAAGAAGCATTCCCTGGCGGAACGAGAAGAACTTTTTGTTTGTGGAACGGAAAAAACAACTCCGAAAGAAAGTGAAATGGTTGCTGACTGGCCGAAACCTTGGTTGTTTTCGAGGATCTTTCTGCTTTTTTCAATCGTGTTTATAGGTCTTCTTATCGTAATAGTGGAATTTGGAAATATGAATGGCGTTCCGGGAGCGATGTT
This sequence comes from uncultured Dorea sp., assembly GCA_900543415.1. Taxonomy (GTDB): domain Bacteria; phylum Bacillota; class Clostridia; order Lachnospirales; family Lachnospiraceae; genus Dorea_D. Next base: position 139 of record UQRE01000040.1, on the reverse strand, counting down.
TGTGGGAGCATTTACAGTACCATTTTCGCTAGTTATTTTCTTCTGGGAAACAAATGTACCGCGGAACATTAGTATTTTTGACGTTGTTATCGGGCACACTATAACAAACTGATCTTTCACTTTTCAGGCAAAATAAAAG
>UQRE01000039.1 GCA_900543415.1 uncultured Dorea sp. | reverse complement strand
ATCTATTTTTGTAAAATCATTTATTTTCTACACTTTGAATTATACAGGAAGCTTAATTGATCAATTTTATTTAACAAAAAAGTAATCGGTATGCTGTCGAAATAATCCTTCCATATTTTCCCAGTACCTGAATACAAATTCTTTGAATCCAAATAATATTCAAAATACGGAATATCTCCTTGTAACAGACTTTGAATTTCATCTTCAACAATTGTCTTTTTATCAACTCCCCGTCCTTTCCACATAGACATCAAGAAAATTTCACGTTCTGCGCCGTCTTGTAATAACGAAGGATGATAAGAACTCGATAGAGTCATACCATATCTTTGAGTATCAGAAAATAGGAATCTACTTTTTAAGCCTGTCATTAATTTTACTTGCCTTTTAAATTCCTCTCTATTTTCTATAACATACCTATATGCTACTGAAAATCCATTCAATAATTCTGATTCATATTTTACCGGAGGACAAAACTCTCCTCGTAATTTCACTCTATTCTCCTTTAGAGTTGCTTGAGGATAATCGTAGCCTATACGCATATTGGATGTTTTGGGATTCATAACCACAGGAGTCTTAAATGGATAAGTAGCTTCGTTTCCTCCACTCATTCCACTTACATCTATTCCGTTCCCCCCTTTATCCCACATAAATGTTGGGAGCAATCCCGTAGATAAAACCGACTGCTGTAAATGATAATAAACTTCGTCCTCAGCAGTTTTCCGTTTCCCAGAATTAAAACCACCTACTAATGTCTCTAAATCAATTAACACAGGATATTCTCCAGAAGCAATTATATTTTCACAATGCAAATCATGTGTTCCTAAAAAATACGCCAAAAATAATTGTGTTCCTAGCCGCTTATAATAATTACAGATCTCCTCTTTAGATTCACATTCCCTATATTTCACTATAGAACACCAGCTATAGCTTTCATGTGTTAAAATCTCATAGTTTAATTGTGTTATCCCTATCCCTTGATCAATCCACTGTAGCAAAGACATAAATGCCTTTTCATTTTCCATGCTATGTGGCTTGTATAATATTTTTATTTTTTTATCTATTTCTATTTTAACAACTTGACGTCCTTTCTGATGAACATCTGAATAACTAGTTGTAATATTTGTAATTCTTGAAATTTGATTTTCAGGACAAAAATGTTCTGCAATTTCTTTCTTATCATTACAGAAATGTTCTATAATCTCTTTATAGAAACAGACACTATTGTTAATTCTGTCTTCTACGCACCGACACAACACAGGATATTTTTCCATTAAATTTATAATCTCTGTTGGGTTGCACATATTCTCTGTACAGAAATACTCATATTCTTCTTTTTCATCTTTTCCATGTAGCTTATCTGCCATTTTATAATCTTGCATTTCTACAATCAAAGTTCTCATACATATTGCTTGTAATTGTTCCGCTAAATAGTACTTAAAGTCATCATAAATATTCAACTCAAAAAAATCTTCCAAGCCTTGTAGCTCATTTTTCAAGTTGTCTATTCCAAACTCCACAAAAAACGCATAAAATGGTTCAAAAGCCACTCTTTCTTTCAATATTTCCTCTGTGTCAGAAGGAAACTCGATACATTTCTTTGATAAATATTGCAAAATTTCACTTTCTTTAATATCTACTGATAAACTATAATCTCCATTTTTCAAATAGCTTAAAACATTTGCATTTTGATTGCATATTTCTTTTAAAAGTTTTTCACCTAATATATCCATCCAATATTCAGATCGTTTAAAATTTAAATATATATCCTCTTTTCCGTTTCTTATATACACTCTCTCACTGAGATATGTAGCTTTCTTCCGCATCTTAAACACCTCGCATTTTAACCAAAAAACAGATGCGCATAATAATATCGCATCTGTTTCCCCCTTAGCAACAATAAATTGTTAAAAATGAAGTACATCCCATCGTATGTGTAGCAGCATACAACTCTTTGTCTACATCTCTACTTGATAGTTTTTCCAATTCTACTAATTCTTCGTGTAAGTTTCCACCACATCTTTCTATTTGTTCGTTTTTCATAACTGATTTCCTTTCTTAATAGTTATAATGCAAAATCTCCATCATCAAAAAAAACGATGCTTGTCAAAAAGCTATTTTCTTTTATCTGATAAGAATATGCGCCATCATGTTTATTGACAATCTGTTGTACATTTTTCAGTCCATAGCCGTGTACCTCCTGTGACATTTTATCAGAAAGAAGTTCCCCCCTCCTTTCTTTCGGAACTTCTTCTATACTATTTTCTATTTCAATAGATAATAGTTCATGGTGTTTTTTCAGACTGATATGAATCCATTTTTCATTCTTCTGCATTTTTTCACAAGCTTCTATTGCATTATCTAATAAATTTCCAAATAAAGAAATTGTTTCTCGATTATCTAATACAAATCGCGGAATTACCTCTGTTTCTATTTCTACTTGAATTTGTCTTTCTTCAGCGTATATTTTTTTTGAATTTAATATCATATCGACAATTGCATTTCCAGTCCATACCCTACTAGAATCCTCAAATAAATCCTCACTTATTACTTCCAAATATTTATGAAGTTTTCCCCACTGCTGTTCCTTTTCATATTTTTGAAGTAGCAAAAAATGGTTTCTCATATCGTGAATTACCTGACGAGTTTTCATCACTTCAATATAACGTTCTTCTAATAATTGCTCTCTTAAAAGAATGGCATCTTTTTCTTGTTTCATATGACGATATTTTAAAGCAAAAAACTCTAAAAGAACTATTATAACGGCAGTTGTTACCAATCCTAAACTGGCACTAATTCCTTTTTGTTCTCTGTCTCCAATAACCATCTCATCCAAAATATATTGATACTTTATTAGCAAAATGAATAAAATTATCCCTACCCCCATAATAAAACGATTACATCGCTCTGCAAGTTCATACATATTCCCCAGTCTTTTTTTCAAGAAATAAATACCTATGCAAACAACCATTCTAGATAAGAAATAAACCCCTTCTCTCTTCCATGTCGTCATATAGAGGTATACGCCACTTATAAATTCTTTCCCCAAAATGTCATAACTAATAAATGCTAATGCCATATCAAAAATAGCAACAAGTGAAAAATATAAGATAATTACCCCCGCACATAGCACTTTCTTTCTTCTATTAAGAAAAATACATATAATAATTATTATTATATTAGTCAATACAAATATAGGACTTGAAAAAAAAGCAATTAACCTATTTAAACCTAATAAAAAGCCAACACAAATCATTGTACACCACATAATAATTTTATCCGCATTTTTTCTGTGCTGGTCATCAATTACCGTAATCAATAACACTTGATAACACATCCAAATTTCCCAAATTGAAGTCGCTACCGATATGCCCATAAGGATTAACTCATTCATTTCAATAATCTCCAGTACTCTGCGATCTTTTCTTTTACCTGTAAACTTTGCACACGACTAACTTCAATTTCTTCTCCATTATCCATATAGATAGTATTTCCTCTTAACCTCTTCACATGATTGACATTTACAACATGCGCACGATCCGCCAAAATAAATCCATTGTTTTTTATTTTTTCAAAAACTTGATTTAAAGATAGTCTTGCTGTATACATTCCATCCGCTGTAACATACTCCGCATATTTAGAACCTTTGATTTTCTTTATGTATATAATTTCTTTATAATAAATTTTCTTTATATCCCTGCTATTTCCAATCCAAAAAAATTCAGAATTTTCCTTTTTAATTCGTGCAACTACTTTATCAACTAATGCAGGTAATCTTTCTTGCATATCTTTTTTCAAAATATATTGATATGCTTCTATGATATAACTTTCCGAAGCAAATTCTGAGTAAGAGGTTAAGAAAACAAGGTACACTTCTGGATTCATTTGTCTTACTTTTCTTCCTAACTCTAATCCACTAATTCCCGGAAGTTCAATATCTGTAATAACCAGTTCATAAGCTTTAGCTGCAAGGAAATAATCTTCAGCAGAGAAATAACTATCAACTTTTATTTCTTCTTTATGATTAGTGACTGATGTGATAACTCGGCATATTTCCTCTTGTATAATTTTTTCGTCTTCAATAGTTGCAATTCTAATCATGTTGTATCTCCTTAAGCATATAATATTTACTCTTATTCATATCTTGAAGAATTGCCTCATCTTTTGTCACATACAGAATAAAAGTTTTTTCCCATAACGTATTCTCTTCACATTCTTCTATTGCTTTCCCGCAATGATAAATATATTTTCCATATTCTTTATCCTGAACTTTCTTTATAATATCTGCAACTGCATCATTAATTTTCATTGATTGAAAATATGGGTTCCATTTCCCTAATAAACGATTCACATTAGCCTTGGTTAAAGCGATTTTTTTATATTCCCACTCTCTTTTAGGAAAAATGTCCGCTCTGTTCAGTTGTAAATACTCCAATACTATATTAAATTCCCTTTCTCCTGTTTCATATGGATAACCTAATTCTAAATATGCATATATATGCCACATTGCTTTCTCTAGATATAAATTCTCTTTCGTAGTCTCATATTGTTTACATAACCAAACAATACTTTTCAATAAAATTCTGCTACTATTTAATCCCAATGATTCAATATTATAAACTGCAAGAATAATGGCTTTTACTTCGACTTTATTATAAAACATTCAACCGTACCTCCTTTTCCTTAATAGTACAGTCGTGTTTACTATTTGTAAATAGTTTGCGTATATGTAAATTCATTTCTATTACTATTATTGTTACAATATATAACAAAGAAAGGAGATGAATACCATTATGAAAACAGGACAACGTATTCAAGAAATTCGCAAAGCTCAAGGTATTACTCAAAATCAACTTGCCGAAAAACTTCATGTTTCTCCTAGTTTTATAAGTCGTATTGAAAATGGTTCTTCTTCTCTCACCGTAGATTTTGCCTGTGAAATTGCAGATGCACTTCATGTGGCTCGTCAAGAAATTTTCTGCGATCTTTTAATTAATTATCAAACAGAAGAAGCTGATTCTATTTCTCAAAAAATCGAAATTAATATCAAAAAATTTCCAACGCAAAAGCAAGATGAAATTCTTGCTGTCATAGAATTCCTTGCTTCACGCTTATCTTGATTGTATCATATTAATATTTTTTTGCATTACATTTTCCATGAAATATATGTTTTTAGGACATGGATTTATTCATATTTGTAAGATTTCTATTATAAGGTTCCTATATACTATATATAAGACACTTTAATTGAATTTTACTAACGCTATCAATCTAGGAAAGAAAAATATTCTTTCCTAGATTGTTTTAGTATATTGGAACTCCATAACCATAAATAGAAGACTTTCCGATACTGTAACTTCTCCGGTTGACTGCATTACTGCTGTTCCCTTCAATGGTATGCACAACGCCATTCACCGTACTTTCCACGATTCCCACATGATCGATACTTCCATCATTTCCCCAGTCAAAGAAAATGAAATCTCCCGCCGCCGGGGTATAACTTCCATCTTGAAATTGTCCGTTGTTTCGGAACCAGTTTACACCGTCATCACACTTGGCAAACTTCGGTATCACACCGCTTTCAATATAGCCGCATTGATCGGCACACCATGATGCAAAACAAGCACACCATTCCACCCGGCTGCCAAATCCAAACCATCTCCAATATGTCTCTCCACCATTTCCTTCTTGTGACAGAGCCACTTGTACAATCGCTTGACTTCCTGCTCCGGTCGGAGTCCGTCCAAATGGATAATACCGCAATACATGTGGTACATACTGCTTGTCCCCATAACTGTTCCATCCCAGCTTCTTTGCCATCATGTCGGAAAATTCGATAACATTTGCTGCGGTATACCCTCCGTCTTTTTCTTTCGCCCAAGGGATATAACCATTTCCAAAATTATAGCCCTGAAGCGCTAGCTTAATGCGTTCCATATCCACCGGATGTTCCACTTCTGCGCTGACCAGACATGCTTTGATTTCCTGTACCCCACACTCAATGGAATAAGCCGGCTCGGTAATCCCATTCGGCTGTTTTGGAAACCGAGTATTAAATGCTCCTTCTGAGCTCTGCATCGGATCAAGCCCCTTTCCGCCACTCTCCTGCATCATAATTGCTTTGATCAATTCCACATATTCCCCGATTCCATATTGTGTAGCATATTGACGGATTAATGGCTCATATGCCTGTACCTCCGTACTGACAGAAAACACCGTATTAGAATCTCCTCCACCCACCATACAAATCACACCGCCAAACAGAATCACAATCACCAAAATCAGCACTGCAATCCATCCTCCTGCTAAGAGTGCAGTCACAAGTGCCTTCGTACCAGCAATGATTGCCCTGACAGCCGCTAATGTGGCTTTGCCAGTTACCTTTGCAGTCTGCGCTGCGGTTCTCGCCGCCTGTTTAGCCGCCTCCGCTGCTGCCTGTGCCATCCGTTTCGCGTGAACTGCGGCAGCCCGACTTGTCTTTACCGTATTATGAATCGTCTGTTCTGTATTTTTTATCGTCCGGCTGGCAGTTTTCACCGTTCCTTTCCCTGTCTTCTTCTGCTTACCTCCCACAGTTTTAATCGTCTTTTCTCCAGTCTCTACAGTTTTAATAGTGGAATTCCGGAGCTTTCCTGCGGAAATCCGTTTCTTTTTTGCCAACTCCTGACCTGCTTTTCGCAGTTTTGCTTGCGGCTGATAGAAGGTGTCCTTAGACACCTTCCTCGTTACTCTTTGACGCCATACTCCTCCACTCTGCTCTCGCACCTGATGCAGTGCCTCGGACACACTTTGTTCTGCCCCGGCTGCAATCTTATTCTCCGCATCTTCCACAGGTGTTGCCGCCGCTTCTCTTGTCCCCTCCGCTTGTTCTTTCGTCCGCACATACGCCCGCTTTATATGCTCCGTACTTGTCACCACTTTATCTAACGCCTTAATGTCTTTCTGGACTTTGCGCGTCTTAATCTCCTTACTCATAATACTACCGCGCTTCCATTCGTAGACACGTTTTCCCTGCATTAAATTCCCGACAAAATTCTGGGTACTTCAATCGGATTGCTTCAAAGAAATAAGGCGCATATCCACAATCAAAAAGCTCATACGGTGTCGATAACATTTCCGATCCTTTCTCGCTGTACCCATTCCATAAATTAAAGGCAAGCCGAGTAATCCGCATACTTCCGCTTGTCTGCCATCCCTCATGCAATGCCCCCGGATTGATACAATCTTCCTGAAAAGAAAATAACCGTTTCACATTGTCTCTTGTCATATCCGAAATTCCAACGCAATAGAAAAATGCCTGATGATAACTGTCTTTTTTCTTCACCTCATTCATCATAGTAAAGAAAAATTGTTTATGCTCTTTAGAAGCAAATCTTAATTCCATATTCTTCCCTCCGTTCTATGCCTGACGATTCCGGTTTACGCTATCTTCTCCCGGTTTGGTCGTCATCAGTTGATAAAGCTTTGTATTTTTTGGAAACTGATTCACAAACGGTACAAGGGAACTTCCATATTTAATCAATCCACATCCTGCATCTGCATTTGTGATATATCCCATCTGTTCGTTAGAAATATTGAGTAACTGTGCCAGCTTTTCCCGATCCGGTGCTGCCTGATTCAGCATCACGATATATTCACTATTGGACAACATGGTTCTTGCAAGTACAGAATCTAAAAGATAATCTACATTCTGCGTAATGGCATTCGGATAGGCATTTCTTTTACGAAATCTTCGCCACGCAGAGTTAAAAAACGCTCCAGAATACTCGTTTTCAAATACCACATGGAACTCATCTAAGAAAATATGAGTACGTTTGCCTAGCTTCCAGTTCTCTGTCACACGGTTTAGCATGGCATCCGTAATGACCAAAAGCCCCATTGTTTTCAACTGTTTCCCCAAGTCTAAAATATCATAGACCACCATCCGGTTTTTCACATCCACGTTGCTTTCATGTGCAAAAGCATCCAGACTTCCGCTTGTAAACAATTCCAACTCAAGTGCAAGATCTTGTGCCTCCCGTTCCGGCTGTTCTAATATTTTGTCTCGTAACACACAGAGTGTCGGCACATTTCCTCCCTGTTGATAATCATCATACACAGCGGCAGTACAACGATCTATGATTGATTTTTCTTTGGCGCTTACTCCTTTTTTATCCAACTGCTCAAAGAGAGATAACACAAACTCCGACTTATCAATGACCGGATTTCCACCGTCTCCATAACCTTCCACCATATCCATTGCGTTAATATGGTCTTTGCTTCCTGCCGCAATCCGGATGACTTCTCCTCCCATCGCCTCAATGAGTGAGGCGTACTCCCGCTCTGGATCACAGATTAAAATATCATCTCCAGTGGCAAGAGCAAGAAATACAATCAGCATTTTTGCGCTGAACGATTTTCCACTTCCCGGAACACCAAGCAAAAAGGAATTAGGATTCAACAGTTTCGCCTTATTACACATGATTAAATTATGGGAAATCGCATTCTCCCCACAATAAATGCCTCCCTCATCCATAATCTCCTGCACCCGGAAAGGCATCAGTACTGCAAGGCTTTCTGTTGTCAGCGTACGCACTGCATTGATTTTTCGCTGTCCAATTGGCAAGACTGTATTTAGTCCATCCATTTGCTGAAATTTCAATGTGGACATCTGACACAAATGCTGTCTTGCAATGGTCAGAAGTGTTTCCGTGTCTGCGTCCAGCTCTTTCTTTGTATCTGCGGTATGCACAATCGTTAAAATTCCAAACATCATCCTCTGGTCACGAGTAGTCAGGTCATCTAAAAATTCTTTACTTTCTTTTCGTTGCTGCTCCATATCATAAGGGACGACTGCTGAAAAATTATTGTTTGCGTTCTGCCTTCTCTGCCAGTTTGTGATATTTGTCTCCACGCCAAGCAAGCGATTTTCCACTTCCCTTACAGCCTCATCCGTTGGAACCGGAATAATGTCAATACTCAGCATCAGATTGCGATTTAATTCCGTCAATTCCGCAATCATATCGTCTTTGATGTAAGATGCATAATCCCGCAAAAACAGCACTCTTCCATAACGGTCTCCCATTTTAAAATAATCCCGCTCAAACTCAAAGCTGTCGGGACAGATAAAATCTTTAAAACTGTGTCCCTTCTTCATTGCCTGTGTCAAATCAAAGAAAAAGGCGGTTTCCTCTCCTGTTCGGTAGAAATCATGCAATGCCCGTAATCGTTCTGTCGCATCCAGTTCCACACACTTAGATCCCAGTCTTGCAAAATGACTCATCAAATCTGTTCCCACACGGGTAAAATAATTCCTCGCTTCTTCCACTGTTTTCTTATACACCGATACCGTTACATATTTTTCCTGCACCATTCGATTGGAGCCAGTTGCTTTCTCCAACAGCATTTCGTTATATTCCTCTCGGTACACATCCAATCCATCCTCCCGCATCGGAATCAGAATTGCCTTTTCAAAATCCTGCCGGTTCAATCTCCGGTTATTGATTGTAATCTTTGTGGTAGCTCCGCTGTCAAAGGAATTAAGAAGTTCACTATATTCCAAAAACATTGCCTCCTGATCTTCCCGGCTTGCCACTGCATAATTGATGTCCATAAATTTATATGTCCTGGTAAACTTATTTCGTCCCACCTGAAAGACACCGTCTACCCATATCGCTTGAATAGGTATGACCTGCTGCACACTCCTTGGTATGCGAAATTTCTCCTTATCCTGTTTAAAAATTGTCTGCAATGTCTTAATCATGTTTCTTTAATTCCTCCTTTTCCCGTGCCTCAATCTCTCCTTTTAATAGTTCGTAATACAGATTTTCTGACCGGAACACCAGCTTTTTCGGAATTAAAAATTCCGATTTAAACCATGCCCATAAAAACTGTTCTGCAGTCATTCCGTGGTATTTAAAAAAGCCCAACGCTGCAAAGGGCGCTGCCCCCAAGATACATACCCAACTTACTGTCTCCATTCCCAGATACGGGCGAAGCAGAAAGTAAAGTCCAACTGCTCCCCCACAGGCTAACACCGAAAAAAAGAACTGCCGCATAGACAGTCCGAAAAACATAGATTCCGTATAGTTTCGTATCTCCCGATTGATTTTTACTTCCAACGTTTCTTCCTCCTTTTACAATCCCATCATTTCCCGCACAACCCGGTCTGCCATCTTTACCGCGCCTACCAGTACCAGCATGTTGAAAATCAGTTCCCCGATATAACTCCACACCATCGTAACTGCCGCCGCATCTGCATCCACTACCGGAGGAGATGCCGCAAAGACAGAAAAGATAATACATGCCAGCACAATAATCGCACCTTCCAGACAAACCGCCGCATACGATTTCATAAAACTCTTTCCCACATTCTGCGTCGGCTCCCCGGCAAAAGACGCAAGAGGAACAGGCGCAATGGCAGTATACAGATACAGCCGGAAAAAGCGTCCATACACGCTCATAATCATAATGAAACTTAACACCGTAATAAACAATCCTCCGATCAGCGTTACCGCCCACAAGGGAATACTCTCAAAGAAGCCGCAGTCTTCCACTGCTGTCACAATTTCTTCCGGTAAAACCGTCTGTTGCGGCTGTCCAAATCCTGCCGCATTCATGATCGTACTCATTACACCCTGTATGATTTCAAAGAGTGCCATCATCAATTCCAGCCCATAGGTAATCACACCTTTCGCAATGGCAAAACGGATAAATAATTTCAGTGCATGTTCCGGCTTCTTTACTTCCACAAAACTTCCGCAAGTTTTTACCACTCCAACAGCAAAGAATAACACCAGCAAAGCATATCCGATTACCTGTAATGCCCCGTTAATAGCCACAATCACATTCCAGATATCACCGCCTTTGAACGTCTCTGGAGACTGTGTGATAATCTGCCAGATTTCCGCCAGCTTACTGTTCCACGTTTCCAACGCATTGACTAGATTTTGTACTACCCAGTTATCTGATTCCATTCACAAACCTCCTTCTCGACAGCACGTTCCCCAAGCCGCTTACTCGGAACTTGGGGACTCCTGTCTGTTTCTTTTTATCCTGCAATCAAGGTCAAAATCTCCTTGGCAAAGGTAATCACCACACCACCTGCCAGCGTCAGAAATCCGTTTGCTCTCTGACTTGGATCATGCGACTTTAAAGATAGTCCGATCTGCACAATTCCAAATCCAAGTAAAATCATACCGATGGCACGGATCAGTCCGAAAATAAAATCGGAAAGATTATTGACAACTGTTAGCGGATCGCCAGCTGCAAATACTGTTGTTCCTCCCATTGTCAACATCAGCACCAGCATCAGATACAATCCAAAGGCTTTTTTCGTCTTCGATCCCATAAGAATTTTCTGCATTCTTCCGGTTACTCCTCTCTTCTTATCTCTCATTCCTACTTCCTTCTGCTGTCTGTCTCTCTGTTTAAACATCATTTGTTTCTTCCTCCTTATTTTGACTAAATACAGTTTCCAACTCTTCATTTGAGAAAAGTTCCAACGCTTCTGCATCCACTTCTCCCACATCTTCTGCCTGAATTTCTCCCTCTAGATTATCCGTCAGTGAAATCCCTGCAACCGCCTTTGTCACTTCCCCGTGACAATACGGTTTCCCTTTTCCGTCTGTGGTAAGTTCCACATTCGGATGACTTAAAATATCAATCTTCTCATCTAAAATCGGTCGTTCCCCACGAATAAAAAGAAGTGCGTAGCGGTTATCCAGCATACGCACTTCGTCCGGCGTCATTAGTTCACGACCTGAAATTTGATAATTGGTAGAATAATTTCCAGGATGCCCCGTCGATTTTCCATAGGTGTTCAGATCAATGGTGGCTTTCCCCAACAATTCACTCACATATTTATGGGTACTCTGTTCATTCCCTCCAAGATAAAGAAATTCATCGCAGTTCCCGATGATTGCCTCCCATTCCTTCTCAAACAGGGCTTTTAATGCAGCGATGTTCTGTAACACAATAGACACGCTTACCGATCTTGAACGCATAACACTTAGTATTTTGGAAAAATCATCCGGCAACGATACATTACTGAACTCATCCATCAGAAAATGTACCGGAACCGGCAGACTTCCCCCATGTTTGTAATCCGCTGAATAAAAAAGCTGCTGAAATAATTGGGTATATAAAATAGACACCAAAAAGTTATAACTGGTGTCGTTATCCGGTATTACTGCAAACAACGCAACTTTCTTTTCTCCAAGAGACGAAAGATCCAAATCGTCTGTTGCAGTCAATGCGGACAGACTGGAAAGATTGAATTTTTCCAGCCTTGCCGCCAGCGTAATCTGAATTGATTTTAATGTCTTAGCGCTTCCTGAGTGATAGTCCTTATAATATTTTACAGCGATATGGTCTGGGTTCTTCATCTCCAAACGCTCAAACAATTCATCTAACGGTGACTGATAATCGTCATTATCCTCCCGCACTTCTCCTGCCCGTAACATTTCCATTACCATCGGGAAATTCTGTTCTTCTTTCGGCGCTTCATATTTCAGATAAAAAATCAGCGCCAGCAAAAGCATAGAGGCGGCAGTATCCCAAAAGGGATCGTTGCTCTGACTTCCTTTTGGTGTTGTTGCCTTGAATAAGTTTGTCACAAGCCGCTGCACATCATTGTCATCTTTTAAATATACAAAAGGATTGTAACAATGACTTTTTTCCATGTTGATCAAGTCCAACACCCGCACTTCATAACCTTCCGCCTCCAAAAGATGCCCTGTATCCCGTAAATTTTCTCCCTTTGGATCAAGTACCACAAAAGAAGTGTTCGCCTGCATTAGATTCGGTTTGCAAAAAAAGCGCGTTTTTCCTGCTCCACTACCACCCACAACAATTGTCAATAAATTTCTCCTATGCTTCCGGCTGTTATAACTGATCCGCACATGTTTCGTCATCAACTTATTTGCCTCGAATTTCTTGTCACTGTACTTCTTGTTGATCTCCTGTGTATTCCCCCATTGTGCCGAACCATGTTCCTCACCTCTCCGGTAATTTCTTCTCGTGGACAGATAAATTCCGATTCCCATCCCATAGCAAGCAATGAAAATAAGGACAGTTTTTAAGCTGTCCTTACAAACTTGAATCCGAAACGGATGTTGAATTGCTTCGGGTAATTTTTCAATCACACTCAAAATTCCATCAAAGAAAAACGGGGAGGTCAATAACGCAAGCCATACCACCGGAAGAATTCCCAACAGAATCAATACTCTGCTCTCTTTCTTGTCATCGCTCTTCACGATGCCACCGCCCCTTTCGTTCTTTCTCCGGCAGTTGTTCCATTCCCTCAATGACCTTCATCAGCACATCATCCACAATCTCTGTATCTTGATTTGTTTCCAACAACTGATTCCTCTTATCCTTCAGCGAATGAAAAATCACACCACACTCATATCGGTCTAATTTCAAAGTCACTTTTTCTTCATGCAAATATCCTCACCTCCCGTGTGGACTTTTTTTATTTGTTTTGCTATTCCTTTTGCTTTCTGCATTATCTTGCATCATCCCTCTTCGGATAGGCTTCCATTCGCGGCTGTTGACGTTCTGTCTGATTACGTTCCTGCTGCAAAGACTTTTCCATCCGAGCATTGATATTCTTAAAAGATTCCTGGGCTTTCGCCAGTTCCGCGCGAACTTCCTGTGGCTCCATGTTTTCAAAAAACTCCGGTGCATGACTGAAATCAAAATACTGCGTTTCAATGCCATACTTTTTACAAAGCATGTAAGAAGCACAGTACGCGTGGAACGTATCTGCCTCTCGGTCATACATCTTGTTTCCATCTGCAAATCCGGCAAGTGCAAGTTCTGGGGAAAGGGATAAAAAGATAGACTTGGCATCCATTCCTTTTCTCACATAAATACAATTTTCTTCCGGTGTAAACAACGCACCTTTCCCGTCCGGCATCTGATCTGGTTCTGCCGGAACGATATTGACTGGCGGATTGCTGAGCAATGCACGAATCAACTGTTGTTCCGTAATCTGTGGCTTCTCATGTGTATAATTATGAAGGCTTGTCTGTGATGGCTCATACAGCTTCTTGGCGTTGTAATACGTTCCGATACTTCCATCTTCACGTTCATACTCTTTGCCCGGTTCCAAAATCAGTACTGGTTTATCCCGTTCTTGTCGTTTCACAAAGGTTCCCTGACTTCTCCAATAACTATAATCCCCTAGTTTCTGTGCCTCCGGTCGCTGCGCTAAAATCAACAGCGAATTGCTCGCAGTATAGCGGTCAAAGCGGCTCTGTACATCCAGATATTTCTGAAACATCTGACTGTCCGTTGCAACTGCCGCTGTAATCTGCTCTGACAATTCATAGCAACGGTTCCGGTTATTCTTACTCTCCGCAATAAATGCCGCTGTACGGTCATCCTGCGGAACTGCGGATACATTTAACATAGAATCAAATTTTGTGCTCATATCTTTTACCTCTCTTTTCTTGTTTTTTTCGGTTTCCTGTTCTGTGGTTGCCGATGCTCCAGTACTTTTTGTTGCTGTCTTCTTCCTCTTTGCTGTACACGATCTGAAACTGGCTGGTTTCGATTCTTTTGGTTTCTTCCCGCCTGAATCTCCCGCAACTCCTCCCGCACCGATTTCTTCTGCGGCGCTGTTGGCATATATAAACTAGAAGTACCCTCGACGGTTCTGCTGTACCTCTCGGAGATAGGCTCGGACAGAAGGGATTTCTCTGTCTTTGCCAAAGAGGGGTTTCTTGGCTGTGTCTCCTCCTTTTTACTTGGTGCGCCCATCAATTCCTCCATCAACTGATCCGCATCAGATTTCTCCCGTCCGGTTCGCTCCGGCACATCCTGAGACTTCCCAGCTTTCTTCACTCCAGCTACATCTTTTCCAACGTTTTTGGCTTTCTGTTCCCGTAATTTTTCGATCTCCGTCTTAATTTGCGCCGCCTCCGTAACCGATGCAAACTGAAAGCGCTCTACAATACGGTTAATTCGAGGAGCGTCCTCTTCTTTTACCATGATGTCTACCATCCCATCACTGCTCCCTCTTGGATTCCGCACCGCACAATATAAAATTCCATACCGCTTTGCTTCTTGCACAAATTTACGCAAATCACTTTCTTTCACAGAGAATACCGTTAGCGGGCGTCCGGAACGCACCAACGTTTCCAGTCTCGCCCGCCCGCGCGTCTTTTTCTGTTCTTTCAAAATAGCATATAAAAGTACTGCAAGCTGTTTGGCTCCTGCCCCGGAAATTTTCAATGCAGCTTCTCCCACTTCCAGTGACATCCGCACCACTTGATCAGCGGCTTCCCCTGATGTGTTCATGTCTTACCTCCTTTCTCTCTGTTGTCTCCTGCCTCACGATATGAATCTTCTCTTTTAAAATCTGAGAACGTGCGGCAATTCCATCACAAAGTTTCACCTCCTCCCGAAGTCCTTTTATCTCCTCTGTCAATTTGGAAATCTCAGCTTTCAACACTCCCTGCACGTTCTCATCTTTTGCGCTTCGGAGACGATACCTGAGATGTGTTCGCTCATCTACCAACTGTTTCCGTCGGCTTTCACAAGTTTCCTTCCACGAAAAAAGCTGCTCTGCGGTATCAATGTGATAACGACAAAGCAGCCTTGTCTCCCTTTTAATCTGATTTAATTTGTTTAAATCTTCCCGAAGCAATAAATGCAATTCCTTTTGATTCACAGGCGGTCGGTTTTTCGGAAGAATCCCCAATAGATAACAATAATGCAGATACAATCCCCGCAATCCTCCGATTTTTCGTTTCGGCTGGAATGTTCCATATAGAAAAATCTGTCCGGTTTTTCTTTGCCCTTGTACTAAACGATAAGAAACTTTCTGAAACGGACTCTTCTCTTCTGTTAAGATTCTCCTGCGGATTGCTTCCATCGTGTATGCCTCTCCAAAGTTGCGGACAAGTTTCAATCCTCTGTCTCTTCCCGCTGGTCGTAAGGTAATATCCTGTCCAAACTTAATGTCGTACCCTTTCTCCCTCAGCAAATGAAAAAACTGGTTTTCGGTCCTTGCCATGCAGATTGCTTCATCCACATCCTCTCGCACCATTCCTCGGTAAGTTGGCTTTTGTTCCTGATTTGCCCGCCACTCTCCATAATGCTGAGACTTTCCCTTACTTGGCTGTTTAATCACAGATAACGCATACTCCTTACACAATCGGTCTGATTCCTCCCGCATCCTACAATAATCTTGTTTCGTCCGATGATACCTTTTCCCATCTAAAAAAGAAACTGAGTTGACCACAAAATGATTATGCAAATGGTTGGTCTTATCCAAATGGGTTGCCACCAACACCTGAAACCGGTCTCCCCATAATGCTTCTGCCAATCTCACACCAATCTCATGTGCCATCTCCGGCGTACACTCTCCCGGTGCAAAAGACTGATACCCATGAAATGCCATAATTCCCTCGTCTTTTCCATATCGTTTTTTGACTGCCATCATTTCTTCACGGGCAGTAGACGGTACACAGTTTACACCAGAAACATACTGTTGCATAACGATTGCTTCTTCTCCGTTTACCTTCCCCCGTTTTTTCAGTCTTGTTTTCTCTTCATCCACCGCATACGTGATAACATCTGAGAGTCCCTGATATTCTTCTTCGGTCATTCCCCTTCGCTCTACATGGGTGGGATTTCTCGTCTTCTCCGGATTTTCTATATAAATCACGACCTTTCCAAGCCATCCTTTCACGCTCCAAATAGATGTGGTTGCCATCTCACTGACCTCTTTTCTCACATCTGCCCATTCTTTCCTGCGGATTTTTCTCCGGTAAAATCACTGCTTCCATAATCTCTTTTACCGTCTGCTCAAACATCCGAACTGCTGCGTCATATCTCTGAACGTCCATCACATTCAATACGTGAGCTTTCTGTGCAATTTGATTTAGGTTATTTCCGATTTTATGAAGTTCTCCCATCATGGAATAATAATCCGGCGGTGGTGTGTCTCTTGGAACAAGCCCTGTAATGACTTGACGCAGATACGCCTCCCGGTTCAAACCGCTTTTCTTTACTCTTTTATCCAACGCCTCTGCTTCTTTTCGGTTCAACCGAAACATGATGACAATATTCCGTTTTCTCATCGCGACATCTCCTTTCCCCGCTCTATGGACTCCGGAACTTCTACGATCTTCTGCGTCTCCTTATCGTAACAGTAAACCCGATCGGATAACTGTTCTACTTTTTCCACCGCACATCGATTCACTTCACGCACCATTGCTCCCAGCTCTTTCGGAGAAACATCCATACAGTCAGGAATAATTAAAACTTCATGTAAAGAAGATGGCAATATATAAAAGCCTTCTGGAAACATCTTACTTATTTTATCCATCACCTGCGGTTCAAACATCATGGATGCTCCAAGATTTTTCTTTTCATTTGTAAGCACCAACATCACTGCATTCTGATTAGAGAAGCTAATATCCTTCTTCAGCAAATTCTCCGATTCATCACCTCCTACAAGTGTCTGTCTCATTAAGTTTTCTATATTCTGGAGTACTGGTTTATTCGCAGGATTTGTATTTCCCGATGCAATCTGAAACAATTCATCCTGACTCATATTCCACTCTTGTAACATCCGTTCCGTAATCTTCAATGTTGCACTACATTTCTCCAACTCTACCGGAAAGTCTACATAGCAAATCAATGACAGATCCGCCATTTCCTTATGCGGAACTTGCTCTAGCATTTTCCGGTTCTTCGCTGTATTCACAACCATAACGGATAAATAATCTTTGATTGACTCAAATTCTTCAATTTGGATATTCTGGTCAAATGCCGGACCGTCCAGTCCATTCTGAATCATTACTGCAATGTCTTTCATAATTTTATCTATCGGCTTTCCAGACCGCACTTCATCATAAAACGATTCCATGTAAATAAAAGGTGAATTCGAACATCCCGGCATATCTGCCTGAATTCCCACCTGCATCACACCATTTGTCTTATTCTTCTCTTTTACAGAACACGTTACCGATTCATATTCCGGCGGAAGATAGGCTTTGATCTGCTCCGCCACACCTTCCGCAAACACTTTAACAGCCAGCATGTTTGTGTCCCCCTTTCTTCTTCCACTGTTCAAAATACTGCTCTATCCGTTTCCGGTCTTTCTTTTTCTCTTTGACTTCTATCTGTACCTGCATCGTTCCAACCTCCTTTCCTACTCCTTCTGATTCGTACGATGAAGTCGATTGACCTGCACCATACACATCAACAAAATACCACACCCTGCTTTTGCCTCTCTTTTTTCACAAGGGTTTCAGGGAACTTCCCTGACAAGCTGCCTTTAGATGGTGCAGACGGAAACTCGTCTGGCTATCCAAAGGCGTTGCTTGCTGGTATTGTGTATCCCGTACCCCTTGCGTCACCGCTTCGGGTGTACCAAAATCACTTTGCCGAAAATAACACTTTCTTACGGTAACTTTTCTCCCTGTGGATGTGTACAACTCCCACATTCCTGGCAGCGCCAATGGCAGGTTTCGCACGTTTCATCTCCACATTCCCCGCACGATATCATGGTGCAGTTTCCACATTTTTTACAGAAAGCTTCACATTCCTGACACCGGTTCTCCAGATCATCCATCATACAGTCTTCCTCTTTAGGACAATAATACTGACACCCATCACATGCTCCTAAACACTCTCTTTCATCCTTTTCTTCCACAACAATTCCAAGCAATTCCTCTCCGGTCACATCCAAATCTTTCTCTGCTTGCAGCATTGTTTTTAGACTTTCTTCAATCATTTTTCGATTGCCTGCCGCCAGTACAATCTCTTTTTTGTGGATAATTTTCAATTCATATTTAATTGCTTTCATCGTTCTCTCCCTTTCTCCTGACCCTTTTTCTCACGTATTGTCCGCTGTAATCCCAACCGGGAACACAAAAAATCATTGTAATCTTTCCCAATCAGCGGCGGTTTGTCTTTCGTCTGATACTGTTTCGGCAGTACCGTCTGAATCGCTTTTGTTGCAAGTCTTCCTGCCCGATCGTTATCCAAGTGAAATACGATTGTCTGCACATGGGGGTATTCTTTCAGAAAACGAACCAGCGTAGAAGGTATCTTACTTTCCTCCAGTTTCTGTGCCGGTCGGTAAACCCCTGCAAGAGATAACAGATGTGTTTCTCTCCAGTTTTTCCCATCCAGCTTCTCCATCGTGGCATACGATAACAGATCAATCGCTGATTCAAATAAGTGCACTTCACTACAACTTGCTTCCGCCGGAATGGAAAATGAATAGTGTTTATCACTTCCGCCCGCTTCCCCGATGAAGTCTGTTCCCACTCCCCGTAGTGCTGCATACCGTGGCTGATCCTCCTGATCCCTGCCCACAAACATAGCATTATGATAGTCTGCACTCTCATACAAACGCCCCGTTTTCAGGCAAAACTCAATCAGTTCCATATCAATTCCACGGTTCTTCAGGTATGAAACCACATACTCTGTATAGCGATATGGCTTCGGCAATAGCAGCACTTTCTCTGTTTTCTTTTCGGCAGATACCGAAACCGGCGGCTGAATCGCCGCCTGCCCTGCAATAAGTTCTATTGCCTCCATAAAGGAATATCCTCTGACTTTAATCAGATAATCCAACGCCGATCTGCCACCAATACTTTGACTCCACCACATCCATTTCCCATTAGAAATCCTCAGACTGTCATGACTTCTCGTTGTGTAGGTATTCCCTGAAAAATGCACAAGCTCCTGCGGCTCATAGTTCTTTAGATACGTCAGCAAATCCATTCTCTTTACTTCCTGCACAACTTCCGGTGCGATATAAGGCATAATTTTCATCTCCTCTCCTGTCCATGATTTGATATTTTCAAATGAATTTTTAGAATATCAGGGCATAAAAATAGCCGGGTGATCTTTGAAACCACTCGGCTATGTAAAAATAGGGATATTTTAATTTTTTCTTCTTCCACAAATACTTTTAATATATGTTTTCAACCTGGCATATTCTAACTATTTTAGCTATAATCTCTTTCAATTTTTAAACCAATGCCTAGCTATAATAATAAAACACAAAAAATTATAATAACATTTTTTCTTAAATTTTTTTAATCTTTCTCATATAATTATATTTTTATTTACTTTATTTTTCATTTCTTTTTTGTATTCTTCTGATACAATCTCTTTTTTCATTATTTCAAAAATTTCATAACATTCTTCACATGCTTCCAACAAAATGCCACTCTCTCAGAACGGAACATTTGATAAATATTTTTCTCCATAATGTATATTTTTCCCGCTATATCGAGTTCCATCCCACTTAGCATATTTAAAATTGTAGATTTCCACGCTCCGAAAATCCGGGTAGCCACAATCCGTTTCTTCTTTTCTACGTCCAATGATACACGATCCAATAAGGAAATTTCGGAAGCTCTTCACGAACAACACCTGCTACTTCGAGGTTCTTCGTGTTAATGCTAATACTCTAATCTGGTTTATTCTGTAATCCTTTATCCCAAATCAGATACTCCCCTTTCTGTATACCGATTCACCCAAAACAAGAACCGACAAGAATAAAGGTGGTTATAAATACCCGAAATATTTTCAGATACTTTGCTCTTTTCTACAGAAACTCTCTATGCACAAAATTTACCAGGCACTCCTCTTTGGAAGAACTTTCGCCTTATGCACAATATAGATAAGAGCGGGCCTAGGAAACCTAAACTCGCTCTTTCTGAATGATATCATATTATAAACGTATTACATAACCTTCTTTGTATGACATACATCATCCTTTCTTCCTCAAATGCCATACCATAAAGATATACATAATTATAAAAAAACCACAAAACGCTATAATCCCTATCATTTCTTTAGCGCCATATATATACTCTAAATAAATACTTCTTCCCAGCAAAAATATGCAACATATAAACACTACAATTCTATTTTCTAATTTATATATATTCATAAATTATCCCAATCGTTTACATAGATATACCACTTCTTTAGTTGTTGTTCCTTTATAATTTTTTTTAGAATACCAAGTATAATTATATTTTGTCGCATATAAATTTGCTGCTGGAATATACCCTGCACTTCTCTGGTTTTTATGATAATACAATTTTGCCTTATAAGATAGTCCTGTTGTTCTAGGGTCTTGTGAGGTAATAACTGAATATAACGAAGAATAAATAAATGCCGCTGCACCACCAATGAATGGTGTCAAAAGAGTATAAAACGCTGAAACAGTAATACTATTTATCGCTTTTCCCAAATCGACATTTGCATTAGATGCTGTACCTGCACTAACAGTATAATCACCGGCTTTACCATATGGAGCACTTTTCGCCCACCATGTTGTAGATGCTTTTGGAACTATTTCACCATCATTCTCTTCAAAAGATATCTTAACTTCATTACCATCCAATATCATCCGCCCATCTTTATAAAATTCTATTTTATTAGATAATTTTTCATTTTGGAATAAAATTACTGTTTTTTCTTTTGAATTTTGAAATAATGACACTTGTTCAATAATTCCATCCACTAATATATCAAACACATAATTTCCATTATGTCCAACATTTATACTAACCACACTTTCTTCTAAAAACTTTATATGATTAGACAATATCGTATATTGCTCTTCCACCTTTTTTAACTCTGACTCTGACAATTCCCCGGATAATTTACTTGTCAATTTCATTTCAGCTTTGTTATCAAAAATTTCCCCTTCACTATCTTTTGCCAGTACTGATGGTGAACTAGTCATTATTAACATGGCAACTATCAATATCATTGAAAGTATTCTTTGTCTTTTCATAGAGACACCTCCTCTACCAATTAATTTCGTTTATACACATCTTCAAAGTTTTATCTTCTCATCGGTATCGCCTCCCCTCTAATGTTTTTAATTACTATAAATGAAACTGATTATTTAATCTAAACTATATATCGTTAATTTCCCTAATTCAATATTTTGACTTTAATTCATTAGTTTTTAGGACATGATTTTATATAATAATATACAATTCCTCCGTATCCATTCATAAATCCTGGGTTTATCACTTCTTG
>UQRE01000038.1 GCA_900543415.1 uncultured Dorea sp. | reverse complement strand
GCGGAACAGCGCTCCGCTCATGCGGAGCGAGTGCTCTGTTTTTGCGGAATATGCAATCAGAAATATGAAAAAGAATCAAAGGGTATTTATAATTTTGGGTATTTTTTTCGTTGTACTTTTGGTGCTTTTCACAATAATTCTGTTTGTGATTAAGAGAGAAAATGCAGAAGAAAAAGAAATTAATAGAGAAAATGAAATAAAAAATACATGTTATTTAACGGTTCTTTTTGATGAAGATATTTTAGATGAAGAAATACAGGAAATAGGAGTCGAAATATCAGAAATGAAAGGAGTGATTAATTGTGATTATGTAACTGCAGATGAGGTATAGGAGAATTTTAAGAATGAGTACTTTAAAGACAGTGATGAGGCGGCGGAAGGGTTTAAAAACGATAATCCATTAGCAAGTAGTGCAAACTATGAGGTTGAAGTAGATTATGATAAGGTGGATGAAATCGTAACTGCGATTGAGCGGATAAAAGGTGTCCGAAAAATCAATCAATCTGTCACTGAAGAAAAGAGGGGAGTGCTTCCGTTTTTGGACGATATAGATTCCCGAGAATAGAATAAGTATATGCAGAGATATCTGAAAAGATTAAAAAATCTCAAACAAGTCTTAATGTGGCTTGTTTGAGATTTTTTTTAAAAATGTTTTTGAAACTATTCGATATTATTACTTCTTCGGCAGAGAGAAGATAAATTCCGTCCCCACGCCCTCGGTGCTCACCACGTTAATATTTTCGTCGTGAGACTGGATGATTTCCTTTACAATGGCAAGACCAAGTCCGGTGCCTTTCTTATCTTTTCCCCTTGATAAATCGGTTTTATAAAAGCGTTCCCATATTTTGTTTAAAGATCTCCGCGGGATTCCGATGCCGTAGTCTTTTACGGATGTGTAGACTTTGTCCCCGCGTTCCGTTGTTTCGATTGTAATAACAGAATCGGGGTCGCTGAATTTAATCGCGTTATCGAGGAGGTTGTACAATACCTGCTGAATCTTTCGTCTGTCGGCGATGACTTCCAAATGCTTTGTGGCAAATACAAGTTCAATAGAAATCTTTTTCTGAGTGCAAATACCTTCGAAGGAAGCAGCCACGTTTTTGATAACTTCGTGGATGTCAAAAGGTGCTTTGTTTAGAAGAAGATTCTTTGTGTCAAATTCATTGAGCGTCAGCAGATCTTGAGTGAGATCCGTGAGTCGCTCTGTTTCAAAAAGGATAATTTTTAAATATTTTTCCTGCATTTCCGGTGGAATTGTTCCGTCAGCTATAGCTTCCACATAACCTTTAATAGAAGTCAGCGGTGAGCGGAAATCATGGGATACATTTGCTACGAACTTTTTTTGATAGTCTTCCATATCACGAAGCTGAGAAGACATATAGTTCAAGGAGGCAGAGAGATAGCCCATTTCGTCTTCGGTGTTGACGGGAATCTCATACTCCAGATTGCCGGATGCGTACTGCTTGGCAGCTTCGGTAATCTTGCTCAGCGGTCGGTATACAAAGAACTGAAAAGCGAGCAGGATCACGAAAGACAAGATGAAAATAACACATAATGTAATATAAGCAGAGTGCATCAAAATGTCGTGAAGCTCATAGATGTCATCTGTACTTTTGTGAATCAGAAGATATCCTTTTGGAGAGTAATCATAAATAACAGGCGCAATGACAGTGATTACATCTTCGTTAAAATAGCCGTGGTAATCACCGATCTGATATTGTTCATTTCCGCTTTCTGCCGGATTAAAATCAACAACATTGTAGGGGGCTGATGGAAAATCATCGGATTGTGCAGAGGTGATCATTGTTCCATCACTGTCTACAAACCAGATAGCAGCATTTAAATGCTGTTCCATTCCGGATAACTGCATATGCACATTGTTTAAAGAAGCCTGCCCGGAAAAATATTCGGGCAGATAATTGGTCGCAACCATGTTGGCATCCTTATAAATTGCGGAAGATATCCCTTTAGTCAGCGGCGCATTTACAAGACCGGAAGTCAAGGTTGCCACGGTAAAAAGACTCAGGAATCCAAAAATAATATAAATAATAATAAATTTTAAATATAGCGTGCTTTTCATAGTTATTTTGTTTCGAATTTATATCCGATTCCCCATACGGTGCTCAGTTTCCATGTGTCGTGGTCTTTGATCTTTTCGCGGAGACGTTTGATATGTACGTCTACCGTACGAGTGTCTCCGATATATTCGTATCCCCAGATCTGATCAAGGAGTTGTTCCCTTGTAAATACTTGATTGGGAGACGCAGCGAGGAAGTAGAGAAGTTCCAATTCTTTCGGAGGCATCTCTACATTTTTTCCATCTACTATGACAGAATAATTTGTTAAGTTAATTGTGATACCTGCATATTCGACACATTTACCACGGTCTTCAGAAGAAGTCTCTGTTTTCGGAATTTCGTGGTAACGGCGCAGGACAGCTTTTACACGAGCAACCATTTCTTTTGAATCAAAAGGTTTAATGATATAATCGTCTGCACCCAGCTCCAGTCCAAGGACTTTGTCAAAGACCTCTCCTTTGGCTGACAGCATAATGATAGGTGTATTGGATCTGGAACGGATCTCGCGGCATACTTGATAACCATCAATACCCGGAAGCATTAAGTCCAGAAGGATGAGATCCGGATGATAAGTGTCAAATGCAGTGAGTGCGTCCTCCCCGTTGTGAACCATTGTTGTATCAAAGCATTCTTTTGTCAAATAGAGAGAAATCAATTCTGCAATATTTTCATCATCGTCTACAATTAAGATTTTTTGTTTGTTTACCATGTTACTCCCCTTTATTTATTTTAATTCTGCGATTGTTACACCGGCATCTCCCTCGCCGAATTCACCCAATCGGAAAGAACGGACGTGTTTTTGTCTCCGCAGATATTGATGAATTCCTTTGCGGAGAGCTCCGGTTCCTTTTCCATGTACGATGCGTACAGAGCTTAGATGTGCAAGGCTTGCATCGTCCAAATATTTGTCGAGTTCTGCAATCGCTTCGTCTACGGTTTTTCCAAGAAGGTTGATTTCCGTGCTGACGGAGAGAGACTTGCTCATTTTAATCTTGCCTTTGCCTCCGGCGCGGGTTGTTTTGTTAAGATAAGCGGGCTTCTCGTCGATGATCTCCAGATCGGAAATATTTACCTGTGAGCGAAGAATACCCATCTGTACCGTGAGGTTTCCTTTATTGTCAGGAAGAGAAGCTACAGTACCGTTAATGTTCATACTCAGGACTTTGACAGATTCTCCCAATTTGAAATCAGATGGTTTATATTCTTTTTTCGGTTTTGCCGGCTCTTTCATCATACCGCTTCTGGTAGATTCCAATTTCTTGCGGAGACGTTCTCGCTCCCGCTCCATTTCAGAGGCAGAAATATTTGCTTTGCCAAATTTGTGGAAGTTACGCATTGTCTCATCCGCGGTTTCCTTTGCCTCTGCAAGAATGGCATGGGCTTTTTCGTTGGCTTCTCTGAGAATGCGGTCGCGCTGTTCTTCCAGTTTTTCTTGTTTTTTCTCGGTCTCTTGTTTGAGACGTTCGATCTCGCGCTTATAAGAGGCGATGGTTTCTTGTTCTTTTTCGATAGTTCGGCGGCTTGTTTCCAGATCGGTCAGAAGATCTTCAAAGGATTCGTCCTGTTCAGTAAGTCTTGTCTTAGCATCCTCAATAATAAAATCGGGAAGTCCCAGTTTTCCGGCAATTGCGAAAGCGTTACTTTTACCAGGGATTCCGATTAAGAGGTGGTAAGTAGGACGAAGTGTCTCCACGTCAAATTCGCAGGAGGCGTTTTCAACTCCCGGTGTGGAGAGCGCGTATACTTTTAATTCACTGTAATGGGTGGTAGCCATTGTACGGATACCGCGCATATGAAGGTGATTTAAAATGGAAATTGCAAGCGCTGCTCCTTCGGTCGGATCTGTTCCTGCGCCCAGCTCATCAAATAACACCAGTGACTGGTCATCCACTTTCTTTAAGAAAGAAACGATGTTTGTCATATGGGAAGAGAAAGTACTTAAGCTTTGTTCAATACTTTGCTCATCTCCAATATCTGCATAAACTTCTGTGAAAACAGCAAGTTCGGATCGGTCCAGAGCCGGAATGTGAAGACCTGACTGCCCCATTAATGTGAAGAGTCCGACTGTTTTTAATGAAACAGTTTTACCACCCGTATTCGGACCGGTGACGATCAGAAGATCGAACGTATCGCCAAGTGTCAGCGTAATCGGGACAACACTCCTTTTATCAAGAAGAGGATGACGTCCTTCACGTATATGGATACGCCCTTCTGTGTTAAACAGAGGAAGGGACGCATTCATATCAATGGCAAGCGAACCCTTTGCAAAAATAAAGTCCAGTGTTCGAAGTACTGTGTAGTCGGTCTGGATATCGGAAATATATTCTGCGGTATCAGCACTTAAGCGGGCAAGGATCACTTGAATTTCTTCCTGCTCTTTTCCGTATAATTCTTTTAAGTCATTATTTAATTTTACGACAGCCATAGGTTCGATAAAAAGTGTAGAACCGGTGGAGGACTGATCGTGGATCATACCGGAAACCTGACTTCGGTATTCGGCTTTTACCGGAATACAATAGCGGTCTCCGCGCATTGTGATAATAGGATCTTGAAGATAGGTGCGAAGGGAGCCATTTACCATACCGGACAAAGTAGAATGTACCTTGTCATTGATCTGCCCCATCTGTCTTCGGATATGTTTCAGTGCAGGGCTTGCCTCGTCGCTGATTTCGTCTTCTTCGATAATACATCTTCGAATTTCAGTCGTCAGAATGGATACCGGATTTAACTGGGAAAAATAGATGTCCAGACAGTCTTCGGTATCATTGGCGTTATCGTGGCGTCCGTAAGCTTTCGCGCGTCCGGCAGTTTCTAAAAGTTTGCAGATGCGAAGAAGTTCTCCGCTTCCAAGAGAACCGCCGATTTCCAGACGGCGAAGGGAATCATTTACCGGATTGCAGCCGCTAAAAGAAGGGCGACCTTTTTTAACAATCCTTGTGAAAGCCGCGCCGGTTTCTTCCTGAGCAATTTGAATGTCAGTAAGAGAGGTCATCGGCTTTAAACGCCGGCATAATTCCTTTCCGCTAAATGAAGATGCATGATCTGTTAATAATTCTATAATTTTGTTGTATTCTAATTTTGCTAATGTTTTCTTATTCATAATCTCACCTAGACCTATTCTAACCTATTTGAACGATAAAGAAAAGGATAAATATTGAACATTTCCTACGGATACGCTATACTGTAGAAAGGATTGTAAAGGAGAACGGATCGTTTATGGATGAGCAAAAGAATCAAGAACAGCCGGAACTTAATGAAGCGACGGAAGAGTATTCTTTTTTACAAGAAGTGATTAAAGATGAGGCAGGCAGCCCGAAGAGATTAAAAGCTAAGATTCTTCGTATGATCGGTTTGGGATTCGTATTCGGAATCGTTGCCTGCTTTAGTTTTTGTCTGCTTTATCCGATGGTTTCTGAGCATTTATCCGGAGATCCCAAGGAAGTTACAATCCCAAGAGATACGGAAGAAGAGAAGGAAACAAAAAATTCGGGAACTGTGGAAGAAGAATTATTAACAGAAGATTTTGGCGTTATGATGGAACGTCTGGACGGGACTGCCAGACAGGTTATGAAAAGTATGGTGGAGATTCAAGTTGTTTCGTCAGATGCAGTTGATGGAAAGTCTGAGAATGAGAAGCGCACACTATCCGGCGTGATCGTAGCAGATAATGGGCAGGAGCTGTTGATATTGAGTTCAGAGTCAACAGGAGAGGAAAGCGAAAAGATTCAAGTGTCCTTTGTTGACGGAGCGATCCATCCGGCAGCATTGAAGATGCAGGATGAGAATCTGGGGCTTTGTATCTATAGTGTCAGTCGTGCAGCTATCACGGACGAGACTTGGAAGGAGATTTCCGTAGCGGTTCTTGGAAGCTCTTATTCGGTGGAGTCCGGAAATGTGGGAATCTTATTAGGAAAACCTTTTGGAACAGAAAATGCGGTGAGCTACGGGAAAATTATTTCCTACGAAGAGAAAGTAAAAAAAGCAGATGGAGAATATGGCTTCTTCGGCGTAGAGGCAGCCGGTCTCTCAGGAGGGAATGGAGTAATCGCAAATCTGGAAGGGCAGATTATCGGAGTTATCTCACAAAATGTATTTTCGGATAGAAATGGCGTGAAAGAAGGGCTCATTTACGGATATGGGATTTCGGATATCAAAGGAATTATAGAACTTCTGTCCAATGGAAGTAAAGTTCCTTATGTGGGGATTCTCGGTACAGATGTCACAGAAGCGATGTCAGAACAGAGAGGGATTCCGCAAGGTGTATACGTAGACGAGATTGAAGCGGATTCTCCGGCAATGGAAGCAGGGATTCAGTGTGGTGATGTCATTACTTCGGTAAACGGAGAATCTGTCAGCAGAATCCAGTTTTATAATAATCAGCTGATGGATCAGAAAGAAGGAGACACTTTGCAGCTGCAAGGGTTCCGCAAAGGGGCTGGCGGCGAATATGTGGATATCAGTTTTACAGTGACCGTTGGAACTAAAAAATAAATTGACAAAACAGTAGAAAGAGGCAACAGGGAATATGAGATATATCAATACATTAGTAGAAGGCGAGACAATAAGAAATATTTATTTGTGTAAAGGAAAGAGAAGCGCGGAGACGAGAAACGGGAAACCGTATGACAACTTGATCTTGCAGGACAAGACAGGGACATTAGACGGAAAAGTGTGGGACCCGAACTCCGGCGGTATCGCAGATTATGACGAGATGGACTTTATCGAAGTATATGGAGATGTGGTCAGCTACAATAACAATCTGCAGCTGAATATCAAACAGATCAGAAAGGCATATGAGGATGAATATATTCCGGCAGACTATATGCCGACCAGTGAAAAAAGTACGGACAGTATGTACGGAGAATTATTAGGATTTATCCGTCAGATTGGAAATACATATTTGCGTCAGATCGTAGAATATTATTTCGTAAATGACGAAGAATTTGTCAAGACATTCAAAGGACATTCCGCAGCCAAGACCGTGCATCATGGATTTGCAGGAGGACTGTTGGAACACACATTAAGCGTGGTAAAATTTTGCGAGTATATGGTAGGGGCATATTCGATTTTAAATAAAGATCTTTTGTATGCCGCAGCAATCTGCCATGATATCGGAAAGACAAAAGAATTATCACCATTTCCGGAAAACGATTACACCGATGACGGACAGCTCCTCGGGCACATTGTTATGGGAGTGGAAATGATCAGTGAGGCAGCAAGAAACATTCCGGACTGTCCGGCAGGTTTGGTGAGCGAATTAAAACACTGCATTATCGCCCATCACGGAGAATTAGAGTACGGCTCTCCGAAAAAACCAGCGTTGGCAGAAGCATTGGCATTGAATTTCGCAGACTCTACAGACGCAAAAATGCAGACATTGACAGAAATCTTTAAAGATAAACATACGACAGAGTGGTTAGGATATAATCGCATGTTTGAATCAAACTTGCGAAAAACAAAAATGTAATTTGGGACGTAGCCTTTTTGCAAAAGGCTACGTCCCAAATTACAATATGACCTGTCCCAAATTGAGAAATGGAGTATATATATGCAGAAAAATGATATTGTAAAAGTGAAAATTGAGGATGTCGGTGTTGGTGGTGAGGGCATCGGGAAAGTTGAAGGATATACGCTTTTTATTAAGGATGCGATCATCGGTGATGTGGTGGAAGCGAAAATTATGAAAGCGAAAAAGAACTATGGATATGCGAGACTTATGAATATTCTTACACCATCAGAATATCGCGTGGAAAAACCGGCCTGCCAAGTGGCAAGAAAGTGCGGGGGCTGTCAGATTCAAGAGATGAAGTATGACCGTCAATTGGAATTTAAAAATCAGAAGGTGCGAGGAAATCTTATGCGGATCGGAGAGGTTCCGGAGCAGCTTCTTGATCAGATTATGGAGCCGATTGTCGGAATGGATGAGACGGAAGGTCTTGGAGGTCCTTATCATTATCGGAATAAAGCGCAGTTTCCAATCGGGACAGATAAGGATGGCAATGTTGTGACTGGCTTTTATGCGGGCAGAACTCATTCCATTATTTCTAATACGAATTGTGCGCTTGGTGTGGAGATCAATGAGCGGATTTTGAAGCTGATTTTGGAATTTATGAAGGAACATCACATTAGTGCGTATGACGAAGAGAAGCATCAAGGGCTTGTGCGTCACGTGCTGATCCGGTATGGATTTACGACAAAAGAAGTCATGGTTTGCCTTGTGATAAATGGGGAGAGTCTGCCACATGGTGAAGCGCTGGCGAAACGTTTGGCTGAGATTGAAGGAATGACCAGTGTCACATTAAGTGTCAATAGAGAAAAAACTAATGTGATTATGGGAAATGTAATAAAACCTCTATGGGGACAAATGTACATTACCGACTACATCGGAAATGTAAAATACCAGATTTCTCCACTGTCGTTCTTCCAAGTAAATCCGGTGCAGACAGAGAAACTGTATAAACTGGCGTTGGAATATTCGGGGTTAAATGATGTTTCTTGCAGCAATCCAAGTGATAAGGTTGTGTGGGATCTGTATTGTGGAATTGGAACGATTTCCCTTTTCCTTGCACAAAAGGCTGGAAAAGTATATGGTGTGGAAATTGTGCCGCAGGCAATCGATGATGCCAGAAATAATGCGAGGATAAATGAAATTGAAAATGCAGAGTTTTTTGTTGGAAAGGCGGAAGAGGTGCTGCCTCAGTATTACGAAACTTATGCGAAAGAGCATGGAGGCGAGACCGCGCATGCAGATGTGATCGTGGTAGATCCGCCGAGAAAAGGCTGCGAAGAATCGCTTCTTCAGACGATGGTGGATATGCAACCGGAGCGGATCGTGTATGTGAGTTGTGACTCCGCGACGCTGGCGAGGGATGTGAAGTTCCTGAGAGGGAATGGGTATGAGCTTGAGAGAGTTCGGGCGGTAGATCAGTTCCCACATACGGTGCATGTTGAAACAGTCAGTTTATTATCACGTAAATAAGCGGTTTTATAGGCTTTTGTGAGTGGAGTTCAGTCTATTTGCCACCCATTTGCCACCGTAATTTTTAAAATCATCACTGAACAAAGAAAAGGGAGTGAACACGCTGAACAATCAGCGGATTCACTCCCACTATTTTTATTTATGACGTTTTTGCTTGGGTGATTTTTTCAAAGAGATCAACAGAACGTTCAGCCATTTTTTCAGTATCATGCACGTAGGTCTGCAATGTAGTTTCTATGTTGGTGTGTCCTAATCGTGTCTGAACATTCTTAACATCAGCACCGGATTCAATCAACAGTGTTGCGTGTGTATGCCTTAAGCTGTGATAATCAAAGGCAAGATGCATTTCATGGTGTATAACCCTACTGCAATACTTAAATGAATCAGTAGAAGTATACTGACCGTTTTCATCAACACACACCAACCTGATACGCTGTAGTGGACTTTCAACACATTTTTGAATTGGTACAACCCTGATCATGTCATTACCTTTTTCATCAGTTTCAATCTTTTTAACATGAATCGTGTAATATTCACCATACTTCATTTCATTCCTAAGTTGTTCAGCCTTTTCCTGTTTCAATGCCTGATATAGTGTTTCACCAAAAGGGACTTCACGAATGGAAGTAAAAGTTTTTGGTGTAGTAAAGTACCAAGATGAACGCTGTTCTTTCTTACCTTTCTTTTCAACAACCTTTCTTACATCTGCACCAAAGTTACGTTTTACAATCTGCTTATTTACAGATATTTTCCTTTTATCAAAATCAATATCATCCCAAGTAAGACCAAATGTTTCTGATATTCGTAAGCCTGTATAAAATCCGATCATTAAAGGTATATAATACCGGGTGTTTTGAAATCTGTCACGAATTTTACACCATTCATCTAATGTCAGTACAATTCGTTCACGTGGTTTTCTCTCAACCTTTGGAAATTTCACATACCGCATGGGGTTAGACTGTAAATAGTGCATTGGTTCAACTGCATAATTCAATGCTGCACTGAATACAGATAAAATACCAACTAAATGACTTTTTGAATTACCGTTCATTTTTAATTCAACAGCGTACTCCTGTAATACTGCCGGGGTGATTGCTTTTAATCTATACATACCAAATTTTGGAATTAAATGCCCTTGAATAATTCTTAAATATCCAACTTGTGTGTTATATTTTAGGTTGGTCTTACAGTACAGATCAAACCACTGATTCATGTAATCAGCAACCGTTACTTCTGTCGGTTCAAATACAGTCCCGGCATTATTGTATTCATTCATAGCAGCAGTCAATGCCTGTTCAGCTTCTTTCTTGGTTCTGAATCCACCTTTTTCTTTTTTCTTTCTTTTACCGTCAATTTTTCCAAGGTCAAAATAATATGACCATGTTGTACCTCTTTTTCTTACTCCACCTTGCATAAATAGCACTTCCTTTCATTGAAACCATAAGGAATGAATGGAACGGATTTGCTGACTTGTTGGCAAACCTGATAGAAAAATATGCAGCTGTTCTGGATATTGACAATCTTCCAGAGGTAAAACCTACAGGCGATGGAACTGGCAATGTTACGGTGAATGATTCCGATAAGAATTTCACGGATTCGTGCATTGATAGTGAGAAGATTGCATGATATAATTAAAACGTGAAAATGGTGTCCAAACTCTATGCGAAAATACGAAGTATAGAGTTTGAACATTTTACTGAGTCGTATACGATTTTTCTAAAGTCAGGAAAATCGAAAATAGTGATGGGAGGAATAACGTGAATAATCAGGATACAATGAATCAAAAATCACATATGATTATATACAAAACAGAAGATGGATTAACGAAGATTGAGACAACCTTTGATGAAGATACCGTCTGGTTGTCCATTGACCAGATGGCTGAACTGTTCCAGAGAGATAAATCAACTATTTCCAGACATATCAAAAATATTTTTACTGAAGGTGAATTGCAAAGGGATTCAGTTGTTGCAAATTTTGCAACAACTGCTTCTGACGGTAAAACCTATCAGGTGGATTATTATAATCTGGATGTTATCATTTCCGTTGGTTACCGTGTGAAATCCAAACGTGGTACACAGTTCAGAATCTGGGCAACAAATATCTTAAAAGAATATATGAAAAAAGGTTTTGCTATGGATGATGAACGCCTGAAAAATTTGGGCGGCGGTGGTTATTTCAAGGAATTACTTGAAAGAATCAGAGACATCCGTGCTTCTGAAAAGGTGTTTTATCGTCAGGTGTTGGAGATTTACGCTACCAGTATTGATTATGACCCGAAAGCAGAAATTTCAATCCAATTTTTTAAAAAGGTTCAGAATAAAATCCATTATGCCATTCATGGACAGACTGCGGCAGAAGTTATTTATACAAGAGCTGATGCAGAAAAGGAATTTATGGGATTGACAACCTTTGCCGGAAATCAGCCAACTCTCAAAGAAGCTGTGATTGCAAAGAATTATCTGGATGAAAAAGAACTTCGTGCTATGGGTCAGCTCGTATCCGGATATTTGGATTTTGCAGAACGTCAGGCAGAGCGCGAACAGGCTATGACGATGCAGGATTGGGCAGAACATCTGGATCGTATCCTTACTATGAGTGGTGAGAAACTGCTTCTTGGAAATGGAAGTATTTCCCATAAGCAGGCGGTTGATAAGGCTACAGATGAATATAAGAAATATAAAGCAAGAACGCTTAGTGATGTAGAGCAGGATTATTTTAATTCTATAAAAATGTTAGAGCAGAAAACAGAGAAAAAATAACAGGATGGATGAGTATATGGAATGTTCAAAAAGTGATTGGAAACTTTTTAGAAGCAGAATTGGCGGGTGGCAGGAAAATTATATGGAGCGACTTGTAAAAGAATATATTCAGTTATTGAATAGTTCGGAGGACGCTTCGGATAAATTCTGGAAGTTGGAAGAAAGAATTAAGAAAGACAGGAAGCATCCGGGAGTGATTCTGGAAATGCGTAAAAGTGACATGCTTTATGATATTGTTGCTTTGATAAATCATGGCGTGATTACAGAAGAAGATTTAGATGGATTTAGTGATGATTTGAAAGAAAGAGTAGGTTTCTTTTTGAAGAGGTAAATACGAAAATGGCAAAGAAATTAACAGAAAAAGCACTGTTGAAAAAATTAAATACAATGGATAAAGAAGAACTGGTAACAATAATTTCTGATTTGTATAAAACAAACAAAACTGCAGAAGCAAGATTAAATCTATTGTTTCTTGGAGAAGAGTATGGAAATGCTCTGTTAGAGAAATACAAAAAGCAGCTGTACAAAATATTTAATCCTTCCAATATTGTCAGAACAGGATTTTCATTAGAAAAAGCACAACAGATTTTATCCGATTTTGCTGATATGTGTGGTGATGGCAGATGGTATGGAGATTTGGCTTTATATTTTGCGGAATGTGCAACGGACTTTACGATGAGTTATGGAGATATCAATGAAGAATTTTATGATGCATTGGGTGATGCTTATCGAGATGCGGTAACAATAGCAAGAAGAGATGAAGAAATGTATAAATTATGGAAAGATCGGCTGGAGTACATCTATCATGAGTTTTCAGGGTTCGGTTGGGAAATGGATGATTTTATAACAAAAGAATATTATTCTATGCCGTGGGTTTTAGAAGATTAAAGGGGATGATACTATGACAAAACAAAAGATAAAAGTATATCTTTATACAAGAGTATCTACCACAATGCAGATTGATGGATATTCACTGGATGCACAAAAATCCAGAATGAAAGCATTTGCTGATTATAACGATTATGAGATTGCAGGGGAATATGAAGATGCCGGAAAATCAGGGAAATCCATTGAAGGCAGATTGGAATTTAATTGTATGATGGAAGATATTAAATCGGGTAAAGATGGTGTTTCATATGTTCTGGTATTCAAACTTTCCCGATTTGGAAGAAATGCGGCAGATGTACTTTCTACTTTGCAGGTCATGCAGGATTTTGGTGTGAATCTGATTTGCGTGGAAGATGGAATTGATTCATCGAAGGATGCAGGAAAACTGATGATTTCCGTATTGTCGGCGGTTGCAGAGATTGAGCGTGAAAATATCCGTGTTCAGACCATGGAAGGAAGAATCCAGAAAGCTCGTGAAGGTAAATGGAATGGTGGATTTGCTCCATATGGTTATTCGTTGGAAAAGGGAGAACTTTTTATCAATGAGGAAGAAGCGGAAGCAATCCGTGTCATCTTTGACCAGTATGTACATACAGATATCGGGTCAAATGGTCTTGCAAAATATCTTGAGAATCACGGTATTCACAAGATTCAGCGACAAAATGGTAAAAATCCGTTGTTTGATGCATCACTTATACGTAGAATACTGAAAAATCCTGTTTACTGTGGCAAAATCGCTTATGGAAGAAGAAAAACAGAAAAAGTGCATGGCACGAGAAATGAGTATAAACTGGTAGAACAGGATAATTATTTGCTGGTTGATGGCTTACATGAAGGTATCGTATCAGAGGAACTTTGGAATGCGGCGCAGGTGAAACTGTTGGCACAGGCAAAAAAATATGAAAAACTAAATCGTGGTAAAGATACGAAAGTGCATTTGTTGTCTGGGATTGTCAAGTGTCCGATTTGTGGAGCCGGGATGTATGGAAATAAAAGTATCAAACGTAAAGCGGATGGTACAAAGTATAAAGATTTTTTCTATTATGGCTGTAAACATCGCACTATGACTCGTGGGCATAAATGCGATTATAGAAAACAGGTTCATGAGGAATTACTGGATGATGCGGTAGCAGAAGTGATTGTAAAACTGGTCAGCAATCCGAAGTTTGCTGCTATGATGCAGGAAAAGATCAACATGAAAGTGGATACAACAGCTATTCAGCAGGAGATTGAAAACTATGAAAAGCAGCTACGGCAGAGTTATTCTACAAAATCTAAACTGATGGAAGAAATAGATTCTATGGATCCGGACGATAGACACTACTATAAACGTAAGGCAGACCTTGATGATCGATTGTACAAGATGTATGATAAGATTGAAGACACAGAAAGTTGGCTGATTGAAGCCAGAGCGAAAAAGATGGCGGTTGAAGCAGAGAAGCTGACCGGAGATAATATATATAATGTGTTGATTTACTTTGATAAGCTGTATTCCGTTATGGATGAACTGGAAAAACGTAAGATTATGGAATCTTTGATTTCTGAAATTCAGATCTACGAGGAGCGACAGTCGAACGGACAGTGGTTGAAATCCATAAAATTCAAACTTCCAATTATTGAAGAAGATATGGAATTGAGTTTGGACAATGATGCGCATGTCGAGACTATCGCGTTACTTCAGAAGAGCAACCGAAAATCCAAACCTGATACTTATGTGAAATTAAGTTTGGATATGGAAGACTATTATAGGATTATGGATGCTGAGAAAGTAGGAAAGTAAATTATCATATATTAGGGAGAAAATACGATGAGAGTTGCTAATGCGTGAATATGCTGGCAACTCTTTTCTGATATTGGCATTAATATTTTTATGAGACACTGTAGGTTGAGAGTGTTTTTAGTAAATAGAATTCAAATCGGGTACGAAGGTAGATGTGGAGAAGTGAATTGTAGATGAAAATTGGAGCGCTTTGTGGCTTGGGGAAAGCTACAGAGCACTTTTTATGGGAAGAAAATTATTGAAGTAGCTCTTGAGTTTCCGTAAATTGTAATTCTGGAATAGTCAAATCTTCCCAAAGTACCAATCTGCCCATTTTTTGAAAGAAAGAGAGTGACAGTCTGCTGATTAGAGGCACTGAAATAAGCCCCGCCTGAACCGGACTTTGGGAGAACTATTCTTTTATCTATCTAAGCGACCAGTTTAAGGCAGAGTTGACGGTATGCCGGACGTTTCGTCCGAAACCAGAGCCTGACGCCCTCTTTGGCATATGAAAGTATGCCGGAGATGCCTTTTCCCAATCGGTAATAGCAGAAGAAAACTTTTTCCTTCACAGAATCTGCTGTCTTTATAATTGCAACCTTTAATGCATTTGTTTCTGATTCCATTGAAATCATTGCCAGGAATGCCATGCATAAGGTGATATAAAAATTGAGTGCATTGATTGCACGAAGCTTCCGTACACGGAAGTTTTCAAACTGAAACATCTGTTTTTTGCAACGGAAATATTCTTCAATTTTCCATCTAGAAAAATAGATTCTTGCCACCCTGATTACATCTTCTTTAGAATTTATTTCTTTATTGGTTGCAAGCATCATTGGATGCTCCGTAATGCCGTAAATCAGCACCAGAAATATGTTTTTTCTAGATGCTGTGATTTGAACTTTAATATGGGAAAGGTAAGCTTCGTGGTCTTTTCCTTTATAGAATACATTGGTTTTGACTTTACCTTTACGACGATTACGAAGTTCTGTAGCAAGTGTCCATTTGTTATGATAAAGGAGCTTTCTGTTGGATTTGAGACGAATCACATAATCCTGTTTCCACTCATCCAACTTAAGAAACATCTTGTTATCATCGTAACCACGATCCATTGCAAAGGTTGCTTTTCCAAAAAGTGCAGCTCCTTGTTCTATGGCATCAAAGGTAATGGTATTTGCAGATTTATAATCCTTTTCTGAGGATGAGTGTATTTTGGAAAAAATGCTGACAGGAGAATTGCTTTTGGTGAGAACACAGGCTTCTGTAACATGATATCCTTTTTTATACACATTTTTTGCAGAGGTGCTTTCAGAACCATCGCGCACGATACCAAGTGACTCAAATTTATAACCATTCGGTTTTACAACATCGCTGTCATCGATATGAATCACAGGCTCTGAAGGAATCCATTTTTTAATCTGCTGAAGATAAGAAGCAGCAGCTTCTACAGGAGTACCTTTATCAAGGTGTCTGGAAAGGCAATCAACGATATTTATTTTTTTAGAATCCTCATGAAGCTGATCAACAACATCCGTTAAAAGAAAACTTTGAGCTGCCAGCATACCGTAAGTAATATCGGCGGTGAATTTTCGTTCAGGTTTAGAAAGACGCCTTGAAATTTTATTTGAAAAAGTTAAAATTTTACGTTTCATTTGATAAGTATTTGATGTAAAATTAGTCATAGGGAATCTCCTTCTTTTTTGTTTAGTAAGGTTTTTGGTTGGTAGCTTAATTTTACAGCAAAAAGGATGAAGATTCCTTATATTTTGGGCATTTTTTAAAAGTTGTTTATAAAGATGCAGTAATAATCAGAGGTCTGTGGATAAAACTGCGGAAACTCAAGAAGTAGCTATATTGTGATTGTCAACCAGATGATTTATAATAATACTAACTAATGGAGGTGGAAGATGGCAACATAGGATATGATAAGAGAACTATGTGATAAAAAGCATATTAGTCTTGCGGAACTTTGCAGACGGATTGGACAAACACCACAGAATTTTAATAAAAAGCTACAGCGTGGTACGGTTTCTTTTGAGGAAATGGTAAAGATTGCAGAAGCATTAGACGTTGGATATGAGCAGGCGTTTGTGTTGCCGGATGGAGAAAAAATTCAATTTTAAATAAGTTTGTGAAGGAGTGGATCAGTACGAAGGAACATTATAAATATAATCAATACACAAAACGGAATGTAAGACATAAGGCAATTTTTAGTGCAGTAGAGCTTTTAACTTCTAAAAGAGGGCAGTCATGTTGTGTTGAAAGAAATTATGTACGTAGGTTATATGATTATTTTACTTTATCAGAAGATGTAAGCCAAAATAAAGCAGAGGCGCAGAAAATTGATGTTTCCTATATAACAAATTGGGAGAAATTACATGATTCTTTTGTGGAGAGAAAAAGGCCGGAAGACTTGATGATTTGTTTTTTGAGTGGTCCAGAGCCAGATAACGATTTTCAGGAATTAATTAATCTTGGTATATTGCCTCAAAATATTTGGGGATTTGAGTCAAATAATCAAGCATATAAAAAGGCAATTGCTACTTATGATCAAGGAGAATACCCACAACCAAGAATCTTAAAACAGAATATAGAAACCTTTTTTCAACAGACTCCCAAAAAATTTGATATTGTATACATAGATGCTTGTGGAAGTGTACCATCCACTCAACATGCATTGAGATGTGTGTCAACGCTATGTCAAAATCACCGTTTAAATTCTCCTGGAGTGATAGTTACGAATTTTTCCATGCCAGATATAACGAAAGAATCTGTAGATGATTATTATGAGATAGTATCTCAGTATTTATTTTTTAAAAAATATCCCTCATTAGAAATTAAAATAGATGGAAATGGGATTAGCAATTTGGAATATTGTAAAGTTTTTGAGGAAGTAACCAAGAATTTTGAATTATATTATGGTGAGTTTTTATCTGCAGTGTTGCGTGATATACCAGCAGTCATTATACCGTTACAAAGAATTGCACAAAATCCATATTTGAATCAACTGTTTGACTTAACAGATTTAAACAGAGATAATGAGGATTTTATAAATATATCGAATGGAAATTCTGTGGCTAAGTATTTTTTTACTGCAAGAAAGTTATTACAGTGTGGCCTTTTGAGCGAAAAAAGCCAATGTTTCTTGGGGGAGATAGGAAATTATGAGGAATTACTAAGGGGATTAAAAATAATTGTTTTGTTAAGAAGAGGGAAAATTAAATTAAAGGAAGATGTGCAAAAAATAAAAGAGTATTTTGAGTTAGAGAGGAATTTATATCAATTTCTCGACAAGCCTCATAGTAATTTATTTTTTGATATTGTTCTTAACCAGCTAGCATATCCAATGCATAATAATATTTTACACAACAAGAGATTTCAATATATCGCAAAGGAGAATTGTATGTTTACAGATGTTACAGTATATGATGAGTGCAGATATCTTTACGAATGGTTACCAGGGCTTCATCAAATAGTATCATCTTTTGAAAATACTTCTTGGCAGTATGTTTTTCGTTTCGCATTAGATGGACTAGTAAAAATGAGACAAAATTATAATAATGAATTCTTTTTTCAAGGATCTATTGTTTCAAATACTGTAGAAGAATTTTCAAGTAAAAAGTTGCGGGATCGGATAATAGTGGATTAATAGTATACTGTGATTAGGGAGGAAATTTATAATGTCGAATATACAATTAGATTATTCAGATATAATGGATATTTTTAAAGAGAAATTAAAAATAGATAATATAGTAAAAAAAGTATCGTCTATTTTTTTGAATCAAAGATATGCAGGAAAAATAAACTATAAGCCGTATTTTCAGAGAAATTATGTTTGGGATGAGGAGAAAGCAACGTATTTTATAGAGAGTATTTTGTTGGGAACAGAAATTCCGCCACTTGTTTTATTTCAAACTAAAGATAAGAATGAGGTGATTGATGGAAGACAGAGGTATGAAACTATAGAACGCTTTTTGGAGGATAAGCTCGTTTTAAAGGATAAAGGATTACATAATTTAAAAGCTCTTGCTGGAAAAAGATACAGTCAATTAGATTCGGATACAAGAGAATTATTTGAAGATACCAGAATTCGTATTTTGCAATTTAACGTAGTTGATGAACCTAAACTGGATGAAGAAAAAGAAGAGAAAATTAAAAAGGAAATATTTAGACGATATAATTCAGGTATTACACCATTGCAAAAATATGATATCGATAGGGCCGCTTATATTAATGACAAATTATCAAACTTACTTTATAATAAAATATATAATAATACTGGACTTTATAATTTTTTGTGCGAAATAATTCTTCCTAAAAGTAAGAAAAAGGCTAGTAAACGTGATAAGGTAAATATCATAGTTTCACTGGTAAGAAATTTAATAACACTTCCGTTTGTTCCAATATTTAGTTATTCGAAAGGGAGTTCAAAAGCTGATATCATTGGAAAATATTACCATTCTATATTAGAAAGTAAAAGCGCAGATGAGATATTAGTTGAATTTGATAATGTTATCAGTTATTTGTCGAAATTTAATATTGTATGTAAAGAACGAAATAATTATTTATGTGATAATAAATTGTTTTATGAGGTACTTTATTGGGCAATAGATATTGTATTGCAGAATGGTGGACAAATTGAAGATATAAAAATTGAACAAGTTTTCGATTATATATCTGGTGCTAGTGAAAATTTAAAATTGTGGGATAACATAATAAATAATCCACAAAGAAGTGTAGAACTAATTTTTGAGTCTACAGGTAGTCATTATTATTCGGCAATCAATAATAGATATAAATTTATAGCCAATATATTTCAAGACATCTTTAAAATTGATTATCAAAAGTATATGAAGAATCCGGAAGCCTTTTTTGAGATGATGGAATGTACAAGTGAAAAAGATCAAATTTCACATTATAAAATTAATAAACCATTACCTGAAACTCTAACGATTGAGGACATTATTTCTGATATGAAAAAATCCAGATTTTTAATAAGACCGGATTACCAAAGATCAGAGGTGAAAAATTTGCAAAAGGCTTCATATTTAATGGAAAGTATTTTATTGGGAATCAATATACCGCCACTTTTTATTTATAAAAGGAATGACAGGATAAAGGAGGTTGTAGATGGACAACAGCGTTTACTTACAATTTTGGGATTTTTGGGAAAAACTTATATAGATGAACGTGGAGAATCTGTATGTTCTGATAAGGACAAGTTTAAATTATCTAAATTAAGAATTTTATCCGAATTGAATGGAAAAACGATAGATACAGTAGACGATGTCTTTGAAGAAAAGATTTTAGAATTTCCTATGGATATAATAGAAATAGATTCGGAACAAAATCCAGATTTTAGTCAAATAGACTTGTTTTTAAGATTAAATACAAAGCCGTATCCGATTAAAGAAAATACTTTTGAAATGTGGAATGCATATATAGACAAAGATATAGTTATAAAGGTAAAAGAGATTGCAGCCAGATATGAAAAGAAGGTTTTTAGAGCTAGAGATACACGAATGAAATTGGAAGAATTAATAACTTCTTTAGCATACATTGA
The DNA here is from genome assembly GCA_900543415.1 of uncultured Dorea sp. Taxonomy (GTDB): domain Bacteria; phylum Bacillota; class Clostridia; order Lachnospirales; family Lachnospiraceae; genus Dorea_D. Next base: position 1,989 of record UQRE01000038.1, on the reverse strand, counting down.
TTATAGAATGAATCAACCCCATGCGGAAATCATAAATGTCTTAAATATTTACAAGCGAAATGATAGAATGTGTGCTAGGATAATGAGTAAAGATAATGTCACAAAAACATTAAATGATTTATCGAATAGCAATCCAAAAGCTTTTGTGACGGCACTAGAAAATGTAGAAGTATTTATTGAGAAAATATTAATGTTGATAGAGAATAATTCTGAACAATTGAGGGCCTTATTTAATCATTCAAAAAAGGGGATTCAATATAAGACTGATCAAAACTTTTATTTTTTATGGGCAATTCTTTTTAAGACTTCTGTAAGTGAGATTCAAAACAATAGGCAAGGAGAATTTGAGAGAATATCTAAAATTTTTTCTGTTATCCAAAAAACACCTGTCAATTATACAACTGAAATGCTTTTAAGTGAATTATAATTTATTAGTGGATTTGCTCTTATAAAATTTTTGAAGTAATTGAGGAAATGTAAAAAAGTGGACATGTTTCTTGTTACGACTGAGAGGTTAGGAACAGCAGTGGATTAAGTCGGTCGAATCGCCTGGCAAATGAGACACTTTCTATCCGCTCGTGTCATGTAGAAACTATCGCGTTATTCTAGAAGAACAATCGAAAATTAAAACCGGATACGCATGTGAGATTTAGTTTGGATATGGAAGACTATTATAGGCTTATGGATGCAGAAGGAAACACGGAAAATGAGTGATTTTTAGAATGTGTTGAAAAAGTGTAAAAACTGTAAATTGGTCAGATACCTCCTGACTAATTTAAAATTAAATATAATATAGAAATAGTAGGAAAAAGATGGGAGGTGGCAACATGGATTTAATCAATAAGAAATTTTTACAAGATATTTCCGAACTGCTTGATAGTGCAAGAAAACAAGCTAAAACCGCAGTTAACTTGTCTATGGTTTATGCATATTACGAGATTGGACGTCGGATTTACGAAGAAGAACAGCAAGGGAAAGAACGTGCTGAATATGGAAAGTATCTTCTGAAAGAGTTATCAGATTATTTGCTGAAGAAATTTGGAAAGGGTTTTTCGGTTACAAACCTAAAGCAGATGCGAAAGTTTTATCTGACTTATGCGAATGATCAAATTGGTCAGACAGTCTCTGACCAATTCAAAAATTTACCAGCAGTAAGCAATGGAAGAAAGTTTTTCCTTAGTTGGTCACACTATTTGAAATTAATGCGTATTTCCGATGCAAATGAACGACATTTTTATGAAATTGAAGCAGCAAAGAATGACTGGAGCCTATCAGAATTAAAGAGACAGTTCAATAGCGCTTTATATGAACGACTTGTACTAAGTACGAACAAGGACAAGGTTACTCGTCTGGCAACGGAAGGTCAGATTATTGAAAAGCCGGAAGATGCCGTGAAAGATCCGTATGTATTGGAGTTTCTTGGGCTTCCAGAGTTACCGGAATATTCAGAAACAGAACTGGAAACAAGAATTATTGATCATTTGCAAAAATTTTTGTTGGAACTTGGAACAGGATTTGCATATATCGGACGTCAAGTACGTTTCACATTCAAAGAAGAACATTTCCGAGTAGACTTGGTTTTTTATAATCGTTTATTGAGATGTTTTGTGCTTTTTGATTTGAAGATTGGAGAATTAAAACATCAAGATATTGGTCAGATGCAGATGTACGTGAACTATTATGACAGAAAAGTAAAACTGGAGGATGAGAATCCAACAATCGGTATTGTCTTGTGTAAAGATAAGAATAATGCTGTTGTAGAAATGACACTTCCAGAAAATAATACACAGATTTTTGCTAGTAAGTATCAGACAGTTCTTCCAAGTAAAGAAGAATTGAAGAGATTGCTTGAGGAACAGAATAATGAGTTAGATTAAAAAAGAGGAGAAAACGCTAAAATTCGGTTGCTCAACGAAAAGACAGTCGAAACGGTAGTACTGCTTTCCCACAAAAAGCCAGACGGACATATCAACGTAAAAGTTGAGTTTG
>UQRE01000037.1 GCA_900543415.1 uncultured Dorea sp. | reverse complement strand
ACAATTGTATCGAATAGAGAATCAGAACACCATCCGCTCTAATATTTGGCGCTTACCTTTTTTCAGGGTATAGACTGGATCGTCGTCAGGTAAACACAATTCGAAGAAACTGAAGTTAATTTTCTGTTGCCCTAATTCAAAAAAATCGTTATAATAATCTTTGGTTATCATAGTTCCATTATAACATGGAACGGAGTGAAAGATGGTTGTCGTTAGCCATCTTTTTCTCTTTTTATGGAAAAGTTTCAGGGGCAGATGTGACTCGCACGAGTCACATCTGCCCCTTATTAGAACTATCTATTTCCCGATAGCCCCTGATAGCTTGTTTTAAGAGCCTCGGTGAGTAACAGAACTTCCGCTTCTTCGCTAAATCTCTCGTGTTTATCTAAACTTATCATATCTTCAAGAAGATATGTATATCCACTTTTAGGAGACACTCTTTTAAAATATGTGCAATCAAATGTCACGTCACCTACAGACGTTATCAAAGTTCTCTTATCATTTCGCTGAATGATATATTTTCCCTGTCGCCAAATACTATTACATATTTGTTCATTAACACTTGAAAGCACTGCGCCTAAAAATCCTGCTGAAAATGACTCTGTAGTAGCTTTTACTGACTTCTCCAAAGAATAGAAATCTTTCGGATCATTCAAAAATTTTTCCTCTGCTTCAATTAACCCATTCACTAATCCTTCTAATAATGTTACAATATCCATGAGAGTAGTCTCCTTTAATATTTGTAGTTTTTTCGTCGAAACCATTATATCAAAGGATCAATGACTACTCCCTTTTATTTTTTATTCAACTGACAAAATCTTTACTCTATTTTAAAGAAAAATGTAATTTAAAAAGATGCACCCCGTGTCAAGAGTATGCATCTTTTTTTCTTGCTATGAATTTTTTCCAATATGATAATCTCGCTTCATTGCATTCATTATGCTTCTTGCTGCAATATCCACAATATTAAAGCCGAACGCGATTGCAAGACACGTTGCCAACAGGATCACTGTCTCACTGAATGCGAGGGGGATATCTCTGGTTACACATCCATACATCATATAATACAGATTCGGTCCCGGAATGAGCGGGAATACGGACGCTGTCAGGAAAATGGTTGACGGTGCTTTGTTGATTCTTGACATCACAAATGCGTAAGCTGCTACGAAAATTGCTGCAATCAGTGTTGCTAAGAAGTTACTTGGCTCAACCTCAAACACGATCAAATAAATACTCCATGTGATAAATGCGCCGATTCCGGAATAAATTACCTGCTTTCCGCGAATCTGGAACCAAAACGCAAAGCCTACACAGGCAATCGTACAGGACACTAACTGAATCGGTATACTGTGATTCAGGATAAATCCTTCTGCGGAAAAATCATTTAACATCAGCATAGCAAGCGCTGTACCCACTGCAATTCCTGCTGCCCCTAAGATGGAATTCATAATATTGATAAAACCGGAAATATAGTCCTTCTGTAAAATTTCCCGAATACCGTTTGTCGTACTAAGTCCACTGATAAGAAGCATGACAATTCCAATCATAATCCGTTCCGGATGATCTGCAAATCCATTTCTGACAGATAATACAATAATAACTTCTGATAGGAAAGATAGAATCGTATTATATACAAACAGATTCCCCTCTCTCTTCTCTAACCATTTTCCCACAACAACGATCATAAGAGAGACAATCACCGCTACAATTGCATCTTTAAAATTACATCCAAAGAAAACCGCAAATCCGGTGCCTCCCATAATGCCGGCAAAATACTTGGCTGCCGGATGCTGCGGCGGACGGTTCTTCACTTCCTGATACTTCTTCTGTAACTCCTCTTCATCCGGTGTATGGCTGCATACATATCGACATAAGTTATTCATATAGTCAAGCTGGTCAAAATCAATGTCCGCATTTTCAATATGGCGCACCTGTGTAATAATATCTCCGTTCTCAGTCTCCACTGTAATCTGAATATTACTTGGAATAACAAATACATCATATTTTACAAAGCCATAGCTTCTGCACATTCTATATAAACTATCCTCGATTCGATAGTTTTCTGCTCCGCTGATGAGCATAGATTCTCCAATATCCAGAATTCCCTGCACAATCTTGTTATAATTCATTTCTCATTCCTCCGATAAGTCCAATATGCCTCTGAAATATCAGCATATGTCACAGGCAGCGTATTGTCAAGAGATTTTCTTTACATTTTTAAACGAATGCTTTTGTAACGTAGCAGAGAGGTGACGCACATGCCTCACCTCTCTGTCTGTGTATTCTATTTTAATCTTTTTTATGATACATGTATTACTTTTTACTGTAATCACAGTATCCTGTTCCATATAGCTCCATACTTTCCAGATGATCTGTATGTAACAACATATGTGCTTTATGGCTGTTCGGCTTTTCAAAATATTCCTCGTACAGAAGATTGATATCCGGATTCTCATGTGAATAACGCAAGTTTGCAGACTCATCTAACTGGTACAGATTCTTACCTCGTTCAAATGCAAGCTCTTCTCCATCATGAATCGGCTGACCGCCTCCGCCTACACATCCTCCCGGACATGCCATTACTTCTACGAAATCATAGTGGACTTCCCCTTTTTCAATCTTATTGAGCAGTGCACGAGTATTTCCAAGACCGCTGACAACTGCAGTTCTCACCGTGATATCATCAATTTGAAAATCTGCTTCCTGCACACCATGATTTGCGTTAAAACCTTCTGCCCTTACGGAACGGAAAGCATCTGCCGGTGGATTTTCGCCTTTTAACAGGAAGTATGCACTTCGAAGTGCAGCCTCCATAACTCCACCTGTTGCCCCGAAGATCACGCCTGCTCCGGTTCCCTCCTGCATCGGGCGATCGCTTTCACGATCTTCCAGAGTCTCCGGACTGATGTGTGCTGCACGGATCATCTTCACTAATTCTCTCGTGGTAAGGACAACATCAATATCCTTCCCGGCATACTCTTCATAGAAAAGATCCATTTCCTGTTCGCCCTTCTTAGCGACACATGGCATAACTGATACTGTAAAGATCTGCTCCGGCTTTACTCCGAGCTTCTGCGCAAAATACGTTTTCATCACTGCGCCAAACATCTGCTGCGGTGATTTTGCAGAAGAAAGATATTTCACAAGATGTGGGAACTGAGACTTCGCAAATCGTAGCCATCCCGGACAACAAGAAGTGAACATCGGACGGTCTTTCAACTCGCCGGAGGTAAATCTCTGAATAAACTCTGTTCCTTCTTCCATAATGGTAAGATCTGCAGAGAAGCAAGTATCAAATACGTAATCTGCTCCCATTCTCTTCAATGCATCCAGAATCTTTCCAACCGTTGCTTCTCCTGGTTTAAATCCAAGTTCTTCTCCCCACGCCGCACGGACAGCAGGAGCCACCTGTGTCACAACAATCTTATTCGGGTCTGCCAATGCATCCCACACCTTCTCTGTATCATCACGCTCTCTAAGTGCCCCTACCGGACAGTGTGTAATACACTGACCACACAGCGAACAGTCAGACTGCTCAATTGTTTTATGACCGGATACATTTACGGTTGTTCTTGAACCTGTGCCTTCCACATCCCATATATTTAAGGACTGTACTTTATCACAGATCTGAATACAGCGCATACATTTAATACATTTTGAAGAATCGCGGATCAGTGGAAATTCCTTATTCCAAGGCTGTTTCTCGATTTTCATTTTGTATGGAATATCAATAATATTCAAATCATTTGCAACCGTCTGCAGCATACAGTTTCCGCTTCTCGGACAGGTTACACACTCACAATTGTGCTGTGAAAGAATCAGTTCAACGTTCGTACGTCTGTGTCTCCGTACCTTCGGACTATTGGTATGAATGACCATTCCCTCTTTCACCACATTGTTACAGGATGTAATCAGTCTGTCTTTTCCCTCCAGCTCAACCACGCACACACGGCAGGCTGCAATTTCATTGATCTCTTTTAAATAACACAGATGTGGAATCGGAATTCCATTTGAAGCGGCAGCTTCCATGATTGTGGTATTCTCTTTTACAGAGATCTGTTTTCCGTCTATTGTAAGATTTACCATAATTTTTCTCTGCCTCCTTTAAAGATTCCGTATCCGAAATGATCACATCGAAGACATCTTCCTGCCTCCTGCTTTGCCTCTTTTTCTGTCATACAGTTTTCACAGGCATCCCAATCATTTACACGTTCATTTGCTTCTCGCTCTGTTAAGTTTACTCGTCCGCACGGTGTACGGTCATCCAAATTTGCTTCTGGGATCTCCACATCACAGGAAATCTCATGGTGATAGCCAAGATATTCATCAATATTAGCCGCAGCAACCTTAGCCCCTGCAATCGCTTTGATTACAGATGCCGGACCGCTGGCACAGTCTCCACCTGCAAATACTCCCGGCATTCCTTCGATTGATCCGTTACTCTTAGTAACAATCTTTCCGCGATTTACCGGAATTCCTGCCTCTTCAAAATGTTTGGTCTCGATATTCTGTCCGATAGCCACTACAAGCACGTCACATGGAATATAAATATCTTCTTCTCCCGTCGGTTTAATGCTTGCACGTCCGTCTTTGATCGAACTGATCATCTGCGGAGTTACATAGATTCCTTTAATCTGATTATTCTCGTCTACATCAAGGGACGCCGGCGCCTTTAATGTCTGAACCTCAACGCCTTCCGCGATTGCTCCTTCAATTTCAGATGGAAGCGCTGTCATATCAGCAACTCTTCTTCTATACACAACACTAACCTTCTTTGCTCCGAGACGTTTTGCTGTGCGAACAGCATCCATCGTTACGTTTCCGCCTCCGATTACAGCCACCTCTTTACCGGTCAGATCCATAATGATATTTTTACCAACATTTCGTAAAAACTGCACTGCTGAGAAAATGCCCTCTGCGCTTTCTCCTTCCAGACCAAGTTTTTTATCTGTGCTGGCTCCGATAGTGATCAGTACTGCGTCATATTCTTCCTGAAGTTGCTGTATCGTAATATCTTTTCCGATTTTTAATCCATATTTTACATCCACACCCGTTTTTAAGATTGCATTTACATCTTCCTCCAAACGGTCTTTTGGAAGTCTGTAATTCGGAATTCCATAACGAAGCATTCCGCCAAGCTTTGGAAGCATTTCATATACTGTGGTCTGATGTCCCATAAGCTGTAGATAATAAGCAGCACTTAATCCGCCCGGTCCTCCGCCAAGAACCGCGATTCTCTTTCCTGTAGAAGGTGCGCATGCCGGAGGATCTACCTCACCGGCAAAGTCTGCCGCTACTCGTTTCAAGCCACGGATATTAATTGCATCATCCATCATATTTCTCCGACATCTTGCCTCACATGGATGCTCACAGATAAAGCCGCATGTAGTCGGAAATGGATTATCCTTGCGGATCAATCGAATGGCATCCGCATAACGTCCTTCTCGTACAAGAGCTACGTAACCCGGAATATCTACATGAGCCGGACACAAAGATACACACGGAACTGGCTGACTATATGTACATGTACAACGTCCATTTTTAATATGTTCCACATAATCATCACGATATCCGATCAGTCCTTTATAAACCGTGTGTGCCGCCTCGTAACCAATGGCACAATCTGCGGATTCCATGATCGACAGCGCGGTCTCCTCCATAATATCCAGTGTTTCCATTGTTGCATTTCCATCAAGTACATCTTTAATAAATCCATTCAACTGTCCAAGTCCAATGCGACATGGTACACATTTTCCACAAGTCTGTGCATGACACAACTCCAAAAATGCTCTTGCCATATCAACCGGGCATAACCCCGGAGGGCTGGACTCAATTCTACGTTCCAGATCCTTGTAGAGTTCTTCCATAATAATGTCAGCTCTCGTCGGGGAAGCAAGCTCTAATCTGCTCATTCTTTTTACCGTCCTTTCCTTTACAATCACTTTCCCACAGCAATTGTAAATCTATGTTATCTGCATAAGTGTATATATTATATCATCTCTATTACAATTTGTAATTATATTTGACAAAAGTAGATTATTTAACAAAATAGTCAGATTTTTAACGAGAACAAAAAAACGCATCCCGATTTCTCAGGATGCGTTCTGCAAATCTTAAAATTATTATGCGATTATACAAGTTCGATAAGAACTTCCATTGCTGCGTCACCTTTACGCTGACCGATTTTAACGATTCTTGTGTAACCACCGTTACGGTTCTCGTATTTTGGTGCGATTTCATCGAAAAGTTTTGCAACAAGATCGATTTCCTTTGTGTTTTTCTTCTTTCCTGCCTGTGCTGTTGGCACTTCTTTTACAGGATAGAGAACTTTTAACATCTGACGACGAGCGTGCAGTCTGCTTGGCATATCTTTCTTGATTGTCTTTTCAACTTCATCGTATACAGTAACTTTTTTACCGTCTACAACTTCTTTCACACGTTTTCCATCTTTGTCTTTACGTGCTACTTTAGCCATAACTTTAACTTCTTCAAAGTTATCTTTCTCTTTTACAGCTAATGCAATAAGACCTTCTGCGATCTTGCGGATCTCTTTAGCCTTTGCTTCTGTTGTTCTGATCTTACCGTTGTTGATAAGAGCTGTTACCTGGTTTCTTAATAATGCTTTTCTCTGGCTTGATGTTCTGCCGAGTTTTCTATATTTTGCCATTTTCTAATCCTCCATTATTTAACACTTGGTTATGCTTCTTCGGGCTTACTAGCCAAATGCTCCGCTGTGCGCTTCGGGCTTATCAGCGGAAGGCACAAGGTACTCTACTCTTCCCCTTTGCTGAGAGCTAATCCTAACTCATCAAGTTTTGCAAGTACTTCCTCTAAAGACTTACGTCCAAGGTTACGTACTTTCATCATATCTTCCGGAGTTCTGTTTGTCAGTTCTTCCACAGTGTTGATACCTGCTCTCTTTAAGCAGTTATAAGAACGTACAGACAACTCTAATTCGTCAATGCTCATCTCAAGCGCTTTCTCTTTTTCGTCATCTTCTTTTTCGATCATTACCTCTGCTGCCTGAGCAACTTCTGACAAGTCTACGAAGAGTTTCAGATGCTCGCTCAACACTTTTGCTGCCAAACTTACAGCCTCATCCGGAAGCAATGTTCCATTAGTATATACATCTAATGTCAATTTGTCAAAATCTGTGATCTGACCGACACGTGTATTTTCTACAGTGAGGTTTACACGCTCTACCGGAGTGTAGATAGAATCAATCGGGATTACCGCGATCGGTAACTCGTCGTTCTTATTCTTATCAGCACTCACATATCCTCTTCCCTTTGTAATGGTCAGTTCCATGTAAAGCTTGCTGTCTGCCCCGCCGTTAAGAGTTGCGATAACTGTCTCAGGATTCATAATCTCAATATCCTGATCCACCTGGATATCTGCTGCTGTGACAACACCTTCACCCTCGAACTCAATGTATGCTGTCTTCGGCTCATCCGTCTCAGATGTGTTCTTAATAGCCAGCGTCTTCAAGTTCATGATGATCTCAGTAACGTCCTCTTTCACCCCCGGGATGGAGCTGAACTCATGCAGAACTCCATCAATCTTTACCTGGCTGATTGCAGCACCCGGCAATGATGAAAGCATAATTCTTCTCAGAGAGTTACCTAATGTTGTACCATAACCTCTTTCCAAAGGTTCTACAACAAATCTTCCATATTTCTTATCTTCTGAAATTTCAGCTATTTCAATATTAGGTTTATTAAAATCAAACACTAAGTCCACCTCCTGTGGTGTTACGGGTTATTATTTAGAATATAATTCGACGATGAGCATCTCATCTACCGGAACATCGATCACTTCACGGTTAGGAAGTTCTTTTACTGTTCCTTTCAGAGCTTCTGCATCAACATCAAGCCATTCCGGTACAAGACGTCCGCCTGTTACCTCTACGATCTCTTTGTATCTTTGTGAGCTCTTCTTAGCTTCTTTGATTTCAATCACATCTCCAGCCTTGATGAGGTAAGATGGGATGTTAACCTGCTTACCATTAACAAGAACATGCTTGTGGTCAACGATCTGTCTAGCTTCACGTCTTGTTCTTGCAAATCCCATACGGAATACTACGTTGTCTAATCTGGACTCAAGAAGTACCATCAAGTTTTCACCTGTCATACCTGTCATCTGTTTAGCTTTCTTGTAGTAGTTTCTGAATGGTTTCTCTAATACGCCATAGATAAATTTTGCTTTCTGTTTCTCACGTAACTGAAGACCATACTCGCTCATTTTTCTATTTGCTCTCTTTAACTGTCTGTTAGACTTTTTATCAATTCCTAAATATACTGGATCCATTCCAAGGGAACGGCATCTCTTAAGTACTGGAACTCTATTTACTGCCATGTTAATTTCCTCCTAATATGACCTTATGGTTAAATGCATATTCGCAATCTGATTAGACTCTTCTGCGTTTCGGTGGACGACATCCGTTGTGTGGTACCGGAGTAACATCCTTAATGCTTGTTACATCGATTCCGCATGCCTGAAGGGCACGGATTGCTGCTTCTCTACCTGAACCTGGTCCTTTAACCATAACATCAACAGTCTTTAAACCATGTACTAATGCTGCTTTAGCTGCTGTCTCAGCTGCCATCTGAGCTGCATATGGGGTAGATTTTCTTGAACCTCTGAATCCCAGACCGCCTGCACTTGCCCATGACAGAGCATTTCCCTGAGCATCTGTTAATGTAACGATTGTGTTATTAAAAGATGACTGGATGTGAGCCTGTCCGTGTTCAACGTTTTTCTTGACACGTCTTTTTGTCACTTTTTTTGTAACTTTCTTTGCCATAATAAAACTAACCTACTCTTTCTTTTTTCTTTGATTATTTCTTCTTGTTTGCTACTGTTCTCTTAGGACCTTTTCTTGTTCTTGCGTTAGTCTTTGTCTTCTGACCACGAACCGGAAGTCCTCTTCTGTGACGGATACCTCTGTAGCATCCGATCTCCTGTAATCTCTTGATGTTAAGAGCGATCTCTCTTCTTAAGTCACCCTCTACAACCTGTGTCTCATCGATTACAGCGCTGATCTTTTTAACATCCTCGTCTGTAAGATCTCTACAACGAATGTCTGGATCAACTCCTGCTTCTGCTAAGATACGAGTTGCGCTTGTTCTACCGATTCCGTAGATATAAGTCAATCCGATCTCAACACGTTTGTCTCTTGGTAAGTCTACACCTGCTATACGAGCCATTGTGAATTTCCTCCATTTTCTGTTTTTTGATTTTTTTGTTCTTGCTGAAAAGCAACTCGATTTCGCTATCGCTTCATCTCGTTGTCGGGCTTCGCCCTATATATCTTGCACATTCATCTGTTGTGAGTAAACTCACACAGTCGATGTGCAACCTATGCACTTTTCAGCTTACGCACATCGTCTTTAATAGGGGTTGCGCTTCGCGCCACCCAGGTGCGTCGGTATTCGCACCCTTTCCGGCACCCGATTATCTTCTATAATAATTCGGCAATGACCTGCCGGCATTAGAAGCAATATACGAAGGATGTCCACCGGCTACAGGTGTTCCTTGTATATTTGAAATAGTCTACACACGTCCCCGCGTGTCGGCTATCAGCCGCCTTAACTAGCTTCCAATTCTCCATAAACATTCCAGTGATTAACCCTGACGCTGTTTATGCTTTGGATTTTCGCAGATAATACGAACGCTTCCTTTTCTTTTGATTACTTTGCATTTTTCGCAAATTGGTTTTACTGATGATCTAACCTTCACGTCAAATCCTCCTTTCATCCATTGCTCTGCCTCTTGTCTCTACACGATTTCTCACATTCTTCCTTTGCTCTTTGTGCAACTCTAAGACCAAAGGGCAGACTAATGCCTAGAAACGTGCTCATATAGTATAGCACTTTATACATAAGAAAGTCAATAATTATTTTATAATAATCACAAAAACCTTGTACCATCGACAGCTGTCTTTGATACAAGGCTTCTTTCACATATCTTCTTATTTATCTCTCCAGATAATTCTTCCTTTAGAAAGATCATATGGGGATAACTCTAATGTTACTTTGTCCCCCGGTAAGATCTTAATGAAGTTCATTCTTAATTTTCCACTGATGTGAGCCAGAACCTGATGACCATTTTCAAGTTCTACCTGAAACATCGCGTTTGGCAATTTCTCTACTACAGTTCCTTCAATTTCAATTACGTCAGCTTTTGACATGTTTTAATCCTCCTATGATTCCTCTTCCTGATTCCATTCTTTCAATATCCGTTTAATCCTGACATCGTCTGCATTTGAAATGTCATATTTCTTTAAAATAATCTGCACGTGTTTCTTTTTCTTTTTTTTCGGGCGGGAAAATGTTCTAAGTTTACCGTCCACCAGATATACATATGCGTCATCTGTATCTGTTATTACATATACTGAACCTGCATCATGTCCAGCTTTGGAACGTGCAAGCATTCCCGTTTCATATCTGTCCATAGTTCTTCTCCACTTTATATTAAGAAAGTTCTTCTTGATGTGTCCGAAGAGCCTCCTCAAGCTCTGACCTCATTTTTAATTCTCTAAATTACTATACATTTGAGGTCAATGTCAAAAGTTTTGATTCGCCCTCAGTGATCAACACTGTATTCTCATAATGTGCAGACAATGAATGATCTCTTGTCACTACAGTCCAATCGTCATCCATCCAGTCCACTTCCCATCCCCCGATGTTGATCATCGGTTCAATGGCAAGTGTCATTCCCGCTTTCAGTTTTACACCTTTTCTATTCATTGCATAGTTTGGTATCTCCGGGGCTTCATGGAGGGCAGTTCCAATACCGTGTCCACATAAATCACGGACTACTCCGTATCCTCTGTCTTCGGCATATTTACCGATCGCTGCTGAAATATCAAATAGATGATTGCCTTCTCTGGCATATTTTATACCTTCGAAAAAACTTTCTCTTGTAACTTCGATCAGTTTTTTTGCTTCTTCGCTGATCTCTCCAACCGCATGCGTTCTCGCTGCATCAGATTGATATCCTTTGTAAATGACTCCGGCATCCAGACTTACGATATCTCCTTCCTGAATTATGCGGTGTTCGGAAGGAATTCCGTGAACAACTTCATCATTCACAGAGACGCATATCGATGCCGGGTATCCGTTATAATCCAGAAATGACGGAATACATCCATAACTGCGGATCACTTCTTCCCCCAGTTTATCAATAGCTTTCGTACTCATTCCCGGACGAAGTGCTTTTCCAAGCTCATTATGAACAATCTCCAATATCCGTCCTGCTTCCGTCATAAGCTCTATTTCTCTGGACGATTTAATTGTAATTGGCATGTTCTTATTCTCCTAAAATATCCACGATTGCCTGAAATACGTCATTGATGTCTACTGTCCCGTCTACCGTCTTCAGTATTCCTGCATTTGTATAATAATCAATCAATGGCTGTGTCTGCTCATGATATACGCCAAGACGTTTCAACACCGTCTCCGGCTTGTCATCGTCTCTTAAGATCAGCTCTTTGCCGCATGTATCACAGATACCTTCTACTTTTGTAGGCGCATATTCCATATGATAAGTAGCTCCACAGCCTACACAGGCACGACGACCGCCCATACGGCGCACAATATTCTCATCTGGAACATCTACATCAATGGCATAGTCTACTTTCTCTCCCAGACCGGCAATCGCTTTGTCAAGAGCCTCTGCCTGTGGGATTGTTCTCGGGAATCCATCAAGTACATAACCGTTTTTTGCATCTTCCTGACCTACGCGGTCTACTACCAGATCTACTACCAGTTCATCCGGAACAAGAAGTCCCTGATCCATATAAGTCTTTGCTTTTTTTCCGAGCTCTGTTCCATTTTTAATGTTAGCTCTGAAAATATCTCCTGTAGAAATATGAGGAATGTTATATTTTGCGGCAATTTTCTTTGCCTGAGTACCTTTGCCCGCACCTGGCGCGCCTAACATAATTATTTTCATATGTAAGTTCCTCCTTATAGCATTTTAACCCGCGAAAAATTTCCGCGAGTCAAAATACATTTATTGCTTAATTACTTAAAAAACCTTTGTAGTTACGCACAAGCATTTGCGATTCTATCTGCTTCAGAGTCTCTAAGATAACACTGGCGATAATAATCAATGATGTTCCACCGAAGGACACATTTGCTCCGAACCATCCATTGAAGAAGATTGGAACAACCTGCACTACAACGAGACCACATGCTCCGATAAAGATAATATAATTTAATCTCTTTGTCAGATATTCAACCGTTGGTTTACCCGGACGGATACCCGGAATAAATCCACCGCTCTTTTTCATATTGTTTGCGATCTCCAATGGGTTAAATGTGATTGATGTATAGAAGTAAGCAAAGAATACAGTAAGTACAATATATACGATCAATCCCCATGAATATTTGATCTGATCAGGATTCAACCAGTTGCCCTGATTCATTCCTCTTAAGATCTCACTTCCGATTCCGCTTCCATTTCCCTTACCAAGGAAAGACGCGATAACGATCGGGAACTGCATCAAGGATGATGCGAAAATGATCGGAATAACACCTGCAGTGTTTACCTTTAATGGAATATGTGTGGACTGTCCGCCGAAAGTTTTTCTTCCTGCGATCTTCTGTGAATACTGTACCGCAATTCTTCTCTCTCCATCTTGAAGAAGAATAACAAATACGACCATAGCAACAATGATTGCCAGAATGATCAGTACAGCAAGTCCACCGGACGCAAGACTCTTGCCTTTCACAAACTGATCGAACAGTGTTGTCATATCACTTGGCACACGGGAGAGAATGTTGATTACAAGTACGATAGAAATACCATTTCCAACACCCTTTTCTGTAATTCTCTCACCGATCCACATAAGGAATGCAGATCCTGCAGTCAGCGTCAAAACTACGATCGCAGCATTTACAAAGTTATATTCCTTCAGAAGTCCCTGACGACCAAATCCTACTGCCATTGCTGTAGATTCGATCAATGCAAGTACTACTGTAAGATAACGGGTAATTGCTACAATCTTCTTTCTTCCGTCTTCACCTTCTTTTTGCATTTCTTCCAGTTTTGGAATTGCAATGGTAAGAAGCTGCATAATGATAGAAGATGTAATGTACGGTGTAATGCTCAGAGCAAATATAGACATCTGCTCAAAAGAACCTCCGGTGAAAGCGTTAAACAAGTTAAACGCTTCCCCGGTATTCTGTGCAAAAAACTCTTTAATATAAGTCGGGTTGACTCCCGGTGTCGGCAGTTCGGAACCAAGTCTGATCACGATCAACATCAAAAATGTATACCCGATCTTCTTACGGATATCCTTAATTCCAAATGCTCTTCGGAAAGTTTCTAACATTAGATCACCTCTGCTTTTCCACCTAAAGCCTCAATCTTAGCTACAGCGCCTGCGCTGAATGCGTTAGCCTGTACTGTAAGCTTCTTTGTAAGCTCACCGTTTCCAAGAATTTTAACTCCATCTCTTGGATTTTTAACGATTCCCTGTTCGATCAATGTCTCAACAGTTACTACTGCATCGTTTTCAAATACTTCCAGGGCCTCTACGTTAATACCAACGATTGTCTTAGAGTTTCTGTTTGTGAAACCTCTCTTTGGTATTCTTCTATATAATGGCATCTGACCACCTTCGAAACCAGGTCTTGTACCTCCTGAACGAGCTTTCTGACCTTTGTGTCCCTTACCGGCTGTCTTACCATTTCCAGAACCGTGTCCACGTCCTCTTCTGAAATTATCACTCTGTTTTGCGCCATCAGCAGGTCTTAAGTTTGATAAATCCATTGTGACACCTCCTTATCTGTTTAATTCAATTATGCTTCTTCAACTTTAACCAGGTGAGATACCTGTTTGATCATACCTCTTGTTGCTGCATTGTCCGGCAGTTCAACTGTTTTGTTTACTTTGCGAAGTCCCATTGCCTCTACAGTTTTCTTATGCTTTGGTACAGCACCAATTGGAGATTTTACTAATGTAACTTTTAAATTTGCCATCTTTATTTACCTCCTTAGCCTAAGATCTCTTCTACTGATTTACCACGAAGCTTAGCTACTTCTTCCGGAGTCTTAATCTGACGTAATCCATCGATTGTAGCCAGAACAACATTCTGTTTGTTGTTAGAACCAAGGGATTTTGTACGGATGTTCTTGATTCCTGCCATCTCGATGACTGCACGCGCCGGACCACCGGCGATAACTCCAGTACCTTCCGGAGCTTTTTTAAGCAGTACGGAAGCTCCTCCGAATTTACCGATAAAATCATGTGTAATACTTTCGTTTTCATCTAATGCTACTTTGATGAGGTTCTTAGCTGCATCCTCTTTACCTTTGCGGATTGCCTCTGGAATCTCAGTAGCTTTTCCTAAGCCTGCACCAACGTGACCATTTCCATCACCAACAACTACTAAAGCTGTGAATCTCATGTTACGGCCACCTTTAACAACTTTGGTTACACGCTTAATTGATACTACTTTTTCATTTAACTCTAACTGACTAGCATCAATACGTTCCTGTCTCATGTGTGCTCCTCCTTCTAGAAATTCAACCCAGCTTCTCTAGCTGCGTCTGCTAATGCCTGAATTTTTCCCTGGTAAATAAACCCGCCTCTGTCAAAGACAACGTCTTTAATACCTTTCTCAAGTGCCTTCTCAGCAATCACTTTACCAAGATATGCTGCAGCATCAACGTTGTTTGTCTTCTCTAAGTTTGCTTTCACATCTTTCTGAAGAGTGGAAGCGGAAACCAGAGTTGTCTGAGCTACATCATCAATGATCTGTGCATACATGTGATTGTTACTTCTAAATACTGCTAAACGTGGGCACTCTGCTGTACCACTTAAACGGTTACGTAATTTTCTGTGTTTGTTAACACGAACTACACTTCTTGATTTTTTGCTAACCATTTTTACACTCTCCTTTCTTATTTCTTACCAGTCTTACCAACTTTACGTCTGATAACTTCATCAGCATACTTAATACCTTTACCTTTGTATGGCTCCGGTCTTCTCTTGTCTCTGATCTCAGCTGCATACTGGCCTACTTTTTCTTTATCAATACCTTTAACGATGATCTTGTTCTGACCTTCAACAGCTGACTCTACGCCTTCCGGATCTTCCATCTCTACCGGATGAGAGTATCCAAGGTTTAATGTCAATGTCTTTCCAGACTTAGCTGCTCTGTAACCAACACCGTTTACTTCCAGAACCTTCTGGTATCCTTCTGTAACACCAACAACCATGTTGTTGATCAGTGTTCTTGTAAGACCATGTAAAGATTTCATTTTCTTTAAGTCATTTGGTCTTGTAACTACAACTTCTTCGCCCTCAACTTTGATGGACATTTCTGTTGGGAGTTCTCTTTCAAGAGTTCCCTTTGGACCTTTTACAGTCACTTTATTATTCTCTGCAACTTCAACAGTTACGCCTGCTGGGATTGCAACTGGCAGTCTTCCAATACGTGACATTGCCTTATCCTCCTTAACTTAAATTTTCGGAACGGTTCTTGCCGCTCTGTTTTCAGTTTCTGATAATTACCATACGTAGCAGAGTACTTCTCCACCAACGCCAAGTTTTCTTGCTTCTTTGTCAGTAATCACTCCATGGTTTGTAGAGATGATCGCTGTTCCAAGTCCTCCGAAGACCTTCGGTACATCTGCACTGTTTGCATATACACGAAGACCCGGTTTAGAGATTCTCTTAAGACCTGTGATTACTTTTTCATTTTTGTCCGCACCATATTTTAATGTGATGTGGATTGTCTTAAATACTCCGTCTTCAATGACATCATATTTCTCGATGTAACCTTCATCTAATAAGATATTTGCGATAGCAAGTTTCATCTTAGATGCAGGTACGTCTACTGTATCATGTTTAGCAGTGTTTGCATTACGAATTCTTGTAAGCATATCTGCAATTGGATCGCTCATAGTCATGAATTATTTTCCTCCTTTTCTAAGTGTTCAAGCTTACCAGCTTGCTTTTTTAACTCCAGGAATCTGTCCTTTGTATGCCAGTTCGCGGAAGCAAACACGGCAGATGCCATATTTTCTTAAATATGCATGTGGACGTCCGCAGATTTTGCAGCGGTTATATTCTCTTGTAGAGAATTTCTGCTTGCGCTGCTGTTTTACTTTCATTGCTGTCTTAGCCATAATTTACCTCCTTATTTTGTAAACGGCATATTGAACTGTGTTAACAATTCACGAGCCTCTTCGTCAGTTTTTGCTGTTGTAACAAAAATAACATCCATACCTCTTATTTTGTCAACCTTATCGTACTCGATCTCCGGGAAGATAAGCTGCTCTTTGATTCCGAGTGCATAGTTTCCTCTTCCGTCAAATGCGTTAGGGTTAACACCTCTGAAGTCACGTACACGAGGTAATGCAAGGTTGATCAGACGATCAACGAACTCATACATTTTTTCTCCTCTTAAAGTAACTTTACATCCAATCGCCATTCCCTCTCTTAATTTGAAGTTAGCAACTGATTTTTTAGCTCTGCAGACAACTGCTTTCTGTCCTGTGATCTTCTCAAGATCACCGATTGCTGAATCTAACAGTTTTGCATTGTCTTTTGCCTCACCAACACCCATGTTGATAACAACTTTATCGAGTTTTGGCACTTCCATAATATTTTTATATCCGAACTTTTTGATTAATGCATCAACGATTTCGTTCTGATACTGCTCTTTCAGTCTACTCAAAGCTCAAGTCCTCCTTCCTTCGATTAATCGATCACTTCGCCTGTTGATTTTGCGTAGCGTACTTTTTTGTCTCCATCCATTTTAACGCCAACTCTTGTAGCAGTTCCTTTGTGCACATACATAACATTAGAAATGTCGATTGCACCTTCCTGATGGATGATTCCGCCATTTGCATTGGCAGCGCTTGGTTTTGTGTGTTTTGTCAGCATATTCACGCTTTCAACAACAACTTTACCGTCTTTCTGGTTTACAGAGAGAACTTTGCCTTCTTTGTCTTTATCTTTACCAGCGATTACTTTTACAGTGTCGCCTTTTTTAATCTTTAACATTGACATGTCCTGACCTCCTTAAAGTACTTCCGGAGCTAAGGAAACAATTCTCATGAACTGTTTGTCACGAAGCTCTCGTGCTACTGGCCCAAAGATACGGGTTCCTCTTGGTGTCTTATCGTCTTTTATAATTACAGCAGCATTTTCGTCGAAACGGATGTAAGAACCATCTTTACGACGAGTACTGTTTACAGTACGAACAACTACAGCTTTTACTACATCACCTTTTTTAACAACGCCGCCTGGTGTTGCATCTTTAACGCTGGCAACGATCACATCTCCGATACTAGCGTATCTTCTTGTTGAACCGCCAAGAACACGAATGCAAAGTAACTCTTTCGCACCTGTATTGTCTGCTACTTTCAGTCTGCTTTCTTGCTGTATCATGCAGGTTTCCCTCCTTATACTATTTTG
This sequence comes from uncultured Dorea sp., assembly GCA_900543415.1. Taxonomy (GTDB): domain Bacteria; phylum Bacillota; class Clostridia; order Lachnospirales; family Lachnospiraceae; genus Dorea_D. The sequence continues at coordinate 5,463 of UQRE01000037.1, read as the reverse complement.
CTTTCTCCATAATCTCAACAAGTCTCCATCTCTTGTCTTTAGATAAAGGTCTTGTTTCCATAACTTTTACTTTGTCACCAATGTTGCACTCATTTGCTTCATCATGTGCTTTTAATTTGTAAGTTCTCTTTACGATCTTTTTGTAAAGAGGATGCTTTACATGATCTTCAACTGCAACAACTATGGTCTTATCCATTTTATTACTTACAACCTTACCAACTCTGGTTTTTCTAAGATTTCTTTCCACAGTCTTTACGCTCCTTTCTTTGTCGATGAAGTTCTTTTCGCTTTGCTCAAAGAACGACCTCAGTGCTAAGCTCGAAAAAACCTCGCTAACTACTAGCGGTCAGCTTTTTCAGTGATCACTGTCTGGATTCTGGCAATATTTCTTCTTACCTCTTTAATTCTGCTTGTATTATCTAACTGATTTGTTGCGTTCTGGAATCTCAAGTTGAAGAGTTCCTTTTTAGCAGCTACTAATTCTTCATTCAGCTCTGCAGCTGATTTTGTTTTTAAATCTTCTACAAATGCATTAATTTTCACTGTTATCACCGCCTTCTAAATCTTCGCGTGAAACGATTTTACATTTACAAGGTAATTTGTGCATAGCAAGACGGAGTGCCTCACGAGCTACTTCTTCCGGAACTCCGGCAAGCTCGAACATTACGCGTCCTGGTTTTACAACTGCTACCCAGTACTCTAAAGTTCCTTTACCGGAACCCATACGTGTTTCAGCTGGTTTTGTAGTTACAGGTTTATCTGGGAATATTTTGATCCAAACTTTACCACCACGCTTGATGTAACGTGTCATAGCGATACGGGCTGCTTCGATCTGGTTAGAACGGATCCAGCATGGCTCCATTGCAACGATACCATATTCACCATTTGTAATCTTATTTCCGCGGAGTGCTTTTCCTCTCATGGAACCACGGAACTGTTTACGACGTTTTACTCTTTTTGGCATTAACATGATTATCTATCTCCTTCCTTTGATGCTTTTTCCGGAAGAACTTCGCCTTTGTAAATCCATACTTTAACACCAACTTTTCCGTAAGTTGTGTCAGCTTCGGCGAATCCGTAGTCAATGTCTGCTCTCAGTGTCTGAAGAGGAATTGTTCCCTCGCTGTAGAACTCTGTACGAGCGATATCAGCTCCGCCAAGACGTCCTGATACAGCAGCTTTAATTCCGAGTGCTCCAGATTTCATTGTTCTTGACATGCAAGATTTCATTGCACGTCTGAATGAAATACGGTTCTCAAGCTGAAGAGCGATATTCTCTGCTACTAACTGAGCATCCTTATCCGGTCTCTTGATCTCTTTGATGTCTACGATTAACTTCTTATCTGTAAATTTGGCAAGTTCGCCTTTTACTTTTTCAATCTCAGCTCCGCCTTTACCGATAACAACACCCGGCTTAGCTGTATAAATGATGATTTTCACGCGGTCAGATGCTCTTTCGATCTCGATCTTAGAAACACCAGCGCTGTATAATCTTTTCTTAAGATACGTTCTGATTTCATGGTCTTCTACTAAGTAGTCTGCGAAATCTTTCTCTGCATACCATCTAGAGTCCCAGTCTTTGATAACTCCGACTCTCAAACCATGAGGATTAACTTTCTGTCCCATGTTTGCCCTCCTTATCTTTCATCAAGCACAAGTGTAATGTGGCTCATTCTCTTCTCGATTCTGTAAGCTCTACCCTGCGCTCTAGGTCTGATTCTCTTCATTGTTGGTCCTTTGTTTGCATAAGCCTCTGCAATGTAAAGGTTCTCAGCGTTCATGCCGTTGTTGTTCTCAGCATTTGCAATTGCAGACTCTAATAATTTCTTTATTAAACTAGAAGCATATCTTGGATTGTAAGTTAAAATACCAAGTGCTGTTGTTACATCCTTACCTCTGATGGCATCTAATACGAAACATGCTTTCTGAACAGAAACTCTTGCGTAAGATAACTTAGCAGAAGGTCTTGTATCTTTGTTAGCATTTCTCTCTCTTTTAATTTGGGATCTATGTCCTTTAGCCATGGATGAACCCTCCTTTCACAATGTAATTATCTAACTTTTGATTTCTTTTCGTCTTTTCCGTGTCCTCTATATGTTCTTGTAGCAACGAACTCACCGAGTTTGTGTCCTACCATATCCTCTGTTACATATACAGGTACGTGTTTTCTTCCGTCATGTACGGCGATTGTATGTCCAACCATGCTTGGGAAGATTGTAGAACGACGGGACCAAGTCTTGATTACAGACTTTTCTCCAGCTGCGTTCATAGCATCTATCTTCTTAAGCAGGCTTGCGTCTGCGAATGGTCCTTTTTTAATTGAACGTGCCATAGGTTCTAACCTCCTTAATTATTTGATTGCTTTACCATCTCTTCTTCTTACGATCAGTTTGTTAGAAGATTTGTTTTTCTTTCTTGTCTTAAGACCAAGTGCTGGTTTACCCCAAGGTGTTGACGGACCCGGACGACCGATTCCTGTCTTACCTTCACCACCACCGTGCGGATGGTCATTCGGGTTCATAACAGAACCACGAACTGTTGGTCTGAATCCCATGTGACGCTTACGTCCAGCTTTACCTACGTTGATCAGGCTGTGATCACCGTTTCCAACTACTCCAACAGAAGCTCTGCAAATGATCGGAACCATTCTCATCTCTCCTGATGGAAGACGAAGTGTTGCATATTTTCCTTCTTTAGCCATTAACTGAGCACTGTTTCCTGCTGAACGAACAAGCTGTCCGCCTTTTCCAGGATAAAGCTCGATATTGTGAATCTGAGTACCAACCGGGATTTCAGACAGTGGCAGGCAGTTTCCTACTCTTACTTCTGCTTCCGGTCCGTTCATAACCTTCATTCCATCCTTTAATCCTTCCGGTGCAAGGATGTAAGCTTTCTCACCGTCTTCGTAACAGATCAATGCGATGTTTGCTGTTCTGTTCGGATCGTATTCGATACCAATAACTGTAGCAGCAATTCCATCTTTATTTCTCTTGAAGTCGATAATTCTATATTTCTTTTTAGCTCCGCCTCCGCGGTGTCTAACTGTGATTTTTCCCTGATTGTTACGTCCTGCCTGTCTGCTCTTTGGAGCTAACAGAGACTTCTCTGGTGTTGTCTTAGTGATTTCTGCGAAATCAGAACCAGTCATCTGTCTTCTGGAAGGCGTATATGGGCGGTATGTTTTAATTCCCATGATTGTTCTCCTTTCAAATGTTTATTATCACGGTTTCTGTCCGTATGATTTGCGCTTATCTTATAATCCCTCGAAGATCTCGATATCAGCGCTGTCTGCTGTAAGTTTTACTACAGCTTTCTTAGTTCCAGCAGTTTTGCCAAACTTGAATGTTCCACGAACTCTTTTTTTCTTTCCTTCGCAGTTCATTGTGTTTACGCTTGCAACTTTTGTTCCTTCGAACATTTTCTCAACTGCTTCTTTTACCTGAGTCTTTGTAGCTTCCGGATGTACTAAAAATGTGTACTTTTTCTCTCCCATCAGCTCCATGCTCTTCTCTGTTACAACTGGTTTAAGGATTACATCATAATACTGAATGTTTGCCATTATGCGTACACCTCCTCGATATTGCGAACAGCGTCTTTTGTTGCGATCACTGTGTTGTATTTCAGAATGTCATACACATTGATTGTGTTAACTTTTGCTGTTTTAACATCTGCGATGTTTTTAGCAGAGATTGTTGCATTCTCGTCCTCTAACACTACTAATGCTTTTTTAACATCTAAATTCTTTAACATGTTAGCAAAGTTCTTTGTCTTGATCTCATCAAATTTGATCTCATCAACAACGATGAATTTCTTCTCTTCTACCTTTGCTGTAAGAACTGATTTAAGAGCAGCTCTCTTCTCTTTCTTATTCATCTTGAACGAATAATCTCTCGGTACCGGAGCGAATACTACTCCGCCGCCTGTCCACTGTGGAGCTCTTGTAGAACCCTGTCTTGCATGACCTGTTCCTTTCTGTCTCCATGGTTTTCTTCCGCCACCGGAAACTTCAGAACGTGTTTTTGCTTTCTGTGTTCCCTGACGATTATTTGCAAGCTGGTTTACAACTGCCATGTGTACAAGGTGCTCATTTACTTCAACACCGAATACAGCATCATTTAAGTCGATTGTTCCAACTTCGTTACCTTCGATATTGTAAACAGATACGTTTGCCATCTTTAATGTCCTCCTTCCTTCACCAAATCCTAGTTAGCTTTAACAGCTTCTCTAATTGTCACTAAAGATTTCTTTGGTCCCGGTACAGAACCTTTAACCAGAAGAAGATTGTTTTCTGCATCTACGCGTACAACTTCAAGATTCTGGATTGTGATCTTCTTGCTTCCCATGTGACCTGGCATCTTCTTTCCTTTGAATACTTTACTCGGATCAGATGCAGCTCCATTGGAACCTGCGTGACGGTGGAATTTGGAACCGTGTGTCATAGGTCCTCTGTGCTGATTATGTCTCTTAATCGCGCCCTGGAAACCTTTACCTTTGGAAATTGCAGTAGCGTCAATTTTGTCGCCTGCTTCAAAAATATCAACCTTGATCTCCTGTGCAAGCTCATACTCACTTGCGTTCTCAAGTTTAAATTCTCTTACAAATCTCTTTCCGGAAACTCCAGCTTTTGCAAAATGTCCCTGCTCAGCCTTTGTCACACCATGACGGTGAACAATTTCTTTCTTTCCGGATTTGTCTTTGTTGACGATCTTGTCTTTCTTATCCATGAAGCCAACCTGAACCGCTTCGTAACCGTCGTTCTCAACTGTTTTGATCTGTGTTACTACACAAGGACCAGCCTGAAGAACTGTTACCGGTGTCAGTGTTCCGTCTTCATTGAAGATCTGTGTCATTCCGACTTTTGTAGCTAAAATAGCTTTCTTCATTATAATTACCTCCTGTGATTTACAGCGGAACGCCGCTTGGACGTTCATCCTAAATTATAGGATCTGCTTATTTGTTTTTCATTTTGATATCAATGTACACACCAGCCGGCATCTCTAATCTAGATAATGCATCAACAGTTTTCTGTGTTGGTGTAATGATATCAATGAGTCTCTTATGAGTTCTCTGCTCGAACTGTTCTCTGGAATCTTTATATTTGTGAACAGCTCTAAGAATTGTAACAACTTCCTTCTTTGTCGGAAGTGGTACAGGACCGCTCACCTGTGATCCGTTCTTTTTAACAGTTTCGATGATTTTCTTTGCGGACGCATCTACTAACTGATGATCGTACGCTTTCAATGTGATTCTCATTACTTGACTTGCCATAAAAAAAGTCGCCTCCTTTTCGTACTTTTAACTTCAGTACGACAAGCGGTGACTGTACACTCTCCCGTGTGTGTCGTGAGAAACCCACACGTTGTTTCATACCTTTTACCTGTCTGGTAAGCAGTAATCAGTTGTGATTCGTACAGTGACTTGTCGCCAGTTTCCTAACTTGACATTCGCTCCACGGAAAACCTG
>UQRE01000036.1 GCA_900543415.1 uncultured Dorea sp. | reverse complement strand
AAACAAGTACATATCAAAACATAAAATTTGACATAAAAAATGTAGGTTTTATAAGTCCTGCAAGGTAATTTTTAATTATTCAACTGTCAAACTCCCGCTTTGGACTTAGCATGAATGTATCTTATGCGATTGCAGGAGTGCTGACTGTGCTCTATTTCTTCGGCCTTATTGCAGCCGGGAAGAAATATGCGGCGAAGCATGAAGAAGAATAAAAAATAAGTATACAGATCTTTTTAGGAGAGTGTTGAGAGATAACTGGAATGTAACAGTTACTTTGCAGCACTCTTTTTTAGTTTTCTTTTTAGTTTTCTTTTTTTTGCTTTTTCTATTGACAAGCCAAAAAACTTTGTGCTATAGTAAAAAATGCACTATTGTGGAAAGTTATGCCATAAAATTGCGTAAAAATCAGCTGAAAACGCAGTTTTCACTGGATTTTCAAGAGTTTTCAGGGTGATTGTGAAGCCCGCAAAAAAATAAATGAGGAGTGAAACGTCAATATGGAGAAAAACAGAATTCGTCCTATCAAAAGCGGAAGAAGTTCACGCATGAGCTATTCCAGACAAAAAGAAGTTCTTCAGATGCCTAATTTGATCGAAGTCCAGAAGGATTCCTATCAGTGGTTCCTGGATGAGGGATTAAAAGAAGTATTTGAAGATATTTCACCAATCGCAGACTACAGCGGTCATTTGAGTTTGGAATTTGTTGATTTTACCTTGTGCGAGGACGACGTCAAGTACACCATCGAAGAGTGTAAAGAACGTGATGCAACTTATGCGGCACCGTTAAAAGTGAGAGTAAGACTGCACAACAAGGAAACCGATGAGATCAATGAGCACGAGATCTTTATGGGAGATCTTCCGTTAATGACCAGTACGGGAACGTTTGTGATCAACGGAGCGGAACGTGTTATCGTCAGCCAGTTGGTTCGTTCGCCGGGCATTTATTATGCGATCGCACACGATAAATTAGGTAAGAAGTTATATTCTTCTACTGTAATCCCGAATCGTGGTGCATGGCTGGAATATGAGACAGACTCCAATGACGTTTTCTACGTGCGTGTAGATAGAACAAGAAAGGTGCCGATCACTGTACTTATTCGTGCGCTTGGTATCGGTACAAATCCGGAAATTGTAGAACTCTTTGGTGAAGAGCCGAAGATTCTGGCAAGCTTTGAGAAAGATGCTGCAACAAATTATCAGGAAGGTCTCTTAGAATTATATAAGAAGATTCGTCCGGGTGAGCCGCTGGCAGTAGACAGCGCAGAGAGTCTGATCACAAGTATGTTCTTTGATCCAAGACGTTATGATCTGGCGAAAGTAGGCCGTTATAAATTTAATAAGAAGCTTGCTCTGAAAAACCGTATTACAGGACAGGTTCTTGCAGAGGATGTTGCAAGTGCGATTACCGGAGAAGTGATCGCAGAGGCAGGAACAAAGATTACAAGAGAGATTGCAGAAGCAATCCAGAATACGGCAGTTCCGTATGTGTGGATCGATAAGCCGGAAGAGGAGAGAAGTATTAAAGTTCTCTCTAATATGATGGTGGATCTTGATGCGATCGTAGATATTGATCCAAAAGAAGTTGGCGTGACAGAGCTTGTATACTATCCGGTACTTGCAGGATTATTAGAAGAAACTGCAGGTGATATTGACGAATTAAAGGATGCAATTAAGAGAGATATCCATGACCTCATTCCAAAACACATTACAAAAGAAGATATCCTTGCATCTATTAACTATAATATGCATCTTGAATATGGAATCGGAACAGACGATGATATCGACCATCTCGGAAACAGACGTATCCGTGCGGTAGGTGAGCTTTTGCAGAATCAGTACAGAATCGGTCTGTCCAGATTAGAGCGTGTAGTACGTGAGAGAATGACCACACAGGATTTGGAAGGAATTTCTCCACAGTCTCTGATCAATATCAAACCAGTGACAGCAGCGGTAAAAGAATTCTTTGGTTCTTCCCAGTTGTCACAGTTCATGGATCAGAACAACCCGCTTGGTGAGTTGACACATAAGAGACGTCTGTCTGCTCTTGGTCCTGGTGGTCTGTCAAGAGATCGTGCAGGATTCGAGGTTCGAGACGTACACTACTCTCACTACGGAAGAATGTGTCCGATTGAGACGCCTGAAGGACCGAACATCGGTCTTATCAACTCCCTTGCATGTTATGCAAGAATTAACCAGTATGGATTTGTAGAAGCACCATACCGTAAGATTAATCATGATGATCCGCAGAATCCGGTCGTTACAGACGAAGTTGTATATATGACAGCGGATGAAGAAGATAACTACCATGTAGCACAGGCCAATGAGCCACTGGATGCAGAAGGTCATTTCATTCATAAGAATGTATCCGGTCGTTACCGTGAAGAGACACAGGAATATGAGAGAAAAGTCTTTGATTATATGGACGTATCTCCTAAGATGGTGTTCTCTGTTGCAACAGCCCTTATTCCATTCCTTGAGAACGATGATGCGAACCGTGCGCTGATGGGATCAAACATGCAGCGTCAGGCAGTTCCGCTTCTTATGACAGAGGCTCCGGTTGTCGGAACAGGTATGGAAGAGAAATCCGCAGTTGACTCCGGTGTATGCGTTGTTGCGGAAGAAGGCGGTGTGGTAGAACGTTCTGCATCTACTGAGATCGTAATCCGTCAGGACGATGGAAAGCTTAGAACTTATAAGCTGACAAAATTCCTTCGAAGCAACCAGAGTAACTGTTATAACCAGAGACCGATCGTCTTCAAAGGAGATCGTATCGAGGCCGGTGATGTAATCGCCGATGGTCCGTCTACTTCTAATGGTGAGATGGCGCTTGGTAAAAACCCATTGATCGGATTTATGACATGGGAAGGTTATAACTACGAGGATGCTGTTCTTTTAAGTGAAAGACTTGTACAGGACGATGTATATACATCTGTTCATATTGAAGAATACGAGGCAGAAGCCCGTGATACAAAGCTTGGACCAGAAGAGATCACTCGCGATATTCCGGGTGTCGGTGATGAGGCTCTCAAAGATCTTGACGAGAGAGGAATTATCCGTATCGGTGCAGAAGTACGTGCCGGTGATATTCTGGTAGGTAAAGTAACTCCGAAGGGAGAGACAGAACTTACAGCAGAGGAACGACTTCTCCGTGCAATCTTCGGAGAGAAAGCCCGCGAAGTAAGAGATACTTCTCTGAAAGTACCTCACGGAGAATATGGTATTGTTGTAGATGCAAAAGTATTTACAAGAGAAAACGGCGATGAATTGTCACCGGGTGTTAACCAGTCTGTCCGCATTTACATTGCTCAGAAGAGAAAAATCTCTGTCGGTGATAAAATGGCCGGACGTCATGGTAACAAGGGTGTCGTTTCCCGTGTGCTTCCGGTAGAAGATATGCCGTTCCTGCCAAACGGACGTCCGCTTGACATCGTGCTGAACCCTCTGGGTGTACCATCACGTATGAATATCGGACAGGTGCTTGAGATTCACTTATCTCTGGCTGCAAAAGCATTAGGCTTTAACATTGCTACACCAGTATTTGATGGCGCTAACGAGAATGACATCATGGATACATTGGATCTGGCAAATGATTATGTAAACTTAAGCTGGGAAGAGTTCGAAGAGAAACACAAAGCAGAACTGCTTCCGGAAGTTATGGAATATCTCTATGAGAACAGAGACCACAGAAAATTGTGGAAAGGAGTTCCACTTTCCAGAGATGGTAAAGTTCGTCTCCGCGACGGAAGAACAGGAGAGTTCTTTGATAGTCCGGTAACGATTGGACACATGCACTATCTGAAACTGCATCACTTGGTTGATGATAAGATCCATGCTCGTTCTACAGGTCCTTACTCGCTGGTTACACAGCAGCCATTAGGTGGTAAGGCACAGTTCGGTGGACAACGTTTCGGAGAGATGGAGGTTTGGGCACTGGAGGCCTACGGTGCATCTTATACTCTTCAGGAAATTCTTACTGTTAAATCTGATGATGTGATTGGACGTGTGAAGACTTACGAAGCAATCATTAAGGGCGAAAATATCCCAGAGCCGGGTATTCCGGAATCTTTCAAGGTACTCTTGAAAGAGTTACAGTCTCTTGGTCTGGATGTGCGCGTGTTGCGTGATGACAATACAGAAGTAGAGATCATGGAGACCGTTGATATGGGCGAAACAGATTTCCGTTCATTAATCGAGGGAGACAGAAAGTACCGTCAGGAAGAGAATCTTGGAGCGCAGGGTTACACAGAGCAGGAATTCGAAGGAGAAGAGCTTGTAGATGTGGAAGAAGATCCAAGTGATGATGATTTCGCGATTGAATTTGAAGAAACTGATGATTTCGCATATGATGATAATGAATAGAAAGGGGTGCCAGTATGCCAGAAAATAATAAGGAACAAACTTTTCAGCCAATGACTTTTGATGCGATCAAAATCGGTTTGGCATCACCTGAGAAGATCCTGGAATGGTCAAGAGGAGAAGTTACGAAACCTGAGACCATTAACTATAGAACTTTAAAACCGGAGAAAGATGGTCTTTTCTGTGAAAAGATCTTCGGACCAAGCAAAGACTGGGAATGTCATTGTGGAAAATACAAAAAGATTCGCTATAAAGGCGTAGTCTGCGACCGCTGTGGAGTAGAAGTTACAAAAGCAAGCGTTCGTCGTGAGCGTATGGGTCACATTGCACTGGCTGCACCGGTATCTCATATCTGGTATTTTAAAGGAATTCCAAGCCGCATGGGACTGATCCTTGATCTGTCCCCGAGAACACTCGAAAAGGTTCTCTACTTTGCTTCTTATATTGTGCTTGATAAGGGAGAGACAGATCTTCAGTACAAGCAGGTATTATCTGAGCAGGAGTATCAGGAAGCAAGAGAAAAATGGGGAAGCGCTTTCCGTGTAGGCATGGGAGCAGAATCCATTCAGGAATTGTTACAGGCTATTGATCTGGAGAAAGAATACAAAGAATTGACAGAAGGCTTGCAGGGAGCAACCGGACAGAAGCGCGCAAGAATCGTGAAACGTCTGGAAGTTGTTGAAGCTTTCCGTGAATCCGGAAATAAACCGGAGTGGATGATCATGAATAATATTCCGGTCATCCCGCCGGATCTTCGCCCGATGGTTCAGTTAGACGGTGGACGTTTTGCCACATCTGATTTGAACGATCTTTATAGAAGAATCATTAACAGAAATAACCGTCTGAAACGCCTGCTTGAACTTGGCGCACCGGATATTATCGTTAGAAATGAAAAAAGAATGCTTCAGGAAGCAGTAGATGCGCTGATCGACAACGGACGCCGCGGCCGTCCGGTAACAGGTCCTGGAAACAGAGCGCTTAAGTCTCTTTCTGATATGCTGAAAGGTAAATCCGGACGTTTCCGTCAGAACTTGCTTGGTAAGCGTGTAGACTATTCTGGACGTTCTGTTATCGTAGTAGGACCGGAACTTAAGATTTACCAGTGTGGTCTTCCAAAAGAGATGGCGATTGAACTGTTCAAGCCTTTCGTTATGAAAGAACTTGTTCAGAAAGGTATTGCGCAGAATATTAAAAATGCGAAAAAGATGGTAGAAAGACTGAGACCAGAAGTGTGGGATGTTCTGGAAGAAGTTATCAAAGAGCATCCGGTTATGTTGAACCGTGCCCCCACACTTCACAGACTTGGTATTCAGGCATTTGAACCAATCCTTGTAGAAGGTAAGGCGATTAAGCTTCATCCGTTGGTATGTACAGCTTACAACGCTGACTTTGACGGAGACCAGATGGCTGTCCATCTTCCATTATCTGTAGAAGCTCAGGCAGAGTGTAGATTCCTTCTGCTCTCTCCAAACAACTTGTTGAAACCGTCTGATGGTGGCCCGGTTGCGGTTCCTTCTCAGGATATGGTACTTGGTATTTACTATCTGACACAGGAAAGACCGGGAGCGCTTGGTGAAGGCAAGGCGTTCAAGAGCGTAAACGAAGCGATTCTTGCTTATGAGAATGGTGCGGTTACTCTTCACTCTCGCATTAAGGTACGTGTGTCCAAAACAATGGCAGACGGAAGTGTGAAGACAGGAACAATCGAATCTACATTGGGAAGATTTATCTTTAATGAGATTATTCCACAGGATCTTGGATTTGTAGATCGTGAAGTGGAAGGACAGGAACTCTTACTGGAAGTTGATTTCCACGTAGGTAAGAAACAGTTAAAGCAGATCCTTGAAAAAGTTATTAATACACATGGCTCAACTGCAACAGCAGAGGTACTTGACGCAGTAAAAGCGATCGGTTACAAATATTCCACAAGAGCAGCTATGACCGTATCAATTTCTGATATGACTGTACCGCCTCAGAAACCGGAAATGATTGAAAAGGCACAGGATACAGTTGATAAGATCACAAAGAACTTCAAACGTGGTCTGATTACAGAGGAAGAACGTTACAAAGAAGTTGTAGAGACATGGAAAGCAACTGACGATGCTCTTACAGAGGCGCTGCTTACCGGTCTTGATAAATATAACAACATCTTCATGATGGCGGATTCCGGAGCCCGTGGTTCTGACAAACAGATCAAACAGCTTGCAGGTATGCGTGGATTGATGGCGGATACAACAGGACGTACGATCGAGTTGCCGATCAAGTCTAACTTCCGTGAAGGTCTGGACGTATTGGAGTATTTCATGTCTGCCCATGGAGCTCGTAAAGGTCTGTCCGATACAGCTCTTCGTACTGCTGACTCAGGATACCTTACAAGACGTTTGGTTGACGTATCTCAGGAGCTTATTATCCATGAAGTTGACTGTACACCGAAGGATGGAGAAATTCCGGGAATGTACGTAAAAGCATTTGTGGATGGAAATGAAGAAATTGAGAGCTTGCAGGAGCGTATTACAGGACGTTATCTCTGTGAAAATATTGTAGATAAAGATGGAAATGTGCTTGTAAAAGCAAATCATATGGTTACACCAAAACGTGCAGAGCTGATCATGAAGAAGGGCGTAGATGAGAACGGTGAAACTCTTACAAAGATTAAGATCCGTACAATCCTTACTTGTCGTTCACACAGCGGAATCTGTGCAAAATGTTATGGTGCGAACATGGCGACAGGAGAGCCGGTTCAGGTTGGTGAGGCTGTCGGTATCATTGCTGCCCAGTCTATCGGAGAACCTGGTACACAGCTTACCATGCGTACGTTCCATACCGGTGGTGTTGCCGGTGACGATATCACACAGGGTCTTCCTCGTGTCGAGGAGCTTTTTGAGGCCAGAAAGCCGAAGGGACTTGCGATTATCACAGAGTTTGCCGGAACAGCAAATATCAACGATACAAAGAAAAAACGTGAGATTATTGTTACGAATGACGAGACAGGCGAATCAAAAGCATATCTTATCCCATATGGATCTCGTATTAAGATTCAGGATGGAGTAAAACTTAATGCCGGTGATGAGCTTACAGAAGGTAGTGTAAATCCGCATGATATCTTGAAGATCAAAGGTGTTCGTGCAGTGCAGGATTATATGCTTCAAGAAGTACAGCGAGTATATCGACTTCAGGGTGTTGAGATCAACGATAAGCATATCGAAGTGATCGTGCGTCAGATGCTTAAGAAAATCCGTATCGAAGAAGCTGGAGATACAGAATTCCTTCCGGGAACAAATGTAGATATCCTTGAGTTTGAAGATGTGAATAAAGCATTGGAAGAAGAAGGAAAAGAACCAGCAACAGGTGAACAGATTATGCTTGGTATTACAAAAGCATCTCTTGCAACCAACTCCTTCCTGTCAGCAGCTTCTTTCCAGGAGACAACAAAGGTTCTGACAGAAGCAGCAATTAAAGGTAAGATTGACCCATTGGTAGGTCTGAAAGAAAATGTTATCATTGGTAAACATATTCCGGCTGGTACGGGTATGAATAAATATCGTGATATTCATTTGGATTCTAATGCAGTTAAAGTAGAAGAATCTGAAGCTTCAGATGAGATGGAAGAAGAGACAGTAAAGCAAGCAGGTACACTGGAACTCGTTGACGAGATAGAGACAGAAGAAGTGCTTGTAGAAGAGTAGAAAAAGTCTGATCTTGATTCGGAAATATAAGAGTAGTATAAAAGTGAGACGTATTTTATATGTCTCACTTTTTTCCGAAATGTTGACAGATTGCATAAAGAAGACTATAATCAAAAGGTAGTGCAAGGGAAAGTGCACAATACATAATAAAGTAAATGCATAATACAATTAGGAGGGAATGCTACTATGATGGATGCAGGAAAATTAGGCAGAATTTTAAAATCAATGGAAGAGCATGATGTGCCACAGCTCATTATCTCGGATCCGCTTGCGATTTATTACCTTGTTGGAAAGAAAATCGCACCAGGTGAGAGAATGTTAGCCCTTTTACTTAACGTAAACGGTAATCACAAAATGGTGATCAACGAATTATTCCCACAGGACGAAGATCTTGGAGTAGAACTTGTATGGTATAACGATATTCAGGATGGTGTTGAGATCTTAAGCCAGTTTATTGAAAAAGATAAAACAGTTGGTATCGATAAGACATGGCCATCCAGATTCTTGATCAGACTTCAGGAATTAGGAGCAGGAAGCAAATTCGTGAACGGTTCTCCGATCGTTGACTATGTAAGAATGATCAAAGATGAGCATGAGCAGGAATTAATGAGAAAAGCTTCTTTAGAGAACGACAAGATCATGGAGCAGCTTATCCCTATGGTTGTAAAAGGATATACAGAGCTTGAACTTAATGCAATTGTTCGTGATATGTACAAGAAAGCAGGACACTCTGACGTGTCTTTCGATCCAATCACAGGTTACGGAAGATCAGGAGCTGATCCGCACCACGTAACAGATAATACAAAAGGAAAACGCGGAGATTCTGTAGTTCTTGATATCGGTGGCATTCTTGATAACTACTGTTCTGATATGACAAGAACAGTATTTATCGGTGAAGTATCTGATAGAGCAAGAGAAGTATACGAAGTAGTTAAAGAGGCTCAGGCAAGAGGTCTTGCAGCTGCAAAACCAGGTAACAGAATGTGTGATGTTGACCTTGCTTGCAGAAACTACATTGAAGAAAAAGGATTCGGAAAATATTTCACACACAGAACAGGTCATTCAATCGGTATGGAAGACCACGAGTTCGGTGATGTATCTTCTGTAAATGAGGATATCATTCAGGTTGGACAGTGCTTCTCTGTTGAGCCGGGTATCTACCTTCCAGATGAAGAAATCGGTGTTCGTATCGAAGACCTTGTAATCATCACAGAAGATGGATGTGAAGTACTGAACCACTTTACAAAAGATCTGATCGTAGTTCCAGAGGAATAAGGACGAAAGAACCGATATGGATTAAAGAAATAATGAAAAGAAGGAGTTCTCGAATAAGAGAACTCCTTCTTAGGTTGAAGTGATAATGTTTATTCCGTTTCGAGAATCTCGCGCATAATCTGCTCGACAGAATCAGTAACCTTATCGGCATGATCGGCTACGCCAGAAGCTGCATTTTTCATGGCATATCCTGTCCCTGCAAGCTGAAGCATTTCAAGGTCATTATACTGATCCCCGAAGGCAATTCCGTCAGTCGGGGATAGACCAAAATGGTTGAGAAGATTGGAAAGCGCAAGTCCTTTGTTGGCGTTGGGGGCGATAAAATCAACCCATATATTGCCGGAAGTCACAACTTTGATTTCGGATCGGAATTGATCTTTGAAAAAAGGAAGTAACTTTTGAGGATTGTGGAAATCGCACATGGCAATTTTTAAAAATGGTTTTTCAATTTGTTTAAGGTCATCGACGACATCCATATCATATTTGATTGTATTCAAGAGGTGTGAAATAAAGTGTTCATCCTTGGAATCTGTATAGCATCGACCTTCACAGGATAAAAGACAGCTGCAGGAATCGTAGTGTCTGGAAGCTTCAATAATGCGAAGACCGAGATCCCGATCAATCTCTCCGCGGGAAATGGTTTTATGGTTGTGAATGCATAAAGAACCATTTTCGGCAATGTAGGATATGTCATCCTGTACAGGTTCAAACATCCGGTACATATTGTTGTATTGACGTCCACTGGCAGCAATAAAATGGATTCCGCGTTTTTTTAACGCGCGGATCAAGTCAAAAATTTCTTCGGGCAGGTGTTGCGCGCCATTATGAAGTAAAGTTCCGTCAAGGTCACTGGCTATATATTTTATCATATAAACTCTCCTTTTTAATCTTATGTTGCTTAATCAATCCTTACCCATTATAATATAAAAAGAATATGAATGGAAGTTGAGGTTTAATAATATGAAAATAGGAATTGGAAATGATCATGCAGCAGTAGAAATGAAGGATGAAGTTGTTGCTTATCTGAAAGAAAAGGGTTACGAAGTTGTAAACTACGGAACAGATACTCATGAGAGCTGCAATTATCCGGAATATGGTGAAAAAGTAGGACGTGCTGTAGTGGCTGGCGAAGTGGATCTTGGTATTTTGATTTGCGGAACAGGTGTTGGAATTTCTCTTGCTGCGAATAAGGTGAAAGGTGTAAGAGCAGTTGTGTGTTCCGAACCATATTCAGCAAGATTATCCAGACAGCATAATAATACGAATGTTCTTGCTTTCGGGGCAAGGGTGATCGGTATTGAGATGGCGAAAATGATCATTGATGAGTGGTTAGATGCTGGGTTTATGGGAGGAAGACATCAGACACGTGTAGATATGATCATGGCGATCGAGGAAAAATAAGAAAGCGAGATAGGTGGAGGACGTAGGCTGTGTCAGGCAGATTAGAATTTCGAGGGAAATTGCAGGGAGTGTTAGAGCTTGCAAAGTCCAAGGGACAGAAGATTGCACTGGAAGAAGTGGAAAACTACTTTGAGAAAGATTGTTTGAGCAAGGAGCAGTTACAGCTTGTCTGTGAATACTTGCTTTCACAAAAGGTGGCAGTCAGTGGATTTGAGAAAAATAACACTGCGATGCAAGAGGGAGAAGCGG
Organism: uncultured Dorea sp.; assembly: GCA_900543415.1. Lineage (GTDB taxonomy): Bacteria > Bacillota > Clostridia > Lachnospirales > Lachnospiraceae > Dorea_D. Next base: position 12,934 of record UQRE01000036.1, on the reverse strand, counting down.
AGAAAGAGTCTGCGGAACTTCCGACCCTTAGCGAAGAAGAACAGAAGTATGTAGAGTCGTATCTCATGGAACTTAAAGAAATGAGAGCGGACAGCGAAGCAGAAATGCGAATGGCGTCTCTTTTCCCGAAAGTAGTTGAAGAGGCGGTTAAATTAAATCATCCGCAAGTCTTTATCGGTGATGTGATCCAGGAAGGAAATGTCAGTCTTATGCAGGCGTTGTCTGAAATGCCCGAGGCACAGGATATTTCGATTATGGAAGAAGTGCGGGCGGGAATGCTGGCTTTAATTGAAGCACAGACAGAGGTAAAGCGTCAGGATAAACGAATGGTAGAGCAAGTCTCTGAATTGGATGAGGCAATTCGTTCTATGACGGAAGAACTAGGGAGAAAAGTGGCAGTAGATGAACTGGCAGAACGGCTTGGAATCAAGGAAGAACAGATTGCTGAGATTCTGAAATTAGCTGGAGAAGACGTAGATAATTAAAAGAAGCAATGAATTATAAAAAGGGGCTGTTTTTTCACAGCTCCTTTTCTTTGTCTTCCTTGCAGGAAATAAGTTCATATGTACCATAGATTCGTCCGAGGATTGTTCCGAGACATTCAAAATTATCTTCCGGACGAATGTCAACATCTGTATCGCTCGCATTTAGAGAGCGAAGGCGGCGTATACCATTGGCGTTGTGCATGATGCGCAGATAATATACGTTATTTAGACGAAAAAGACCGATTTCATTGTGCTTTGCCGATTTATGATTGAGAGCAACGATATCGTATTTTTTAAATACAGGCTCATAACGGTCGATCTGTATTTGCAGACAGTATTCCATGCCGGGAAGGGAATATTTTTTTTGGAATCGTATGCGCTTGTGTTCTTCAGGGAAGAGGAAACCGGAGTTGATTCTTCGCATTCCGGGAAAGGCACAGGGGTATTCTACCCAGTCTTTAGATGTGCTTTTGCTGTATTCTTCATCAATTGTCTGACGTACATTTTGCTTTCCGGGTTCGCTGAGTCTTCGGTATTTAAATAAAGCTTCCTGCTCATCGGGGCTTAATTCGTGACCGAAATATTCACTGATCTTGTTGTTTGTAAGATAATCCTGATATAGGTAGTTTGCATCAATCTTAAGAGCAAGTATAAGCGCAATCAGAGTATCAGGCTTCGGATAGCTAATTCCATTTTCATAGTTTGAAATTGAAGAAGCAGTGACATGAATCTGTTCGGCAAGCTCAATTCTAGAGAGTCCGAGTTCTGTTCGGCGGGATCGCAGTTTGTTACCAATTTCCATTAAGAATCTCCTTGTATATTATAATACCTGTTTCACCTTTACTTAAACAGTATACTACAAGAAACTTGTAAAATCAACATATATTTACAAGATATTTGTTGACAATGATTGTATTATAGCGTAAACTATGAGAGTAATCATGTAAAAGGTGAAGGGCTATTTTTGTTTTTTGTGGAAAAAGTCGGAATATTTTCCGTGAAAGAAAGGAATGAGGAAAAACATGAGAGACGATACAATGGACGTACTTTTGCGCATTGGAATGCCAGCCAGTGCCAAAGGGCTTACTTACATTTGTGATGCGATCGAATTGTTTGACACGGATCCTTACTATCCAGAAGGGAAGATCTGTTCGTTATACAATGATATTGCACACAGACATGATACGACGTCGTCCAGAGTTGAACGGGCAATTCGCCACGCTTTTGATGCAGCAATTACGAGGGGAGACAAGAAGCTGCTAGGACAGTATTTAGATGTGGTTAATACGCAGAATTCGAATTTATTAAGAAGTCTTTATTTTCGATTAAAGAGAGAAAAAAAGAACCGATGCAAAACTTGCAATGTAGAAAATTGTGTGGTGAAGGAGCAGATTTATCAAGAAGCTATGGTGAGCTTTTACAAGGATATTGAAGGTATGATGGCACGCCGGATGAAAATGGTGTAGAAATCAGTAACAAGCGGAGAAGGTCCTGCATATGTTACATAAGAGAAGCAACAGGTAAGAGGTGTGAGGATAATGCCTTATTCAATTATGTTAGATGCAGGACACGGCGGTGCCAGAGATCCGGGAGCTGTATACAACGGACGCAGGGAAAAGGATGATACCTTGAAATTAGCGTTGGAAATTGGGGAGATATTACAGAATCGGGGGATTGATGTGGAATATACGAGAACAACAGATGTATATGAAACACCCTATGAAAAGGCTATGGAAGCAAATGAAGCGGATGTGGATTATTTTGTGTCAATTCATCGGAATTCATTCCCGACAGACAACCAGGTGTCCGGCGTGGAAAGTCTGGTGTATGATCTGTCAGGAATCAAATATGAGATGGCGCAGAATATCAATGCGCAGTTAGAAACAATAGGATTTGTTAATCTGGGAGTAAAAGCAAGGCCGAATCTTGTTGTCCTTAAGAAGACAAAGATGCCGGCTGTTCTTGTAGAAGTGGGGTTTATTAATTCGGATACCGACAATCAGCTCTTCGATGAAAATTTTGAAGCCATTGCGCAGGCGATTGCGGATGGCATTTTAGATACGTTAAAGCCGGAAGGGGCGAAACCTTATTATCGTGTACAGGTAGGACTATTTCGGAATTGGAACTATGCACAGCGACTTATGGAAGAACTTCAAGGAAGAGGATTTCCGGCCTTCCTTGATGATTCGGGACCGTTTATCAGTGTTCAAGTCGGTGGTTATGATGATTTGGAAAAAGCAGCTCAAATGGAGAAAAAACTTCGTAGATCAGGCTATGATACACTGATTATAAGTTGAAAATTTACAAAGATTTATCATAGAAGCTTCTTTGTTTTTAACAAGGCTTTTTTATAATCTATGATATAAAGAAGCACGAAAACAGAGGAGGCTACAGAATGAATAGATATATATGGGAAATCGTTAGCAGATATTGTTCAGAGGAATACAGGGTTAGCGTGTTTCTGGCAACAACTATTTCAGCTTGGAGTGTTTTGACGACGGCAGTGGGGTTACTTTTTTGTCTGGTTGCGGCAAAGGTAACAATTCCAATGTGCATTGCCAATGTGATGTGTATTGCAGTTTATGCTGGAATCCTTTTCGGATTGTTCGGTGGAATATTCTTTTTGATGAGAAAAGGCGGGCATGGTTCGGAAAAAAATATGTAAAAGGCAAGAGATATAGAATAAAAAGGGACATTTCCGTATGAGGAATGTCCCTTTTGTACTATGTCTTCTTTGTCACAAGTTTTTAAATATCTGTTTTAGCTGTCTGAAGCGTCGTCTTCGGTTTCTACAGATGGTTCCGGTAAGTAAGCGTGTACGCTTTCAATTCGGTTTTTATCTAAAGATTCCACCACAAGGCGAAGTCCGTCTTCGGTGGTGATGGAATCCCCTTCTTCCGGAAGGCGGTCCAGATGTTCAATAATAAAGCCTCCGAGAGAATCGTAGTCTTCCGATTCCAACTGAAGATCCAGACGATCATTTAAGTCGTCCAAATTCGTAGAGCCTTCAATCATATATTCGCGTTCGCCGATTTCTTTGATGAAGTCTTCTTCATTTTCATCGTACTCATCATGGATTTCGCCTACGATCTCCTCCAGGATATCCTCTAGTGTAATGAGACCTGCGGTGTCACCGTATTCATCAAGAACGATTGCAATGTTAAAGGAAGCTTCTCTCATTTCTACTAAAAGTTCGGAGATATTCTTATATTCATAAGTGAAATAAGCTTCTCTTAAAATATCTCGAATATGAAATTCCTTCGTATTGTCAAATAACAGCAAGTCTTTCATATTAATTGTACCGATGACGTTATCGGTACTGTCCTCGAAGATAGGAAGTCTTGTAAACTTATCTTCTCGGAAGATTTCAATTAATTCCTCGTAAGTAGTGTTTACGTCTGCAAATGTTACATGTACACGAGGAACCATGACGTCTTTGGCTTTGGCATCGCCTAAGTCAAACACATTGTAGATCATTTCCTTCTCGTCTGATTCGATCACTCCATCTTCATGGCTGACATCCACGATGGTACGGAGCTCGTTTTCTGTCATTGTCTGATTTTTAGCATTCGGATCAATGCGCAGAAGCAGGAGCACCGCGTTGGATAAACCGTTGATGATAAAGATCACAGGGGTCATGATCTTCATAAATATGCTAATGATCGGTGCGTAGATAAGAGCCAGCTTTTCAGCATGGATTGTCGCTGTAGTCTTCGGTGTGATCTCTCCGAATAAGAGGATTGCAACCGTGATTACTGCGTTGGCAATTGCAACGGCAGACCCGCCAAGACTGTAAGCCAGACTTGTAGTAATAGAGGCGGCTGCTACATTGACAATATTGTTGCCAATCAATATGGCACTTAACATTTTACCGGAATTATCGGTTATTTTTAAAACTGTTTTTGCACGCTTGCTTCCATCATCAGCAAGGCTGCGGATACGGATTCTGTTAACTGTTGTCAGTGCAGTTTCTGCTGATGAAAAAAAAGCAGAAAGCATTAATAGAATAATTAAAATAATAAGCTGCGTGACGTCACCCGAGTCCAATGATAAATCACTCCTTTTTTCTAAAATATGATAATAGTTTATACGTCAATAATATATCGCATTTTCCCTTAATTTGCAAGAGTACGTTGAATTTAGGAGGTATTTATTGTATGATGTATCATGGAATTGAAGTATGCAATAATAAGGAGCGTTTTTCTATTATGAATAAAATATTTTATGAGGCACTTGTAAAAGTGTTGGATGAAGATCAGATAAAACCAGAGGAGCCGATGAAGAATCACGTGACATTCCGAGTGGGAGGCCCGGCAGATTTCTTTGTGACACCAAAGAATTATGAAGAACTTAGCGGGGTGCTGAAATGCTGCGCGAAGTATGAAATGCCTTGTTACATTATGGGAAATGGAAGTAATCTTCTTGTGTCAGATCAAGGATACCGAGGAGTTGTTATACAACTGTTCCGTCAGTTAAATGATATTCAATGTGAAGGCAATGTGATCAGGGCACAGGCAGGCGCATTGCTTTCGGCAGTTGCCAACCGTGCGTTGGAAGAGAAGCTGACAGGGTTTGAGTTCGCAGCGGGGATTCCGGGAACATTGGGCGGAGCCTGCGTGATGAATGCGGGTGCGTACGGTGGAGAAATGAAAGATGTGCTGAAGAGTGTGACCGTATTGACCAGAGAAGGCGAGAGAATCACGCTGCAGAAAAACGAGTTGGAATTGGGATATCGAACAAGCATTATCACAAAGAAGGACTACATTGTACTTGAGGCGGAGATTGAGCTTGAAGTAGGAGATGCGGAAGAAATCAAAGCAGTGATGGATGACTTAAAAGAAAGAAGAACAACAAAACAGCCGTTGGAGTACCCAAGCGCCGGAAGTACATTTAAAAGACCGGAAGGATATTTTGCCGGTAAGCTGATTCAGGAATCCGGTCTTCAGGGGTTTCAAGTAGGAGGCGCGCAGGTTTCTGAAAAACATTGTGGTTTTGTGATCAACAAAGATCAAGCGACTGCGGCAGATATTGCAGAGTTAATCCGTCAGGTGCAGGATAGAGTGGAAGAAAAGTTCGGCGTAAGGCTGGAAACGGAAGTGAAGAGATTAGGAGAGTTCTAAAATGAGATTTGTAATTGTGACTGGAATGTCGGGAGCAGGAAAAAGTACAGCGCTTAAAATGATGGAAGATATGGGATATTTCTGTGTGGATAATCTTCCGGTACCATTGATCCCGATTTTGGCAGACTCCCTTCACACGCCGGGGGCAGAGATGAATAAAACAGTTCTCGGTGTTGATATTCGAAGCGGACACAGCTTTAAAGAGCTTGAGAAAGTACTGAAAGATCTGGATGAGAGGAAGTTTGAATATGAGATTCTGTTCCTTGAGGCCAGTGACGATGTGTTGATCAAACGCTATAAAGAGACAAGAAGATTCCATCCGCTGTCAGGTAGTCAGGAACGTGTCGATAAAGGAATCAAAAAAGAGCGAAAAGAACTTCAATATTTAAAAGATAAAGCAGACTATCTTATTGATACCAGTCATATGTTAACAAGAGAGCTGAAAAGGCAGTTGAGCAAAATCTTTGTGGAAAATAAAGAATATAAGAATCTCTATGTGACGGTGTTGTCGTTTGGATTCAAATATGGAATCCCAAGCGATGCGGATCTTGTGTTTGATGTTCGTTTCCTCCCGAATCCTTATTATATAGAAGAACTCCGTCCCCAGAGCGGAAATGACAAGGGAGTGAGAGACTATGTCATGGACAATGAAAAGGCGGTGGAATTTCTGAAGAAGCTTGTTGACATGGTAGAATTTCTTATTCCGAATTATATTGCAGAAGGAAAGACTCAGCTTGTGATTGCGATCGGCTGTACCGGAGGCAAACACCGGTCAGTGACATTGGCAAATGCACTTTATGAGGCGATCAATTGCCAGGAACAGTATGGTGTCCGCATTGAACATCGTGATATCGAGAAAGATGCAGTGACCAAGGCGAGGTAGGGAAAAGATGTCGTTTTCAGGAGAGATCAAACAAGAATTATGTGAACATTACGCGAAGGCAAGACATTGCAACCTTGCAGAGCTGTCAGCGATCGCCCATGTGTGCGGAGAATTTTCAGAGGATAGGCACGGTGAATGCCTGTTGGCTTTTCATACGGAAAATCTTCCAGTTGCAAGAAAATGCTTTACATTAATGAAAAAAACGTTTAATATAGATACGAATATCGTAGTTCGCCATAATCCGATAAAAGACAGCTGGAATTACTCGCTGTATTTTAAAGGAGAGGAGCTTATGGCAGTTAAGAACGCAAGCGTTCAGGCAGTTTGCTGTAAGCGGGCTTACATAAGAGGAGCCTTTATAGCGGCAGGTTCTATGAGTGATCCGAGAAAGGCATATCATTTTGAAATTGTATGCAGTTCGGAAGGAACAGCGGAGAGTCTGCAGGAAATCATGAATAGTTTCGATGTGAGCGCCAAGGTTGTGCAGCGTAAGAAAAATTATGTTGTATATTTAAAAGAAGGCGCGCATATTGTAGATATACTAAATGTGATGGAAGCTCATGTGGCGTTGATGAAACTGGAAAACGTGCGGATTTTCAAGGAGATGAGAAACGCAGTGAACCGGAAAGTGAACTGCGAGACAGCCAATATTAACAAGACCGTTTCGGCAGCAGTGCGGCAGCTTGAAGATATTGTGTATATACGGGATACGCTGGGGTTTGATAAACTACCGGATGGTTTAAGAGACGTTGCCCTTACACGTCTTGAGAATCCGGAAGTGGCGTTGAAAGAACTGGGAGGATTGCTTGAACATCCTGTGGGAAAATCAGGCGTGAATCACAGGCTGCGAAGGTTAAGTGAAATTGCAGATAAGTTAAGGGCACAATAAGGAGGAAGTATTATGGTTAGAAAACCGGTTACTATTCGAAACAGTATGGATATGGAAATGCGTCCAATTGCTCATCTTGTACAGGAAGCAAGTCAGTACAAGAGCCGGATCTTTATTGAAATGGAAGATAAGAAGATCAATGCAAAAAGTATCATGGGTATGATGAGCTTAGAACTTTGTACCGGAGAAAGCCTTACTGTCGAGGCTGAAGGGGAAGATGAGGAACAGGCTGTAAATGGCGTAGAAGCATTTTTAGTTGCTAATAAATAATAAAAGGATATAGAAGTTGATGGGAATAAGGAGGGCATAATATATGCCCTTCTTTCGTAATAATAGGAGATGACAGAGAATGAAAAGATTATTATTTATTTATAATCCACATGCTGGAAAAGGACTATTAAAACCAAAGATTTCTGATATTGTGGATATATTTGTAAAAGCAGGATATGAGGTGACGATTTATCCGACGCAGGCTTATCAGGATGCGTATAAAAAAGTACTGGAATATCATTCAGAAGATTATGAGCTGATCGTATGCAGCGGTGGTGACGGAACATTGGATGAAGTTGTTACCGGAATGATGAAGAGGGAAGAAAGAGAGCCGATCGGCTATATTCCTACAGGAACAACGAACGATTTTGCAAATAGCCTTCATATTCCGAAGGATCTTTTGCAGGCTGCAGATAATGCAGTCAACGGGGCAAAATTCTCCTGTGATGTGGGAAGGTTTAATGATGATGTGTTTGTATACATTGCAGCATTTGGACTTTTCACAGATGTTTCTTATCAGACAAAACAGGAAATGAAGAATCTGCTGGGGCATCTTGCGTATGTTCTTGAGGGAACCAAGAGGCTGTTTAATGTACCGTCTTATAGAATTAAGGTGACTCATGACGGAGAAGTGATTGAGGACGAGTTTATCTTAGGAATGGTGACAAACTCAAGATCCGTCGGTGGTTTCCGTAATATGATCGGGAAACAGGTCGTATTTGATGACGGACTTTTTGAAGTGACTCTTATTAAGACACCGAAGAATCCGATCGCATTGCAGGAAATTATAGCTGCACTTTTAATTGAGCAGATTGATACAAAACACATGTATACATTCAAGACCGGAAAGATTACCTTTGAGTCGTTAGAAGAAATTCCGTGGACGCTGGATGGAGAGTTTGGTGGTTCTCATGATGAAGTGATCATAGAAAATTGCCGGAAGCAGTTAGAACTTATGGTTCCGGAGAAAATAATCTCGTCTCTAATGGAGAAAAAGGATGAGGAACAAGAAGATTCGAAGGAAAATATATAGAAATATAGAAATATAGAAAAGTATAGAAAAATTAAAAAAATAAGAAAAAGTACTTGCCTATTTGGAATATCTTTGTTATAATAGGCAAGTACGAAACAAGTCGTACGAACTAATGGCTCCATGGTCAAGCGGTCAAGACGCTAGCCTCTCACGCTGGAATCAGGGGTTCGATTCCCCTTGGAGTCACTGAAAACTCTATCGAAAGATAGAGTTTTTTTAGTATATTCAAAGCATTGATCCGTACAGTGGAAGCATTCTGAGAAACAAATATTTTCGCTCTTGCCGAAAAGTTTGAGTATAAGTTATACTGAGTAAGGGGAACGATAAAAGTGCGAATCCGAAAAATATATGATAAATTTTTTATTTGTAACAGCCTTGGCAGTTGTCGCTATTTATGATATAAAGGAGAAGCGGATACCGAATCTCTGTGTGTTGCTGATTGCTGTGTTGGCAGTTATAGACAGGTTCATTTCGGGGAGAGGAAGCTTTGCGTCAGGGATGTTTGACGTTCTGTGTGTGAGTACGCCGTTACTTATGATAGCAGTTATCACCAAGGGCGCATTTGGCGGTGGAGATGTGAAGCTGATGGCGGCGGGAGGGTTGTTTCTGGGTCGGAGGCTCATACTGACTGCGGTAGTCATTGCATTTATGACAGCGGGAAGTTATATTTTCGTGCAGATGTGTGCGAACAGACAGGGAAGTAAAAGAAAGACGCGAAAGAGTGAGATTGCGTTTGGACCATTTCTCTGTGAAGGAATGATCATCAGTCTTACGGCAGGAGAGAAGCTTATACAGTGGTATCTCGGACTGTCAGGATAGACTTGCAGTGTTATTTTTCATTGGAAATACAAAAAGATGAATATATGAAAGGGGATAAGCATATGTTATTTGTAGAATATCCAAAATGTACAACTTGCCAACGGGCAAAGAAATGGCTGGATGAAAGAGGTGTAGAATACACAGACCGCCATATTAAGGAAGAGAATCCAACAGTAGAAGAATTGAAAGAATGGCATAAAAAAAGCGGACTTCCACTGAAAAGATTTTTTAACACAAGCGGTATGCTGTATAAAAGCATGTCATTGAAGGATAAGCTTCCGAATATGACCGAAGAAGAGCAGTATCAATTACTTGCTGAAGACGGAATGCTGGTGAAGCGTCCGATTATTGTAGGTGAAGATTTTGTGCTGACAGGATTTAAAGAAAAAGAATGGGAAGAGATTCTGTAAACGCTGAGTTTATGGGAGATTTACGGGTGAAAAGGCGCCAGATTTGACAAAAAGGCGGAAAAATAGTATAGTAGTAAAACACGAAAAAATTTTGTAACCCAATAAACAATGATGATTAAGGAAAACAGTATGAAAATGAGATTAAAAAAACGGTTAGCAATAATATTAGCTTGCATATGTGCCGTGTATACTCTCTGTCCGGTTTCCGTCAGCCGTGCGGATGAACTGGAGGATGCCCAAGGACAATCCTCTGATCTGAAGAATGAGCTGGATAGTATCAATCAGGAACTTTTGGAGATCAGCAATAAGATTGCAGAAAATGAGTCAAAGATGGAGTCTATGGAAGGCGATATCATTAAGACGCAGGAGCAGTTATCAATTGCAAAAAAGAATGAAGAAGCACAGTATGAGGATATGAAGGTTCGTATCCAATACATTTATGAAAATGACAGTGCTACAATGCTGAGTATGATTTTTTCGGCAGATAATCTGACAGATTTCGTAAATAAAATCGATTTTGTTCAGACGGTAAGTGACTATGACAGAGATATGCTGACAGAGCTTGTGACGCTTCGAGAGGCGATTGAAGAAGAGGAAACTCATCTGAAAGAACAAAAAGAATCTTATAAAGAAACGGAAGAACAGCTTTCACAGCAAAAGGAGAGCTTGAAAGTAAAAGCGGCAGCAACTTCTACAGACCTCAGTGAATTACAGACTAAGATTCAAGAATTAAAAGCGGCAGAGGAAAAGAAGAAGGAAGAAGCTGCAAAAGCAGAGAAGGCACCATCTTCTGATTCTTCCGGTCAGTCAGGAAATTCGGGAACAGGAAATAATTCGAATAACAGTTCAAGTTCAGGCGGCTCTTCATCGAATAAGAAATATAACTATCCTTCCGGTCCGGGACAGTTGAACCCGTGGGTTGGAGTTGTGTATTTTAACGGTCACCGAGAAACCTATTATTCACAGAGGGTACTGCCGGGATATGGATTAAAGATTCCGGGACGTCATGTCGCTTCCGATGGAACGATCAGAGACAGCTCCAATTACATCTGTGTAGCGGCACATCTTGCTGAGTACAGCAGAGGACAAGTGGTACAAACTTCTCTTGGTCCGGGTAAGGTGTATGACACAGGCTGTGCAAAAGGAACGATTGATCTTTATACAGACTGGTAAACGGGATATTAATTAAAATGAATAAAGAAATAAAACACTGTAAGGCCGCTGTTGGCTTTGCAGTGTTTTGTTATATATAAGACTTTATTTGTAAGCCACAATAAGTCGAGCAGTGGTGTTTTTCAAGGAAATTACTTGCAAATGAAGACAGAGTGACGTATAATAAAAACTCTTAAAAGAGATGAACCATTTTGATATATGAAGCTATAGGAGGAGTGTTTGTGAAGAGAGAATTAGTGATAGTCATTGATTTTGGCGGCCAGTATAATCAGCTTGTGGCAAGGCGCGTCAGAGAGTGTCATGTGTATTGTGAGATCTATTCTTATAAAACAGACCTTGCAAAGATTAAAGAAATGAATCCGAAAGGAATCATTTTGACCGGAGGCCCAAATAGTTGTTATGAAGAAAATTCTCCGACTTGTTCTAAAGAATTATTTGAACTTGGGATACCTGTACTTGGTCTTTGCTACGGAGCTCAGCTTATGCAGCATGTGCTCGGCGGTAAGGTGGCAAGAGCCGATGTAAGGGAGTATGGAAAGACAGAAGTATTGGTAGATAAGACATCCTCAAAAATATTTCAGGGAGTGTCTGAAAAAACGACATGCTGGATGAGTCATTTTGACACGATTTTCGAAGTGGCAGAAGGCTTTGAGATTACTGCGCATACGGCGGATTGTCCGGTGGCAGCAACAGAAAATGAAGAAGCAGGCTTGTACGGAATCCAGTACCATCCGGAAGTCCTTCATACAGTAGAAGGAACGAAAATGTTAAAGAACTTTGTGCTTGGTGTTTGCGGATGTTCCGTAGACTGGAGAATGGATTCTTTCGTGGAAGATTCAATTGTTAAAATCAGAAAAAAAGTAGGAAACGGAAAAGTGCTATGCGCATTGTCCGGTGGTGTGGATTCGTCCGTGGCAGCAGTCTTGATGTCTAAGGCCATCGGTTCTCAGCTTACTTGTGTATTTGTAGATCATGGTCTTCTTAGAAAAAATGAAGGAGACGAAGTGGAAGCTGTGTTTGGACCGGAAGGTGATTACGATCTGAATTTTATCCGTGTCAATGCACAGCAGAGATTTTATGATAAGCTTGCCGGTGTGTCTGAGCCGGAGAAAAAGAGAAAGATTATCGGTGAAGAATTTATCCGTGTATTTGAAGAAGAGGCGAAGAAGATCGGTGCAGTAGATTTCCTCGTACAGGGAACTATTTATCCGGATATAGTAGAAAGTGGACTTGGCGGTGAATCTACAGTTATTAAGTCTCATCATAACGTAGGCGGTTTACCGGAGTGCGTGGATTTCAAAGAAATTATAGAGCCGCTTCGTGATCTCTTTAAGGATGAAGTGAGAAAGGCGGGTCTGGAGCTTGGTATTCCTGAGCATCTTGTGTTCCGTCAGCCATTCCCGGGACCGGGACTCGGCGTGCGTATCGTCGGCGAAGTGACGGAAGAAAAGGTAAGAATCGTGCAGGATGCAGACGCAATTTACCGAGAAGAGATTGCATTTGCCGGACTGGATCGAAGCATCGGACAGTATTTCGCCGGACTTACGAATATGCGAAGTGTTGGCGTTATGGGTGATGAGAGAACTTATGATTACGCTGTGGCACTTAGAGCAGTGAATACCATTGATTTTATGACCGCAGAGGCAGCAGAAGTTCCGTATGCGGTGCTGAATAGGGTGATGAGCCGAATTATAAATGAAGTGAAGGGAGTCAATCGCGTATTTTATGATTTGACAAGTAAGCCACCGGGAACGATAGAGTTCGAATAATAAAAATTTTCTGAAATCCCTTATAAACAAGGGCACTGAAAAAGTCTAATTCTGTTGAAAAGAATTAGGCTTTTTCTTTATGT
>UQRE01000035.1 GCA_900543415.1 uncultured Dorea sp. | reverse complement strand
AAATATAATAAAACATGAAATATACATTGACAAAACGCCTATATGTGTGGTATAAATATCTAGTGCGACAAGTGCATATAGGGGATTGGTCAAGTGGTATGATAGGGGTCTCCAAAACCTTTGGCGGGGGTTCGATTCCCTCATCCCCTGGTAAAAAAGGGGATGTGAAAAAACTCGATTGAGTTTTTTCGCATCCCTCTTTTTGCTTTTGTTGTGTATAAATTGCTAGAATCCTACGCTAAAAAGGCGCACTTCCCCTACCCCATAGAGATTCTCTTTTTGAATCTATGCGGCAGTTCTATTTCTCATCTTTTTGTTCTGATATTTATATAGATTATGTCCTATTGCCACAAGTAAAACTTCTAGTTTAACCGAATTAATACCTCTTCGGACAATTCTCTTGTACCAACGGTCGTTTTTCATGATTCCGAAAGCGCCTTCTGCTTGTATCGAACGGTTCATTCGTAACAGCGCACCATGAATACTTTCTAAGTTTTCGATTACTTCCTGATGCATTGCAGTGAGTTCCTGATTGATCCGAATAGTTCGATTTTTATCTGTTTTCTTACATTTCTCTGCATATGGACATCCACTGCAATCTTCACATTCATACAGTTCTTCCTTGCGTCCGTATTGATTTCCCCTCACACTTCTTCTGTATAAAAGATGAAATGCTTTATCGTTAGGACATCTCAGGACACCTTGTTCATCAATTCTAAAATTAACTGCACGAAATGGATCTTCATGATACTTTCGATCCTTGGTTTCCTTTTTAAACATTGGAAACTTCATATACTTTTCAATTCCGTTTTGTTCGCAAAAAATATAGTTGTTATATGATCCATATCCAGCATCTGCCACAGGATACTTGGGATAGAAGCCATAAGTTTGTTTGAAGTGCTCCATCAAAGGAATGAAACAGTCCATATCTGAACGATAATGGTTCACATCAACAACTGCGATATATTCATCTGCTACACCAATCTGTACATTGTATGCCGGCAGAAGCTGATCATTGCCCATGTAATCCGTTTTGATGCGCATAAAGGTAGCTGATTTATCTGTTTTAGAATAGCTGTTACGATCAGGACCACAAATGTCAATTCTTTCTATGTATTCCTGAAGTTTCTGACAGAAACCAGTCAAATGTTCATAATGACGCTGCTCTTTGGATTTTCTCTTTCCGCTTCCGTAAACAAATGTACTTATATCTAGATCCCATAAAAGCACTAGCTGATCAATGATTTCATTCAGATAATCTGGTACATACTCAGAATTAGTTGAAATCTGTACTCCACTCCATGCGATTTCTGTGTTGATTTCCTCAATTTCCGTAGTGATTTTTTCATAAAGCTTGTAACGGAACTTTTCGGTAGCCTTCTTCCAAACCCAGGTATATTTGTTGGCGTTTGCTTCAAACTTGGAACCATCGATGTAGATGTGTTGCAAATCCACATGCTCCTCGTTGAAGATAGCTTGATTGATGTCGTTAAAAATGTTTTCAATCTTATCCTGAAGTACTTCGTTGATGAAATATCCAAAGGTTACCGTGTGCGTGTCGGCATTAAGAACCTGAATATTATAAAAGGACCGGGCACGAATTATGATAAGACTGGGAAATATACGGGTGTTGGTGTATTTACCATTATAGCAGAAGCGGATGGCGAGGGAGCAGCGAAGTGGGGCAAGCTGAAAAGCGGTGCCGGATGGATTAGTTTGGATTATGCGAAGAGTATATAAGTAGAGGAAATGGGTCTATTGGAGTAAGCGCTTCAGTAGACCTGTTTTTTTATTTGTATGAAACTGATTTTGGATGAGAATACTATGTTTATGATAACATAAAGTTTGAATTTTCGTCGTAATGGCTTTGGTGAAAACCAAAATGATAAAAATATAAACTTGACAAATCTAAGATAGGGGAGTATCATTGGTTTAAAAGGTTGACAAAATGGTTTGTGTAAGAACTAAAATGATGATAAATTGAACGGAGGTGGAACATGAATCTATATTTCGAACTGTTGAAAAAGCCAATTTTCAATATGGAAGATGTGAATGAGTTTTACAATAATATGGATAGCGCACGTTCCGCGATTAAGCGATTGATGAAAGATGGTATGGTGGCAAAGATTCGTAATAACATGTACACCTGTATTAGCGGAGAAACTGGTTCTCCGGTTGCCAATCGTTTTCAGATTGCCAGTCATATTACCCCGACATCTTATGTGTCTCATCATACAGCCATGGAATATTACGGGATTACAGATCAGGTCTTTTATGATGTGTATGTATCTTCTGAGACGAGCTTTCGTGATTTTACATTTGATGGTTATACGTATTGTTATGTAGCATCGAAAAGTTCAGAAGGGATTGAGAAACCTCCTTATAGCGGCGGTATTGCTGTAACGAATTTGGAACGTACTATTGTGGACAGTATCAAGGATATGGACAAGATTTCTGGTATTGAAGAAGTTGTACAGAATATGGAAAGTGTGCACCGAATGCAGGAGAAAAGACTGCTTAAGTATTTGGAACTTTATCAAAACCAATTCTTGTATCAGAAGATGGGATATCTGTTATGGCGGCACAAGGAGCAAATGGGATTGTCCGATTCGTTCTTTGAAAAGTGCAAGAAGCAAATTGGGAAAAGCAAGCGTTATCTTACACGTGACCAGGATGGTGGCTGTTATGATGATACTTGGAAACTGGTAGTGCCGAATGATTTACAAACTATGAAGAATGGAGT
Organism: uncultured Dorea sp.; assembly: GCA_900543415.1. Classification (GTDB taxonomy): domain Bacteria; phylum Bacillota; class Clostridia; order Lachnospirales; family Lachnospiraceae; genus Dorea_D. Next base: position 22,112 of record UQRE01000035.1, on the reverse strand, counting down.
GATGATGGATGCCGATATATAATAAAGTAGAAATTGGACGTGTTGCACAGCAGCATGGATTTGTAAGAGATACCTTTGAAAAGGTGTTACGCTTGAAGGAGATACTGCGTTATCTGAATGAAGAAGAATATCTGAGAGAACATCTACTTTTAAAAGGCGGAACAGCCATCAATTTGACTGTATTCAATCTGCCACGTTTGTCTGTGGATATCGATATGGACTACACACCAAACGACACAAAAGAAGATATGTTAGAGGCCAGAGATAAGATTACGACTCTCATAAAAGATTACATGGAGGCGGAAGGATACCAGTTATCCAAAGGTTCCCGATTTACGCACAGCTTGGATGCTTTCTATTATCAGTATCAGAATGCCGGTGGTAACCGAGATATGATTAAGATAGAATTGAATTATTCTTTGCGTGCACATATTTTGGAACCGGTACATAGAAGAATTCTTCCAGAGGTATTTGACGATGGCTTGGAGATTCGGATGGTAGCGCCGATGGAGATTTTTGCAGCAAAAGGAAACGCGCTGATTAGTAGAGCTGCTGCAAGAGATTTGTATGATTGGGGAAATCTGATTGCCGGAAAATTGTTTGCGGACGAACGAGACATGTTTCGTAAGTGCTTTGCATTCTACGCAACAATTTCTGCAGAGACTGTAAATCGAAACTTTGATACATCAGCCATTGATTCCTTAAAGTTTGATAAGATACGAAGAGATTTATTTCCTGTGCTCAGTAAGAAAGATAATTTCAAACTGGACGAAAGAAAGCAGCTGGCAAAGGATTACATTGCAGAATTGATGCAGCTGACGGAACGAGAGCAGGAATACATGGACCGTTTTATCGAAAAAGAGTATGTTCCGGAATTGTTATTTGATGATAAAGAAATCGTGGAAAGAATTAAGGAACATCCAATGGCACTTTGGAAATGCCAACAATAACATATTGAAATTGATGTGATGCCTAGAGGTTATGCCGCTAGGCATTATTTTTTGCACTTTTCTAGGCTCTTACCGGAAAAATCTCGGCAAAACCTACTTAGGGAAAATTATTCAAATGTAGCACGAGGATACGTGCGAGACTAGAATAATATGTTGAAAAAGAACTGAATAAGGTATTTACAAGAGTTGGAGGCATCATTCTTCCAGCTCTTTTTGCTTTTTAATTCAGGAGACGAATTCAAGCATTGAGTTAACAAGTTGAAAATGGGTATGGTTGAATTACTAGGATGAATTTGTAGTAAGTTTGTGGGATTAGTAATATACAGAATTTGTTAAAAGCCAATATAAAACATAATGAAACATCAATAAACATGATATAACAGATTGAAAACAATAAAAAACTGTGATAAAATGATAATGGTATTTTGTATCCATCAACATTTAACGAGGTGAAAATAGTGAATGAGATGATGAACGATAAATGGATAGGCATTGAAGAGGCCGCAGAATATTTAGGTATTAAGCCTATTACAGTTAGAGACTGGATTAAAAAAGACACAGGAATTCCTGCCCACAAAATCGGAAAGAAATGGAAATTTAAATTTTCTGAATTAGATGCTTGGGTCAAAAGTGGAAAAAGCGCTATTGAATGATAGCATGCACATTAAGAAAAATTTATTAGAATGGAGATAAAAGAGGGCTATGGCTGTGAAGAAATCTGAATTGTATTCAATGCTCTGGGAGGCTTGTAACAAGCTAAGGGGCGGTGTGGAACCGTCACGTTATAAAGACTATGTGTTGGTTCTGCTGTTTTTCAAATATGTATCTGACAGATATAAGGGTCAGCCTTTCGCTGAATTTACCATCAGCAAGGGTGCATCTTTTGAAGACTTGATTGCTGCAAAAGGCAAGAGCGATGTAGGCGAGCGCGTGGATAAGATTATCCAGAAGTTCCTTGAGGACAACCGTCTGCAGGGTTCTCTTCCTGATGTCAGTTTTAATAACCCGGAAGAATTAGGTTCCGGTAAAGAACTCGTAGATAAGGTTTCCGGTTTGATTGCCGTATTCCAGAATCCTGCGATTGACTTTAAAAATAACCGTGCAAGCGGCGATGATATTATCGGCGATGCCTATGAGTATTTCATGATGAAATTCGCACAGGAATCTGGTAAGAGTAAGGGACAGTTCTATACACCGAGCGAGGTATCCCGTATTATTGCTCGTTTGATTGGCATCGGTAATATTAAGCAGATGCCGACAAAGAAATGGACATTGTATGACCCTGCGGCAGGTAGTGGTAGCCTTCTTATCAGGTCTGCTGACGAGGCGCCTGTGGACGAAAATGGCGATTCCATTGTGACTATCTTCGGACAGGAAAAGTATCCTGATACCGCAGGTTTGGCAAAGATGAACTTCATCTTGCATAACAAGGGTACTGGTGAAATCAAGAGTGGCAACACGCTCTCCACACCGCAGTACAAGGATGAGTTTGACGAACTGAAGAAATTTGACTTCATCGTTATGAATCCACCGTTCTCCGATAAATCTTGGACGGACGGAATTAAGCCGAGTGAGGATAAATATAAGAGATTTGATGGGTATAGTATTCCGCCTGAAAAGAACGGTGACTATGCCTGGTTTTTGCACGTTTTGAAATCCTTGGATAGTAACGGTAAGGCAGGTATAGTTATGCCTCATGGCGTTCTGTTCAGAGGGAATGCAGAGGAAACTATCCGTATTGAAGTCTTGAAGAAAAGATATATCAAGGGCGTTGTAAGTCTGCCACCGAACCTTTTCTACGGCACGGGCATTCCTGCTTGTATTATCATCATTGACAAGGAAGATGCGGAAACAAGAGAAGGTATTTTCTTGATTGATGCCAGCCGTGGCTTTAAGAAGGATGGTAGCAAGAACAGACTTCGTGAACAGGATATTGAGAAAATTGTCCAGACTTTCATCAACCAAGACATCATTCCGGGATACTCCCGTTTTGTAACATACAACGATGTACTGAAAGAAAATGGCGGCAATCTTAACATTCCGAGGTACATCCCGAAAATTGATGACACTCTTCCGCAGAATATTGCTGCTCACTTGAAGGGCGGTATTCCGGGAGCAGACGTTGATTCGCTTAAGAAATTGTGGTCTATTGCGCCTTCTCTTAAGCAGGAAATTTTCACCTGTATCGATGAGGTGCATAACATTTATACACTTGCTCTTGCATCTGGTGAGATTGAAGGTGTTATTAGCCAGGATGAGAGCATCCTTGCCGAAAAGAAGCATGAAACAGAAGTGGTTTTTGAACAGTGGAAAGCGGAAGTTAAGGACATCCTCCTTGGTATTGATGCTAATACCAATCCAAAGGAACTCATTCGCACGATTGCTACAATGCTTCGTGTGGCATATGAACAGGTAAGACTGCTTGACAACTATGATGTTTATGATTGTCTGCTGAATTACTGGAACGCTAAGTTGCAGGATGATGTGTATGCCATCAAAGCGGGCGGCTATGAGGTTGCAAGAGAAATTGACTACGAATATGCAAAGAAAAAGCAGAAGGATGAAAGCGGAGAAACTGTAGAAGTTGATGATACTACCAAGGTGAAATCTTTTGAAGGCGCGCTGATTCCGAAGGAAATTATGGAGGCAGTTTTCTTTGCAGAGGAACTCGCAGAGCTTACCGCATTGATGGAACAGTCCGCGGCTCTTGAGTCGGAACTGGATGAAATGCGTGAAGAAGAATCCGGAGATGAGGGCCTTCTGAAAGAGGTGTTCAACGAAAAAGGCGACAGTATTCCGAAGGCAAATCTGAACAAGCGCATCAAGGAATTGGATGCCAAGAAGACTTCTGCCGTTATGGATGCTATGATGCAGCTTATGGTTCTGTTTGACGAAGGCAAGACTGCTGAGATGGAGGCTCTTATTCGAGAAGTGCCGGAATTGGGTGAGTTTGATATTCGTAACAAGAACGGCACCTTTGGCAAGGCAAAGCTGAAAGCTGCACTGAAGGTTGCTGCTGAGACTGCTGTGGTGCCGGAAATCTATGCTGACGAATATGCAACGTTGACCTTGTATTTACAGAAATATGCCGAGATGGATGCCGTGGACAAGGCATATAAAGCTGCCCGTAAGGCACTTGATGAAAAACTGGTAGCAAAATACGCAGAATTGACCGATGAAGAAATCAAGCATCTTCTCTTTGATATGAAGTGGATGTCAAAACTTGCGGCGGATGTATGTGATGAAATCGAACAGGTTCTAAATACACTGTCCTCTAAGGTACTATTGATTGCAAAACGCTATGAACACACGCTTGGTGAGATTGAGGACAGAACTGCGAAATCAAGAGCAGCAGTAGTATCAGCTCTGGAAAGGATGGGGTACAAATGGTAACTTATCCTACTGATTGGGCACCAATGCAATTGAGAGATATCGGATACATTCAAATGTGTCGCCGTATTTTTCAGAACCAAACAAAAACCTACGGTGCGATTCCGTTTTATAAAATTAGCACATTTGGTGGTAAAGCTGATGCTTACATTTCACAAGAATTATATGAGAAATATAAGCTGTTATATCCTTACCCTGAAAAAGGAGATGTTTTAATTTCTGCTGCTGGAACTATTGGAAAGACCGTCATTTTTGATGGAAAGGATTCCTACTTCCAAGATTCCAATATTGTGTGGTTAAAAGTTGATAAGGAAGTAATCGACAGGAAGTTTCTGTGGTGGTTTTATCGTTCGTTTCCGTGGGATGCGTTAGAAGGCACTACTATTCAGAGATTATATAACAGCATCATATTAGATACTGAAATACATTTGCCAGAGAAGCCAGAACAAGAAGAAATTGCTCGTACTCTTTCTCAATTCGACGCTTACATTGACGACCTTGCAGAACTGATTGAGAAAAAGAAGGGCATTCGTGATGGTGCGTTGGAAGATTTAATTAGTGGAAAGACACGACTTGAGGGATTTGAGGGCGATTGGGAAAAGATAGTACTGAGTGATTATTTAAAAATCAAAAGAGGGAAAAGATTAGTACGATTACAACTATCTTGTAGACCGGTTATCAATAGCTGTTTTCCAGTATATCAAAACAGTTTGGTTCCCCTTGGTTATTGGGGAAAATCTAATGTACAACCAAATTCTGCGTTCATTATTGCTGCGGGCAATGCAGGAGATATTGGTTATTCTAGTACAGCATTTTGGGCAGCTGATGATTGTTACTATTTTGAACATTGTAACAATATTTCTCAGAAATATTTATATTATGTATTGCTTAACAAGCAGGCATATATATACACGCAAACGCGTCGTACAAGCATTCCTCGTCTCTCAAAAGATATTATAGAAGATATTCAAATTGAGTTGCCAGGTGTCGATGAGCAGGATGCCATTGCTACGGTATTGACAGCGATGGACGAAGAAATCCGAGATCTGGAAGCAGAACGAGAAAAAATTATTCAAATCAGAGAGGGCGCAATGGATGACCTGCTGACAGGCCGCGTCCGTTTGACTAAGTAAGGAGGCACAAGATGGTAACTGTAGATGCAGAGAAAAAATTACAGAAAAGAGTTCTGCACTGGTTGGTGGATGACCTCGGCTATACTTACCTTGGCAACCTGGAGGATATCGATAATACTCCCGTCAAGGAAGACTTGCTGAAAGCAAATCTTAAAAAGCGTGGATACAGTGATGACCAGATTAAAACTGCCATCAGCGAACTTTTGAGCAAGGTTAATAACCAGGTTGACACTCTTTATCAAATTAACCGCAGTGTGTATTCACTGCTCCGTTACGGACGCCAAGGTGTAAAAGATGAACATGGGCGACGAGAGACAGTTCATTACATTGAGTGGGATTCGGATAAAATCGACGAAAATGATTTTTATGTAGCAGAAGAAGTGTCTGTTCTGCGATATGATAGGGTGACGAGAAAACGTCCTGATGTGGTGCTGTACATCAACGGCATCGCTCTTGGTATGTTTGAACTGAAGAGTTCCTATGTCAGTGCTGGAAAAGGAATCCGTCAGATGCTTCAGAATCAGAAGCGTGAAAACATTCTGAATTTCTTTAGCACGGCTCAGTTTTTGTTCGCAGGCAATGAAGCAGAAGGACTTTTCTATGGAACAACCGATACGCCTGAGAAGTACTATCTGAAATGGAAAGAAGATAAGAAAGCAACTGACAAATTGTCTGCTGATGTAAAACTGTTGCAGGTCAAGGAAGTTAACCGTCTGAGAGACGGCGTAATTTCTCTTTGTCACAAGGAACGCTTGTTGTCTCTTATCCACGATTTCGTGATTTACGATGCGGGCATCAAAAAGGTCACAAGACACAATCAGTATTTTGCCAATATTGCTGCAAGAAAGCGTATTCTTGAAAATGAGGGCGGTATCATCTGGAATACCCAGGGTTCCGGTAAATCTCTCATTATGGTATGGCTTACGAAGTGGATTATTGAAAACGTCAATGACAGCCGTGTTGTTATCATCACAGACCGTGATGAATTGGATGACCAGATTGAGAGCCTCTTTATTGACGTGGATGAAAAGGTTCGCAGAGCCAAAAGCTGTGCTGACCTGCGTTCCATCTTAGATAAAAACGAAGATGCTATCGTATGCTCGTTAATTCACAAATATGGTCATAACGCCGGAAGCCAATCAGATATTGACCAATATAGAAAAGAGTTGCTGAAAGACCTTCCAAAAGACTTCAGCGCAAAGGGGAATATTGTGGCATTCATTGATGAGTGTCATCGTACCAACTCCGGCAAACTGCATGAAGCAGTAAAGGTATTGATGCCGAATGCAGTCTTGATCGGTTTTACGGGTACTCCCCTTTTGAAAACTGATAAGCAAACGAGCTTGGAAACTTTCGGTACATACATTCACACCTATAAATTCGATGAAGGTGTAGAGGATGGTGTGGTTCTTGACCTTCGTTATGAAGCAAGAGATGTGGATCAGGATTTGTCCAGTCAGGATAAGGTTGATTTATGGTTTGAAAATAAAACTCACGGATTGACCGAGCGAGCTAAACTCCAGTTAAAGCAAAGCTGGACATCCATCAATAAACTGTATAGTTCCAAGCAGCGTCTGGAGAAAATCGCGTCCGACATTGTTTTCGATATGAGCCTAAAACCGAGACTTAAAGAGGACCGTGGTACGGCTATGCTTGTTGCAAACAGTATTTATGAAGCTTGCCGTTATTGGGAAATCTTCATGAGTATGGGATTTACCAAGTGTGCAGTAGTAACTTCTTATGAACCTACCACACAAAGCGTAAGAACGGCAACAACTGACCCTAACCAGGCAAGTGAAGACGAGTATAAGAAGGCTATTTATGAGCGTATGCTTGGCGGGAAAAAACTCGCAGAATATGAAAAGGAAGCAAAGGAACGATTCAAGCATGAGCCAGCGCAGATGAAGTTGCTTATTGTGGTTGACAAACTGCTGACTGGCTTTGACGCTCCAAGTGCAACCTATCTATATATTGATAAGTCTATGCGTGACCATGACCTCTTCCAGGCTATCTGTCGTGTCAACAGACCCGATGGCGAAGACAAGGATTATGGATATATTGTGGACTATATGGACTTGTTCCGTAATGTGCAGCTTGCAGTTGCAGATTACACAACCGAGGCTTTTGATGGCTACGAAAAAGAAGATGTTGAAGGCCTTATTAAAAATCGCTATGATGAAGCAAAGTCCGAACTGGAAGGAACGCTTACTTCCCTTGAGGCGTTGATTGAGAATGTTCCTATGCCACAGGCTGACACTGATTTTATTGAATATTTCTGTGGTGATGATAGTCAAAGTGATGAGAAAACTGCAAGAAGAGATACCCTGTATGCTTTAACAGCAGCTCTTTCTCGTTCCTTTGCAAATTGCTGCGACAGACTGGTTTCCAATTATGGTTACACAGACGATGATTTAAATTATCTGCGTAGTGAAATCTCAGGGTATAACAAAGTCAAGGAAATGATTAAGTTGGCAAGCTGTGACTATATCGACCTTAAACCATATGAGGCGGATATGCGTTATATTTTGGACACTTATATCCGTGCGGAAGATACAAAGGTAGTAAGCGAACTCGGAAATATGTCCTTGGTGGAGTTACTCCTTCAGGGCAAGACAACCACTCCTGCGGACTTGGTAAAAGACCTACCTGGTAACAACGAAGCAAAGGCGGAGACAATCGACAACAACTTGCAGCATGAAATTGTTAAGAAGATGAGTTCCAATAGTGTGTACTATGGCAAACTGTCCGAAATGCTGAAGAAAATCATTATGCAGCGTAAGATAGAAGCTATGAGTTACGAGGAATACCTTCGACAGGTTGTGGAGTTGGCTGAAGCAATTCTTCACCCGGAAACCAGTGGCAGTTATCCAGATGGGATTAAAGATAGTGCAGCAAGGCGTGCATTGTATGATCATTTCGAAGAGAATTTTGAATTGACGATTGATGTCGATGGAGCAATTAGAGTATCTATTCAGCCGGAATGGAAAAGAAATTTCCAAAAACAGCAGCGTATACGACTTGCAATTTATCGAAAATTATTGCTTCATAGCTATAGCGAAGACAAGGCGACTGTGGAAACCAATGAGGTCTTCGATATTGCACAAAGGCAGGAAGAATACGATGCATAAAGAAGAAATGGAAATCGGTGGGTTGACAATTGAAATTATCAGAAAGAACAATCTTAAAAATCTGTATATCAGAGTCAACCCGCCGGAAGGTGATGTAACCGTTAGTTCTCCGCTGGAACTGAAAGATGAGGATATAAGATTGTTTGTCCTAAAAAAGTTGCCGGAGATTACTAAGGTTCGTGACAGAATGTTGGCGCAAGAACGACAAAGTAAAAGAGAATATGTATCCGGGGAGTCTCATTATTTGTGGGGGAGGCCTTATCGTTTACAGGTCATCTATGAGGGAAAACAGCAGCGCATTGTAAAAACCCCGACTAAAATTGTGATGACTGTGCCAGAGGGTACATCCACGGATACACGAGAAAAATTATTTGTTGAGTGGTATAGGCAAGAATTGAGCCGTGTGCTGGATACCGTTGTGGCAAGCTACGAAAAGAAAATGGATGTTCATGCGAGTGAAATTCGTATCAAGAATATGAGAACTCGTTGGGGAACATGTAATATTGATAAACGCAGGATTTGGATCAATTTGCAGCTTGCGAAGAAACCGGTGGAGTGTCTTGAATATGTTGTAGTTCATGAATTAGTGCACTTAGTGGAGAAAAATCATACGCACAGATTCCACGCTTTAGTAGAGCAGTATTATCCAACATGGCGTGAGGCAAAGAAACTGTTAGCGATCATGCCGCTTGATTACATGGAAAAAGGAGAATCAGATATAGATGGCGAAGAAACTGACATCGAGCGATATTTATGATATCAACAGAAAAACAGGAGCCTTGATTCTTGGTAAGAATCGTTTGGATGATTATGCAACTAAATATTTGACTAAGCATTGCAAAGAGGCTCTTCTGACTCCGATGCCACTTCCAGTTGAAAAGATTCTTGAAGAAGCCAAACTAACAGTCAAGGAAGTGTCACTTTCGAGAAATCTCGATATATTTGGCTGTTGTTTACTTTTGGATGGAGAAGTCGATGTATACGATGCCGACAACGGCACATCTCGTTCTGTAAGTTTTCCGGCAGGAACGATATTGATTGACCCTGCTTCTGAAGCGGTTTACGGAGAAGGTGCAAAGCGCAATACTCTCATCCACGAGGCACTGCATTGGGAAAAGGACAAGATGTATTTTGAGATTCTTGCACTGAAGAATGCAGCAGCATCAGAAAAACTGTACCCAATCATGTGTCGTCAGTCCGAAACATTTTTTGAACCTCCGGAAGGAAAAAAGACAAAAGAAAATGAAGTAAAGTGGCTGGAATGGCAGGCACATAGATTGGCTCCGAGAGTGTTGATGCCCTATGAAATGTTTAAGCAGAAGACACTTGCATTAATAGCTAGTTATCAGAATCCGCAAAATGATGTTCTGCCATCTTGTGATATGCTGATTGAGGATTTAAGTACATTTTTTATTGTATCCCGTGTTTCAGTAAAATACCGTCTGATTGAAGTGGGATTACTTGATAGACTTCGTGATTTCAACGATTTTGATGCAGTATTTGCAGAAATAACCGGAAGCAAAGAATGGGTGGCATTAACTCCGCTTGAAGCGTATCAACTTTTATCAGAAGACACATCCTTGAGAGAATGGGTGCATGGTGGACGATTTGTGTATGCAGATGGTTATTTTGTCCTTGCAGAGCAGCAATATATTTTGTCAAAAGAAGGCGAATTACATTTAACCACAAAAGCAAAGAAAAATTTGGGACGGTGTGCTATTAATATTCGTGAGCAGAAGTATACCGCATACAGAAATGTAGAAAAGGATTTCATTGGTTTTGCTGTATTGCATCGTATTGAGGGTGTTGACCAGCGGATATTAACATTCCATCCTAAATTTCAGACAAATTTCCAATACGAAGAAGAGGATGCCTATGCAGCATTTTATGAAAAGATTTCAGCTTACAATGAGCAAGAAGAAATTGAACTGGTCAAAATGCTTGCAGATCCAACCTGCTCGCTCTGTCAATGCCTTTGGTATCTGATGCAAAACCGAAAGTGGACATATCCTGCAACTTTCAATGAAAAAACTGAGTTGCATCCGAACTATCACGGAAAAATTAAAAATGACACGTATAACAATATGGGAACGGATGTACTTATGGCTATTTGCGTAGGATTAAAGTTGAATCTACGCATCGTAGAAAAACTGTTTAATAAGTCCAATAACAAACTGAATTATTATCAAGATCCTGATAAGACATATATTAGGATTTTGGAAATGATGCCGGGCATTTCGTTGCAGGATTTCAACAGCATATGTGAACAGGCAAAAGTAAAGCAATTAGGAAGTACAATTAAATAAAAATATAAATTCGATAACTCATTGAGTTGGATTTGGACCCCGAAAGGGGTCCTTTTTTTATGTGTTAAAGTAGGAAATGTTGATTTTATAGGCACTTTATGCCCAACTCAGTGAGTTGGAATCGAAAAGTCTATCAGATTTATAATGAATCCAGACAATTGATAACAAGAGATTGTCTAAAAAATATTCAAATGCCAAGAGGGTGCACACGATTGGCGAGGATGTACATATAACTTTTTTCTGAAACCAAAAGGTTTCTATAAGGTTATATGTTGTCTCGCTTTATTGTAGTGTGCTTTTTTGCATTTTACGGAAGTGGACCGTCCTCGCCAATGGCGTTGCCCAGGCGAAGGAGGTCTACACATGAAATTAAGAATCCGTTACGAAAATGAAATTCAGACTATCGAACTGAATGAAAAAAACACAGAAACATTATGGGTCAGCCTGTCCCTTGAAGGTGAAGGGCTTTCCCAGAAAGAAAAAGAAGAGCTTATCCAGGAAACATGGGAAGAGCAGTATAACAGACCAGATTACAACCAGTATCATCGTGAAACTCGTTACATTGACCCGACTCCAAAACGAAAGAAAATGAATGGAACCCGTGGATACATTTGTGGTGACGAAGAAGACCAGTCATTTAATATCATGGATTATCTGACAGCACACGATCCGATTTCAAATTATGAAAAGAGATTCGATTACGAAGAATGCTGTGAAAGAATCCGTGCAGCGGTAAAGCCGGACCAGGCGGACATGCTTATCGCTATGATTCTGGATGGGATGAAGCCGGCTGAGTATGCAGCGTTCACAGGGGACACAGCAAATAATGTTTCCCACAAATACAGAAGAGCATTGAAAAATTTACAAAAATATTTTACAAAAACGTCCTTTTAAACCGCCTCTCGTGGCCACCAAGTAGGAGGCGGTGACCTACAAGTAAATATTTTTAGGAGGTAATTCAATGGAGTTACAGATTTATAACAATGAAGAGTTCGGCTCAGTACGAACAACAGCTATCGATGGTGTACCTTTTTTTGTTGGAAAGGATGTTGCAGTGATTTTGGGTTACAGCAATCCACGAGATGCAATTAGCAAACATGTGGATGAAGAAGATAAGGGAGTAGCGAAATGCGACACCCTTGGCGGAGTGCAAGATGTGGTATTTATCAACGAATCTGGTCTTTATAGTTTGATTCTTAGAAGTAAGCTGCCAAAAGCCCGCCAGTTCAAACGCTGGGTGACATCAGAAGTTCTTCCAGCAATCAGAAAGCATGGCATGTATGCAACAGACGAATTGATTGCCAATCCGGATTTGGCGATTGCTGCATTTATGGCTCTGAAAGAAGAACGTGAAAAAAGACTGATGTTGGAAGGTGGGGTAGCAGTACAGAAACAGCAGATTGCAGAGATGCAGCCTAAAGCTACCTATTATGACGTGGTTCTGAAGTGTAAGGATGCAGTGAATATTTCCGTGATTGCAAAAGATTATGGTTGGAGTGCAAGACGCATGAACGAATACCTACACAGAAAAGGTGTCCAGTTCAAGCAGGCAGACATCTGGCTTTTATATCAGAAGTATTCGGGCTGCGGATATACCAAAACAAATACACATGTTTATGAAGATGGCTGTGGAAATGAACATACAAAAGTCCATACAAAGTGGACACAGAAGGGAAGACTTTTCATCTACTCTCTGTTAAAAGACGATGGAATTTATCCGCAGATTGAGATGGAGGTTTAATCATGGGAGTTCGAAATCCTGAAGGCTACATGGACTTGGTTCCATATAAAGCTATTGCGAATATCGACCGTGAAAAGAAGGCAGAGAAAAGATCTGCCTTCCGACCACTGGTTTATATTTGTTCTCCGTTTTCCGGAGATATTGAAGGGAACAAGAAAAAAGCTGCAGAATTTGCCGCACATGCATATAAGAACGGATGTATTCCGGTGACACCGCATCTGCTGTTTCCATTTATGAATGATGAAAATACGGAAGAGAGAATCCTGGCTTTGCACATGGATATGGTGCTCATGGGTAAATGCCAGGAAGTGTGGGTTCTTACTGAAAATATCACCGCAGGTAAGATTCCTGTTTCCTCCGAGGGATGAGGATGACAAGTTTGCTATCTTGCCTTATTTCTGGATTCCGGAAGATACTTTGGAACTGCGAGTCCGAAGAGATCATGTGCCTTATGATGTGTGGGAAAGACAAGGTTTTCTGCAGACTACCGAGGGAAACGTAGTTCATTATGGATATATTGAAAAATTCATAGAGAGATTAGGCGAACGATTTAACATCAGAGAAATTGCATTTGACCGTTGGGGAGCCGTGCAGATGGTTCAGAATCTGGAAGGTATGGGCTTTACTGTAGTTCCTTTTGGACAGGGATTTAAGGATATGTCACCGCCTACAAAGGAACTCATGAAGCTGACATTAGAGAAGAAGCTGGCTCATGGTGGGCATCCGGCTCTTCGTTGGATGATGGATAACATTTATATCCGGAACGATCCGGCTGGAAATATTAAAGCGGACAAGGAAAAATCAACAGAGAAGATCGACGGTGCTATTGCAACCATCATGGGACTGGACAGGGCGATAAGATGTGGAAATGATGTAAGCGCCAGTGTTTATGATGAACGTGGTATATTGTTTATCTGATTTTTTTATATCACTTTGGTGATATAAACTTCTTGTGGAATGATTGACTTACTATCACTATAGTGATATAATGATGGTAATAAGAATGGAGGTTGGGAAAATGGATAAACTGATTACGATATATCACGGTTCAGAAAAAAATGTGGAACAGCCGATTTTGGGCGAAGGCAAGAAGAATAATGATTTTGGCCTTGGCTTTTATTGTACTGCAAGTGAGGAACTTGCAAAAGAATGGGCAGTATCTTCTTTACGTGATGGCTTTTCCAATCGCTATACGCTGGATACCGAATATTTGAACATTTTAAATTTGAATAGTCCCGATTATACAATTCTTAACTGGATTGCCGTCTTGGTGGAACATCGCCTGTTTTCGATAAAAACCCCTGTGGCAAGACGAGCAAAGCGATATTTGATTGATAATTTCAGTGTTAATGTAAATGCCTATGACTTGATTACAGGTTACCGTGCGGATGATTCTTATTTTGATTATGCAGAGTCATTCCTTAACAACGGTATTTCTGTAGAACAGCTTGCACGTGCCATGCGACTTGGAAAGCTGGGCGAACAAATTGTTATTAAGTCAAAGTTTGCCTTTTCCAAATTGAAATATGAAGGTTTTGATGTTGCAGAGAAGGACCAGTACTATGTTCTTCGCAAAGCCAGAGATGATGAAGCGAATCAGTTGTATCTGGAAATGCTTGAAGAAGAGAGCGATGGACTGTATATTCAGGATATTATGAGAGGAGGCATTAAAAACGATGACCCGCGCATACCAAGAAATATATCTGAGTAAGGCTCAATCGGTGATAGGAGATGCCTTTGATTATGCAGTCAATACTTGCGGTATTATTGGAACTGATTTTGTGAAACTGTTTATTGCAAGTTCTGTGAGCAAACGAATGGAGAACGGGGAGCCTGCTTATCTTGCAGGGAAAAGCGGCATTGAAATCGTTCGGGAGATCGTTGCAGAAACCAAAGGGCAAGAGCTTCAAATAGAACCGCAAGAGCATTTTGGACGCTCAAAGGAATACTGGATTGGTTGGGCTATTGCTTATTACCAGTGGTATTCAGGCAGGAAGTATAGCGATATTTTCAAGGTCCTTTCTTTTGAGAATTTGCAAAAAATGTACTACACTCTCCACGAAGCGGATATCACAAAGTTTGTTGACATTGTGGATTCAAAAATAAGGGAGTATTTTTCTGAAACGAATTTAAAGCGCATTCGTACAGCATATGGATTTACTCAGGCAGAATTAGCGGAGCGTTCTGGCGTCAGCCTTCGTTCAATTCAAATGTATGAACAGCGAAACAAAAACATCAACAAAGCAAGTGCGGATTCAATGTATAGCCTTGCCAAGGCTTTGGGCTGTACAATGGAAGATTTGATTGAGCGATAACCATATAATATTTTAATTGGGGAGCAAATTGCATGATATGTTGTGAAATTTGCTCCCCAATACTATATCAATGCGAGAGTCGAGAAATCGGCTCTATTATTATGCTCAAATTTAGCAGCAAAACGAGGAGTGATTTTAATGGGAATTTTATCAGGAATTTTTAAATCGAGGGATAAGCCACAGAATGCCACATCTGGCAGTGCATACCGATTCTTTGTCGGCGGGAGTTCCAGTGGAAAGAATGTCAATGAGCGTTCTGCCATGCAGATGACGGCGGTGTATTCTTGTGTGCGTATCTTATCGGAGGCGGTGGCGAGCCTTCCGCTTCATGTTTACAAATACAACGGAGATGGTGGAAAGGAGAAAGCGGTAAAACATCCGCTGTATTTTTTGCTCCATGATGAACCGAATCCGGAGATGACATCCTTTGTATTCAGGGAAACATTGATGACACATTTGCTCCTGTGGGGTAATGCGTATGCCCAGATTATCCGCAATGGCAAGGGGGAAATCATTGCATTGTATCCGCTGATGCCGAACCGAATGACGGTGGACAGGGATGATAAAGGACAGCTTTATTATCAGTACAACACCAGTAAGGATGATGCACCGACCATGAAGGGGAGCATGGTAAATCTGAAACCATCGGATGTGCTTCACATTCCTGGTCTTGGATTTGACGGGTTGGTTGGATATTCTCCGATTGCAATGGCAAAGAATGCAATTGGTATGGCGATTGCCTGTGAAGAGTATGGTGCTAAATTCTTTGCAAATGGTGCCACTCCAGGCGGCATTCTGGAGCATCCGGGAACCGTAAAGGACCCACAAAGGGTAAGGGACAGTTGGACATCCGCTTTTGGTGGCAGTTCCAATGCCAATAAGGTAGCAGTTCTGGAAGAGGGGATGAAGTACACACCGATTTCCATTAGTCCGGAACAGGCACAGTTTTTGGAAACAAGAAAATTTCAGATAAATGAAATAGCTCGAATTTTCCGGGTTCCGCCACATATGGTCGGGGATTTGGAGAAGTCGAGCTTTTCTAATATAGAGCAGCAGTCTTTGGAGTTCGTGAAATATACCTTAGACCCATGGGTTGCAAGGTGGGAACAGGCGATTGTGGGAGACATTTTAAGGTTCAGCGGCGGTCATGCGGATAGCGAACAGATCACCTGCATTACATCCTCAAATTGCAGGATTGGTGGGAAACATTCGCTGAAATGTGTTGGGAAAAATCCAAGACTTGCACAGGCGAAGTCTAAGAATGATAAGAACATTTCTGGGCTACTTAATCAGGTGGACGCAGGTAAGATTGGAATCCATACCTTCACGAATGCATCTGCTTATACTCTGAGTGAAACAGATACCAGAATTATTAGCATTGAGTTTGCAACGACAGAAGAAAATCATGCCCAGTTCTTCGGACAGGTCATTGTGGATGCATCAGCATTGCAGACAGAACGTACTGCAAACGCCAAAGGAACGGTTACTATTCCAAACACAGAGACGGATGCGGAGACAGGGGAAACAACAGAATCCCTGGTTTCAGTAGAAGTGGAGCTTCCTGTCACATGGTCAGAGGATGGAAAAGTAATCTGCTATATTACATTTGAATTGAATGACACGATAAACACACTGCATTGTCCAGTGGAAACGTGGATGAGTGGGAAACACATTCTTTCCTTATATTATCCGATTGAAAGTGTGGTCTCTAATATCACAAATACATTCAACGTGTATCTAAGAATGGAGAATGGAACTGGTGCAGTAGGTGTCGGTGACTGTATTGCATCCATCAGCGGGCAGGCGATGGCAGCCGCTGCAGCATGGGATGGAAAAATTGAAATCGAAGAAAAGATTGGAAGATTTGTGATTGGCGGTGGTATGGATGTCAAAGGCATTACAGATACAGTTGCAACACAGATCATTGAATATGTACAGAGAAGTTATACAGACCAGGTGCAGGGAAGAACTGTTATTGGTGCGTTCTGCCGACCTGTGATTGTGGAATAGGAGGTTTTTATGAAGTTAAAAGGAACAGCGATCATTGAACTGACGGATGTGAATACCTCAGAGGTGGAAACTTATGTGGAAGAGAACATGGTCACCAATGCGATAAACAACATCTTAGGTCTAAATCCAATGGCCATTTTTTATTGCGAAGAGGATTATTCCACCGGACTTGTCTGGACGGATAATCTTCTTCCCATTTGTCCGAATATGATTGGAGGCATTCTGCTTTTTCAAAAGGCACTGGAGGAAAATGCAGATAAGATTTATGTGAAGTCAGATAACCTTCCGGTAGCCTACGCATCCAATGATGTGAATTCTACTGCGAATACCGCAAGAGGAAGTTTGAATCTGACGGAGAGCAAGGTGCTAGACAATGGATATAAGTTTGTCTGGGAGTTTACTGCCAGTCAGGGAAATGGAACAATTGCTGCGCTTGCTCTTACCAGTGCTCTTGGTGGGCAGAATGGCTATGGCAGCAGTGTGGCAGATGCCAGTACATTCTTACAGTTAAAAGAAGTAGATATTGGAACTTTAGGGCTGGCAAAACAGATGGTGCTATTTGAAACCGTAGAAGTGGATTTTAAAAATGATATGCTTTATTCTATTACGTTTGAGAATTCCTGTGTCATCGTACGCAAGGTGCGAATTCCGATTTTCAGTATTGGGTTGAACGAGAAAATTAATGATTCGACCTATACTGTACTGGAAGAAAAGGCAATTCCGGCATCTACGTTCAAGTTTCTTGGCGATTACACTTTATATGGAGAATTTCTGGATGGGCAGGATGGATACTGGTATGGATTTTCCAATGAGGAGAATTCATCTGGAGATGCAACAATGGTGTGGGTGAAGATTTCTAAAGAAGATTATTCCATCGAGGAAGGATCCTGGACACTTTCCAATACGTATCTGCAGGCAGTTGGTGAGCGGGCAACTGATTCCAGTTATCCGGAGAGAATCTGCAGATGTTGTATGCGAAATGGATATCTTTATGTGCCTGCTTATAATAAGAAAGGTATTTACAAAATCAATGTCAGCAATTCTGCAGATGTGACACTGATTCCATTTGGATTTACTTCTTCGGGAAATCCTTTATGCGAATCCGGAACTTGTGAATTGTATCTGACTTTGATAGGGGATTTGATTATAGGTGGCGATTATCAGATTACGGCAGCCGATTCTGTGATAAAGACAAAAGGAAATGAAAGACTGAACAATGCGGCAACACCGCTTTTTCAGTACAAGCATTTCCTTTTGGGATGGGGAGGCAGTTACGGAAATGAGTACAGAACGATGTATCTCTTGACACCGTATCTTGCCACTATAAACAACCTTTCGTCAGCGGTGGTAAGCTTCCGCTTCGTGACGGGGATTTGGAACGTGATGATGAAGCTTACAAGGGGCATTACTTTATCAATGCGAATAGTACAACCGCACCTCAGATTGTGGATCGCGCGGTGAAACCTATCTTAGACAGAGGCGAAGTGTATTCCGGTTGTTATGCGAGAGTATCGCTGAACTTCTACGCATTCAATTCAAACGGTAATAAAGGTATCGCCTGTGGTCTTGGCAACATTCAGAAGATTCGTGACGGAGAATCTCTTGGCGGTAAGACCTCTGCAGCAGATGATTTCGGTACAGTAGTTGACGATGATTTCTTAGCATAAGGAGGACACGACAATGACAGAAGTACAGAACTTTATGCTTATGGTATGTTTCGGATGCACGATGGGATTCCTGATTGGAACTTTCAGTATCATGGTATCGGATGGTATCCAGTATCTGATCAAGAAGAGACGTGCAAAAAAAGAGCAGAAGAAACAGAATAATGAATAACATTTTCAAGGGCGGTATGGAGGATTCTTCGTATCGCCCGCTTTTTTAGTTGGAGGTAATGATGAAAACTTTAGAAATAGATATTGAAACATTCTCTTCTGTAAATCTTGCAAAGGCAGGTGTGTACCGATATGTGGAAGCACCGGATTTTGAGATTCTGCTGTTTGGTTATAGCGTAGATGGAGGAGAAGTACAAGTAATTGATCTTGCAAGTGGAGAAGTAATTCCACAAGAAATACTTTCTGCATTAGAAGATGAAACTGTTACCAAATGGGCATTTAATGCTCAGTTTGAGCGAATCTGCTTGTCACGATTCTTAGGATATCCAACAGAAACTTATCTTGAATCGGATTCTTGGAAATGCTCGATGGTGTGGTCTGCTTATATGGGACTTCCGTTGTCATTGGAAGGAGTGGGAGCAGTTCTTGGTTTGGAAAAGCAAAAGTTAATCGAAGGCAAAGATTTGATTCGATATTTCTGTACACCATGCAAGCCAACGAAAGCCAACGGTAGCAGAACGAGAAATCTCTCTCAGCATGATAAGGAGAAATGGAAACGATTTAAGCAATACAACATTCGTGATGTGGAAACGGAGATGCAAATACAAAATAGATTGCAGAAGTTTCCTGTGCCGGATTTTGTGTGGGACGAATATCATCTCGATCAGGAAATCAACGATAGAGGTATTCTGGTGGATATGGATTTTGTAGAGAAGTGTATTGAGATTGACGGTGTGTCTCGTGAAAATCTTGTGGCCAAGATGCAGGAACTTACCAATTTGGATAATCCTAATTCTGTAGTCCAGATGAAGGATTGGCTTTCAAATAATGGTATAGAAACAGAAACGCTTGGGAAAAAGGCAGTGGCTGCATTGATTGATGAGGTGTCGGATGAAATGTCAGAGGTACTTTCATTAAGACAGAAACTGGCCAAGTCATCGGTTCGCAAATATCAGGCGATGCAGAATTCTGTTTGTGCAGACAATAGAGTTAGAGGAATGTTTCAGTTTTATGGAGCAAACTGTACGGGAAGATTTGCAGGAAGATTGGTGCAGTTACAGAACCTTCCCCAGAATCATATGCAAGATCTGGCAGAGGCAAGAGGTCTTGTAAAGAATGGCGATTATGAAATGTTGGACTTTTTATATGAGGATATCCCGGATACACTTTCACAGCTTGTCCGAACTGCATTTATTCCGTCAGTGGATAGAACATTTTTTGTTGCCGACTTTTCTGCTATTGAAGCAAGAGTCATTACAGTACCTGATGGGGCACTCGGACATTGGAGTAACAATGAATACTTACACGCATCTTGGTTTAGACGATGCGAAGAACGAGATGATCCGCATGGAGGAACTGGAACAGGCGAGAAAAGAAGTGGATAAGACGGAAGGTAAAAAGCCGATGGGGCAGAATATGTTTAAAGTGGTATAGAGGAGAAGGATGCTCTAGATGTAATGCTGGGGCATTTTACTCTTTCTAGGAAGGAATAGGTGGTTGATGTGAAAATTATAGAGAATAAAATAAAGTGTAAAAAATGCGGAGAGATTATCGAAAGTAAGTCGGTGCATGATTTTAAGTTTTGCCAATGTGAGGCTGTTGCGGTAGATGGTGGTCATGACTATTTAAGACGCTGCGGCAACCGTGAAGATTGGGAAGAACGATCAGAAGTAGCCGACGATAGAAATATTTAAGGAGCCTGAAGATGTTTGAAGAATATATTAAGGATGGAACGCCAGAACAAAAAGAACGTGCAGAAAATTGGCAGATAGCAATAGGACTTCAAGACGTAGACAATTTAAAAGTGTCACCAGTATTACTTGAATTGGCTAGAAAACATATCAGGGGCGAAATTACGATTGAAGAAGTAGAACAGCAGATTTTAAAATATCATAACAAACGATAATAACATTTAGGATGAGGGCTGGCATAGTAGCTGGTCCTCTTTTCCTTTTAAATCATTAAGCGCTTTTGGAATTGTAGGATGGAAGGAAAAATAGTATAATTGATACAGGTTTATAATCTGGAGGTCATAGCTTATGAAAAAAGAAAAGACATGCGCTATTTTATACTATGTTTCTGCGGTGTTGTTTTATGCTGCTGCGGCAATCAACCTCTTGGGTGGCAATAATACTTCAACGGGAGTTGTTTGGTTGTGTCTAGGGTCAACTATGCTCTGTCTTGGTTCTGTAAGGATGAATAAAACAAAGAAAGAGAATGATGAAACAGAGGAGAAGTAATGAGAACTAGAAAAGAAGTATTAGAATATGGTCTTTCTTTACCGGATACCTATCAAGATGCTCCGTTTCATGATCCAAATTGGATTTTGGTAAGAGTGAAGAAAAATAAGAAAGCTTTTCTATGGACATATGAAAGAAACGGACATCTTTGCATAAATGTCAAAGTTAATCCGGAGTGGCGTGATTTTTGGAGAAATGCATATGTGTCTGTGCTGCCGGGGTATCATCAAAATAAAAATCATTGGAATACGGTGATTTTGGATGGAACAATACCAAGGCATGAGGTTCAAAGGATGATTGCGGAAAGTTATGATTTAGTAGTATGAAATGAGGTTGATTTTATGATATTGGAAACAGATAGATTAGTATTGCGTCGTTGGGCGGAAGCAGATGCTGAAAGCCTTTATGAATATGCCAAAGATCCAGATGTGGGGCCGATTGCAGGGTGGCCACCACATAAAAATGTAGAGGAAAGTTTGGACGTTATTAAAAATGTTTTTACTGGTGCTGAATGCTATGCAATCTGTGAAAAGGGGAACAACAAGGCAATTGGTGCGATTGAACTTAAATTGAATGGTCATACGGATATGACAGAAAGTGATGATGAATGCGAACTTGGATATTGGCTTGGTAAACCATTTTGGGGCAGAGGATACGTTCCTGAAGCGGCAAAGGAAATTTTGCGTCATGGATTTGAGAATATTGGAATGAACACAATTTGGTGTGGATATTATGATGGAAATGTTAAATCGAAGCGTGTACAAGAAAAAGTAGGATTTCTTTATCATCATACTTGTAAAGAAGTACCGGTGCCGTTGATGAATGAAATCAGGGTAGGACATACGAATTATATGACGAAAGAACGTTGGGAAGGATTGACTTTTTAGCAATTCTATTATAATAGCAAGAAATTTGGAGAGGTTTGGATGAATTTAAAGAAATTTTATTTTCAAAATGTAAAAGAATCAGAATATCACTACCGATTTCATGATTCAGTTAAAAATGTTAATAAGCTTCCTGTATAATTCAAAGTGTAGAAAATAAATGATTTTACAAAAATAGAT
>UQRE01000034.1 GCA_900543415.1 uncultured Dorea sp. | reverse complement strand
TTCATCTGAGCCTTTTTCTTTTAACTCAGTTTTTCATAGTTCACTTGACACTACCTGTCATTTCTAATATTTTCTGTGCAATACACACATCAAAGAGTCCCATTCCTACGGATTTAAAATAGGTGGTCTCTCCGGTATCAGTAATTTCTCTAGGATCTTCCGCCAGATAATCACTCATCAAAACGGTCTGCTCTTTTTTAAGTCTTCCTTCTGCCAGAGGCTGGCTCAAATCTCCGCTCTCCTCACAGGCATATGGAAGTTCAATGTAAACTCGCTCTACAAGATCCCAGATTGCATCGGGAATTTCCCTCATGTCCGGTGTATAAGAACCGATGGCAATGATACATTTTCCACGAAGCATCTCTTTATCATTCGGAAGCACCGGCTCTTTAGACGGTGTCGTTGTACAGATGATCTCACTTGCTTTTACCAGTTCTTCTACCGTCTTACATTGTACTACTTTTACAGCTGGATTATCAATAGCTTTTTCCAGTCTCGTAAGATATTCTGTCAAATCACGGGCGCTGTGATTATATACGTACACTGTATGGATCGGTCTTGCCGCACATGCGTAAAGCGCTTGATAGAATCCCTGCACTCCTGCACCGACAATCCCCACCGCATGGCAATCCTTTCTTGAAAGATGGCGGATTCCCACACCTCCAACCGCTCCAGTACGCCACGCAGTCACTGCCTGTCCATCCATAACTGCCAACGGTCTGCCTGTCTTATAGTCATTGAGATACATAATCCCGTCAATGGACGGAAGCCCCAGACTTGCATTGTCCGGAAAAATGCTTAAAATCTTCGTCCCGATCACTTCTTTTGTATAGCATGGCATATAAAGCATGGTCTTATTATCTTGTTCCACACTCGGTCTTGGCGGCATATAGAAATCGCCCTTTCCAAAGATCCTATATGCCTCTTCAATCTGATCCATCATTTGCTGAAGATCCATCAATTCTTCGATTTGCGTTTTGTCGAGTATAATCATTTTCACACACTCCTGATTCTTTTTCCCACAGTCAACCTTCTAATGGTTTGCCATTTTATAAATTTCATACATATCCTGCATATCTAATCGCTTGAAACATCCAAGTTTTACTGTATCTCCTTTTGTTGCGCTTTCTGCCATTTTCTTAAGCACCTCATCCGGCTGTACACCAATGGAAAGTTCTCCGATACTCACTGGCATATCAAGCGCTCGGAAAAATTCTTCAGTCTTCTCGATAGCCGCTATTGCCGCCTCTTCTGCTTTGTCTACTTCTATGTTCCAGACTTTCTTTCCGTAATTTGCAAATCTTACAAGATCCAGCTGATACACATATCTCGCCCAGCTTCCCCACACCGCTGAAAGTGTTGCTCCGTGTGCCTCATCAAACATTCCGCCGATTTCATGTCCCAATTTGTGACAGGCAAAATCCTTTAGTCTTCCAAGTCCGGTCAGATTGTTGTGAGAAAGACTTCCGCACCACATAATCTCACTGAGCGCATCATAATCCTTCGGGTGTTCCACTGCTTTTAATCCGTTGCGGATCAATGTTCTCAGCAAGCCTTCTGCAATTTCATCCGTCAATTCATTTCCATCTTCCGGTGTAAAATATCGTTCGATTGTATGCATGAAAATATCTACGATTCCACAAGTCAGCTGATATTTCGGAAGTGTGTAAGTAAGTTCCGGATTCATAACCGCAAATCTTGGTCGGACAAGATCTGTATTCACACCGCCTTTTTTTCCTGTCTCTTCATTGGTCAACACTGCTGAATCGCTCATCTCACTTCCCGCTGCCGCAATCGTAAGGACAGCGCCTAACGGAAGCGCCTTGGTGATTGCTTCTTTTCCACTCCAGAATTCCCGAAGATCAATCCCTTCGTTTGCCGCTCCGATAGCAACTGCTTTTGCTGTATCAATGGAACTTCCACCTCCTACTGCAAGAATAAAATCTGCCCCAAAAGAATTTGCCCTTTCCACACCTTCTCTTGCAAGAGACATGCGCGGATTCGGCTTTACTCCTGCAAGCTCAGTATAAGAAATGCCTTCTTTTTGCAGCGACTCCTGCACGCTTTTAAGAAGCCCGCTTTTTATGACACTTCCTCCGCCGTATACGATCAATACTTTGGAAGCCCCCTGCTCTTTTGCAAGCCTTCCAGTCTCTGTTTCAACCTCTTTACCAAAGACAATCTTGGTTGGGGTGTATAATGTGAAATTCTTCATATGCTTTCTCCTTTCATATATTTATTTTGCATTCAAATAAAAAACTGCCAACTGTGTTCGGTCACGCAAATCAAGTTTATCCAAAATACTGCTTATGTAATTTCTTACCGTTCCCTCACTTAAAAACAACGTTTCTGAAATCTCTTTATTGCTCAACCCTTCTGCCACAAGCGAAATGATCTGAAGTTCTTTCTCTCCGATATCGTATCCTTGCCAGTCAAACTGTTTCTTCTCCGTCAGAAGTTCCGGAAGTTTCGCCATAATCTGTGTTCCAAATACGCTCTGCCCACAATAAACTGCACGAAGTGCCGGAAGAATGCTTTGGTAATCCTGTTTTAACAAATATCCTTTCACGCCATATTTCAACGCTTTTATAATATATTCATCATCAGAGAAGGTCGTAAGAAGGAGGATCTTCGCTTGAGGATCCCGTGCAAGAATCTCTTCTGCCGCTTCCAAACCACTCATTTCCTTCATACGGATATCCATAAGGAGTACATCCGGTTTGTTGGCATAATATAATTCCAACGCTTCTCTTCCGTCTGTTCCCACTCCGACAACCGTAATTTCTTCTTTTGTCTCTAAAATTGTTTTTAAAGCTCCCGCTATAAATGTATCGTCATCTACAATTACAACTCGCATCTAGCCTTCCCCTTTCTTCGGCACTGTAATATAGATACAAAATCCTTTTTCACATGAAATCTGGAAGTTTCCTCCCAGATTTTCTGCTCTTTCCCTCATATTACGAATTCCTATACCTTTGTCAGTCACATTATTCCTTGCCAGTTCTTCCGTGATCCCATTAGAAATCTGATTACTTCCATTATCTTTGATAACCAACTGATACAGCCCCGGATGCTCCCGAACTGTAATCTCTGCTTTCTTAGCGCCACTGTGTTTTGCAATATTGTTAAGCCCCTCTTTTACAATCGCAATAAAGCTGTATTTTACTTCACGCGGTACATAGTTTCCCACATCATAAGTAAACTGCACCGGACAAAAATGATATTCTTCTATAATTCCCCGCAGGACTTCTCCCATATTTACAGAATCATCATGAAGATCATGGACACTTTCCCGCACATTTGTCATCGCTGTATTCAAAGTTTCTTCCAGCTGCGACAGAGGCTCCGACAACGTTTCTTGCTGGTTCACCGCCTTCATAGCTCCCACCATCAAAATTGCTCTGGACAACATATGTCCTACATGATCATGAATCTCTCTTGCAATACGATTTCTCTCTTTCAGCGTTGCCGAATAAATTTCATAGTCTTGGTTTTTCAATAAATTCTGATTTTTTTCTTTTAAAATCATATTCCACTCGGTGCTGTCATCCCTTGTCTTTTGATATTTATCAAAAAGCTTTCCATATATCCGAGACTGATAGGAAAGTACAGCGGAAAATACACAGCCTGCTATCTGAAGAATCAGATAAGCGTTCCCTTTTCCCATCCACACAAAAATACACAAAAAAATCAAAAAACTTGCCGGTACATACCTTTCGTCTTCCAGCATACTGTAAAGAACCGCCGGAGAAAAGGCAGTCAATGGCGGAAACAAAATGCACAAAACAAGCCATGCCCACGAAATCGTTCTTCTTTGAGCGGGACATAAATCCCACCAACTGACATAGATTACCGTCATAAGAAACGCTACCACAAACAACGTATCTGCCGGAATCAACAGTATGGATACGAAACTATATAAAATTAAAACGATCTGTCCAATCATAAACTGTCTCATCCTTTTCTCTCGTACAGAAATTGTGACAATTGTCATTTTCACTTTATGACACGTGACACTATTATTATAAACAGAAGCTCTTTATACTACAAGTAGCAAACAGTATAATCGCACTTCAAAGAAAGGAACTACTATCATGATTCATATTGAAAATCTAGTCAAGCGCTATGGTTCTGTGCTGGCTCTTGACCATCTAAACTTAGATATCAAAGAAGGAGAAATCTTCGGTCTCCTCGGTCCAAATGGTTCGGGCAAAACAACAGCCATCGGCTGTATTTTGTCCCTTCTTAAATATGATAAAGGAACCATCACCGTATTCGGAGAAGAAATGCACCCCAACAGTTACGAACTCAAAAAGAATATTGGTGTTGTCATGCAAAACGTGGCTGTTTTTGAACAAATGTCCGTCCGGGAAAATATTGATTACTTCTGCGGTCTATATGTCAAAGATAAGCATCAACGAAAAGAACTGGTAGAGGAAGCGATTGCATTTACCGGACTTCATGACTATCGAAAACTGCGCCCAAAGAAATTGTCCGGCGGTCTCCTTCGAAGGCTGAACATTGCATGCGGTATCGTACATAAACCAAAGCTGATTATTCTGGACGAACCAACAGTCGCTGTTGATCCGCAGAGCCGCAATCGAATTCTGGAAGGTATCCTAGAGCTAAACCGCCAAGGCTCCACCATCATCTATACTTCTCACTATATGGAAGAAGTAGAACAGATCTGTTCCAAAATTGCAATCATCGACCACGGACGGGTACTTGCCTGCGGAACTACGGAAGAATTAAAGAAGTTACTCAAAACCGGAGAAACGATTACCATTGAGGCAATCGCTCTAGATGAAGAACTTCTAAATGGATTAAAATCCCTTCCTCACATCTTTGATGTCAAATACGATAACCAGGTATTAAAAATTCGCCTAAGCAGTGCAAAACATAATCTGGTGCGAATCTTAAATTACCTTACCGAACAAGGAATCTCATTTGGACGAGTATTCTCCGAGCTTCCCACTCTCAATGATGTATTCCTTGAAATTACCGGAAAAGAACTACGGGATTAGGAGGCTTATTCTATGTTATTTTTGTTAAAATATCGTTTTTTACAAATTGTACGGGAATTCTCCGTCATGTTTTGGGCACTTGCATTCCCACTCATACTCGCCACACTTTTTTATTTCAGCTTTGGAAGAGCAGGACTTTCTTCTACAGGAGATCTTGAGTGGGATAAAATAAAAGTCTGCGTCATTGCGGAACATCAAGAAACGCAAAATTCATCTGCATTTCTTAGCTTTTTGGATACCTTAGATCAAAAAACACTGGATATTCTCCCCTGTTCTTCTGAACAAGATGCTTTAAAAGCGCTGGAGCAAGGCAAGATCAATGGTATCTACTATGCCTCCGAAACTCCTTGCCTTACGGTAGGAAAAAATGGATTAAAGGAAAGTATTCTTACTTCACTCCTTACTTCCTACACACAGAACGCCGCCATGCTTACAGATATTGCCGCCTCTCATCCCGAAAATCTGGATGCGGCAATCTATGAACTTAACAATTACCGCCAAATCGTAAAGGAAACATCATTAGGCGGAGAAACACTTGACCCTAATGTCCAGTATTTTTTTGCCCTCATTGCCTATGCCTGTCTATCCGGAACCTTCCTCGGAGTCCGTGCATGCTTTGACAGTCAGGCAAATTTAACGCCTCTTGGGGCAAGGCGGAGCATTACCCCGACACACCGTCTGACAATGATCCTTACGGATATGTTTGTCCTTGTAGCAATCCACTTTATCAATATTATGATACTTACCATTTACATTAGTAAAATTCTGGGCATCAGTCTTGGGAAAAATATCCCCGCCCTTCTTCTCGTCAACCTAATGGGAAGCACTATTGGCATAACACTTGGTCTTGCTTTTGGTTCCCTTACAAAGATGTCTCTCAACATGAAAATGGGATTTTGTGTTTTATTGACATTGTTTCCTGCCTTTCTTGCAGGTCTTATGTTTGGTAACATGAAAAATATGATCGAACAACATTTACCAATTTTAAACCGGATCAATCCCGCCGCTGTGTTAAGTGACGCCTACTATTGTATGGGCGTATACAACGACATGGGACGATTTATGAGATGTATCCTTATTTTGTCATTCATGAGTATTATACTTTTACTTGCAGCATTTTTAGGAATCAGGAGGGAACGTTATGACAGTATTTAAAGGATTTTTGACAATCGCAAAGAGAAATCTTGGTATGATGTTCCTATACATCCTGATTTTTCTCGCAATCAGTCTTTTTTTTCAAAACACACTTGATGATTCTAAGTCGTCCGGTTTTCAATCCGAATCTCTTCCGATTGCAGTCATTGACTTGGACGGTGGAGAGTTGGCGGAAGGTTTTAAAGATTACCTTGCTTCTATTCATCATGTAAAAGAGCTTCCTAATGATCAAAACCTTCTTCAGGAACGCCTCTTTTATCGGGATATTTATTACATTGTGACCATTCCGGAAGATTTTGAACAATTTTGCCTATCCGGCAACAAAAAACTTGCGGTAACTAAACTTCCAGACAGTACAACCGGATACTATGTAGACCAACAGATCAATGATTTCTTGAATCATATACGCACCTTGACTGCCGGAGGATATTCTGTCTCAGAATCCATTAAGCTTGTCAAACAATATGTCTCAACCACTCCAAAAATAACCTTGATCGATAAGACGGGACACGGTGGAGATATACCGGATCACGCATTTATGTTCCAATATATGCCTTTTATTATTCTTTCCATCTTATGTTATGTACTGAGTTATATCATGATTTCATTTGGAAATCCTGATGTAAAAAAGCGAATGCTCTGTTCCAGCATCCCTGCGCGAAGTATCAATTTCCAGTTGATTCTCGGTCATATAGTAATTGGGCTCGGAGTCTGGCTGATCTGTATTATTTTTCCAATCATTCTGTATGGAAAAGAGGTTTTGAACGATCCTCATCTTCCATACTACCTGCTGAACAGTTTCCTTATGATGCTGGTATCACTTTCCATTGCATTTCTAATCAGCTCCTTTCCGATAAAAGAGGAGATCATCAATGGAATTGTCAATACCATTTCCCTTGGAATGTCATTTATCTGCGGCGTGTTCGTCTCTATGGATATTCTCGGAAAAGGAATCAAAACGGTGGCTCATTTTCTTCCCGTTTACTGGTATGAGATCGTCAACAACACACTTGCTGATAATGCCTCTTTGACAACTTCCCAAATGCAAACCCTCTTACAGGGATATGGGATACAGCTTCTCTTCGCAGCCGCATTCTTCTGCGTTGCTATGGTCTTTCGAAAAAACCGTGCGATCGGACAAGGATAAATACTTCTATCACAGAAAAAAAGCCTTTGATGAACTAATCATCAAAGGCTTCTTTCATTTTATCCATAAATCCTTTTTTCTTCTTACCGCCTTTACCGGAGGTTTCGTTTTTTTCATCTGCCACATGCAAAGTATTGCCTGTCAATTCGTCGAATTTTCGAAGCGCTTCTTTTGCTTCATGGCTTAATTTCTCCGGTGTCTGAATCACCAGTGTTACATAGTGATCACCGCGAACTTGAGAATTGCGAACAGATGGTACTCCTTTGCCTTTCAAGCGTACTTTCGTATCTGTCTTTGTCCCCGCTTTTACATTGTATATTACATCGCCGTCTACGGTTTTAATCTTAATATCTGCTCCAAGGGCTGCCTGTGCAAAAGAAATCGGCACTGTGGAGAAAATGTGCATATCCTGACGCTGGAAAATCGGGTGTCTGGACACCATAACCTCTACAAGAAGATCTCCTCTCGGACCTCCATTTACCCCCGGCTCTCCTTTTTCACGAATACGAACGCTCTGTCCATTGTCGATGCCTGCCGGAATAGATACGGAAATTTTCTTCCGGCTGGAAACATAACCAGTACCGCCACAATCGGAACATTTCTCACGGACAATCTTACCGCTTCCGTGACAGTCCGGACATGTCTGTACGTTTTGAACCGTTCCAAAGAAGGACTGCTGTGTATACACAACCTGACCTTTTCCACCACATTTTGGACAAGCCTCCGGTGAAGTACCCGGTTTGGCTCCTGTTCCGTTACAAGTGGTACACGGATCTTTTAACACCACATCCAGTTCTTTCTCACAACCAAATACAGCCTCTTCAAATGTAATTCTTACACTCTTGCGGATGTTCATTCCCTGCCTTGGACCCTGATTTGCTCGTCCGCCTCTTCTGCCGCCGCCAAAAAGATCCCCAAAAATATCGCCAAAAATATCGCTGAAGTCTGCACCACTGAAATCAAAGCCTCCAAAGCCTCCGGCACCTCCGGCGCCTCCTTCAAATGCAGCGTGTCCAAACTGGTCATACTGACGACGTTTGTCCGGATCACTTAAAACCGCATAAGCCTCTGAAGCCTCTTTAAATTTCTTCTCAGCCTCAGCATCACCTGGATTTACATCTGGATGATATTTTTTTGCAACCTTTCTATATGCTTTCTTTAATGTGGCATCATCTGCATCTTTGCTGACACCAAGCACCTCATAATAGTCTCTTTTTGTTTCCGCCATAAAATCTTCTCCTCACATAAGGAAGTTCTGCCTAAACATAGGAAATTCTGCGGAACCAGACTTATTGAACATTTCGCCAAGTTCCGCAGAACAACCTTCGTACTAAGTGCGGGGACGCCTTACGGTATCCCTTTACCAAGTGTTCTGGGTTTAGACTTCCTTATAATCTCCATCTACAACATCATCGCCCTGGAATCCTTCCGGTGCCGGACCTGCACCAGCTCCCATATCCGGACCTGCGCCCTGAGCACCTGCTCCCGCTGCTGCGCCAGCCTGCTCATACATCTTTGTAAATAATTTCTGAGCGCTCTCTGTAAGTTTTTCTTTTCCTGCTTTGATCTCTGCGATCTGCGCATCAGACATATCATCCATGTTTACTTTCTCAAGTAATTCTTTTAATGCTTTGCAATCTGCTTCTACTGCTGCCTTGTCTGCTCCGTCAAGCTTATCGCCAACTTCTCCAAGTGCTTTCTCTGTCTGGAAAACCATAGCATCGGCTTCGTTCTTAGCGTCAATGCCTTCTTTACGTTTCTTATCCTGAGCTTCGAAAGCTGCTGCTTCTTTTACAGCCTTATCGATATCTTCATCAGACATGTTAGAACCTGCTGTAATTGTAATGTGCTGTTCTTTTCCTGTTCCAAGGTCTTTTGCAGATACATTTACGATACCATTTGCATCAATATCAAAAGTTACTTCAATCTGTGGGATTCCACGTGGAGCTGGTGCGATTCCATCCAGTCGGAACTGTCCCAGAGATTTGTTATCTCTTGCAAACTGTCTCTCACCCTGTACAACGTTGATATCTACTGCTGTCTGATTATCTGCAGCTGTAGAGAAGATCTGGCTCTTCTTTGTAGGGATTGTTGTATTTCTTTCAATTAATCTTGTAGCAACACCGCCCATTGTCTCAATAGAAAGAGAAAGAGGTGTTACATCAAGAAGAAGGATGTCGCCTGCGCCTGCGTCTCCTGCAAGTTTACCGCCCTGTACGGAAGCACCAAGTGCTACACATTCATCTGGGTTTAAGGATTTGCTTGGCTCTTTACCTGTCAGACGTTTTACTTCTTCCTGTACTGCCGGAATACGTGTAGAACCACCTACGAGAAGTACCTGACCAAGCTCAGAAGCTGAAATTCCCGCGTCAGAAAGTGCTCTCTGTACCGGCTCAGATGTCTTCATTACAAGATCATGTGTTAATTCATCAAATTTTGCTCTTGTAAGGTTCATATCAAAATGTTTTGGTCCCTCAGCAGTTGCTGTAATAAATGGCAGGTTGATGTTAGATGTTGTTGCAGAAGAAAGTTCCTTTTTCGCTTTCTCAGCAGCTTCTTTCAATCTCTGAAGAGCCATCTTATCTGTAGATAAATCTACACCTTCCTGTTTCTTAAATTCAGCGATCATGTAGTCTGTGATCTTCTGGTCAAAGTCATCTCCACCAAGTCTGTTGTTACCTGCTGTAGATAATACTTCGATAACACCGTCACCGATTTCAATGATGGATACATCAAAAGTACCGCCGCCTAAGTCATATACCATGATTTTCTGTTCTTTCTCATTGTCAAGACCATATGCTAAAGCTGCTGCTGTAGGCTCGTTGATGATACGTTTTACATCAAGACCTGCGATTTTACCGGCGTCTTTTGTTGCCTGACGCTGAGCATCATTGAAGTAAGCAGGTACTGTAATAACAGCTTCTGTTACTTTTTCTCCCAAATATCCTTCTGCGTCTGCTTTTAATTTCTGAAGTGTCATTGCAGAAATTTCCTGTGGAGAATATTTCTTGTCATCGATTGTTACTCTGAAATCAGAACCCATTTCTCTTTTAATAGAAGAAATTGTTCTCTCAGCATTTGTTACTGCCTGACGTTTTGCAGGTTCACCTACAAGACGCTCTCCTGTTTTTGTAAATGCCACAACAGATGGGGTTGTTCTTGCTCCCTCTGTATTTGTAATAACAGTTGGCTGTCCACCTTCCATAACTGCTACACAGCTGTTTGTTGTACCTAAGTCAATACCAATAATTTTTCCCATGATAAATTCCTCCTAAAATTCTATTGAATATTATATAAAGTGCTTTTGGTTAGTTAGCTACTTTTACCATACTGTGTCTCACAATGGAGTCACGGTATGTATACCCTTTTTGGAACTCTTCGGCTACAATATTTTCACCAAAGTTCTCATCATCCACATGCATCACTGCGTTGTGGAAATTCGGGTCAAATTCCTTTCCTACCGCCTCGATAGGTTTCACCTCGATTTCTTCCAAAGTTGTCATTAAGTGTTTATACACTTTCTCCATTCCTTGGACGAATGGATCTTCTTTGTCTTCTTCCTTCACTGCATCCAATCCTCTTTCGAAATTGTCTACAACCGGAAGAATCTTTTCTATGATATCTTTCGCTCCAACTTCGTACATCTGGGATTTCTCCTTGTCTGTACGTTTGCGGAAGTTATCAAACTCTGCCATTTGACGAGTGAGTCTGTCAGTCAGTTCCTCAATTTTCTCGTCTTTTTTATCTTTTTTATTTTTCTTGCCAAATAATTTCTTCTCTGACTTC
Organism: uncultured Dorea sp.; assembly: GCA_900543415.1. Classification (GTDB taxonomy): domain Bacteria; phylum Bacillota; class Clostridia; order Lachnospirales; family Lachnospiraceae; genus Dorea_D. The sequence goes on along the minus strand of UQRE01000034.1, from coordinate 13,882 downwards.
TTATCTTCTTCGCTTTCTTCTGTCTTGGCTTCGGTTTCTTCTGCTTCTTTTTCTTCTGTCTCTTCCTCCGCCTTTTCTTCCGTCTCGGCTTCAGCCTCTTCTGTTTCCTGCGCGTTTTTCTTCGCTTCTTCCACCGCTTCTTTTACCATTTCTTCCTGACTTTTGTCCTGTTTATTTTCCAACGGTTCTCCCACCTTTCTTATTTTTCTTGATGAAACATCTGATCCAGTTCATTTTGAAGACGCTTCATTGATTTCAGCACATGTTCATAATCCATACGCTTCGGACCGATAATTCCTATGGTTCCCTTCATGCCGTCTCCCAATTCATACGTCGCAGTCACTACACTGCAATCTTTCATCGTCTGAACCGGCGTCTCATCTCCGATATATACTTGAATTCCTGTATTCTCTTCCTGTGCAAGCGTCTGCGTCACAAGCTCTGTAAGCTGCTGTTTCTCTTCAAAGGCACTGATAATATCCTGTGCACTTTCTTTATCTGAAAGTTCCGGATACTTGAAAATGTTCGTTGCGCCGCTTGTATAGATCTGCATGTCTTCGTCAATCTGTATCGCATCCGCAACTGCATCCAGCACATTTCCTACTACCATACTGTGGATGCCTGCCTGCTCTTTTAGTCTGGCGATCAATCCAAGATTAATCTCTTCGATCGACATTCCGTTGAGCGTTGTGTTAAGCAGCATATTCAGCTTTAACAAATTTTCATTGCTGAGAGGTTCCTCCAAATTAATGATCTTGTTCTTAATCACATTTCCGCTGAGAACGATCACTGCAATGATCTGCTCTTCGTCCACCATGGATAACTGAATAAACTTGATCTTATTACCATTGTTCATAGGAGTGGATACCATCGTCGCATAGTTGGTACTGCTCGCCAATACTTTCGCCGCTTGCTTTAGAAGCTGTTCCATTTTGTCAGCCTTCTCAAGCATCTGCTCCTGCTTATCGTTTAGTTCCTGCTCCTTTTCTTCCATTAATATATCTACATAAAGGCGATAACCCTTATCCGAAGGAATCCGTCCTGCCGATGTATGTGGCTGCATAATATAGCCAAGTTCTTCTAAATCCGCCATCTCATTACGAATCGTTGCAGAACTCAGATTCAAGTCCGTATACTTAGAAATTGTCCGAGATCCAACCGGCTCGCCAGTTTCCAGATACGTCCGAATGATCGCGTACAGAATTTTCAGTTTTCTGTCACTTAATCCATGCTCCGTCACCATCTGCATTCCTCCCTTCGATTTCTTTATTAGCACTCTTTAAATTCGAGTGCTAATATCTTTCGAATATAATTTATCACTACGATTTTCGTTTGTCAACAGGGTTTATATAAATTTTATCATTTGGGACGTAGCATTTTTGCAAAATGCTACGTCCCAAATGATATTTCCCCCTGTTCCAAAATGAAAAATGTGGTGTCCTTTTTGATTTTCCTTCTATATACATTACATATTTATAACTTTTTCCTGTACTTTCGTGCACAATTCTTTTGCTTTTTTTAGTGATATTTGCATTTCGTCTTTTATTTTGTAAATATAAGCCAACCTTATATCTTTTTCTTCAAATACTTGCGATAACACTGACAAGTTGTGCTTTGTTTGCAGGCTTTTAGCATAATCAATCGCAAGTTCAATTCGCTGCGTCAGCATTTCTTCAGCTATATCTAAAAAGACTTTTGTTTCTCTTTCTTTATGAAATTCTTCGAAACTTTTAGCATCAGGAAATGTCTTTTTATACATAAGTAGCGCTTTTTCATGAATAACAATTGCCGTATTCGACCTGTATTCATTGACACTGCTATATTTATATTTGGACAAATCGTTGACCATACCCGCTTTCACAGGATTTAAGTGAATATATCTTAAACACATCCAGAAATATTTTTCATTTTCAATACATTCGCTGGCGAATCGATTTTGAAACACATGACCATTTCGCTGATGTTTAAAATTATAATATAACGCATATTCTGATAAAACAGCTGCCATGAATCTTGATAAAATCTGAATTTCTGATCGGATAATAAAATGAGCATGATTAGACATAATACAATAACTATAGATTTCCACCTTAAAGATCTCAAGGTGTTTTAGAATAATTTTAATAAAATAACTTTTTTCACGCTGCTGGTTAAAAGTTCTTTCCTTATTAATGCCTTTAACCATAACGTGATACATTCCTGTACTGCTTTCCTGCCGTCTTTTCATCGGTAACTATGTCCCCTTCCTAATTAAGTACAGGTCAAAAGTCAATTTAGGACACCCCATTTTTCATTTTGGAACATAGCAATTGTTAACTTGGGACGTAGCCTTTTGCAAAAATGCTACGTCCCAAATTACTATTTCATTTCTTCTCTTACTTCTTTGAAGCATTTAACGATGAAATCAATATCTTCTTTTGTATGGCTTGCGCACACCTGCGTACGGATTCTTGCTTTTCCCTTTGGAACTACTGGGTAGGAGAATGCTACTACATATACGCCTTTTTCCATCATACGTTTAGCAAATTCTGCTGCGGTCTTCTCATCATAGAGCATAACTGGTACGCAAGGATGTGTTCCCGGAATGATATCAAAGCCATTATCTACCAGTTCTTTACGGTAGTATGCTGTTACTTCTTCCAGATGGTCACGAAGTTCTGTGCTTTCATCCAGCATATCAAATAATTCGATACTTGCTCCTGCGATTGCCGGTGCTAAAGAGTTAGAGAACAGATACGGACGGCTTCTCTGACGAAGAAGATCAATAATCTCTTTACGTCCGGAAGTATATCCGCCGGATGCTCCGCCAAGTGCTTTTCCAAGTGTTCCGGTAATAATATCTACACGTCCCTGTACTCCACAGTATTCCGGTGTTCCACGTCCAGTCTTTCCTACGAATCCGACTGCATGGCTGTCGTCCACCATAACAAGCGCATTATATTTATCAGCCAGATCACATACGCCCTGAAGGTTACAGATAATACCATCCATGGAAAATACACCGTCTGTTGCGATCAACTTAATTCTTGCCCCAGCTTCGTCGGCTTCTTTTAATTTTGCTTCCAGATCTTCCATATCGTTATTTTTATAGCGGAAACGTTTTGCTTTACAGAGACGTACTCCATCAATAATAGAAGCATGGTTCAACTCATCACTAATTACAGCATCTTCTGCTGTGAGAATGGTCTCAAACAATCCTCCATTTGCATCGAAACAGGAAGAGTAGAGAATCGTGTCATCGGTTCCGAGGAAATCAGAAATCTTTTTCTCTAATCTCTTATGAATATCCTGTGTTCCGCAAATGAAACGAACAGATGCAACACCATATCCTTTCTCATCATAGGTTCTCTTAGCAGCTTCAATCAGACGAGGGTTGTCGCCAAGTCCAAGGTAGTTATTTGCACACATACATAAAAGTTCTCTTCCATCCTCCATTTTAACCCGCGCTCCCTGCGGTGATACAAATGGGGCTTCACCTTTAAACAAACCAGCCTCTTTGATGCCCTCTACTTCTTTGGTATAAATATCTAAAATATCATTTTTACGTGCCATTGTTCTTATTCGTCCTTTCCTTATTATGATGCTCGGCGGTTATCATAACCGCCGTCACCACTTACTTACAACATTCATTTTTAGTCATTCACATGTGCCCAATCAAGAATTACTTTTCCAGATTCTCCGGAAATCATTGCTTCAAATCCCTTTTCGTAATCCTTAATGTCAAAATGATGAGTGATAATTGGAGAAATATCCAGTCCTGCCTGAAGCATGGTAGACATTTTATACCATGTATCCCACACCTTTCTTCCATAAATACCGCGGAGATTTAATCCATTAAAGATCACTGTTTCAAGATCTACTTTGGCATCTGTTCTCTGAAGTCCAAGAAGTGCAATATTTCCACCATGCTTCATGTTATGGATCATATCATGAAGACCTGCCTGTGAACCTGACATTTCAAGACCTACATCAAAGCCTTCTGTCATTCCGATTTCTTTCATTACGTCCTTCAGATTCTCTTTTCCCAGATTTACCGCTCTTGTTGCACCAAGTTTCATAGCAAGATCCAGACGATACTGATTAAAATCTGTAATTACAACATGTCTTGCTCCTGAGAATTTCGCAATCGCTGCAGCCATAATTCCAATCGGTCCTGCTCCCGCCACCAACACGTCTTCGCCAAGCATATCGTAAGAAAGCGCCGTATGTGTTGCATTTCCGAATGGATCGAAAATTGCGTACATCTCTTCCGGAATATTCGGATTACATGGCCATACGTTTGAAGATGGGATTACAAGATACTCTGCAAACGCACCGTTTCTATTAACACCAACACCTTTGGCATCTTTACAATTTTCCTTATGCCCTTCCAAACAGTTTCTACATTTTCCACAAGTAATATGACCTTCGCCGGATACAAGATCGCCAATCTTAAAACCTTCTACACCAGGCCCAACCTCTACAATTTCACCAACATACTCATGTCCTGCCGTAAGTCCGATCGGGATTGTGTGCTGCGCCCAATCATTCCACTGGTAAATGTGTACATCTGTTCCGCAGATGGCTGTCTTGTGAATCTTAATCTTGACATCATTCGATCCCAATTCAGGAATCGGAACTCTCTTCATCCACAAACCTTCCTCAGGTTTTTCTTTTACAAGTGCCCACATCAATCCATCGTTTCTTTCACTCACTTTATTAGACCTCCCGTTTCTATCGTCTCCCCAGACGATTTATTTTATCGATATAATTATAACACTCATTTATAGCATGTACAACTTTTTTTATTATGTTTTTTGTCGATTTTGACAATTTTTTCACATTCCAAAATCATTTTTATAGCACTTTTTACATATTTTTGTAGACAAATTTATTATTTTTATTTATAATTAGGTTGTTACTTGTTGATACGTTTGTGCGGAAAGTGTTCGGATAGTTCCTCTTCCGGCTCTTAAACGTATCATCTGCATTATCACAATCGGGGGACAAATCTATAGAGAAAGAGAGGTAGTGGATATATTTCGGCAATATATCTGCAAAATCAACATGAAAAAAGTTTTTGAAAAATGGAACAGTATCAGTCTGGTTCTTAGAATTTTATGCGGACTGATCATTGGTATCATCCTGGGTCTTGCAATTCCTAAGGCAACTGTGATCATCATTTTAGGCGATCTGTTTGTCGGCGCCTTAAAGGCAATTGCCCCACTTCTGGTGTTCTTCCTTGTTATGAGCGCACTTGCTCACATGGGCGAAGGCCAGAAGACAAACATGGGCTTCATTGTTATGCTGTACATGCTCGGCAACCTATTTTCAGCGCTGGTATCTGTTATCGCATGTAAGCTGTTCCCAGTTACTCTTACACTTGCAGAAGCAGCCGGCGGAGACATGGCTCCTCCAAGCGGTGTGGGTGAGGTCTTAAAGAATCTGCTGTTAAACGTTGTATCTAACCCTGTAGGTTCTATTGTAAATGCTAACTATATCGGTATCCTTGCATGGGCTTGTATTTTCGGTATCGCATTAAAGGGCGCTTCCGCTTCAACAAAGAAAATGCTGGATGATTTCTCTGACGCAATCTCTACCGGTGTAAAATGGGTCATCAGCTTTGCTCCATTTGGTATCATGGGATTAATCTTCAATGTTATCTCTACTTCCGGATTAGAAGCTTTGTTATCTTACGGAAGACTGATTCTTGTGTTAGTCGGAAGTATGGCATTTGTAGCATTTATCATGAATCCAATCATCGTGTTCCTGTGTATCAGAAAAAACCCATACCCACTTGTGTTCAAGTGTCTGGCAAAGAGTTTCATTACTGCATTCTTTACACGTAGTTCTGCTGCTAACATCCCAGTTAACATGGAACTTTGTGAAGAACTTGGTTTGGATGAAGAACAGTATTCTATTTCTATTCCACTTGGTGCAACCATCAACATGGCCGGAGCTGCTATTACAATCTCCGTTATGGCATTGTCCGCAGCTTATACTGTTGGAATCGATGTAGACTTTGGAACAGCCCTTGTACTCTGTGTACTTGCAGCGCTTAGTGCAGCCGGTGCTTCCGGTGTTGCCGGCGGTTCACTTCTCCTTATTCCAATGGCCTGCGGATTATTCGGAATTCCATCTGAAATCGCAATGCAGGTTGTAGGTGTAGGCTTCATTATCGGAGTTATTCAGGATTCCTGCGAGACAGGTCTGAACTCCTCTACAGACGTTCTCTTCACAGCAGCGGCTGAATTAAGAGATAGAAGATTACACCCGGAATATTACGCAAATAAAAAAGAAGCTAAAGCTGAATAAATTGAATATCAATATACATAAAACAGGCATCCGATTCATATCAGATGCCTGTTTTTTCAATTTGGGACACCCCTCTTTTCAATTTAGGACAGGGGATGATGCAATTTGGGACGTAGCATTTTGTAAAAATGCTACGTCCCAAATTAATTACCACTCAAACTTTTTAGCGAAGTATGCATCAAGTTCATCAATTTTAACTCTTTCTTGTTCCATTGTATCACGGTCACGGATTGTTACTGCCTGGTCTTCTTCTGACTCGAAGTCGTATGTCACACAGAATGGTGTTCCGATCTCATCCTGACGGCGGTAACGTTTACCGATATTTCCTCTCTCGTCGAATTCACAATTGTATTTCTTGCTTAATTGTGCATATACTTTTTCTGCACCTTCACTTAGTTTTTTGGAGAGTGGAAGAATACCGATCTTAATCGGTGCAAGTGCAGGATGGAAACGAAGTACTGTTCTTACATCTCCGCCTTCCAGTTCTTCTTCATCATAAGCACTGCAAAGGAATGCGAGCACCATACGGTCTGCGCCAAGTGATGGTTCAATAACGTAAGGGATATATTTAATCTTCTTCTCGTCATCAAAATAGGTCATATCCTGCTTAGATACGTTCTGATGCTGCGTCAGGTCAAAGTCTGTTCTGTCTGCAATTCCCCACAGTTCTCCCCAACCAAACGGGAATAAGAATTCGATATCTGTTGTCGCTTTACTGTAGTGGCTTAATTCTTCCGGAGAGTGATCGCGGTAACGCATCTCTTCCTCTTTAATTCCAAGAGTCTCTAACCAGTCAAGGCAGAACTTCTTCCAATATGCATGCCATTCAAGATCTGTATCCGGCTCACAGAAGAATTCCATTTCCATCTGTTCAAATTCTCTTGTACGGAACGTAAAGTTACCCGGCGTGATCTCATTTCTGAAAGATTTACCGATCTGGCAAATACCAAACGGAAGTTTCTTTCTTGATGTACGCTGTACATTTTTGAAGTTTACGAAAATTCCCTGTGCTGTTTCAGGACGAAGGTATACAACATTTTTAGCATCTTCTGTAACACCCTGAAATGTTTTAAACATTAAGTTAAATTCACGAATCTCTGTGAAATTATGCTTTCCACATGTCGGACATGGAATGTTGTGCTCTGCGATATATGCTTCCATCTGTTCGTGACTCCATCCATCAATGCTGTCACCGATATCCAGACCATTTTCATGAGCAAAGTCTTCAATCATCTTATCTGCGCGAAAACGTTCGTGACACTCTTTACAGTCCATCAACGGATCACTGAATCCGCCAATGTGTCCGCTGGCTACCCATGTCTGTGGGTTCATCAGGATCGCACAGTCAACACCTACATTATACGGAGACTCCTGTACAAACTTCTGCCACCATGCTTTCTTAACATTATTCTTAAGTTCTACTCCCAAGTTACCATAGTCCCATGTATTTGCAAGCCCGCCGTAAATCTCAGATCCCGGATATACAAATCCTCTTGATTTTGCCAACGCTACGATCTTATCCATAGTTTTTTCTACCATACCTCTTCTCCTCACCTTCTATAAATATTTCCTATAATATAATAATAAATAATTATACCTTATAAATACACTTATTTTCAAGACTTATTGTGTAATTGTTTCCAGTATTTCCAAAGATTTAAACTGTTTTCCCAAATATTCTTTGAGATAAGCTGTCACAATCTCGCTTAATTGCTGAAGCACCTCTTCTTTTACGAGGAAATTATAAAGCTTCTCTACCGGAGAAGATACAATATACTGCAATGTATACAGCGTGGATGGATGCAAGGAAATTCCGTCCGTTATATGATTCATACATTTTCCGCAGACGAGCCCACCCTTCCTTACACTGAATACAGCACTTTTTTCTCTTTCCCCGCAACAGATACATTCGAAAACCTGAGGGCCTTCACCGTTGATACAGAGCATTTTTAATTCATATATGTATCGGATCAGCCGATCCGGAAGTCTGGGATTGGTCAGTGCCCTGAGTGTCTGATAAAGAAGTTTCAACATCATCGTTTCATCATTTGCCTCTCTGGCATAGTAATTTGCAAAATCCAGAAAATAAAAGCCATAATAAGCTCCTTCAATATCTGTGCGCAATTCTTCGAAATAATTTGAAATAGAGGCCGACACCAATGTATAAGATGTCCGCCCCTCGTAAACGGTAAATGTTCCGAAGGAAAAAGGATTGGTTGCTCCTACCAAAGCACTGTTTGGGCGTCTTGCCCCTCTTGCAAAAGCCGCAATCTTTCCACGTTCCTTACTTAAGATTACCACTCGTCTGTCATTTTCACCAATAGCGGTCTGTGAAAGCACCATCCCGGTTACTACGATCTGATTCACAAGTTTCCTCTCTTTCGCGTTTTCCCATAATTTCTGCACAGATTTCAATTCCTTTATAATAAAGGTAATCTTCAATCTTTCCTGTCTCCAAAAAACGATTCCAATAGATTTCTTCCATGTCATCACCTCATCCTATGTTCTGTTCTTAGGTTCTCCCATGGAAGATGTTTTTTATTCCTCTTCTCGATATCCAAAATTTTTCATCAGAAATTCACTGTCCCGCCAATCCTTCTTCACTTTGACCCAAAGCTTCAGATTTACCTTGCATTCCAGCATTCTCTCTATTTCAAATCTTGCGGTACTGCCAATTTTTTTCAACATATTTCCTTGTTTTCCAATAATTATCCCCTTGTGGGAATCTCGTTCACAGATTATGGTTGCATCTATATGCATCACTTTATTTCTCATTTTCATCTGATCAATTGCTACTGCAATTCCGTGTGGAATCTCCTCATTTAAACTGTGCAGTGCCTTTTCACGGATAATTTCCGCTACAATCTGACGTTCCGGCTGATCTGTAACCGTATCTTCATCATAGAACTGTGGTCCGTACGGAAGATATTTCATAATTACTTTTAACAATTCATCTGTGTTATTTCCATTTCTCGCAGAAACCGGAACAATTTCTGCAAACTCGTACAAGTCCTTGTAAGCGGAAATAGATGCAAGAACCTCTTCGGGCATCACACTGTCGATTTTGTTAATAACAAGAACGACCGGCGTCTGCACTTTTTTAAGCTGGCTTGCAATGTGCTGCTCTCCCGCTCCGATAAATGTTGTCGGCTCAACCAGCCACATGACCACGTCCACCTCATTGAGCGTGCGCTCCGCAACATTGACCATGTATTCTCCAAGCTTATTTTTAGCCTTATGTATACCCGGAGTATCCACAAATACAACTTGCCCCTCTTCCGTTGTAAGTACCGTCTGAATACGATTTCTTGTTGTCTGCGGTTTGTTGGATGTAATTGCAATCTTCTGTCCGATCAAATAATTCATCAACGTTGATTTTCCCACGTTCGGACGACCGATCAATGTCACAAATCCTGATTTATAATCCTTATTCATATGTCCTCCTTGTTCATTTGGGACGTAGCATTTTTGCAAAATGCTACGTCCCCCGTCAAAAGCTTGTCAAAGTTTTAAACAACTCTTTTTCTTCTTCTATTTTATCTTCTCCACCGATAACACACATCTGATCTGCCTGAAGAACGGCTTCTGCCACTTTGTATAAAGCGCGGATATCATCCTGTTCTGCATCAAGGATCTGATTTCTCTCTTCGCGTATCATTTCTGCGCTCACTTTATTCATGTAGAGGTTCATGGAGCGCTCTCCTTTGGATGCCGGTGTCATTGGCTGGTCAATACCGCTCATGGTTCCGATAATATATTTTGTCATATCACGCTCACTGACGGTAAAGTTTTTAAGATAATCTACAACACCGTCATATACATCCAGTGTCCGTTTCAAATTCGGATCACGGTAAGATACAAAATATCCTTCCCCAATCCGGTTGAAATTGCTCATACATCCGTATGCCCCGCCTTTGACACGGATATTCTGCCACAGATAATCGTAACTCATGATAACTTTGAGAATCTGTAATGCCCCTGTATAAGCCACGCCCTGGTCAATAAAGTTTCCTGCCTTGGCAACATACTGTACCTTGGATGCTGTTTTAAAGCCCTCGTTCTTTTTCTCACAGTGGATCACACAGCGTTTATCTTCTTCTGCCGTTCTGGTATGAAGGCTATTTTTTAATTTCTCTACCATTTCCTCCAAGCCCTCAAGTCCTTCTCTCGCAGCAGTATAACTGAGCATCATATTGTCTCCACAGAATAATTTCTTTGAAAGATCAATTAATTTCTCTGATAATTTTTCTTTTTCTTCTTCAAAATGTTCTTCTATATAGGAAACCGTCTCATAAAAAGCAATTCCATTGGTCATATCCTTCAATTTTGCAGCAGGTGAAGCATACGACTGTGCCCGAAGTACAGCAGTCACATGACCGGAAGACTGGAATTTCATCAAAAGCCTTGACTTTAACATTGCAAGGATTTCACGAATTCTCTTCCCGTCATCCAGTTTTGACTCCATTAAAATCTCACGCATCATGTCAAATGCAACCGGAAGCTTTCCGTACAATGCCTTCCCTTTTATTTCAAAGGTTGCCTTAAATGCTTTCTCTCTAATATTCGTTACGTCATTATAAAGCTCCAGCGAAGTACCGATTCCTCCTGTATTTACATTAATTTCGTTAAATAATATTCCGTAATCATACCGTTCCGTATCGATAATTCCAAGAACGGACTGCAAGATTCCTACATACGGAAGATCCTGTTCCTCTACCAATGACATATCAAATAATACATCTACATAACCGATTCCATTCGTTTCAATCTCATGGAAAATGACCGGGACACCGGCAAGTGTCATTTCTTCGTTAATGATAGGCTCAATCTCCCTGCTGATATCCTCTCTCTTTAACACCGGAATCTTCTCCAGATTTTCCTCACTCTCCGGTTCAGACTGGTAAGCCTCCAGCGCCTGCGTCTTTTGCACGAAGGCTTCTACTTCTTCTGCTGTAAGTGACTCTTTATACTTCTGAAGCTTCTCCTCAAGTTCCGCTTCCATGCGCGCTGTACGCCCTTTTTCCGGCGTAACAATAACAATTGCTCCATGAGGATTGTCTAAGAGATATTTTTGAATCAGCTCTTCATAGTATCCCGTTCCAATTTGTTTCTTTAGAAATTCAAATGTATCTAATGCTTCAATGTGGATAAACGGTTTTTCCTCATCATACAGCCAGCTATCCATCATTTGAAGTCCATACATCAATCCCTTTGGATAATTTCCAAAGTCAGCCTCCCGATAACGGAATTCATAATAATTAATTCCTGCTTCGATTGCTTTTGTATCAATTCCATTTTTGACGCTTGCTCTCAAAACATCTTCGATCACTTGGATAAATTCTTCTTTTTTCTCTTCGTTGGCATTCTTGGCAATCACAGAAAAAATCGGCTGGTAAATCCCGTTATCGTAAGACCCCATAATATCTTTCCCGATTCCCGCGTCAGTGAGCGCTTTCTTAAGCGGCGCACCCGGAGCCGACAATAACGCATAATCCAAAATCTGAAATGCAAGATACAGCTCTTTATCTAAGCTCGTACCGACAACCTTATTATAAGAAAGATACGTATTATCTTCTTCTGATTCTTCACTGGCTATAGAATATGGGATAACTTTCTCCTGCATTTCCGCAAAAGGTTCCTGGAAACGGATTCTGGAATCTACCGGTTCTCTGTCGTATTTCCCTAAATATTCCTGATCCAGCCAATGAAGCTTCTCTTCAATGTCCATATCTCCATACAAATAAATATAGCTGTTGGATGGATGATAAAACTTTCTATGAAAATCTAAAAATTGCTCATAGGTAAGTTCCGGAATCACCTCCGGATCTCCTCCGGATTCATTTGCATAGGATGTGTCCGGGAAAAGTGTATTTAATATTACCCGATCCAGCACTCCTTCCGGTGAAGAAAATGCACCCTTCATCTCATTGTATACGACACCGTTATATTTCAGCTTATCTTCTGCCGAATCGAGCTGATAGCTCCATCCCTCTTGTCGGAAGATTTCTTCATGCTCATAAATGTTCGGATAAAATACCGCATCCATATATACATGCATCAAATTCTGAAAATCCTGATCATTACAGCTTGCCACCGGATACACTGTCTTGTCCGGATAAGTCATAGCATTTAAAAATGTATTCAACGATCCTTTCACCAGTTCCACAAAGGGATCTTTCGCCGGAAAATTTCTGGAACCGCAGAGCACAGAATGCTCCATAATATGCGGAACTCCTGTACTATCTGACGGCGGCGTACGAAAGCCGATACTGAACACCTTATTATTGTCATCATTTTCTATATATACAACTCTTGCTCCACTTTTTCTGTGGCGGAGAAGATATCCTTTCGCCTTGATCCCTTTCAGGTCCTCTTCTTTTTGTAATTCATAAGCATATAAATCTTTGATACTCATAAATTGATCTGCTCTCCTTTCACGAAACTAAATCTCATCGCTATTATTCTATCCTTTTTCTTCTTTTTTCACAAGAATATCTTCGGATATTTTCCCGCTATCTATCCCAGCATGTCTTTTCATCTTCTTTTGTAATTTCGCGGATTACTTTACACGGATTTCCAACCGCCACCGAGTTGTCCGGAATATCTTTTACGACAACACTTCCTCCTCCGATCACCACATTACTTCCAATTGTCACCCCCGGCATTACCTGCACACCGGCTCCTATCCACACATTGTCTCCAACCGTGATCGGATATGCGTATTCCAGTCCTTGATTTCTTCTAACCGCATCAATTGGATGTCCCGCTGTATGGAAGCCGCAATCCGGAGCAATAAATACATTATCTCCAAAGGTTACTTTCCCACCATCTAAGATTACCAGATTATGATTGGAATAAAAATTCTCTCCGATCTCAATATTGTATCCGTAATCGCACCAAAAAGGGGCTGTAATACAGAAGTTTTCTCCTGTTTTCCCCAACAATTTCTTCAAAATGATTCTCTGGTTCTCTTCATCCGATGGGCGAAGCTGATTATAATCATAGCATAGATTTTTCGCTTCTGTTCTTTCTTTATACAATGTTTCATCATAATTCGCATCATAAAGTTTCTTTGTTACCATCTTCTCTTTTTCTGTCATTTAATTCCCTGCCTCCACTTTCATAATTTTCCTATTCCTCATCACTTTTATTTGTCTTTGAAAACAATTTTATACTCGTCAAGATCATATTCATCCGCAAAAAATCCAGTCAGCATAGTCTCTGCATTACTTCTCGCATTTTCCAGTAATCCATTGGCAATTGCATTTTCCTGAGCATTTAACTTCATTTTCTTTACTGCATCATTATTTTCTTCTAAGGTAATCTTACTGAAAATACTCTCTTCCTCGTGATAAACCTTAAAAGAATCCATATCCAGTTCATTGCTCAATACTTTCGCTTCCGGAAGTTTTACTTCAATCGTTTTATTTTTTTCTTTCCATTCGATCTCATTAAAATCATATCCTGCTTTGATGACGATATCATAACTATATATGTATTTACTCTGAGTAAACGGAATTCGCATTCCATACATGTTGTTGACCTCATAAATTATCAAAATACTGATTTACTTGCCTGTCTCTGAATT
>UQRE01000033.1 GCA_900543415.1 uncultured Dorea sp. | reverse complement strand
CTTTTTATCCCCCAGATAATATTCCGCAGTACCTGCTTTTTCTCCTTTTTTAACCGGTGCATCCAGTTCTTTTTTTAACCGCACCCTGCGTTTCATGCCGCTTAGATCAGCACCTGTTGTATCCACATAAATATACGGATTCTTCTGCTTTGTTTTTACTTGTTTTTCTATACCTCTTCTGACGGGAACTGCTTTTTCTGTCTTACATGTTTTTTCTGCATATTTCTGACATTTTCCAAACCCATAATTGAGTAATGTCACTGCATCTTTATTTCTTGTTTTGCTGTCCTCTGCAGCCATGATAACTGCTATAAGCTCCACATCTTCTTTTTTTGCCGTGGCAGAAATACAAAACTTTGCCTTCCCTGTGGAACCGGTTTTCAGTCCGGTTGCATATTCATAATGACGAATCAGCTTATTGGTATTAGATAAGCCGAAAGTTGTCGTTCCCTTTTTGGTTGTATGCGTTATATCCTCCATCCAGATATTACAATATTCGTAGATTTTCGGATATTTCGTAATAAGCTCCCGGGACATCAGAGCAATGTCTCTTGCAGTTGTCTCATGCCCATCCGTATCGAGTCCATTACAATTGACAAAGTGTGTATTTTTCATTCCGAGATTTTTCGCCCGCTGATTCATCGCTTCTACAAATGCATTTTCATCCCCGGATACATATTCTGCCATAGCCACACAGGCGTCGTTAGCGCTTGCCACTGAAATACATTTTATCAGCGTATCTACAGTCTGAACTTCTCCCGGCTCTAAGAAGACCTGGGATCCACCCATAGAGGCTGCATATTCTGACACAGTCACTTCATCCGTTAAATGAATTTTTTCATCCTTCAAAGCATCAAAAATTAAAAGAAGCGTCATCACTTTCGTGACACTGGCAGGCGGTCTTCTCTCATCACAATTTTTTTCATAAACCACCTGTCCGGTTGACGCTTCCATTAAAATTGCAGATGGTGCGGACACAGAAACTGCACCATCTGCTTTTTCTTCTTTATTCATCTGTTCAGATTCCTTTTGCGCTTCTTCCGCATATGCAATACTGGTTTTATCTACTGCTACATATGACAATGTCAGCACCATACATAATAAACCTGCCCAAAAACGCTTCATGCTGCACCCCGCACATAACCTTTGTTAGCAGTTTATGATGCGCTCTTTAGAGATATTCCCCTGTGTCGTTCTTTCTCCGGCAGCCTTACTCGATTTCCAATACTTTATAATCCTGATCCTCTACTGTCTTTTTCAGCACTTCATCGGAAAGCTCTGCACTTAATGTCACTACTGCCGTTCCTGCTTCATGACTTACGATCGCTTCTTCTACTTCAGCAAGCGCTTCCAGACATTTCTTCACTCTTGCCTCACAATGTCCACACATCATACCTTCAATTTTCATAGTTTTTGTCATGCTCTTATCCTCCTTAGATTCACGACTATGCTGTTTTTGTCTTTTCTTTTTATCTTTACTTGCATCTCTTAATTTAAAGAAATTAAGCCGAAGTGCATTGGTCACTACACAAAAGCTTGATAAGCTCATTGCTGCCGCTCCAAACATTGGATTTAACTTCCAGCCAAATAATGGATACCAGATTCCGGCCGCCAGTGGAATACCGATAATATTATAAATGAACGCCCAGAATAAATTTTCATGAATATTTTGAAGTGTTGCCCTGCTAAGTCTGATTGCAGCCGGAACATCACTTAACCGGCTCTTCATAAGCACAACATCTGCAGCATCAATTGCAATATCCGTTCCTGCTCCGATGGCAATTCCGATATCTGCTCTCGTAAGAGCCGGCGCATCGTTGATTCCGTCACCTACCATAGTAACTTTACCTTTTTGCTTTAATCTGCGGATCACCGATTCCTTTCCATCCGGAAGAACTCCTGCTATCACTTCGTCCACACCTGCCTGATCTCCGATCGCTTTAGCAGTACGTTCATTATCTCCGGTCAGCATGACTACATGAAGTCCCATGTTTTGAAGTTCTTTTACAGCCTGTGCGCTGTCTTCTTTTATCACATCAGCCACCGCGATCATTCCCAGGAATTGACCGTCTCTTGCAAAAAACAGCGGGGTTTTTCCCTGTTCGGCAAGTTTTTCTGCCTGACCACGCATGTCAGCGCCAATCTCAGTCTTCTCCTGAATAAACTTAAGATTGCCCCCCGCAAGTGGACTGCCTTCATAATTCCCAAATAATCCATTGCCGACAACTGCCTGAAAATCCGATACCTGTGCTTCGCTTGCAAATCCTTTTTTCTCTGCTTCGACTATGATTGCCCTTGCCAATGGATGTTCACTTTTCTTTTCCAGTATATAGGCAAGTTCCAATAACTGCTCTTGAGATATTCCATCTGCCGGTATCACATCTGTCACTTCCGGCTCTCCGCTTGTAATCGTTCCTGTCTTATCCAGCACTGCAATATCCATTTTTCCTGTCTCTTCCAGTGATACTGCTGTTTTAAACATGATTCCGTGTTTTGCGCCCATTCCGTTACCAACCATAATCGCAACCGGGGTTGCAAGCCCAAGCGCACACGGGCAGCTGATTACAAGAACTGCAATTCCTCTGGCTAAAGAAAATCCCACCGTCTGTCCGGCAATCAGCCACACAATAGTTGTCAATACTGCAATACCTATCACCGCCGGAACAAAAACACCCGACACTTTATCCGCAACTTTTGCGATCGGCGCTTTTGTCGCCGCTGCATCACTGACCATCTGAATGATCTGTGATAATGTTGTATCTTCGCCGACTCTCGTCGCCTGACACTTTAAAAATCCAGAATGATTTACCGTCGCCGCTGACACCGTAGAGCCTTCTTCTTTGTCTACCGGAATACTTTCCCCGGTAAGCGCAGATTCATTTACTGCACTGATTCCTTCTATGACAACACCGTCTACCGGAATGTTTTCTCCTGGTCTTACGACAAAAATATCTCCTGTCACGACTTCTTCTATGGATACTTCAACTTCTGTTCCATTTCGCAAAAGGGTTGCTTTTTTCGGCGACAGCTTCATCAAACTTTTCAGTGCATCTGTAGTCTTTCCTTTTGATCTTGCTTCTAACATCTTGCCCACTGTAATCAGTGTCAGAATCATTGCAGCAGACTCAAAATAAAATTCATGCATATAAGCCATCACTTGCTTCATATCACCAAGCATCTGTGCATTTGTCATTGCGAATAATGCATACGTGCTGTACACAAAAGATGCTCCTGAACCAAGCGCCACAAGTGTATCCATGTTTGGCGACCGGTGCAGCAGACTTTTAAATCCGCTAATAAAGAATTTCTGATTAATGACCATAATGATCACTGTCATTAACATTTGAAAGAGACCAACTGCCACATGATTTTCTGCAAACAGCTCCGGAAGCGGCCATCCCCACATCATATGTCCCATTGAGACATACATCAGCGGAAGCAAAAAACAAAGAGACGCTATCAGTCGTTTCTTTAAAACAGGCGTCTCTTTGTCTTTTAACTGCTCTTCCATAGTTGAGACGGTGCTGCTCTTTGTCTGATTTCCACTGCTTTTTTCTTCCGCCCCATATCCAGCCGCTTCAACTGCGGCAACAATATCTGTAGGATCTGCCTGTCCTTCTACTCCCATAGAATTCGTAAGAAGGCTGACAGAGCAGGACGTTACTCCCGGCACTTGGGACACTGCTTTTTCTACGCGGGCACTGCATGCCGCGCAGCTCATGCCCGTTACTTCATATTGTTTCATCCCCACTCCTCCTGTACTTTCATCAAACCTTACCGCATCAACTTTTGAAGTGTTGCAACAAGTTCGTCAATGGTCTCATCCTTGCCATTGCGGATATCCTCCGCCACACAGGTGTGGATATGATTGGATAACAATTTTCTATTAAAGCTGTTAAGCGCCGCTGTTATTGCAGATACTTGAATCAATATATCTGTACAATAATACTCTTCTTCCACCATCCGTTTGATCCCTCTCACCTGACCTTCAATTCGATTCAGACGATTGAGCAGATCCTTATACTCTTTTTCTGTTCTTTTTTTTGTTTTATGACAACATTCTCTTGTTTCGCTCAAATAAACCACCTCTTTCAAAGTGAATTATATACCCTGCAAGGGTATTTTGCAAGCATTTTATTTTTTCTTTATATTTTTCTATATATTTTTCTGAATTATTCGGACTTCCTGCTCTCCTTGCTATATCCTGTAAAGAATTCTGTTAATGCATCCAGCGTCTTCATAAGAACCGGAAGTTCCTCTTTATCTAATTTATCTATGATCGCATGAGTCATCTGTCTGTGATAATCTTCATGGTGATGGTAAGCATTGTTCCCTTTCTCGGTTAATCTCACATAAACTACGCGTCGGTCTTCTTTGCTTCTGCTTCGTTCTACATAATTCTTATTCACCAGATTATTTACAGCCGTGGTCAGAGAACCTACGGTAATGTTCAACTTTTTCGCTGTGGATGACATATTATTTCCTTCGCCTAATCCAATCGCCTCGATCACATGCATATCATTATTGGTCAAATCTTTAAACTCTTCTGTAATAATCGCCTTTTCTTCCAGCTCCCATATTTCGTTTATCAGATTGACTAATATATGATTAATTGTTTTATATACATCTTCCATTCTTCTGCTCCTTATCCGGCTATATTCATCCACATTATACTCTCTCAGACTGCCGGGAAGCAACTACTTCTTTTTGAAATCTTTTTGCAATCTTTTTGCAATTTCTTTTTTCTGATCTTCAGAACTTACGGAACCTTTGATATCTCTTCTCTAATAGAGCGTGTCCGTCCAGTTCTTTATAGCGGTGAAAAAAATCAATAATTTCTCTGCAAAGTGTATCTTCCATCTCTCTTAACGACTGCGCCGTATAATGCTCCGGCTCAGCAAAAATCTTCTCCACAATCCCAAGTTCTTCTAAATCCTCTGCTGTAAGCTTCATTACTTTTGCAGCTAATTGTGCCTTTGTGCTGTCCTTCCACAAAATACTCGCAAATCCTTCCGGTGATAAAATGGAATAAATTGCATTTTCCATCATCCACACTTCATCAGAGACAGCCAGTGCAAGAGCACCTCCGCTTCCTCCTTCCCCTATGATCAAGGAAAGAATCGGTACACTTAAAGCGGACATCTCATAAATATTTCTCGCGATCGCTTCTCCCTGTCCGCGCTCCTCCGCTTCCAGACCACAGAATGCTCCCGGTGTGTCTACCAGACAAAGAATCGGTCGTCTGAATTTTTCAGCCTGCTTCATAAGACGCAGTGCCTTTCGATACCCTTCCGGTGACGGCATTCCAAAATTCCGCCTGATATTTTCCTTTGTAGTGCGTCCTTTTTCCTGCGCGATCACAGTTACCGGAATTCCACCAATCTTCCCAATTCCTCCAATGACAGCCGGGTCATCTCGAAAGCGGCGGTCTCCATGAAATTCTATAAATTCTGTACACAATGCATCTATATAATCTCTTCCTGAGGGCCGGTCTTTTTGTCTGGAAATCTGCACCCGCGTCCACGCATCCTTTTCCCCTGACTCTTCACTTTTAGATGCTTTTATTTTCCGCTTCTTTGATACATTCCATTTATCGGCTTCTGTTTTTGCGTCTTCCTTTGCATGGAGCTTTAAGATCTGCCCCAATGCCGCCTTCATGTCCTTTCGTTCTACAATTCCGTCAAGGAATCCATGTTCCAGAAGAAATTCGGAACGCTGAAATCCCTTTGGTAATTTCTGCCCGATCGTCTGCTCAATGACACGTGGCCCTGCAAAACCTATCAGTGCATTCGGCTCTGCCAGAATCATATCTCCAAGCATGGCAAAACTTGCCGTCACTCCACCTGTGGTCGGATCTGTCAACACACTGATATAAAGCAGTCCTGTATCACTGTGTCTTTTTAACGCTGCCGCAGTTTTCGCCATTTGCATAAGTGATATAATCCCCTCCTGCATTCTGGCTCCTCCGGAACAGGCAAATAAAATAACAGGAAGTTTTTCATGTGTTGCACGTTCTACTGCACGGACAATCTTCTCCCCGACGATTTCTCCCATACTTGCCATAAGAAAACGACCATCACAGACTCCTATGACAGTCTCCATTCCATTAATTTTTGCCTTTCCTGTCACGATTGCTTCCTGAAGCCCTGTCTTGAGCCTTACACTGTCCAGTTTTTCCTCATACCCCCGATACCCCAATGGATTTTGAGAGACCATGTCTTTGTCCCACTCTTCAAAGCTTCCTTCATCCACCGTCATTTCAATCCGTCGGTATGCATGCACACGAAAATACCCTCCGCATTTTGGACAGATATAATATTCCTTTTTCACATCTTCCGAAATAATCGCGCCACCACACTTATTGCATTTTTTCAGCAAGCCTTTCGGCACTTCCGGCTGAAATACACTTTTGGAAATATATGTTTTTCTTCCTGTCAACTGTCTTGTCTTTTTGAATACATTGTCTAATTTCATCGGATCTCACCTTTACATTTTTTGAATAAATCCAACATCCACATTGCCGGACAGGTAGTCCGGATGATTTAATATTTCGTACTGGTAATCAATATTCGTATGAACACCTTCAATGACCATTTCACCAAGTGCGCTTTGCATTTTTTGAATTGCCTCCTGCCGGTCTTTTGCCCAGACAATTAATTTTGCTATCATGGAGTCATAATATGGTGGAATGGAATATCCCGGATAAATTGCCGTATCTATTCGAACTCCTTTTCCTCCCGGCAGATACATATCTGTAATCGTTCCCGGAGAAGGGCGAAAACCTTTCTTGGGATTCTCCGCATTGATCCTGCATTCAATCGCATGCCCCGTCAGCTGTACCTCGTCTTGTGTACAGGATAATGTTTCTCCGGATGCGATTCGAATCTGCTCTTTCACAAGATCGATTCCCGTGACCCATTCTGTCACAGGATGCTCTACCTGAATCCTTGTGTTCATCTCCATAAAATAAAATGCGCCGCTTTTGTCTAACAGGAATTCAATCGTTCCGGCGTTCACATATCCTGCGGCTTTCGCAGCCCGAACCGCCGCCTCTCCCATTTTCTCCCGCAGCTCTTCAGATAGCGCAATTGACGGAGATTCCTCTATCATTTTCTGATGATTTCTCTGAATGGAGCAATCACGCTCTCCAAGGTGTATCACATTTCCATAATGATCTGCTAAAATCTGGAATTCAATATGGCGGGGATTTTCCACATAATGTTCCAGATACATTGTTCCATCCCCGAACGCCATTTTCGCCTCTTTCTGTGCTGTCTGGAAGCTCTGTGCAAACTCTTTTGGTGAATATGCTGTACGCATTCCTTTTCCTCCGCCTCCGAGAGCTGCTTTGATAATTACGGGATAGCCGATTTGATCTGCTATACTGGCAGCTTCCGTAACTTCTCCTACGGATTTTTCACTCCCCGGTATAACAGGAACGCCTGCTTGAATCATCGTATTTCTTGCTTTCTGTTTGTTTCCAAGACTGGCGATCACGCTGGATTTCGGTCCGATAAATGTAATATGACACCGTTCGCAGAGTTCTGCAAACTTCGCATTTTCTGACAAAAATCCAAAGCCCGGATGAATGGCGTCAGCACCTGTCACAATAGTCGCACTGATGATTCTTTCCATACTCAGATAACTGTCACCGGAAGATGCCGGTCCAATACAGACAGCTTCATCTGCCAGTTTTGTATGAAGCGCCTCTCGGTCTGCCTCGGAATAAACTGCTACAGTCTCGATTCCCATCTCCCTGCATGCCCGGATAATACGGACTGCAATCTCACCGCGATTAGCGATCAATACTTTCTTAATCATTGTCTTCACCTATCCAATCACAAACGTTAATTCAGCCTGAACCGCTATCTTGCCATCTACACTGGCGGTTGCTTCTCCGATACCTACCGGACCTTTTTGTTTTATTATTCTGGTCTCCAGCCGCACTTTGTCTCCCGGTACGATTTTATTCTTAAATTTGCATTTTGGAATTCCACCGAAATAAACCGTCTTTCCGCGGTTTTCCTCTTTGCTTAAGATGGCTACCGCTCCTGTCTGCGCTAACGCCTCTACGGTCAATACGCCCGGCATGACCGGTTCTTGCGGAAAGTGTCCCTCGAAAAAATCTTCCCGATAAGAAACACATTTATATGCCACCGCATATTCTCCGGGTTCATAATCTTCCACATAATCCAGCAGTAAAAAAGGATGTCTGTGAGGAATAATATCTTTGATTTGATTAATATCCAGATGTTTCATTTTCTTATCTTGCCTCCTGATCGATTTTGAATAAGGGCTGACCGAATTCTACCGGCTGACCGTTGCTGACCATAATTTCTTTGATGACACCGTCACATTCACTCTCAATCTCATTCATCAATTTCATTGCCTCGATAATCGCAAGCGTCTGTCCTTTTTTTACTATATCTCCGACCTTTACAAAAGGATCTGCTCCTTCAGCAGGAGCCTCATAATAAGTACCGACCAGCGGAGAGGAAATGATCTCGCCTTCAATATCTGTTGTTTCTTCTACTTTGTCAGCTTCGCTCGCAGCAACCTTCTTTTCCGCCATGATCGGTTCAAAGACCGACTGGACAGTCTGTATTTTTTCTTTCTTTTTACAAAGATTTAATTTCACACCATTCTCTTCATATCGAAATCCGGTCAATTCAGAACGAGATACGGTATCAATCAACTTTAACAGATTTTCTATTTCCATCTATCTATCCTCTCTTATTTTTTACCTGTCGAACTTTTTTAACAAAAGGGAAGCGTTATGCCCTCCAAAGCCCAAGGAATTTGTCAGTACATAGTTTAGTTCTTTTTCTACCGGTGCTCCGATCGCGTAATTCAGGTCGCATCCTTCTCCCGGTTCTTTCGTTCCCATCGTCTGGTGAATATATCCATCTTCTATAGATTTCACACAGGTTACAAACTCCACGCCTCCGGCAGCGCCAAGTAAATGCCCGATCATCGATTTGGTAGAGTTTACTACTACTTGATCTGCCGCCTCTTTAAGCGCCATACGGATTGCTCTTGTCTCATACAGATCGTTATGATGTGTACTTGTTCCATGGGCATTAATATAGTCAACTTGAGAAGGACAAATCCCTCCTTCTTCCATTGCCAGAGTCATAGCCTTTGCCGCTCCGCTTCCATCTTCCGCAGGAGATGTAATGTGATAGGCATCCCCGGTTGCTCCATAGCCTGCGAGCTCTGCATAGATCTTTGCCCCCCTTGCTCTTGCATGCTCTAATTCTTCCAGCATAACAACACCGGTGCCTTCTCCAAGAACAAAGCCTTGTCTGTCCTTATCAAATGGAATGGATGCACGGAGCGGATCGGAAGCTTCTGATAATGCAGTAAGTTTCATAAAACCTGTCACTCCGGTCGGACATATGCAGCTTTCGGTTCCTCCTGCCAGCATCATTTCCGCATCTCCGTATTGGATCGCACGAAATGCATCTCCTATACAATGAGTTCCAGAAGCACAGGCAGTTACAACATTGCTGCATTTCCCCCGAAATCCAAGCTGGATGGACACATTGCCGGCCGCCATATTAGAGATCATCAGGGGAATCATCAAGGGATTACATCTTGAGGGACCTTTCGTCAAGATCTTTTCATAAGCCTTTTCTACTTCTTCCAGACTTCCGATGCCGGAACCGATAATAACTCCCGCCCGAAAAGGATCTTCCTTCTCAATTGCAAGCCCGGAATCTTCGTATGCCTCTTTTGCCGCGGCACACGCATATTGCGAAAATGCCGCCATTCGTCTGGCTGACTTAGCATCTATGCGTTCTTTTACAGAAAAATCTTTCACCTCTGCGGCAAGTTTCACTTTATAATCTGTTGTATCAAATTTTGTGATCTCTCCGATTCCTACTTTTCCATTTCTGATTCCTGTCCAAAATTCTTCAACTGTATTACCGATGGGAGTGACTGCCCCAAGTCCTGTTACTACAACTCTTCTTTTCATCATTTTCTCCTTCACATTACCATTCCGCCGTCAACATGCAGCACTTGTCCCGTAATATACCCTGCCTCTTCAGAGGCAAGAAACAATGCTGCGGATGCAATTTGCTCCGGTGTCCCGTACTGTCTCATGGGAATCTGATTTCTTGTAGATTCCTTCACCTTATCTGAAAGAACCTGTGTCATTTCCGTATCAATAAAGCCGGGCGCAATAGCGTTGACTGTAATTCCTCTGGGTGCCAGCTCCTTTGCAGCTGATTTCGTAAGTCCGATCACACCGGCTTTTGAAGCTGCATAGTTAGCCTGTCCTGCATTTCCTGCCACGCCGACCACCGAAGAAAGATTAATAATTCTTCCGCTTCTTTGCTTCAGCATCTGTCTTGAAACAAATCGTATTGTGTGGAAGGTTCCTTTCAGATTTGTTGCAATCACCTGATCAAAATCACTTTCTGACATTTTCATAAGCAAACCGTCTTTTGTGATTCCTGCATTGTTCACAAGGATATCAATCTTTCCATGCTCTGCAATGATACTTTGAATCCATGACTCACACATTGCAAAGTCCGATACGTCACACTGGCTGATCTGGGCAGAGCCTCCTGCTTTTTCAATCTCTTCTTTTACAGACTCTGCACGGTCTTTTGATCCATTATAATTTACAATTACATGTGCTCCTTCTCTGGCAAATCTTAAAGCAATTGCTCTTCCGATTCCGCGGGATGCACCTGTTACAACTGCTGTTTTCCCTGTTAACATTCTGACTCCCTCCTCATCTTCTCTGCCACTGCTTCCATCTCTTCCCATGTGGAAATATTATATACAGTAACTTCTCTGTTTATCTTCTTTAAAAAGCCTGCCAAGGTACGCCCCGGTCCGATTTCTATAAAAGTATCCACTCCGTCTTCTATCATTTGTTCCATACTCTGCATCCAGAGAACCGGCGCACTGATCTGCGTCTTCAAAAGTTCTTTTGTCTGACAGATCGTTTCTATTTTTTTCGCTGTCACATTTGTCATATAAGGAATCCGAAGTTCTCGAAGCGAGATCTGATCAAGCTCTGCTTTCAATTTTTCTCCCGCAGACTTAAGCATCGGTGAATGAAACGGTCCGCTGACATTTAGCGGAATCACCCTTCGTGCTCCGCCTTCTTTTAACAATTCAGCTGCCCGGTCAACGGATGCGGTCTCTCCTGTAATTACTGTCTGTCCGGGGCTGTTATAATTGGCAATTGTAACACCTTCCATCGGTTCCAGAATATCTTCTATCTGTTCTGCATTCATCCCCATAACCGCACACATTGCGCCTTCTCCTTGAGGCACTGTATTCTGCATCAAGATTCCTCTGGCACGAACGAGCCGGATTGCATCCATATCGTTCATCCCTCCTGCTGCTGCAATCGCAGAATATTCTCCAAGGCTTAATCCTGCTGTCATATCCGCTTTTAATCCCTTACTTTCTGCCACTCTTGTCATTGCAAGGCAGGTGGTGACCATTGCCGCCTGTGTATACTCCGTCTGATCCAGTAATTGATTTTCCTCAAAGCATAGCTTTTTCATATCCAAATTCAAAAGCTGCGAAGCCTGATCATAGATCCATGCTGCGACCTCGCTCCTTTTATAAAAATCGGCTCCCATTCCGGCTTTTTGTGCGCCTTGCCCCGGATAGAGAAATGCTGTCTTACTCATAGAATTTTGTTCCTTTCATCAATGCATCTGTTTCGGCAACCAGTCGATCAAGCAACTCTTTACACGACATTCGTTCCTTCACAAGACCGGCAATCTGCCCTGCCATTACACTTCCGTCCTTCACATCTCCATCTACTACCGCTTTTCTAAGACCTCCTAATGTCAACTGTTCCAGTTCTTCAAAGGACGCCCCTTTTTTTTCAAGCTCCAGATATCTCTTTGTCATATCGTTGCGGAGTGCGCGGACCGGATGCCCGGTACTTCTTCCGGTCACTCTGGAATCAATGTCTTTTGCTTTGAGAATTCTTTCTTTATATGCTTCATGTACCTGACATTCATCCGTCACGATAAAATGTGTGCCCATCTGCACACCCTTGGCTCCCAGCATAAAGGCTGCCGCCATTCCTCTTCCGTCTGCGATTCCTCCCGCTGCAATAACCGGAATCTTAACAGCATCTACAATCTGCGGTACCAGACACATGGTTGTATTTTCCCCGATGTGTCCGCCCGCCTCACAGCCTTCTGCCACAACAGCGTCTGCCCCACAGCGCTCCATTCTTTTTGCCAATGCCGCGGAAGCAACCACTGGGATTACCTTGATTCCGGATTTTTTCCACAGTTTCATATATTTTTCCGGATTTCCAGCTCCAGTTGTCACTACTTTGACACCTTCTTCAGCTACAACCTGTGCAACTTCATCTGCATAAGGACTCATCAGCATAATATTGACTCCAAACGGCCGCTTGGTAAGTTCTTTTGCCTTTCGGATCTGGTCTCTGACCCAGTCCGCAGGTGCGCTGGCAGCCCCGATCAATCCCAGACCTCCGGCATTTGATACCGCTGCTGCTAAATGATATTCTGCAACCCATGCCATACCTCCCTGTATGACAGGCACCTCAATTTCCAACAATCTGGTTACTTCCGTCTGCATTGTATTCACCCTTTCTTTTTCTTACTTTGATTACTCTTTGTGCGCCTGAATATAGGCCGCTACTTCTCCTACTGTATTCAGCTTCTCCAGATCTTCCGTTGGAATCTCCAGATCATATTCTTCTTCCAATGCCATTACCAATTCAAAGAGATCCAGTGAATCCACTCCCAGATCTTCTTTAAATGATGCATTTTCTGTAATTGTTTCTTCCTCAATTCCAAGATTTTCTGCAACTAATTTCTTGATTGTTTCTAACATGTTTTTTCTCCTTTTTCACTTTCATTCTAATTGCTTTTCTATTTATCATAAACCGGAGTTACCGGCTTACTTCCACTCCAACAGACTGGCGCCCCATGTAAGTCCGGCTCCAAATCCTGCCATTATCACTTTTTGCCCGCTCTTCAGACGCCCGTCCTTCTTCATCTCATCCAGGAGAATTGGTATACTTGCCGATGAAGTATTTCCATATTCCTTAAGATTCATCGGAAATTTTTCCAACGGTTCTTTCAATCTTTTGGCAGCTCCTTCTACAATACGCTGATTCGCCTGATGGAGAATATACCAATCAATTTCTTCCTTACCAACCTCATTTTTTTCAAGTACTTCACGAATAACATCCGGTACCTTTTTTACCGCAAATTGAAAAACAGCACGTCCATCCATCTGCATTTGATATGCTTCTTTCGGATATTGTCGTATAGCATCCGACAATCTGCTTTCATCATGCCTGCTCCTACAGGTCAAAGCCTCACCTTTGGTCCCTTCAGAATGCGTAGCCGGAGTATAAAAGGTTCCCTCTCCTGCCTGTATCACCGCAGCTCCTGCTCCATCACCAAACAAAATACAAGTTCCACGGTCTGTCCAGTTCGTAAGATTCGACATACTTTCACTTCCAATGATCAACACCGTTTGATAAATACCGCTCTTAAGGTATGCCTGTGCTGTATTATACGCAAGCACAAATCCTGTACAGGCAGCGCTGAGATCAAAACAAGTTGCTCGGAACGCACCCAGATATTTTTGTACTTCACAAGCTGCACACGGAAGGATTACCTCAGAAGAAATCGTAGATACTAAGATTAAGTCCACCTCTTCCGGAAGAACCCCTGCATCTTCAAGCGCTCTCTTTCCCGCCTCACACGCCATTGAAACTGTTGTCTCATTTTCAATAATATGTCGTCGTTCCACACCTGTTCTTTCGCGAATCCATGCATCACTTGTATCTACCAGTTTCGCTATATCTTCATTTTTTAATATTCGAGATGGCACATAAGAGCCTGTCCCCTTCACGATTCCTACCATATCTTCCATATCTTTTATTTATTTCGCCTTTCAAGTAATTTGACCATCAAAGTATATGACAAGTTGTTTTGTTTGTCAAGTATTTTGATTTTCAAATTATTTTGTTGAATTAAAAAACATAAAAAAGAACGCCGCAAATAGTGAATATTTTCCCTATTTTGCGACGCCCTTTTTATTGAGCTATTGTTTCCGCGAACCGAATATTTTCAATTAATGAGAGAAGCTGAATATCTGAAGAATAACCATTTGTCAACTTATCTAACGCTGCATTTGCTGCTGGATGGTAATATAGACCTTCTTGTTCAGCAAGTTTTGCTAATTCGATAGCCTCTGTTAAAATAGCTTCATTCTGGATTCTAGATTTCTCTGAAATTCCTTGAAGAATTAGCAAAGGTGCTATTGGAATTGTAGTGCCTATTTTCCCATCCAAAGGGAACTCTCCACTATTAAATACATAACCAGTACACACATCGTTATTAACACCCAATACCGGAACATTGTTATAATGCAACCAATCAAGGGTCGCCTTTATATCAAGCATATCTTTTGGCGAAGTTGCAATTAACTTTACAGGCAAATCTCTTAACGCTGGAAGATCATCACATAACTCTTCGCCCTTTATGTCTCCTATTCCACCTATTCCGCATGAAACGGCATATTCGATTCCATTACGCCTACATACCTCCATTGTTCCTGAAGCAGTTAAAGCTCCCGACTGTCGGTTTTCAATTGCTTGCTGAATAGTAGTGCACGAAAACTTCAATTCTGGTTTAGTTTCTCTAAATTTTAAATATGCCTCAATATAATCGATGATAATCTCACCATTTTCAATCCAACAAAGTTTAGCATCCGGTACACTCCAAGCTTTTTTGATATTATCATTACTAATTGAAACAAGACCGAAAGTTAGTAAACATGTTTCTACCAGATAATTGTTCCCCATATTATTTATATCCATCAAATTCACTTATATTGTCAGTATTGATAACATCTAAAGGACAATAAACAACATCGTCCATTTCCATTCCCTGTGATAATTTCATAAGCATAACTACAGCTGCTTTGGCATATACAGAAGAAGGGTAAGTAATAGATCCGTCCATTCGTCCCTCTTTAATTGCATTTTTGGCTTCTTCAGTTCCATCAACACCGTAAATTAAAATACCTTCTTTTGCTTTATTGTCAGTTAACGCTTCAGATGCCGCTAAAGCCATAACATCATTACAACAGAAAATAGCCTTTAAATCAGGATTTGCTTTGACTAAGTCAGCCGCAGCATTATATGCTTTTTGACTGTCCCAATCTGCCGGTTGAACACTAACAACTTCTACACCTTCTGTTGATTCAAATACTTTTTTAGCACCATTTGTACGTCCTTCACTCTGTGCTGCACCAGAAATACCCTGAATGATAGCAACCTTGCTCGTTCCAATACGTTCCACAATATCTGTAGCAGCCATTTCACCTTGTTTTTCAAAGTCAACCGTCAAACGTCCATCTAGATGTCCACCCATGTTTTCTAATTCATCAACATTTACACCAGGCCCTAAGTTGATAACTGGAATATCATTATTATTGCAATCAATAATGCCTGGCAATAAATTGAAAGGCTCAATTGGAGAAAGAACAATTGCATCATATTTTTTCAATGCCATTCCTTGAAGTGTTTCTAATTGAGACTGTTTATCTCCCTCAGTAGGAGCTGACATTATTTCAATATCAACACCGTATTCTTTAGCTGCGGCTTCATAAGATTCTTTCATTCCAACCCAATACGGATTTGTTAATGAAATTACTAAGGCACCAAGTTTGCCCCCCTTACTAAAATCAGGCATATCACCAATTTGTTCCATAAGAGTTTTTTCAATTTCTTGAACTCTTGCATTGACTTGCACGTCTTCCTTTTCTTCCGTTTGTTGCTGTGGTTTCTCTTCAGTTTTTTCTTCCTTTTTACCACATGCACCTGCTACTAATGACAATGTCATTACTGCAACTAACAATAGTGAAATCTTTTTTTTCATTTTTCTACCTCCTTCTTATCTAAACGCCCTTTGGCTTTTAGTCACACATTAATCAGATTTTTTTATACTTTTTAGACTCTTCTGTCTTAGTTCTGTTACGATTACCGCAAGCAAAAGAATCATACCAATAATAAATTCTTGATACTGTGCGTCTACACTCATCATAGTTAAGCCGTTTTTTATAACAGATAATACAGTGCATGCAATAGTTGTACCTAAAATGGTTGCTTTACCACCACTTAACAAAGTCCCTCCCATGATTACAGCAGCAATAGCATTCATTTCCATTCCCGTTCCTGCAGTTGCTTCTGCTGTATTCAATCTTGCAGAAATGATAATAGTAGCAACACCGGCAAGAAATCCGCTTAATGCATATACTGTAATTTTTTGAAAGGCAATATTAACACCTAACCGCTTCAGTGCTTCACTACTATTTCCTAAAGTTAAAGTATATTGTCCCCATTTTGTGTATCGAAGCATAATTACAGAACAAATAAGAACTGCAATTGCAAGTACAACAGGTAAAGGAATCGCATATTCACCTTTGGCAAACTGCAAAAATTCATTTGGCATACCATAAATAGGGGTTCCTCCTGTCACGATAATAGATAAACCGCGAAATACTGAAGATGTTCCTAATGTAATAATCAAGGGATTAATACTAAAATTAGCTACTAAAAGTCCGTTTATTGTTCCCATTCCAGTTGCCGCCAATAAGGCAAATACTACAGAAACTGATATGGAGTATCCATTATTTAATGCAAGAGCAAGTACAATGCCTGATAAAGCTAAAATAGCTCCTACAGATAAATCAATGCCAGCGGTTGCAATTACAAATGTCATACCAATTCCTAAAATTAATTGGTGTGCCATATGATTATCTAAGATATTAAGCCAGTTCTCTTTTGTCATAAAAGCATCTGAATAAAAATTCAAAAAAATAATCATTCCTACTAATAGGGCAAAAAGAAGTATTGGTTGAAACCAGTCGTTTACGTGAGCTTTGGATTTATTCATAATGTCTCCTAATCAATATAATTTGTTTCCTCTATTATACTTTGCACTTCTAAGAGTGTTGTATCGGAAGTATTGATAGTTTTCATGATTTTACCATGACGCATAATGCATATTTTATCGGCAATTTCAAATACTTGGTGTAAATTGTGACAAATAATAATAATTGCCATATTCCTTTTGGATAATTCTTCAATTAATTTTAAAACCGCGGAAGATTCTCTTACGCCCATAGCCGCTGTTGGTTCATCAAATATAATCAATTTTTTTCCATGATAAACAGCTCTTGCAACAGCAACAGCCTGACGTTGCCCCCCTGAAAAAGATCCAACTGGTAATGTGATATCTGGAATACCAATATTTAAATCCTTAATTAAATCTTCGGCAATAGATTTCATTTTCTTTCTGTTCAAAAAAATTTTCCCAATTGTAATTTCGTTGCCCAAAAAAATATTTGCAGCTACATCACGATAATCATCAAGAGCCAAATCTTGGTACACCGTTGAAATTCCCTTGGATAAGGATTGTTTTGAAGTCAGATAACGATAAGCTTCATCTTCTATGGTGATTGTTCCTTCATCTGGTCTAATATCTCCTGAGAGAATTTTAATGAATGTACTTTTCCCGCTTCCATTATCCCCTACAATGGCTAGTATTTCGCCACAAAAAATTTCTAAATCAATGCCGCGTAATGCTTGAATATTACCAAAATTTTTTTTGATATTATGAGTTGTTAAAATTGGAGTATTATTTATATTAAATCCCAATAAATAATTATCAAAAACTGACACTTATCCAAGCCTTTATAGAAAAATATGGAGCATATCATTTTCTTGATATGCCCCATATTTAAATTAAGTTCACTTATAATCTTGGCTTTTCCATCGTTTTATCTTCGCAGTCTTTTACTTCTCGAAAACCATATTTTTCATACAGTCCTGCAGCATTTTCCGTATGAAGAATTCCATACAGATGCCCCACATCTTCCATAATACTGTCCATCAGAAGCTTTCCAAGTCCACGTCCACGATATTCTTCATCAATCACTACGTCCATGAGATAAAATGTTGTCGTAAGATCAGAAATAATTCTCGCATAACCTATTTGATAATCATTTTTATCGAATACACCATAGGAAATGGATTGTTCCATGGATTGCTCTATCATTTCAGTGCTTCGTTCTCTCGCCCAATCTGTACTATGGAGAAGCTCTACTACCCTCTCCTTATCCATCACTTCCAAACCTTTTCTCACCTTGTAACCGGCGCATTCTACTTCTCCTGAAATCTGCGCTTCCAGTGCCTCGTCTACTGCTTCATCCATCTTTATTTCTGAAGCTTTCTCTATAATTTTGCGAAGATGCCTTAAAATCGGATGAAAGGAAGCTTCTTCCTGCCCATAAGTCAATTGCAGCTCATATTCCAAAGGAAGCCACGTGTCAATAGGCGCCTGATTATGCTGAATCACCGTCTCCATCTTATCAAGCGCATGTACTAACTTTGCCTCAACCGTCTCATTTTTCCACAACTCTTCCATACGCTCAAGAAATTCCTGACGCTTTTTATCCGGCAGTAATTCTGAAAGCTTCTGTATTTCATTCTTTTCTCTTTCTTCGTCCGAAAGCTTCTTCTCAAAGGACGGAATATCACCGGTAACTGCTTCCCCAATATCATGGATCAGACACATCTCCATAACTTTACTTGCATCACATTCCGGAAATTCGTCTTTTACAAGCCATGCCAGCATTCCAAGTCCAAAACTATGCTCAGCCACACTTTCATGTCTTCCGCTGCTTGTCCACGAATGTCTTGTATTACATTTCAGCTTTTCCGCAAGATCCATCCAATCCAATAATGCCTGATAATCCATACTTCCCCTCCGTCTTTTTATTGCCTTATTTTTCCAGATATTTTTGCAGCGCCGCCCGCTGTCTCTTCATCAAATTGTATCCGTGCTGATAAAAGGTGCTCAGCGCCGCCTCATCACGTTCCAGTCTTGATACCGTCGGAACAAGCGGACGTATCACAAAAATTTTTTCCTCTTCTTCCAGTCGTTCTACCAATTCCATTGTCTTATTATACACATGGTTGCGGTAAACCGCAGCATGAACAAGATTTGGATATTTCTTATATGCACGTCGATACAGCTTTGCAGTTCCCTTTGAAATCGGTTTTTTACGATATCCGGGATTCCTTGTAAGCACAAGGACGATTTTCTCGTTTTCTAATTTTAACGCTCTTCGAATCGGGACCGAATCTGCAAGTCCCCCATCCAGATATGGGACACCGTCTATATTGACGATAGGCGACAGCAAAGGCATACTGCTGGATGCCCTGCACAGCTTCATAAGCCGGTCCGGATCATTTTGTTCTGTCATATATTCTGCTTTTCCCGTTTCACAGTTTGTCGTAACAATTTCACAGACCATATCAGACTGGAAATATGTCTCAAAATCAAACGGATATATTTTCTTTGGAAATGTGTCAAATACCATGTCCATATCCAGAATGCTCTTTTCTTTGATTGCACTACGCACTCCAGAATAATAACTGTATTCTTTCTTCTCAGGAATCATACATTTCTTCGTTCTTCCGATCTGACGAGATACATAATCTACACCGTTACATGAACCGGCAGACACGCCGATCACATGAGAAAAATACAAATCTTCTTCCATTAAATAATCTAATACGCCTGAAGTAAAGACGCCTCTTGTTGCTCCACCTTCTAATACAATCGTTCCAGTTATCATATGCGTTCCCTCCTTCTTTCAACTATTATATACCCATTTTTTGCGAAGAGAAACCATAAAATCCGAAAACATTTCTTAAAAATCTTTGTAATGCTTTACAGCTTCCTCGTTTTATATTGCTATTTCTATATAGATTTGTTATGATGGTGAATGTATGTAGATAAATAGGAACCGCAGATAGCATGCGGCAAGAAAATGATGATAAGGAGCATGTAGATTATGATAAGCACAAGCAATATTACACTGCGTGTTGGAAAAAAAGCATTATTTGAAGATGTAAATATTAAATTTACGGAAGGAAACTGTTACGGACTGATCGGCGCAAACGGTGCCGGAAAATCCACATTTCTTAAAATTTTATCCGGACAGCTTGAACCTACGAAGGGTGAAGTAATCATCACACCCGGTGAACGTCTTTCTTTCCTTCAGCAGGATCATTTCAAATACGACGAATTTCCTGTTCTTGACACCGTCATGATGGGAAATGCAAGACTTTATGAGATTATGAAGGAAAAAGAAGCCATCTATGCCAAGGAAGATTTCACAGACGAAGACGGAATCAAAGCAAGCGAGCTGGAAGGTGAATTTGCTGCAATGAACGGGTGGGAAGCTGAATCTGACGCTGCAACCTTGTTAAACGGACTTGGTATCGCCACAGAGTACCACTATGAAATCATGAAAAACTTAAATGGTCCTGAGAAGGTAAAGGTACTCCTTGCTCAGGCATTGTTTGGCAACCCTGATATTCTTCTCCTTGACGAGCCTACCAACCATCTGGATCTCGATGCCATTGCATGGCTGGAAGAATTTTTGATCAACTTTGAAAACACAGTGATCGTTGTATCTCATGACCGTTATTTCTTAAATAAAGTCTGTACACAGATTGCAGATATCGACTACGGTAAGATCAAACTCTACGCCGGAAACTACGATTTCTGGTATGAATCCAGCCAGCTTTTGATTCGTCAGATGAAAGAAGCAAACAAGAAGAAGGAGGAGAAAATCAAAGAATTACAGGAATTTATCTCTCGATTCAGCGCCAATGCTTCAAAATCAAAGCAGGCAACCTCCAGAAAACGTGCGTTGGAGAAAATTCAGCTCGATGATATTCAGCCATCCAGCCGTAAATATCCTTATATTGATTTTCGTCCAAATCGTTCCATTGGTAACGACGTCCTGTCCGTAGAAGGATTAAGCAAGACTATCGACGGTGAAAAAGTGTTAGATAACATTTCCTTCACCTTAAATCATGATGATAAGGTAGCATTTGTCGGCGGAAACGAACTTGCAAAAACAACACTTTTCCAGATTCTTATGGGTGAAATGGAACCGGATGAGGGTGTATATAAATGGGGAATTACAACATCTCAATCTTATTTCCCATTAGATTTCGGCAGCGAATTCGATAATGATTCCACGATCGTAGAATGGCTCACACAGTATTCAGAAGAAAAAGATGCAACTTATGTACGTGGTTTCCTCGGAAGAATGCTCTTCGGAGGCGATGACGGAGTAAAACGTGTCAACGTATTATCCGGTGGCGAAAAAGTTCGTTGTATGCTTTCCAAAATGATGATTTCCGGATCTAACGTATTGATTCTTGATGAGCCTACCAACCACTTGGATATGGAATCCATCACAGCACTGAATAACGGTATGACAAAATTCCCAGGCGTACTGCTCTTCTCCTGCCGCGACCATCAGATCGTGCAGACAACAGCGAACCGAATCATGGAAATCGTACCGGGCGGAAAACTCATTGATAAGATTACAACTTATGACGAATATTTAGAGAGTGATGAGATGGCAAGAAAACGTGCCACTTACACCGTTTCAACAGAAGAAGACGACTAAATAAAAACATATTTCCTAATATAAGAACTGGGACAGCCCACACGTGCTGTCCCAGTTTTCTTGACTTATCTATTCCAGAATTTCTTTTACTTTCTCCAAAAGCATCTATCGGATTCTCTCTGGAAATCCTACTTTTTTCTGTACTTTGCGGAGTGTCTTCATAGCATAATAATTTGCTTTTTCCGCATTTTCTTTGATGATACCATCAATATATGCCTTATCTTTGCTGAGTCTTTCTACTTCTTCCTGCAACGGCTTTAACACAGATACAACAGATTCTCCAACTGCCATCTTAAAGTCACCGTATCCTTTTCCGTCAAATTCTGCCACGACTTCTTCCGGCTTTTTACCTGTGCATGCACTATAGATGTCAATTAAGTTCTTCACTCCCGGCTGCTCGTCCCGGTAAAGAATCTGTGCCTCTGAATCAGTCACTGCACGTTTACATTTCCGCATAATTGCATCCGGATCATCCATAAGATAAATGCTGGCATTCGGATTCTCATCTGATTTTGACATTTTCTTTGTCGGGTCCTGAAGGCTCATGATCTTCGCTCCGACTTTGCCGATATACGGTTCCGGGATTGTAAATACATCTCCGTATATGTTATTGAAACGCTCTGCAATATCTCTGGTAAGCTCCAAATGCTGCATCTGGTCTACGCCAACCGGAACCACATCTGCCTGATACAACAGAATATCTGCCGCCATCAATACCGGATAAGTAAAAAGTCCTGCATTGATATTATCTGCATGCTTTGCCGCTTTATCCTTAAATTGAGTCATACGGTTCAATTCACCCATGTAAGTAAAGCAATTCAAAATCCATGCAAGTTCTGCATGCCCGGACACATGAGACTGATAGTAAATACAATTTTTCTTCGGATCTAATCCTGCCGCAATGTAGAGTGTCAGAAGCGCTCTCGCTCTTTTTCTCAAGGTTGCCGGGTCCTGTCTCACTGTAATAGAATGCATGTCAACCACACTGTAAAAGCATTCATATTCATCGCTCAATGTCACCCAGTTTTTCAGCGCTCCTAAATAATTTCCAAGTGTGAGATTTCCTGTCGCCTGCATTCCGCTGAATAATACTTTCTTATCTCCGATCATCTCTTCATTCCTCCTGTTTTACACAATTCTATTATTAAATAATACTTCTATGCTTTTCCATATCCCCGTGTCACTCTACCACGGTTTTACTTCGTCTTTATAATAGACTTCATTTTCAAACTCAATCACAGCTTCTTTATCTGTGACATCTACTTTTGTCACGGCACAATTTTTATGCACACCGATTCCCCAATATTGTTCTAACGGCTGCCTGCGAATATTGTTAAGCAGCCCTGCAAGCGCCGCGCCGTGAGTGGTAATCAGAATATTGCTGCCCTTGTAAGCTTCCTGATCATACAGCCAGTTCAAAAAATCACCGGTGCGTTCTTTTACCTGTAAAAATGTCTCTCCGCCTTCTCCCGGCACAAAGTGTTCCGGATCATCAAAAAACCTCTGAAAGCTGTCCGGTACATTCCATCCCTCACCGGAACAACAACCACCTTCATAACTTCCGAATCCCATCTCTATGATTCGTTCATCCTCAATCACCGGGACTTCTCTTCCTTCTAATATAATCTCTGCCGTTTCTCTGGCTCTGTCAAGCGGACTGGTGAAGCACACAGCAAACGGAATCTCCTTCAGCCCTTTTGCTGTCTCTCTCGCCAGATGCCTGCCGAATTCATTCAAAGAAATATTTACCTGTCCTTGAATCTTTCTATCCTTGTTCCAATCAGTTTCTCCATGTCTTACAAAATAGATCTTCATCTTCTGCCTCCTCACATCCGAGGTTAAGTATAACACATTTCATCTCATTTTCCCACAGAAAATCTATCTTTCAAATCTCAGCTTTCAAATCTACGAAAAAAATGTTATGATATGGGCGGACATAAAAAGGAGGTTATCAATATGGAAAAAATAACAAGTTTCACCATAGACCATTTAAAATTAATTCCGGGAGTCTACGTTTCACGCATTGATTATGTAGAAGGGCATCCCATCACAACATTTGATCTTCGCATGACCAGCCCGAACGATGAACCGGTCATGAATACAGCAGAAATGCACACCATTGAACATTTAGCCGCCACCTTTTTAAGAAATCATTCTGAATTCGGCGCAAAAACAATTTATTTTGGTCCAATGGGCTGCCGCACCGGCTTTTACCTTCTTCTTTCCGGCGAATACAGTTCCCGCGATATAATTCCCTTAATGAGAGAAATGTTTACATTTATCGCAGATTTCGAAGGTGAAGTTCCGGGTGCAAGTGCAAAAGACTGCGGAAATTACTTAGATATGAACCTTCCTATGGCAAAATATTTGGCAAAAAAATATCTTCAGGATGTTTTAACCGATATCACAGATGACCGGCTAATCTATCCAGTTGATTGATCATTTTTTCATTACTTTCCACAACTATTCTATCAGTCCGCGCATCACAGCTTCTTCCAGCCGAAACATCACACAGGAGTCAAGCATATTGGCTCCTTGTTTCCGGTAGAAGTTCATGCCGGGCTGATTTTCTTTCAGGCAGATCCATTCGATTCTTCCATAGCCACGCTCTTCTGCAATTTCAGCAAGTCTTCCGAAAACAGCCTGTCCCACTCCGTCTCTTCGATATTCCTCCAACACATACAGCGTATCAAGAAACAGATTCTGTTTTCCCAGATATCCGGCAAACCCGGCAGTATACAGAGCCATTCCCACTTCTTTTCCATCTACAAGCGCAAATAAAACCTCTGCGCTCTTTTTGCGGAATAGATTCTCCCTTAAGAGCTCTTCTGTCGCCTGCACCGAACCTTCCATTTCCTCATAAACCGATAAGTGATGGACAAATGACATCACAAGTCCTGCATCTTTCTCCTCTGCCATCCGAAAAGTAATCTTTTTTTCGTTCATAGCTCCCCCTGTTATCTAATCTGAATCTGACACATTTTCATAGCTTCCAATGCATTATTATGACTTTCTACCGTAACTCCGGCACAACAATCAGACTCTACGATCACCGGAACTTCCGGCAGATATGCTTTCACAAGCAATGCATTTGTAATCACACAGATATCTGTACAAAGTCCAATCAGCGTTACCGAAGTAATTCCTTCTTTTCCCTGTTTTCTCAAATCTTCATCCTGCGCTTTTAATACTTGACCAAGCACGGGACTTCCAAATGACGGCTTATCAATAGGCACTTCCTTTCTAAGCGCTTCCACTTCCGGACAAAGCTCCCATCCCTTTGTCCCTTTGACACAATGCACAACCGGAAGATTCATTCCTTCCTGTGTTTCCAGATAATTTTCTCCATGTGTATCTCTTGTATACAAAATACGATGTTCTCCATCTTCGTGAAACTCCTGAATCTTTTTCACTACATTCGGAACGATTGCTTCCGCCTCCTTCGTTCCCAGCGCACCATCAATAAAATCATTCTGCATATCTACAACGATCAACGCTTCCATATCTATTCTCCCTTTCGTTATCATTCTTATTTACCATTATATACATAAGGAAATACCCATACAAGTATTTTGTGACCGGATTACAGAACTCTTCACTCCCTTTCCGTATAATAAAGAAAAACAAAATGTTAGTGATTTCATGAGCTGTCATTAAACTGCTCACATCAGTTGACGCTCGTTTGCTTAACTTTCTGTCACCAGTCAGTTTGGCAATACCGCCTGTTTCCAGGCGGTACCTGCTTTATGAAGTTACCATCCCAAGC
>UQRE01000032.1 GCA_900543415.1 uncultured Dorea sp. | reverse complement strand
ATCTATTTTTGTAAAATCATTTATTTTCTACACTTTGAATTATACAGGAAGCTTATTTTTCATCTGATCAATCAATCAACAACCGGTCAACGGTTACAAATTCGTATCCTTCTTTCTGTAGAATATCTACAATCCGAAGTGCCGCCTCTACGGAAGAGGCGTAACAGTCATGCAATAGAATAATATCACCTTCCTCCACTTCCGTCACTACCTTACTCACAATTTCGTCTACATTTTCTGTCGTCCAGTCCAAAGGGTCCACCGACCACAGAACCGGAAGGACTTCCATTTTAATCTCAAGTTCTCTTTGCCACGCTCCAAAAGGCGGTCGCATATACGCAACATGTTCTCCGGTAATCGCGCTGATCACCTGATCTGTTCTCTCAATCTCATTGGCGGCTTCTTTCTCCGATAGATGTGTCATCTGTACATGGCTGTATGTATGATTTCCGATCAAATGACCTTCCTTATATATTCTCTCCACCAGCTCCGGATTTTCCTCCGCATTTTCACCGATCAGAAAAAAACTGGCCTTCACATTTCTTTCCTTTAGCCCATCAAGAAGTCTGCCTGTATAGCGGCTGCTTGGCCCGTCGTCAAAAGTAATCGCGATACTCGGCTTTTCTTTCACTCCCGACTCCTCCACAGACTCCTTTTGTTGCATCTCTCCTTCTGTCTCTTTTGTTTTCTTCAAAATTCCTATAAAACAGCAGCCGCAAAAAAACATCAGAATCGCATAAAATCCCTTTCTTTTCCAATTATTTAACCATTTATCCATACCGTTTCCCCAGACACTTTGCTTCATAGATTATATATGCACCTTTCAAAATCTTCATTCAAAAGTCTTATGGAATACATTGCAATATAAATTTTGTAATGCTATAATACGAGTTGCGTTTAAGGAGGAACAATATGACGAATACAAATGAAATTACTTTAGAAAAAGAAGAAAATAAAATGGGAGTTATGCCGATTCCCAAGCTTTTAATCACTATGTCTTTGCCGATGATGATTTCCATGCTCATTCAGGCATTTTATAATATTGTTGACAGTATGTTTGTTGCACAACTCAGTGAAGATGCACTGACCGCCGTATCTCTTGCATTTCCGATCCAGTCTCTAATGATCGCGATTGCAGCCGGTACAGGTGTCGGAATTAACGCACTCCTTTCAAGAAATCTGGGTGAAAAAGATTTTAAGGGTGCTGACAGAGCAGCGAAAAACGGAGTCTTTCTTGCCCTCGTAAGCTGTATCATCTTTGCCATACTCGGAGTTTCCGGCTCTCATTTCTTCTTCGCTATTCAGACAGACTACCAACAGATTGTAGATTATGGAACTCAATACCTCTCGATCATTACTTTCTTTTCTGTGGGAATCTTCTTACAGATTACTTTCGAGAGATTGTTACAGTCTACCGGCCGTACAATCTACAATATGATCACACAGGGAACCGGCGCTATCATTAATATTATTTTAGACCCGATCCTGATCTTTGGGTGGTTCGGTCTCCCGAGGCTGGAGGTTGTAGGAGCTGCACTTGCCACAATTATCGGACAGATTATCGCACTGTCTATGTCCATTTTCTTTAATCATACTAAAAATAAAGAAATCAACTTGAGCATGCGGCATTTC
This sequence comes from uncultured Dorea sp., assembly GCA_900543415.1. Lineage (GTDB taxonomy): Bacteria > Bacillota > Clostridia > Lachnospirales > Lachnospiraceae > Dorea_D. The sequence goes on along the minus strand of UQRE01000032.1, from coordinate 25,195 downwards.
CGTCCGCATAAGCGTACGATTTCTGTAATTTATAAAGTAGGTATTCCATCCATCATCATGCAGTCCATCGGTTCTGTGATGACCTTCGGTATGAACAAGATCCTACTGATGTTCTCATCTACAGCAGCCGCTGTATTCGGTGTATATTTTAAGCTCCAGAGCTTTATCTTTATGCCAATCTTCGGACTGAATAACGGAATGATTCCGATCATTGCTTACAACTACGGTGCAAGAAATAAAGAACGCATTAAACAGACAACCAAACTTAGTATTATCATGGCAATCGGAATTATGTTCATCGGACTGATCATCTTCCAGACTTGCCCGCGCTTCCTGCTTGCAACTCTATTTGATGCCTCTGATCACATGCTGGAAATCGGCGTTCCTGCCCTTCGCATTATCAGCTTAAGCTTCCTGTTCGCAGGCTTTTGTATCATTGCCGGTTCTGTATTTCAGGCGTTGGGGAATGGTGTCTACAGCCTGATCGTATCAGTTGCCAGACAGTTACTGGTAATCCTTCCGGTGGCATATCTGTTCGCAAAAGTTTTTGGGCTTTCTATGGTATGGTGGTCTATTCCGATCGCAGAGATTGTTTCTCTTACCTTGTCTGCCGTTCTTTTAAAACGAATTTATCGGTTGAAGGTTGATCCGATGTAAAAAAGGACATAGGCTTTTTCAATTTAGAACACCCGTAAATGCAATTTGGGACGTAGGATTTTGCAAAAATCCTACGTCCCAAACTTTATTTTTTCTTCTTTTTCCGCACGCTGTATCCGAATGTTCCAAGCTTTTTTCCAAGTGTATAATATTCGCCGTGAGAATATGCAAGAAGCTGTGTATCATTCAGTTCGAACTTCCCGGTTTCATTCATATAGCTTTCGTCCACCTGCACAGCCTCGACCTTTGCCAAAAACATGTGATGTGAGCCCAGTTCCTGTACTTCTGTCACCTTACACTCGATATTTACCGGACTTTCCTGAATAATCGGCGCATAGGTAAGCTTCTCGGCTTTTCCTCTTGTCAGGTGCATTTCCTTCCATTTGTCAAAATCTCTGCCGGACCGAACACCGCACCAGTCTGTCGCCTTCACAAGTTTTTCCGTCGTAAGGTTCACAACAAACTCTCCGCTCTCCCGGAGCAAATGATACGAATAGCGTTCCGGTCTTACGGATATATATAGCATTGCCGGATTCGTGCATACTGTCCCGGTCCATGCAACTGTAATGATATTATCATTTCCTTTTGTGTCCGCAGTGCTGACCATAACCGCCGGAAGAGGATAAACCATATTCCCCGGTTTCCATATCTGTTTTCCCATACTGTTTGTAAGCTCCTTATCTTCTTAATGCTGTAATGCCGCTACCAGTGTCGGAATCAGCTGTTTCTTTCTGGATACCACACCTTCTAATACGATCTTATCCGAATCTTCTCTCAAATCAAATGCCGAAATGATATATTCCTTCGCATGATTGCCGCAGCACAAAAGCTCTGTGGACTCTCCGAGAATATCCGTGAGCATAAAGTACACCATATTCAGTTGATTTTTTTCTTTTACTTCTTCCAGATGAGGTTCTAAGATCTCTTTAATCTCTGCCAATTCATCTTTACTCATAGAATTGATCTGTCCCACACCGAAGACTGTATTATTTACCGTAAATTGTTTGAAATCCTGGAAACAGATCTCTTCTGCACTCTTTCCCTTCATGCTGCTTCCCGCATTGAACATTGCTTTTGCCATTTCTTCCAAATTAATGCCTGCAATCTTTGCAAGATTTTCTGCAATTTTCTCATCTACTGCGGTACAGGTCGGTGACCGGAACAAAAGTGTATCGGAAATGATCGCAGAGCAGAGAAGTCCTGCGATTTTCGTCGGAATCTTCACCCCGGCTTCCTGATACATCTGTGTTACGATCGTTGCCGTACATCCTACCGGCTGATTTCTGAAAAAGACCGGTCCCATCGTCTCGATATTTCCCAATCTGTGATGATCGATGATCTCCATGATGTCAGCTTCTTCAATACCATCAATTGCCTGCGATTTCTCGTTATGATCTACCAGAATTACCTTTTTCTTGCTTGCATCCATGAAACGACGTCTGGAGATAAATCCTTTGAAACGTCCATGGCGGTCAAGAATCGGGAAATCACGAAATTTCTTCTTCGTCATCACTTCTTTGATATCATCGATATAGTCATTCATATGAAAGGTCACCAAAGGACCCTTACTCATAAAATATTTTACCGGAATACTCTGGTTGATAAGACGTGCCGCAGTAAATGTGTCATGCGGCGTGCGAATTACCACAATGCTCTGCTCTTCCGCTTTTTTGACCAGCTCCTTGGATACTTCTGCATTCTGACAGACTACAAGACAACTGGCATCAATATCTACCGCACAGGCCTGCGCCTCATAGCGGTTTCCAAGGATGACCAGATCATCTTTATCGATAAACTCCGCCATCTTTTCCGGATCGGATGCTCCGATCGTCACTTTTCCGCCGGTAAAATATCCATGCTCATTTCCGGTTATCAATGTTCCGTCTAAAGTTTTAATAATGTTGCGATATCTTGTTCTTGCACTGGATAAAATCGTATTGTCATACACATCCATATAAGAAGTCGCAATATCTCCGGTGGAGATCACTCCTACCAGTTCTTCTTCTTTTAAAACCGGTATTGTTTTTATATTATTTGCCTTCATTTTTGCCCATGTATCCTTGATAGAAATATCCGGCGACACACCGTCAATTTTATGGATATCCATATCCTTGACCTGTAATTTTACATTTTTTAAAAGCTCCGGAGCTTTCACACCGAACTTAGACAGTACATACTGCGTCTCTTCATTAATCTGACCGGCGCGGCGCGCAACGTATTCTTCTCCTGTTACCGTTTTTTTCAACTCAGCATATGCGATAGCAGAACAGATAGAATCTGTATCCGGATTCTTGTGTCCGATTACATATACTTTTCCAGATTTTTTAGCCATAATCCTTCTCCTATTCATATTCTAATAGTAAGAGTGCCATTTTTTTGCGGTTTCGTCAACTATAAATTTGTGTTATACTAAAGTTAGTTTCCAAAATTCATCGGAAAATCAGCATGCATATCAAGGATAAGGAAGGAATCAAACTATGAGCGAAGAATTATTACAAAACAGTGAACACACAGAAACAATGGCCGATTACGAAGAACATTTTGACGATGCCAACCCTTGGAACGTAGTTTCTTCATATATGGAAAAAGGCACGGTACTCCCTGTAAAAGTTGAAGGAATCGTAAATGGCGGCGCCATTGCAATGGTAGAGGGACTGCGCGGATTTATCCCGGCTTCCAGATTATCTCTGTCTTATATTGAAGATTTGGAGTCTTATCTTCTCAAAGACATTGAAGTGCAGGTCATCGACGTAGATCAGGCAAATAACCGTCTCGTATTATCTGCAAGAGAACTCTTAAAAGAGAAAGAAGAAAAACAACGCGAAGCAAAGATTGCAAGTATTAAGATTGGCAGCGTTCTTACCGGCACTGTTGAAAGCTTACAGACCTATGGTGCATTTATTACTCTGGAAGATAATCTGTCCGGTCTGGTACACATTTCACAGATCAGCCAGAAGAGAATCAAATCTCCAAAAGATGTGTTAAATGTAGGTGATGAAGTCACTGTGAAAGTCATCGGAATCAAAGATGGTAAGATCAGCCTCAGTATAAAGGCACTGGGAGAAGTACAGGAAGAGCCGGAGGAAAAGGTCGAAATTCCGAAAGCCGAGAATATCGGTACAAGTCTCGGAGATCTGTTTAAAAACATTCAATTATAATTTCAGTTTCCGAAAAAACTTATGGGGACGGTTTTTGAAAAACCATCCCCTTTTTGTTTTCTTTTCTTCTATGAAAGCTTTTCTACATCATTTAACCAAACAGTCGCACAGGCGTCGCTTGGCATACGGAAGTCTCCCCTTGGAGATAATGCCACTGTTCCCACCTTCGGTCCATCCGGAAGACAGGAACGTTTGAACTGCTGACTGAAAAATCTCCAATAAAACGTACGGAGCCATTTCTTCATTGTCTCATTATCGTATTCACCGTCAAAGGCAATCTTTGCCAATCGATAGATCTTCTCTGGTTCATAACCGAAGCGAAGCACATAATAGAGATAGAAATCGTGAAGTTCATAAGGTCCTACAAGATCTTCGGTCTTCTGCGCAATCTCTCCGTCCTTTGGCGGGAGGAGTTCCGGGCTCACCGGCGTATCGAGCACATCGTACAGCACATCCTTTAATTCCTGATCTTCACACGTATCTGCATAATAATGTACCAGATGACGAACCAGTGTTTTAGGCACGGAGGCATTTACTCCATACATAGACATATGATCTCCGTTGTAAGTAGCCCATCCAAGAGCAAGTTCAGACATATCTCCGGTACCGATCACCAGACCTCCGGTTTGATTTGCAATATCCATCAACACCTGTGTCCGTTCTCTTGCCTGCGCATTCTCATAAGTAACACTGTGATCATTGATATCATGGCCAATATCAATAAAATGCTGCTCCACTGACTTAGCAAGGGGAACTTCCCGAAGTTCCGCTCCAAGTTTTATGGACATTTTGCAGGCATTCTTATACGTGCGGTCTGTAGTTCCAAAACAAGGCATCGTCACTGCTGTAATTCCTGATCTGTCAAGCCCCAGTGCATCAAAAGCTTTTGCTGTCACTAAAAGAGCCAGTGTGGAATCAAGTCCTCCGGAAATGCCAACAACTGCACTTTTGGCATTCGTATGAGCAAGACGTTTCTTAAGTCCCATTGCCTGGATAGTCAGGATCTCTTCACATCTTCTTGCCCTTTCTTCCTGTTGCTGCGGTACAAACGGACGCGAGGAAATTGATCTTGTAAGCAGTGTTTTTTCTATTGTGATATCAAAAGGAATCCGAAGCAATGTCTGTTCTTCTTTCATGCGGAAGGTTGTATTTTTTCTCCGCTCAGATACAAGACGTCTCACATCAATCTCTGTGTAGATCACCCCATTTTCATACCGGCTGCTCTCTTCTAACACCGTACCATTCTCAGCAATCACATTATGTCCGCCAAATACAAGATCCGTTGTAGACTCCCCTTCTCCTGCATTTGCGTAAATGTAGCCACAGATCAGTCTTGCAGACTGCCCTTCAATCAGACTGCGCCGATAAGAAGCCTTTCCAATAGTTTCATCACTGGCAGAGCAATTCGCGATCAGAACTGCACCTTCTCTTGCCGCCTCAATACTTGGCGGTACCGGACACCAGACATCTTCACATACTTCTGCGGAAACTACCAGTTCTTCCATTTGCTGTGCCGCAAATAAAAGCTGTGGTCCAAAAGGAACTTCTCTTCCGCCATAGAGCACCGTTCTCGCCTTCCGGGGACCTTGAGTGAATTGTCTCATCTCGTAAAACTCTCCGTAATTCGGAAGGAAACTTTTCGTAGTCAACCCCAATAGACGTCCTTGATTCATTGCCGCTGCCACATTATAAAGTTTTCCTTCAACCTCTGCCGGAGCCCCCACAAAATAAAGTCCGTCTTTTTCTTTCGTATACTCTGTTAACTCCTTTAACCCTTCCTTCACTGCCTTCAACAGGATTTCCTGTCCAAAGAGATCGCCACAGGTATATCCTGTCAAACAAAGTTCCGGGAAAACAACCACTTTTGCGCCCTGTTCATCCGCTTCATCCATCTGTTTTTTTATCTGTTCTACATTATAAGCCACATCCGCAACCCGGATATCCGGCGTAGCTGCTGCAATCTTTACAAAACCATGTCTCATGGCATCCGCCTCCATTTCCCTTACATTTCACCTTATTATTTGCTTCTTTTTATAATCGCCTTCAGATCCTCTACCGTATAATGATAAGCACTGTTACAGAAATGACATTTCACTTCGATCGTTTCACCGTCTTCAATCATTTTCTGAATCTCTTTTCTCCCAATGCTGACAATCGCCTGCTCTACACGCTCCTTGGAACAGTTGCAGTAAAATTGTGTCGGAATGGTATCTGTAATCTCAAGCCCTGTATTGCCAAGAAGTACTTCCAGCAGATTCTCCGGTGTATATCCTTTCTCCAACAAACTAGTCACAGAAGTCACATTTTTCAGATTCTCTTCAATCTGTGCAATTGTCTTTTCCTCGGCAAACGGCATCATTTGAATGATGAATCCTCCGGCTGTCTTCACTGTATTATCCTTTTCCATCAGCACTCCGAGACCAACTGAAGATGGAACCTGTTCCGAATTTGCAAAATAATACGTCAGATCTTCTGCAATCTCACTGCTCACCAAAATCGTCTGTCCTACATACGGTTCTTTTAACCCCATATCTTTGATCACCTGTAAAAGACCGATACCGACTGCGCCTCCCACATCTAATTTCCCGTTTTTCGCAGGAAGGATTATTTCCGGATGCTCCACATATCCTTTGACATTCGCCTTACTGTCCGCAGTTACCGTGATTCCGCCAAGCGGGCCGTCTCCACGCACCTGCAGAGTCAGCATATCGGTTTCATTTTTCATCATGCTTCCCATTAAAGCTCCCGCTGTCAGAAGCCTTCCAAGTGCCGCTGTTGCCACCGGGCTTGTCTCATGATGCTTTCTTGCTTCTTCTACTGTATCTTTTGTCACCGCGGCAAAAGCCCGCACCTGACCTCCTGCCGCTGTTGCTCTTACAATATAATCCTTCATTCTAACAACCTCTTTCTTCTCAGTTTTCTTCTTTCTCTATACTTTTTTCTCTGTAACTTTTCCACATTCCCGACAAACAACTACGATTCTCTCACTTTCTTCGGTCGCAGTCTCTCTCGTATAATCATCATAGGCATTGAGAAATGTTAATCCTGATTTCTCAATTAATGTCTTTATCTCCTCCAGGGTATATGCCCGCTGAAAATGGACTTCCTGATATTTTCGATATAAATCCTCCTCTTGTCTGCACTTTACAAAAAGAGTCAGTTCATATTCATTGATTTGTTCTTCCTGATCATAATAATTATCCCAAATAAAACTGCAGTCTTCCCGGTCCTCTGCTATCACCTGCTCGCCAAGCACTGTTTCATATTTGTATCGGGTATTGAAATCAAACAAAAAGAGACCTTCCGGGTCCAGATAGTTATTCACAAGCCGGAACATTTGAAGAAGTTCCTCATCCTCTGTCACGTAATTTACACAATCACAGGCACTGATGATTGCCCGAACGGTTCCATATAGTTCAAATTCCCGCATGTCCTGAAGAAGATATAAAATATCCTGTCCGCTTTTCTCACGCTTGTCAAGGGCGATCTCCAGCATATCTGCTGAATTATCCACTCCGATCATATCGTATCCTACCTCTGCCAATCGCTCTGTCATGCTTCCGGTTCCACACCCTAACTCGAGCACAAGCCCGTCTGCAATTCCATCTTCTTTTAAGGTTTCTTTTATATAGGCTGCCCACTGTTCATACGGGACGTTGTCCATGAATGTATCATAAACCTCTGCAAAATTTGTATATGCTTCCATGACTTTTCCTTTCTTTCCTAATCCTTCTCTATTCTCTCAGAAAACACAAAAAAAGGAAAGCCTTTTTCAAAACTTCCCTTTGATTTTCTTTATTTTTTATAGATACCTTCCAGACAAACACCTACCAATAACGGCGAACCGCAAGGATTGTTCTGTAATCCGCAGGAGAAGTTGTCTTAATTCCGCCCCTCGGATAAGGTGCACTGTTGGACGCATGCACAATCTTATTATTTCCAATATAGATTGCCACATGACCACTATAGCATACTACATCTCCCGGGAGCATGTTAGATACACTCACAGATTTACCTCCACCTCGAATTGCACCTGATGTCCTAGGTGTGGATATGCCAAATTTTTTATGTATCTGCTGAACAAACCCCGAACAATCGATTCCATTAGTCAGACTATTTCCACCCATCTTATAAGGATATCCTACATATTCCAACCCTTTATTTGCAATCTGCTGTCCTAGGGATGCATTGCTCGGCTTAGATGTGGAACTTTCGTTTCCTCCGGATGGCTTAGATGGTTTTGTATCATTCGAAGGCTTGGACGTGGAACTATTCCCACTATTATTTCCACTGTTGCCGTTACCTCCTTGATTGCCATTGTTCTGATTACCGCCTTGATTACCGGATGGCTTGGAACTTGTACTTTGATTGTTGGATGACTGGCTATTGTTATCCGATGAAGTATCTGTAACATTAGCTGACGTATCCGACTCTTCCGTCAGCTCCTCGAGCTGAACTTGAGCTTCTTCCTCTGCCTGTGCAAGCTGAGCATCAAAATCTGCAATCTGGCTCTTCATCTCGGTAAGCGTTCCTTCCAGATTGGATTTCTGCGTCTCCATCTCCGATGCCATAGACTCCATCTCTGCCTGTCCGCTTTCCAATTCAGTTTTTAATGTCTGTACTTCGTTCTTGGTCTCTACATATTCATTTAACTTATCTCTGTCATAATCGTGAACATTCTTCACATATTCTGCCTTATTAACAAGATCTGCATAAGAAGAAGAGTCTACCATTGTCTCAAAAAAGGTAGCATCGCCCTGTTCATACATATATTTAATACGAAGCTTCATATCTTCATATTGTTTTTCTTCTTCTTCCTTTGCCTTCGCAAGATCAGTCTCTGCCTGTGCAATACGATCTTCCTGCGTTGCCATATCCTGTTTTAAAGCGTTAAAATCCACAAGAAGTGAAACCAGCTCCTCATTTACACTGGCAGCCTGCGCTTCAGCCTCACTTTTCTTTGCTTCCAGAGTCTCTTTATCCTCTGTCGGAGAAGCACAAACAGGAACTACAATTAAAGAGCTCATCACAACACAAGTGATGAGCGTCTGCAACAATCGTCTCTTCATGTTATCACCCATCCTTATCAATTATAAATCTCCCTCATACGCCCCACATATTATAAATTCAGCATACAACAAACTTCAACAATTTTCAATACTTTTTTCCATCCAAAAAATGGCAGTCTCAAAAGACTGCCATCATATATTTCTTGTATTTAATTCATTTCTCCCTATGGGCGAACAATAATCATATTACTTGGAACACTTGCATATTTTACTACAGAACCAGTATGTGGTGCATGGATCATCTGACCATTACCTACATAAATTCCTACATGCCCCGGTCTATAACATACATCTCCCGGTCTTGGATCACTGACTTCCGGAAGTCCCGCAAAGGAGCTTGATGTATAAGTACGTTTATACTTGCCTGTCAGGCAGAAACCAACCAATCCGGAACAGTCAAAAGCATTCGGTCCAACAGCTCCCCATACATATGGTTTTCCAAGTGCTGACTGGGCACGTGATACTGCATCTCCCGGAACGTAACTGCTGCTGGAACCACTACTGTTTCCACCATTTCCTTTATTACCACCGCTACTGTTTCCACCATTTCCTTTATTACCACCGCTACTGTTTCCACCATTATTATTACTGCTATTATTATTTCTGTTATTGGCTGCTTCCTGCGCCCGGCGTTCTTCTTCCTGCTGACGGGCCGCCTCGGCCGCAATCTCCTGAAGCTCTGCATCAAGATCGGCAATCTCCGCTTCCTTGGAGGAGATCATTGTATTTAAGCTTTCCTGCTTCTCTGTAAACTGAGCTTCCTTCTCTTCCAAATCTTTCTGCTCTTCTTCCAGACTTGTCTTAAGCTCAGCAACCTGTTCTTTCGTTGCTACATATTCAGCCAGTTTCTCTCTGTCATAGTCGTGTACATTCTGTACATACTCTGCTTTATTCACAAGATCAGAAAAATTTTCGGAAGTAACTAACGCTTCTACCGCACTTCCATTGCCTTGCTCGTACATATACTTAATACGGAGTTTCATATCTTCATACTGCTGTTTCTCAGTCTCTTCTGCCTCCGCAAGATCAGCAGTTGTCTGAATGATCTGCTCACCTTTTTCTGTCAGGTCTTCTTCGATCTGGTTGATCTGAGTTACCACTTCTGTTAACTGAGCTCTCAAAGATGCGGCTTCACTTTGTGCTGCCGCTTTCTCCTGTTCTATACTCTCTGTTGATGGTGCAGCCATAACCGGTGTCACAATCAGTGAACTTGTCACTACTGCCGCTAACAATTTTGTACTAAATTTCTTCATTCTATTCATCCTTTTTACAAGTTTTTTGACATAGTAAACCTTTATCAAGAGTAATTATATACTACAGACAACATTTTTGCAACAACTTTTAACAATTCTGTAACATTATCTTGTCCGGTTTTTCCTCGATTCTCTGCATGAAAACAAACATTGTAGCTGCCGCTGTCGCACAGATTACCGTGATTACGCCGATTCTCATCGGGTCTTCCATCATCCACCCAAACCAATTATAATTTGTGCCAAATACCGATACCAGATTCGCTGCCACATGAGCTGCAATCGGCGCTTTCACAGAACCATATTTTTCGTAGGCATAAGCAAAAACAAAGCCAAGGAAGAATCCGTAAAACATCTGAATCAGATTCATGTGCATAATCCCGAATACAAGGGCTGAATGAAAGGCAGCTTGAAAATACGTGGTTCTCATACGGATTCTCCTAAAGATCAAACCACGAAACACAAGTTCTTCACAAATCGGCGCCAAAATTCCAAGGCTTAACACTTGAATTGGCACAGGGGCGGAGTAAATCGCCTCCATAAGCGCCTCATATTCCTCACTAATGCTAGAAAAATTGCCAATTAAAATTAGGTTATTCATTGCCACGCAAAGTGCGATTCCCATAATAATGACTGCCACATATTTCCAAAGCGGAGCCTTTTTGTTCGGGACATATCCGACTCTTCTTTCTCGCACACGATCCCTGTGAAACATAAACCACATCACAGGAATTGTGATAAGTGACGCAACACCGTCCACCAGCGTTGTGTAATCGTAAAATTTCAAACTGATCGTCTGTGCCAGTTCCATTGAATCTCGCATAAAACGTTCTGAAATAATCTGCATCTGCCTTGCATCAGCAAGCACTTCCGCATTAATCCCATAATGTCTGCACAGATAATACACACCGAAGATGGACGCCGCAATGCTGGAAATAATAAACCCAATTCCCATCTTAATGATCAGCGGTCCCCAAATATGCCAAAACTGTTTTCCCGGACTGTCAGGATATGCCATTCCCGCAGTCTGTTTATTCTGTTCTTCCATAATTATCCTCTTTACTATTCCTTAATTACAGTCGGATCTTCACAACATCAACGTCCAGATCCCACAAAAATTTATCCAGATCCTTATAGGACAAAAATACAGTTGCTGTATTTTCCAACGGATGGATTCCAAGACTCTTGCATTTGCTAAGATCCTTATCAATGAAAAATTCTACTGCATGATCCGTATCATTCATAAGACCGAATGGGGATACACTTCCCTGCTTCAATCCCAGATATTTTTCAAGCCGCTCTTCGGATGCAAAGCTCAAATTACCTCCGCCGAGCTGTCTTCCAAGTGCTTTCAAATCCACCTTTTTGCTCTCCTCGCAAGTTACGAGAAAATGTCTTTTACCTTTGGAGTCTCTTAAAAATAAGTTTTTGCACAAAGTTCCTTTTTCCGGCAATCCCAGTCTGTCCATATCTTCCATCGTATGTACCGGTTCATGCTCTACAACTTCATATTTAATTTTCAATTTATCGAGTGCGTCATATACGCGCTGTTTCTGATTTTCCATACTGCAAACTCCTTTCATTTTCAATCTCCAAGTTCCCTCTATTATATGTTATCTGTCTTTTAAAGTAAAGCGAAAAGTTCCGCTGCTGCCTGCTCATAATCTTTTGCATTTTCAGCTTTCTTCAATTTTTTAATTCGTTTCTTATCTTCCGGAAACAAATCCTTCATATAAGTCCAGATTTCTTTCATTTTAAATAAAACCGGAAGAATCCCCTCACTGATCTGTCCATAACCTTCATAAAGTGCATCATGGAAATTTCGCAGGATCTCTTTGTCTATCACATTTCCCTTTTTCGATCCTTCAATCAATGTCACAAGAAATGGATTGGCAATGACTCCTCTTCCAAGCATAAGCGCCGGAACTTCAGGGAATTTCTCAAAAATTTTCTCTTTGTCTTCCCTACTCTTCACGTCCCCGTTATAACACAATGTACAACTGCTATGTTCCACGGCATAGCCAAACATGGAAATGTTAGGTGTATTTCTATAGAAATCTTTCTGTGTTCTCGGATGAACGATCAGCTCTTCCAACGGATATTTATTATAAATATCCATTAATCGATAAAACTCCTCCGGTTCATCACGTCCAATCCTTGTCTTTACAGACACCTTCACCTCTGTCTTTTCAAAAATCCCTTCCAAAAAATGATCCAACTCTTCCGGCATGGCAAGAAAACCAGCACCTCTGTTTTTAGATACCACAGTTTTAGAAGGACATCCAAGATTCAGATTCACTTCTTTGTAGCCATATTGCTCAAGTTTATGGATGGTGTTTACAGTATCCTCTGCTTGATTACTTAAAATCTGCGGAACAACATATAATTCTTTATTTTTATCCGGATGAATCTCCCTAATTTCTTTTGTGCTAAATCCTTTCTTCGTATGAGGCACAAGAAACGGGGTGAAATATTTATCCATAGGGCGAAAATACTTGTGATAAGCATTTCGATAAACTTGTGTTGTTACCCCTTCCAACGGGGCAAGATAGTATTTCATATTTAATCTCCTGAGTTTATAATAAAAAAGTCAATATTTTCCGATATTTCTGTCAAATCTCTTGAGTATTCATATTTCTTTCGCTATAATTTTATTAATTCTTTATGAGGAGGGGTACTCATGAACCCAAAAGACGCGTGCTTACTGGCTCTCGACAGAGCAAAACTATTTGAAAACTCCGGTCACCGGACACGTTTTAAAGAATTGATGGATTGCTACAGCCATTTTCCATTTTTCACAAACGGTCTGTGCAAATGTATGTATTTGTCCGCATGGGACGAACCGCACTTCTGTATTATGCTGGAAGTTTTGACAGATTTAAGTCTCGGCAAAGAAACAACCACGGACGATATGCGTGAAAATGGGGATGTGCTTGCAGACAGGCAGGAGGATGGAGAGTATTATGTCTATCAGCTCTCCAATGCTTTTCTTGATAACACATCCTTTCACCTTGACGATTCTGTAAAACTTGAGTCCAAATTCCGTTACATTATTGATCGTGCATTGGCTGCCGCAGAAGTAATCGACAGTTCTCTTTCACTTGAAATTCCTTAAAATAATCTTCTTCCATAGGAATCCAGCGATTCACAAACATCGGGACCTGCTCTTTGCCATTGCGTTTTTCAATACGCTTGAGTTGTTCTTCTTTATCAATATCAACAAAAATCGTAAGATCCCACGCCTGTACAAATTCCGGATGGCAGCTATAAGCCCCCTCTATAATCACTACAGGTGTGGGAACTATCTCTATTTCTTCTGCCAAAGACATCTGATGGCAGTCAAAAACTCGATAAGTGAATGCTTTACCTGCCTTCAAGGGCTTAAGCACCTCTTTCTCAAATCGCTCCCGATCCACATTCCCTCCGGCTTGCGCGAGACGCTCTTTCGTTCTCTGTTCCGGTCTCAGGAAAAAATGATCCATATGTATAACACTGCAATTTAAAATGGAAGATAGTCTTTTTGTCAACGTCGTCTTTCCCGCCGCACATCTCCCATCTATAGCAATTAGAAAAGGACTTCTATTTTCCATTTTCCTGTACCACCTTTGTATGTTTGACAATCGCCATGATCGCAGGAATCAATACAAGCTGAAGAACGATTCCCGGAACTGCATTAATCAATGCTCCGGCAAAAAACATCTGCCATGAAAATCTATTTTCTCCAATGCCAAGAAGCAAAATTTCCACTACGCCCCAGACGCATCTTCCACAGATCATAGCAAGAAGAAGCGCTCGATAAACAGCCCATGTATTTTTTCTGTCTGCGCGTCCATATATCCAGCCTGCCACTACTCCATATACTGCAAGTTCAAAAGCCATTGCGACTGCCATCGGATACATCATCGGCATGCCGAATAGAAAAGATCGAAAAATCGGCAGAATAAAACCGATTGCTAAACCATACGGTGCTCCGCAGATCATTCCACATAAAAATACCGGAAAATGCATTGGAAGCAACATATTTCCAATCTGAGGTACCTGTCCGGTAAAAAAAGGCAGGATGATACCGATTGCCAGAAACATGGCTGATAATGTTATTTTCTTTGTTTGTATGCTCATGAAATATCTCCTTCCTATAATTTCAAGCCCTAATTCATTTTTGGACTTTTTTCTTTAAATGTTTACCTCAAAACAAGAGCTTAAAGTGTAGAACAGTCATTGTATTCTATACTGAATAGTTGAAAATGGGTGCACTTAATAAAACATCCTTTGATTTGTTTTATTAAGGCTATAATACCTCTGTTCAACTATGATGGTGAACCTTCCGTGTCTAATGGTATCATGTACCAACTTCCTTCGTTCCACCTGTTCATACACTGAGTGCCAACTAAGCTTTTTAACAGGGTCATGTCCTACGGAGAGAACTACTGTCAGCTACAGCTCTTGTTTGTATTTGATTGTTACCGACCTTCTGCTTCCACCAAGGAAACCGATTTTCAGTGGACGATCTCCCTTGTTTCAGCGGTTGGTCTTGTTGGTGGTGCAGTGCATTTCACACTCCATCCGGGTCTACGGGTTTCCTATCCAGAACCCTGCTCGATTTCAGATACTCTCTGGAATCCAGCAAGGCTCTGGAATATCTAATACCGTCTTATTCTTATGCTACCTGCACTGACTGCTCATTTGGTCTTACGATATCTCCCAACATCTTCTTCGGATCGTATGTCGTCCCTTTTGTTAGGATTGCAAAAATCACCCTCAGTATCTTGCAGGCAATCACTACCAATGACTGTTTCTTTTTCAGCGGATTCTCTTTTCGTATCGTGTAATACGCATGAAGTTCTTTGAATTCATCAGCATGTGCTACTGCTGACTTTGCAGCCTGGAACAGCCAGTATCTAAGCCGTTTGCGTCCTCTATGGCTGATCTTATCATCAAACCTTGCTATATCTCCCATTTCTGCAAGTATCCCGGAAAGTATGTTTTCTCCTATTCCGGATATCTCCAGAATGTTTTCTGCATATGGAATCTCCATACACATTTGATGTAAACGGCTCTCTATCTCTGCAAGCTGCTCATTTGATTCCATCATTCGATGGACAAACCATTTGACAGCCAGTTTGCCTGATTCCGCACCATCCTGAATCCCTATGCTTTTTTTGGCATTTTCAAAAATGGAAGTTGCATTTACATAACCACGTCCCCGCAGCTTTGCCTCATGCCATGTTGATGCTGTAAGTTTTTCTCTGATCACCTCTGCTTTTTTCAAAAGTTCCTGCTGTTCGAAAATATTTACGGTTTCTACTTGATTTTTCTTCTTTGTGCCTTTAATATTCATTTTAGATACCTCTTGTATTCTTTAGATTTTTACCAACGGTCAGGTCAGTAATAATCTAAATTTACTTGAGGTATTTTGGGTTGTCAATTCCTTGGCTTATTTAAAGTATACAGGAAGCTTCATAATATATAACTGGAACTCAGGAGAAATCCAAGTTGCAAAGGACATAGCAATATCGCTATGGGCATATGTTCCTCCGTAGCGTCCTGCTTTTGAAACGATGCCAATAGCATCTGTCGCTTCTATCCATTTCTTCGGTGACATTGTAAAAGCATTTGCTCCAGCCCGCTTTTTAAACCCCTCGAATTCGAGGGGTTTAAAATCTGGGTTGTGCAGCCTTTCCCATAATCCCAAAAATTCTATTACATCTCGATTTCTCATCCAATTTTGAATAACCGCTGTTGGGTCATCACTCTTGTACCTGGCAATATCTGTCAATGAAATAAATTCATTTTCAAAATCCTGCGTATAAATCCCAATATCTATTCCATTTGCATGGATTGTATCTTTAATTATTTTCCCCATTGTTCCTCCTGCAAATATATCATAATCTTTTTTAACGCCTTATCCTCTTTCCCTTTAAGAGAGTTCTGCTGAGTAACTATCTTCATCTCCCCATATTTCCCGATATGCTTCAATATAAAACTTAATGCAACCAGGGTATATATACAAATACCTTCTACACCCCCTTTTATACAAACCCAGTATCTTTTCATCTATTAGATTACCGCAAAATATTTAAGTGCCTCCGTTATCGCTTCTGCTTTTTCTTTCGGTGGATGTTTTCTCGACTGTTTCAATTTCTCTACCACATTAGGCGCATCATACATTGTCAAACCTAATGACCTCTTTACCCCGCAACATATGCGGTATGTACCTTAAACCCATACTTCTTCTCTACATATTCTTGTATCATCTTATTATTTAACTTTCGGTTTGGGCTGATATTTCTTCGCCCGTTCTGCAATCGCATCCAGCGATATCTTGTCCTCACCGTCTCCAAACTCCACCTTCACATTGATTACGTTGTAGATTTTTCTCGGGATAAGAGGCACACAGTCTCCACATGCACCGTATTCGGAAACAAATCAACGCATGCTATCTTTTCCACCTGATACCCGCGCCCTTGAAGCATCTCCAAATCTCTGGCAAGGCTGGTTGGTTTGCACGCAATATAAACCATACGATCCACGCCAAAATCAATAATCTTTCTAAGCGCTTTTGAATTCACACCATCTCTTGGCGGATCTAACATGATGAGATCCGGAACTTCCCCCAGCTCATCGATCACCTTCAATACATCTCCTGCCCAGAACTTACAGTTTTCAAGTCCGTTGAGTTTTGCATTTTCCTTGGCTGCTTCCACCGCCTCTTCTACGATCTCAACACCCACCACTTTCTTAGCTACCGGCGCAAGAATCTGGGCAATCGTTCCCGTTCCACTGTACAGATCAAAAACGACTCTATCTTTTGTATCTCCCATGTATTCACGTGCCTTTTCATACAGAACTTCTGCCCCAAGTGAATTGGTCTGGAAGAAAGAAAACGGTGTAATCTTAAATTTCAAACCGAGCAGTTCTTCATAGAAATATCCCTGTCCATATAATATCTCTGTTCCTTCATCCTTGACCACATCCGCGACGCTGTTATTCGTCGTATGCAAAATGCCGGCAATCTTTCCATCCAGAGAAAGGCGGCACAGATCATCTACCCACTTTTCCAAATAATCTGTGATTTCTCTTTCTCCACCGCAATCTCTGCCATCTGTCGTCACAAGATCAATCAAAATTTCCCCTGTCTTCACTGCCTTTCTCACAAGTAAATGGCGAAAATATCCGGTATGACGCATCTGATGATAGTAAGGAAGTCCGCTTCTTTTGGAAGCTTCCAATGTACAAGTTAAAATCTTCCTATAATCTTCATCCACAATCTGACAATGCTCTACATTTACAATATCGTGAAAACTTCCTCTCTTATGCATGCCAAGGGCAAGGGGACCGTCTTTGTATTCATCCCCGAAGGAAAATTCCATTTTATTTCGATAGGCAAATGCCACCGGGCTTGGGAGCACGCCTTCCCACACATAGTCTCCTTCCACCGCTTCATCCATCATAGCTTTCACCTGCTGCTCTTTCAGACGGAGCTGCTCTTCATAAGGAAGATTCTGGTAAGTACATCCTCCACATTCTCCAAAATGAGGGCAGGATGGCTGAATCTCTGCCGGCGCTTTCTCAAGCACCTCAAGAATTCTTCCCTCTGCCTTTTCTTTACGGATTTTATTTACGGAAAATCGAACCTTCTGCCCTGAAATTCCGTTTTTCACAATCACGGTCTTCTCTTCTTCCGCAAGCCGAATCTTCCCCTTATTAGGAAAATCCACTGACTCTATGACACCTTCATATACCTTTCCTTTTTTCATATGTTCTATAACCTTTCCTGTCTTTATTCTTTATATTTAGCGATTAAGATCGTTCCGGCACGCTTCACCTGTATATGGTCAATACTTTTTACATATTTGTTAAACTGTGAATATCCATAATCATTAATCTGAAAATCTTTAAATTTCTCATATGCCCGATTTCCAAGCGTGCTAAGCTCTATACCGGATGCACCGGATGCTTTTACGATCTGAAGCATATATTTATCCACATCTGCCTTTTGTCTTCGGTCTTCTCGAAGTGCAACTGCCACAAAATTCCCTTTTTTTACAAGTTCTATCTTCTCAAACTCTTCCAAAAATTTTGACAACATATTATAGCCGTAGCTTCGCACATCAAAATCCGGATGAAGGCTTACAAGACGACTTCCCACTTCTCCAAGTCCGGTTGTTTTATTATTATCCTGATTTTCAAGGATCATTTTAATGATATCCTCTTCAATCTTCTCTTTCTTAATAGAATCTCCGGAGCCTTGCGCGGTACCTGGCGCTTGTTCGTTCAAAAGATTTTCCAAAATCGTAAATTTATCACAAGCTCTTCGGAATGGCTCCGGCGTTTTATTTTCGCCCATTCCGATCACCATTTTTCCGCTTTCTCTAAGTCTGCTTACAAGGCGGGTGAAATCACTGTCACTGGACACAATACAGAACCCATCTACATCTTTTGTATATAAAATATCCATTGCGTCAATGATCATTGCTGAATCGGTTGCGTTCTTTCCCTGTGTATAGCTGAACTGCTGAATCGGTGTAATAGAATTTTTTAACAGCTCGTCTTTCCAACTGGAATGTTGAGTACTGGTCCAATCCCCATAGATTCTCTTATATGTGATATTCCCATACTTCGATAGTTCCGTCAATATCGGTTTAATATATTTTGCCGACACATTCTCTGCATCGATCAATAATGCAAAACACTGTCCGTCCATTTTTCTCCTCTTTTCTGCCTTCCTACAGTGAAATTAAAATTCCCGTAAAGCAACAAAAAGCAGGTCGGAGACCTTCTGCTTTCCATCGGCTTCGAACCTGCTTTTCATCCTTTTACATCTTGTGATTTGTCGCTTATACCTGATCTTCATCGTTGAAGAAATCATCATCAAAATCGTCTTCGAAATCTTCTTCAAAATCTTCCAGATAGTCCGGTGTAAAGAAACAGTACACTGCATAAGCAATCGCTGCAATAGCTGCTACTGTACCAACGATAGCAAGCACCCACAGAACTGTCTTACCGTGTTTGTCCTCTTCTTTTTTATTCACAAGCTCACTCAATTTTGTTGCTGCAATAAAGTCTTCTACTTTGCTCATGTTTTCACGTCCTTTCCCGCACTCTTTTACAAGTCGAATCATTTTACTTATTATAACACTATCGTTTTCGGATTACTACATTTTTCAAAGAAAATTATATTTTTTCCAGCTTTGCAAATGCGGCAAACATTTTCTTTGTACCTGCTGTGTCAAATGCCACAGTCACCTCATAATCTCTGCCGCCTTCTATAATTGCAGTAACCGTTCCCTCACCGAATTTTATATGGCGGACACGATCTCCTGTTTTATAATCCAAACCTTTGCCTGAAGGTTTTCCAAAAGATTTCGCCGGCGACTGAGAATACGGCGTCGATCCGCCAAAAGGTTTTGCCTTAAATGCCTGCTTTGCCTGCATATATGCGCTCACTTTGACTTCCGGCTCTTCTTTATCTTTTGTAAAAACTGCTCCCGTAGATAACAGCTCCATTGGAATTTCTTTCAAAAATCTTGACATTTTATTATACTGCGTTTCTCCGCGAATCATACGCCTTCTTGCGCAAGTCAGTGTCAATTCCTTCTCCGCTCGTGTAATTCCCACATAACAGAGACGTCTTTCTTCTTCTACTTCCTCCGGATCATCTGCGGTGATCGTCATATAGCTTGGAAACAGTCCATCCTCCATCCCCGCGAGATAAACATTCGGAAATTCCAACCCTTTTGCACTATGTAAAGTCATAAGCACCACATAGTCCGTATCTTCATCCAAGCTGTCGATATCTGCAACCAGCGCTACCTCTTCCAAAAATCCGCTCAGAGATGCCGGCTCATTTCGGTCTTCGCACTCTTCTTCGTAAGCTGCCACCTTGCTGAGAAGCTCATCAATATTTTCGATTCTTGTCTCTGCTTCTACCATATCCTCTGCTTGAAGACTTTCAATGTATCCGGTCTCTTCAATGATTTCTTTCAAAAGATCAGAGATACTCATATCCTCCGCATCTGTCTTAAAGTGTTCGATCAGTGCCACAAAAGATTCCAATTTAGAAGCGCCCCTTCCAATATTCGGAATCAGATCCACCGCACGAAGCGCATCATAAAAGCCAATATTATACGCCGCCGCATAATCCTGCACACGATTAATACTCGTCAATCCGATACCTCTCTTTGGCACATTGACAATACGCCGGACTGCCAGATCATCTTTCCCGTTATCTACTGTCTTCAAATAGGCGAGTAAATCTTTGATCTCTCTTCTTGCATAGAAATTGATACCGCCCACGATCTTATACGGGATGTTCGCTGTAACAAATTTTTCTTCAAACATTCGAGATTGCGCATTTGTTCTGTAAAGAATTACATTATCATGATAACTATATTCTTTCTCTCGCACTCGTTTTCGAATGTCGTCTACAATATATTCTGCCTCATCATACGCCGAATCAAACTGGCGAAACTGAATTTTCTCTCCTTCTCCATTATCTGTCCATAATGTTTTGTCCTTTCGCCCCGCATTATTTCTAATCACTGCATTGGCTGCATTCAAAATATTACTTGTCGACCGATAATTTTGCTCCAGTTTGATCACCTTAGCATCTTCAAAATATTGCTCAAAATTAAGGATGTTTTTAATATTAGCGCCTCTGAATTTATAAATGGACTGGTCGTCATCACCAACCACGCAGAGATTTCGATACTTTGATGCCAAAAGTCTTACCAATTCAAACTGCACTGTATTTGTATCTTGATACTCATCCACCATAATATAGCGAAATCTTTCTTGATAATATTCCAGTACATCTGCCTGCGTCTGGAACAATTGCACTGTTTTGATAAGAAGATCGTCAAAATCAAGCGCATTGTTCGCTTTTAACTGCTTCTCATATTCCTCATACACTTCCGCAATCTTACGCTGACTGAAATCCCCTCCGGCATTTAACCGAAATTCCTCCGGTGTCACCAGTTCATTTTTTGCATGGGATACTGCTGCCAGAAGCGCGCGTTCCTTATAGATCTTCGTGTCAATCTGAAGAAGCTTACACACATCTTTCATCAACGTCTTCTGATCATCCGCATCATAGATCGTAAAATTCGTATCATATCCAAGCAAAGAAATGTGTCTTCTCAAGATTCTCACACACATCGAATGGAATGTGCTCACCCAGATGCTCTCTGACCCGAAGCCCACCAGTCTGTCTACTCGTTCCCGCATCTCTCCGGCTGCCTTGTTCGTAAATGTGATTGCCAAAATATTCCACGGATTCACACCCTTCTCTTCGATTAAATATGCTATTCTATGCGTCAGCACTCTTGTTTTCCCCGAGCCGGCTCCGGCAAGGATAAGGAGCGGTCCTTCTGTATAATACACTGCTTCCCTTTGTGGTTCATTTAATGTGTCGTAAATACTCAAGTCAACAATTCCTTTCTGTTTCTATCATTTATCTTCCATTCTTATTCTTCAATCATCATTTTAATAATCTCTTCATTGGTCTCTCTCATACCGTCTTTGCCAAGGCGTCCGATATTACCAATGGTCGCCTCTACCCCCTTTGTCACAATTCCGTCACCGGCATAGAACTGCTGACCGTTAAGATACATATTGTATCCAAGAATACCTGCGTCTACGGAAGAAGCAATTTTTGCAGCACAAGAAGCTTTTGCTCCGTCGCACACCATACCGGATACGATTGCCAAAGCATTGACTACTGTATGGATCACTTCATCATATCCGCCTCCGCATAAGTAAGCAATACCGGCTCCTGCTGCCGCTCCGGCGCTTACTGCTCCACAATATGCAGATAATCTTCCAATTCCGGTTTTCTGATGAATTGCCACAAGATTCGAAAGAGCCAATGCCCGATATGTTTTTTCTTCGCCGGAATTTAACTCTTTGGCATACTCAAGTACCGGAAGCGAACAAGTCATTCCTTGATTTCCGCTTCCTGCATTGATAATAACCGGAAGTTCACAGCCATTCATTCTTGCATCCGATCCTGCTGCGGCTCTGGCTTTCGCTCTCGCTCTTACATCGTCTCCATAAGCTTTCAACAATACCTGTCCGATATTTGCACCATAGTCACCACGCATTCCTTCGTCTGCGATCGCCGTATTATATTCAATCTGACGTCCGATCACTTCGCGGATGTCTTCTATGTCCACGGTATTAATAAAATCCCAGATTGATTTTACATCTAAAAGGCTTCGATCAGTCAATCCTTCTTCTTTCTCGCCTTCCACCGGAATATCAAGAAGCTTTTCGTGATCTTTTTCAATCAAAACGATATTGGTATGATAATTTGCAATGCGAACCTTTGCATAAGACTCCCCTTTGCTCACGGTCACTACGATTTCAAATGTAATACCATTGTCCACATGCTGAACAGAAATATCCGTCTTCTCAAGAAATGAAATCATTTCTTTTGTCTGTTCTTCGGTCACTTCTGCGATGACCTCCAGCTCCTTTTCCGGCTTTCCCGCGATGATACCTGCTGTGGCAGCTGCCGGAATTCCTTTCAAGTGATTCGTATTCGGAACGATCACACTCTTTACATTTTTAATAATACTTCCACTTGCTTCAATTACAACCTTATCCGGAAGACACCCCAACACTTCCCGCGCCTTTGCCGCCGCATATGCAAGAGCGATCGGTTCCGTACACCCCATTGCCGGTACCAGCTCCTCCTTTAAAATTTGGACATATGCCTGATATTTTTCATCCGTTTTATTCATTTTCATACCTCCTGTGTACCAGATCTTCGTACCTTTCATACCTTCCCGTATTATAACACGTATCTATAGATTACGCATAAAAATTTTCTCAAAACAATCAAATTCTGATTTCTCGATTTATTTTGCCTGCAAAGATCAATCAAAATAAATCTTGCCATCTAGTTTTGAATACTATATAATGTTTGTATCGAGGTGATAATATGACAATTGACACAAAAGACATGCTGAACAGCATCTTATCCAGTATTTCTCAAATCGACTATATCAAACCGGAAGATATTCCTAACATAGATTTGTATATGGATCAAGTAACAACTTTTATGGAGAAAAATTTAAGCGCTACTAAGCGTTATGATGAGGACAAAATTCTGACCAAAACTATGATCAACAATTATGCAAAGAACAATCTTCTTCCACCGCCTGTGAAGAAGAAATATTCGAAAGAACATGTTCTTGTCATGATCTTTATCTATTATTTCAAAAATATTTTATCAATTAAAGATATCGAAACCTTGCTTACACCATTGACAGACAGTTATTTTGACGCCGAAGGCGGTTTATCTTTTACCGATATTTACAAAGATATCTGTGACCTGGAGAAATCGAGGATCACGGACCTTATGAAGGATGTAACAAAAAGTTATCAGTATGCGCTTGAGACCTTTGAGGACATGCCCGAAGAGGAGAGAGCAAAGCTTCAGACTTTTGCATTTCTGTGCAATTTAAGCTTTGATGTCTATGTAAAGAAACAAATCATAGAAAAATTGATCGACGGCCTTCCAAAGCCGGAATCTGACAAAAAGAAGAAGTAAAAACAGCCGGCTCATGACTATGAGGTACAAATAATCCCCGGGGGTAATGTGATATTTACCCCAGGGATTTCTTTTCGTTTATAATTTATTTACTGCCGCTGCCAAATATTCATTGCTTGCCTCATAGAAGCGCTCTTCTTCTACCATTTCTGCAAGCGCCGGATCGATCGGCATTTTACCAAGCACCGGAATTCTGAATTTCTCTGCGGTCTCATCTACATGGCTCTCACCAAACACTTTAATCTCTTTTCCGCAATCCGGACATTTCAAATAGCTGTAGTTTTCTACGATACCAAGCACCGGAATATCCATCTGTCTTGCCATATTGTAAGCTTTGCTTACAATCATCTGAACCAGATCCTGCGGAGATGTTACGATCACAACACCGCCCACCGGAAGAGACTGGAATACTGTAAGCGGAACGTCACCGGTTCCCGGCGGCATATCCACAAATAAATAATCAAGTTCTCCCCACATAACATCTGTCCAGAACTGTGTTACTACATTGGCAATGACCGGTCCTCTCCAAATAACCGGATCTGACTCATTCGGCAACAGCAAATTGACAGACATGATCTTGGTTCCGTCTTTTGCTTCCTGCGGAAAGATTCCATTTTCACCTCCCACTGCCGCCTCATGAACACCATACATCTTCGGAATAGATGGTCCGGTAATATCTGCATCAAGAATACCTACGGAAAATCCCTGTTCTTTCATCATTCTTGCCAGAGATGCGGTAACCATAGATTTACCTACTCCGCCTTTTCCGCTGACAACTGCGATCACTTTATTCACGTGAGAATGTGGATTTGCCGGTTTCTTAAAGTCCTGTGGTTTGCTGCTGCAAGAGTCTGCGTGTGCACATCCGGCACAATCAGACGGCTTGCAGTTCTTCTGCTCTTCTGCCATAATCGATTGATCCTCTTTTCTTAATACTTACTCTTACCTAATACACTAGGTGTTATTCTTTACATCGTCAAGCTCTCTACTCAACAACTGCAATAAGCTCCACTTCACATTTTACATTCTTCGGAAGTGTCTTCACAGCCACACAGCTTCTTGCCGGTTTTGATGTGAAATATTTTGCATACACTTCATTAAAAGCTGCGAAATCTCCCATATCTGCAAGGAAACATGTTGTTTTCAATACTTTGTCAAATGAAGTTCCTGCTGCTTCAAGAACTGCTGCCAGATTCTTGCATACCTGCTCGGTCTGCTCTTCAATCGTCTCAGCTTCCACTGCATCAACTGCCGGATTGATCGGAATCTGTCCTGCTGAATAGAAAATTCCATTGTGTACATAGCCCTGTGAATATGGTCCTAATGCTTTTGGCGCTTTTTCTGTTGATACTACTTTCATAATCTACCTCTCCTTTGTCATTTGGTAGTGTCAAAAACTACCTGTTTTTTATTGTTTAAATCTATTAAAAACCTTGATTTTATGGGAAGTTGCAAATAAAAAGAGCATTTACCTCCCATTTTTGATATAATGTCCTCGACCAAAAT
>UQRE01000031.1 GCA_900543415.1 uncultured Dorea sp. | reverse complement strand
CAAACAATAGTTTACAGTGAAATTTAGTGCGAAATAAATTTACTTTTCAATGCTGTAAAATAAGCTTTTTCATTTTCTTATTTTAATATAATTGACGATATACCTCTTCCATCTGCTCTACCGTCGGCTTCATATAACTCTGGTTCAGAAGTCTTTGCTGACTTTCATTAACACTTTCTGCAAAGAGTCGGATCTCTTCCTTCTTCATGCCATATTCCCGAAGCTTTTTCCGCCCAATCATCCGGTCTAACAGTTTCTCAAGCTCAATATATACCATGTCCTCTTCACATTTCAAAAGATTTCCCAAGAATTGATTCAATTCTCGAATTTCTCCTTCCGGCCTCATCTTCTGATATGCTGCAAACACCGCTGTAAGGAACTGATAGTTTGCCTCTCCGTGTGCCACATGATACTTTCCACTCAGTGGATAAGACATGGCGTGAACCATTCCCGTACCTGCATTTCCAAATGCGATCCCTGCCAAATTGCTGGCGATCAAGAATTCTTCCAGAAGCTCCAACCGATAATCCGATCCCTTTTCTGCAATGTTCTGAAATCCTTCTATAATCATTTCCATCGCTTTCATGCTGAACATTTTCGTGTACAGATTTGCCTTCGGAGACACATAGGACTCGATGGCGTGGATAAACGCATCAATAGCGCTTGTAGCAAAGAATTCATACGGAAGCTCTGTCAATAATTCCGGAATCAGCACTGCGTCATCTGCGTAAATCTCATACACAGCCAGACCAAGCTTACTGTGAATACTTGTCAATTCGGTAATTGAAACATTTGACACTTCCGAACCGGCACCACAAGTGGTCGGTACCGCAATAAGCGAACGTATCTTACGAAGCGGTACTTCCCTTCGAAAATACTGCTCGGCGCTTGCATTTCCATCCAGCACAAGAATCTTCGCCATATCAATAACCGCTCCACCTCCGATGGCAATGATTCTGTCACACTCTGCCTTTCGAAAATCTGCAAGAAGCGCATCAATCATTATGTCTGTCGGTTCACCTGCGCCATATTTGCTCTTATATTCTACATGGGCTTTTAAATGGAGCGGCGCAAAATATGTTTCGTAAATATGTCTGCTCGCCAGAATGAAATCGCCCTCTCCAATCTGATACGCTTCTGCAAACTCTTTGGCGTGGTCAAATTTCTGAATCAGCGGTTTCTGCATAAATAACTTCATAATCATTTCCCCCAATCGATGACTACTATTGCGACATTATTTTCATATATTGTAAAATTTATTAGCTAATAAATCAATTGAAAATAATACTAGAAAACTGTTTTTACATAAATAAAATAAAACAACTATTTCAGCAAATAAGCCTAACTCAAAAGAACCCCTAGTTTTTTTTAACAACCAAGGAATTGTTACCATCAATATCAGCATATATAGTTCATATAGAAGAATTAGTAATCCATTATAAAAATCGAAAAACTCTATACAAAAATCTACTCCTATACAAATAATGATTGATAAATAAACTATGATTTCCGCTTTCTTCTTTTTCATTCCTTTTCCACCTGCACCTCTTGTTGCTTATTAAATATCCCTTATCCGTTTGCAGTTATAATTATTTTAAATGCGACTGAATATGTAACCTGTTAGAAACCCTAGCAAAACAAAAAGCACTTGATCTTAAGTGCTTTTTCGAAATATAAAACTCTTTATTTTTTTAATAAAAAAATCGGAGTGACGTGATTCGAACACGCGACCTCTACGTCCCGAACGTAGCGCTCTACCAAGCTGAGCCACACTCCGACAAAATTAGCCGGACGCTCAAATGTACAAGCATCCGGCGCCCCTGCCAAGGAACTACGGAAAAGGGATTTGAACCCCTACTAACAGAGTCAGAGTCTGCTGTGCTACCATTACACCATTCCGCAATGTTTTCTAGCGAACAAATGTTATTATAACACCTTTTCGCTAAAAATCAAGCCCTTTTTTGCATTTTTTTATTTTCTTCGTTTTTCTTTGCTGCAATCGTGCTTACTTTAAAGCTGCATTCACGCTAATTCTTTCTCTGTTTTGCAAAGCTTCTCTTCAGCATTAACAGCGAAAATACAAGACATACCGCCTCTGCCATCAGAGGAGACCACCAGATTCCTTCCCCTCCAAGCACCGCGATCAGCAACATCATACATCCGACCAGCGCGATCAGACTTCGCGTTAATGAAATAAATGTAGCAAATCCCGCCTTTTCAATCGATGCGAAATATCCGCCGATAACCACATTATAACCTGCCAGCGGGAAAGACAGAATAAAGATACGAAATACTTTTACGGAATATACGCTAAGTGCCGGATTCTCCCCGTCGAGGAAAATACCGACGATTCCTGACGCCCCGGTATAACATGCGGCTGTCACTACAACCGAAAATACTGCTGCCGACAATATGCCATACTTTAAAAGTTTTCTGTACTTCTTCGGTTCGCCTTTACCGAAATAATAACTGATCAATGGCTGCGACCCCTGAGCAATACCAGTCATAGACATTACCGCGATTGTATTGACATAAGAAATAATCGTATAACTTACCAGTGCATCCTCAGAAATGAACCTCAAAATTGCCTGATTGAAGAAGAAGATAATAATTCCTCCCGAAAACTCTGTCACACCGGAGGACATTCCATTTCGGATCTGTCGGAAAACAGTCGATACATCAAATTGGAATTTTGTAAATTTAATCGAACCTTTCGGTCCCAAGAAGTGCCAAAGGTAGAGAAAAATGACTGCCGCCTGCGAAAGTCCGGTTGCAAAAGCAGCTCCTTTTACTCCCCAGTCCCACACCATGACCATGAGATAATCTAAAATACAATTTAAAACCGCACCGGTTGTAACATAAATTGTCGCAAGCTTCGGATATCCGTCTGTCTTAATCAACGTCTCAAAAGAATATGACAACATGTAAGCCAGCGAAAACGGTGCAATTGTCCCAATGTAATCCTTGGCATAAGGAAGAATGCTGTCCGTAGCTCCTAAAAATCTTGCAAATGGTTCCAAAAAGACAAGAACAACAACTGTCACCAGCACGGAAATCACACACAAAAGTACAATATTCTGCGTAAATACCTGATTTGCCTTCTTATGTTCGCCCTGTCCCAAAAGAATTGCTACAATCGTAGAATTTCCCACTGCAAACAATAATGAAATCGAGAACATCCCCACACTGAACGGCATAGAGATATTCACCGCAGTCAGCGCCACCTCAGATACTCCACGCGCCACGAAAATACCATCCACCATGGTATACAAAGAAAATACCAACTGCGCAATAATCGATGGAATAATAAATTTGAAAAAATCACTTTTTAAAGACTTTCCTTCCAGCCTCACAATTAAACCTCGCTTTACATCTTATTTTTTTCACACCTTTACTATAAACCTTGGTATAATACTAAGGTCAAGATTTTTTTCATATTAAATGTTTTATGATAGGAGAAATGCTCTATGAAACAATTTTACAAAATCGGTGAAATCTCAAAGCTCTATCAGATCGGTCCTGATTCTCTCCGCTACTACGAAGAACTGGGACTGTTGAATCCGACTCGCGGCGAAAATGGCTATCGCATGTATGGTCTCAATGACCTCTGGCGCTTAAATGTCATCCGAGATTTAAGAAAACTGAACTTCCCTATGGAAAAAATCGCCGCCTACATCCGTTCACGAAGCGTTTCCTCAACCAAAGATCTATTAAATGAAGAATTATCCATTATAGACAGCCACATTCAGTCTTTGACACAGTTACGAGAAAATGTATCTGAACGCCTCAGCACATTATGTGAAGCAGAAATACAACCATTGGGAAATGTAGTAGAAAAAGAATTTCCCGAACGTAACTGTCATATTATCTCCCATCCTTTCCACACAGACGAAGAAATGGACATGCTGACCAAGCAGCTTTTGAATAAAGATAAAAACAATCTTTACATTATCGGAAATAACCGAATCGGTTCTCTTCTCCCGCTCACAAAAGCAAAACAGGCATTGTATCAGGACTATGAGGGTGTCTTTATCATCGACCGCAACGGAAGCTCCGTCTTAGATGCCGGTCATTATCTGTCTATCAGCTATCATGGCGATTCCCATCAACATCAGACATATTTCCCGAAGCTCCTTGACTATGCTGCCACCCATGATCTGATACTGAAAGGCCCTGTTCTCGAATTACTGTGGGTAGATATTCACCAGTCTGAAGATGTGCGGGAACACATTACTGAACTGCAGATTCGTATAGAAAAATGTGCTTCGTAAGATTGACAAATATTTTCCTTGCTGTTATATTCATTTTATAATTTGTTGATTAATCAACATCTTGCAGAAAGAAGGTGTTATTTCATTGGATGATCGATTTGAAAAATTGACCACCGGCGTTGCACGCATACATAAAAGTGCTCAGAAGATCAAAAAATATTATATGGCAACTCTCGGATTAAAGGGAACTCACGTTATGTGTATTTATTTTCTTGCCACACATCCTGACGGACTGACTGCTTCCGATCTCTGTTCTCTCTGTCAAGAAGATAAGGCTGGAATTTCACGCATACTGGCAGACCTAGAAAAAAACAAATACCTTGATTATATTACTTCTTCCGATACAAAAAAATATCGTGCCAAGGCTGTTTTGACAGATCGCGGTCTTCAGTGCGCCGAAAAGGTAAATTTACTCATAAATGAAGCCGTAGATAAAGCAAGTCAAAATATTACACCCGAAGATCGAGCAATCTTCTATCGCACTTTATTTACCATTGCAGATAATCTCCAGAACATCTGCACCAATTTAGATTCACACAGTGAGGAAAACTAACAATGAATAAATTCAAAAAAATCTATTGCAGAACCTTTCAAACAGCGCTAAAAATTGCATTGCCTTTTCTCCCTTATCGGACTCCTAAGATTACAGGCAGTGTAAAAAAACTGCCGGAAATTATAGAGCAGGAAGGCTGCAATAACGTACTAATCATAACAGATGCACAGATTACAAATCTCGGATTAACAAAACGATTGGAAAAATCCCTCTGTGAATCCGGTATCTCCTATACCATCTACGATAAGACCGTTGCCAACCCTACTACCACTAATGTAGAAGAAGCGCTTAAACTCTACCAGTCCCGTGGATGTAACTGTATCATCGGGTTCGGAGGCGGTTCCAACCACTGCCGGAACCGGAAGCGAAACCACACTTGCCGCCGTGATCACAGATGCCCAAACTCGTTACAAATATGCTATTAACGATTTCCCGCTCATTCCGAAATATGCTGTCTTAGATCCTAAAGTTACCGTAAGCCTTCCTCCATTTATCACTGCTACAACCGGAATGGATGCACTTACACATGCCGTGGAAGCTTATATCGGAAGATCTACCACTTACGGAACACGAAAAGATGCTTTGCTTGCAGTAAAGTTGATTTTTGAAAATATCGACACTGCTTATACAGACGGCACAAATGTAGATGCCCGAAGAAATATGCTGCACGCTTCTTACTATGCCGGATGTGCCTTTACAAAATCTTACGTTGGATATGTACACGCTGTTGCTCATTCCCTGGGCGGGCAGTATAACATTCCTCACGGACTTGCAAATGCAATCCTTCTTCCACATGTTCTGGAAGAATACGGGGAAACCATTCACAAAAAGCTTGCCAAACTGGCAGTTGCCGCAGGAATTGCCGAAAAAGGAACACCCTGTGCGCAGGCAGCTTATGCCTTCACCGATGAGATTAAGGCTATGAAGAAACGTTTTGGAATCGGAAATACCGTTCCTGATATCCAAGAAGAAGATATTCCAAAACTGGCCCATTATGCCGATAAAGAAGCAAATCCACTCTATCCGGTTCCTGTTCTTATGAATGCCAAGGAATTGGAAAAGTTTTATTATATGCTGATGGAAGAAGATACAACTTCTCCTTAACTCTTCTTCTAAAACTTCCGAATCATAACAGAAAGGATGCTCTATGCTATGACTGAAACAGAAATTCGACAAATCGTTGAAAATCAGAGAACTTATTTTTATACCGGCTCCACTCTCCCACTGTCTCATCGAATCGAAGCGCTAAAAAAAATACAGTCTTACATTCTTACACATGAGGCAGAAATCGGGAAGGCTATCCGAAAAGATCTTGGGAAAAGTGATTTTGAGAGCTATATGTGCGAGACCGGTCTTGTGCTAAGCGAGATTACATACATGCTAAAGCATATCCGTTCTTTTGCAAAAGAGAAGAATGTACTCACACCACTGGCACAATTTCACTCCAGAAGTTTTAAAAAACCGTCGCCGTACGGTGTCACTCTAATCATGAGTCCGTGGAATTATCCTTTTCTTCTGACTATTGATCCTTTGGTAGACGCTTTAGCAGCAGGCAACACGGTTGTCTTAAAGCCAAGCGCTTATTCACCTTACACAAGCGCCATCATCCAGTCTATGATCGAAGAATGCTTCGATGCACGTTATGTCACTGTCATTACAGGCGGACGGGCAGAAAACACCTGTCTGTTAAATGAACATTTTGATTATATTTTCTTTACCGGAAGCCAGACCGTAGGAAAAGAAGCCATGCGCCATGCAGCGGCACATTTGACTCCTGTCACATTAGAGCTCGGCGGCAAGAGTCCCTGCATCGTAGAAGAAAGCGCAAACATCAAACTGGCTGCCAGAAGAATTGTGTTCGGTAAATATTTAAATTGCGGACAAACCTGCGTAGCTCCCGATTATATTTACTGCGACCGCAAGATCAAGGATCAGCTGCTTGCCGAAATCAAACGACAGATAAAAAGACAGTTCCGGTCTGAACCGCTAACAAACAAAAATTATGGAAAGATTATCAATGAAAAGCATTTTGACCGTATTACAAAACTGATAGATTCCTCCAAGGTTGTCTTCGGTGGAAAATGTGATCGTACAACATTAAAAATCGAACCGACCGTCATGGATCATGTAACCTTTGACGATGCAGTCATGCAGGAAGAAATCTTTGGTCCTATACTTCCGATTTTGACCTATGACTCTCTTGATCAGGCAATCCACAAAATCAATTCCATGCCCCACCCGCTGGCTCTTTATGTCTTTGCATCTGATAAAACAGCGGCAAGAAAAGTAACTGCCCGATGTGGATTCGGCGGAGGATGTATCAACGATACGATCATCCACCTTGCCACCAGCGAAATGGGATTCGGAGGATTCGGCGAAAGCGGTATGGGTTCTTATCACGGAAAAGACGGATTCCGCACATTTTCTCACTATAAAAGTATTGTAGATAAGAAAACATGGCTGGATCTTCCGATGCGATATCAGCCCTATCGAAAGATCAACGAAAAGCTGATTCATCTGTTTTTAAAATAATCGGTAAAACATTGCATGGGACATTGCCCCAAACTGTTGAAGAATGAGAATGTGCTCTGGCACATTCTCATTCTGGTCTATGACCTTTCCTGATATACCATCCTCCTGCTGCCACAGCGCAGGAAAGGATAACCAGACAGATCATCGGTTCCTTCCACCGGTCTTTTTTTCTTTTTTCCTCTCCATCATTCACATTCTCCTGCTTCTTTCCTTCTTCTTTGTTTAGCTTTTGCACAACAGGTTCTGCTATTTTCTGAAAAATATTTTTCTTTGGAACGACTTTGAATAAGATACTCTCTTGTGCCGTATTTCCCGCCTGATCTACCGCTGTCACTTCTACCTCATAATCCTGATGAACCTGGAGCGTACATTGAAAGGAAGCACTTCCGGCATCAATCTTCTGGTCTTCTCCATTAATCTGTACTCTCTGGATTGCATCCTCTGCATTTCTAAGTTCCACCTTGCACACACATTTCTCTTCATACTCATTTCCTTCCTCCACATTCGAAAATACAATCTCCGGTTTCGTGTGATCAATTACAAATTCCGCTTTCGCCACCGCTTCATTTCCGGCTGCATCAACGGCTTGCACTTCCAGAAGATGTCTCCCTTCCGTTTCTATCTTTTTCCCCA
The DNA here is from genome assembly GCA_900543415.1 of uncultured Dorea sp. GTDB lineage: Bacteria > Bacillota > Clostridia > Lachnospirales > Lachnospiraceae > Dorea_D. Next base: position 23,177 of record UQRE01000031.1, on the reverse strand, counting down.
TTTGATACAGATTTCCGTCCAGCTTGACCCCGTAAGTATAAGTTGTAAAATCCCGTATCAGTTCTTCTTTCAAATAATTCCACATGAAGCTTTTTAAATACTTTCCCTGAAGATCGTCCACATAACCAATGACCGGGTTTGCTTTATCAATGATAATCTGTCTGTGATCTTCCGCCTCGTATCCTGCACGATCCTTCGCCTTTATGCGTATCTGATAGATCCCATCTTCCGTCAACGTCTGCGTCCCTCTTTTTCCGCTTTTTGTCTCCTCCCATTCCGACGCATCCATCTTGGTCTTCTTTCCCTCTACATCTTCCCACTGCGTCTCTGCAATAGCTTCACTCAACAAATTTTCTTCTTCAATTTCATACACAGCTGTCACTGGTCTGCTCGTAATCATATACGCTTCCGCACCGCCAATTTTCACCCTCGGCGCCATTTGATCAATATACAGTTCTTCAATCTGACTGTTCTGGTTTCCTGCCTGATCTTTTACAATGATTGTCACGGTATGAGATTTCCCGCCTGCGGATGGTTTCTGAATAACAAACTCTCCTTCCACCGCCTTTTTCTTCCCCTCGTACACTCCATCTACATAGCATGCAATCTCCTGAATCCCACTTTCCCTATCCATTCCTCTTACATGAAGCTTTGCTTCTTTTTGATACCACACTGCAAAACCGGCAGACGCTGTCATTTCGAATTGGGGAGCTATTGTATCAACCTTAATCTCTTTCTCCAGCGTATTATTTTCCACCAGTTTTCCATCTTCATCCTCCATCCAGACAGACAACAAACTCTTTCCATCTCGAAACAGATCTTTTTTTAATAAAACCTCTTCGTCTTTCTCCTCTAATATTCCTTCTTTCAACACTTCTCCTCCCGCGGACACTTTATATTTTGTTACCCCGCGGCTTCCCATGTGAAGAAGTTTTATCCCCGGCCGCGTCTTATACCAGCCGTGTTCTCCGTCTTCTTTTGGAATCTCTATCTGATACGAAGCTATCGGTTCTACTGGTGTCTCCGGCTCTTGCGGCGTCTCCGGTTCTTGCGGTGGCTCCGGCTCTTGTGGTGGCTCCACCTCTTCTTTTTGGTCTCTATCGGCGCTTTCCGCATAAATATCCGGCGCCTGCTGTACATAGATCAGCGCCAAAATAATAACCAACAATGTCCATATCTTTAATTTTCTTCCCATACTTTTCCTCCTTCCACACGAAATCCATACTCTTTCATCAATTTTTGAAACTGTTTCTCTTCCAAAATCGCCGGGAGTTCTTTTATCACTTCTTCTATTTCCGCCATACAAACAGCTCGTTCAATCGAGCGATCCTCACACTGTTGCTTTAAATAAGCAATTCTTAATTCCAACGATTCCGGAAGTTCTTGAATTCCCTTTCTCAAAATTTCAAGTCCTTTCTCCGGCATATCTGCGGACACAGCCACTTGCGCCTCTCTCTCATAGAGCACTTCTTTCTCCCTATGATCCTCTGTCTGTTCCATCATTCTTTCGTAAATCCGCAGAGCCTCCTCATATTGTCCGCATTTTTCATTGGCATCCGCCATATTCGCCAATAGATCTGGCGGAACTTCTTCCGCAATCTTTTCATATGCCTGTCCCAACCGCAAAAGTTCTTTCTTGTCTTCTTCTCCGGTAAGCTGTGCATATCCTCTCAAAAGACATTCATAGTAATCACACCTTTCTTTTTCTGACAGGTTATTCCCTTCCAGTTCTTTTTCAAATTCACGAAGTGCTTCCCGAAGCTCCTGTTCCGAAACCATTCCGCCACCGAGACTTCTTACAATTACTTCTAAATTTTCTGCCGCCGGTTCTCCTTTCATCTGATGTAAAATTCGAATGCTTTCTTCATAATCTTGAAGTTTCAGAAAATAAAGAAGTGCAAGTTCAAATTCTAATCCTCGCTCTTTTCCCTTTTCATCCGGCGCTTCTTCCTCTTGTACTTCCTGTCCGCCCTCGTTCTCCGACTTGCTCTTCACCACTTCCTGTCCCTTTCCGGCAGATATGAAAATGACAGTGAAAACTACTGCCAATAAGGTTACTGCTGGAAATATTTTGTTCTTCCTGTGCTCTGTTTTTTTACATTCTGGAATATATTTTTGAATATCTGATACTTTTTGAAATACTTGTTTTGAATGTCTATCCAGACATTTTGAAATGAGTTTTTGAAGTTTTATGATTTCTCTTTTTGTAAGCGGCGGTTCCTGTTCCGTCTCGGACAACAAATACTGATAGGTTCTCCCCAATCCATAAATATCAAGTTGTACACTCGCTTTTTGATAATATGCCTCTTCCTTGGGTAAAAAATATTCCCGCACACTCCGCTGCTGCATTTTCCGAAGCATCTCTTCATTGGATTCTCCTCCGAGATCAAGAAAATACAGTTCTCTTTCCTCTGTTACAATCACGCTATACGGATTCACATATTGATAACAGGGCTTTCCTCTGCATTTGTGAAACTGATCCAACTGTTCAGCAATCACACGCATCCACTGAAACAGCCTTTCTTTTTCCAGATGCGGATGATATTTCAGCCAATAGATCAGCGGCGTTCCCATTACATTTTCCGAGCTGACATAACTATTCTTTCCATGCCCGATCAAACGCAGCACATCATAACTGTCTTTCACTGCCACATTCACCACTCCTTCTTAAATAAAAACAATGTCGATTCATTAGTTACTAACAACTTTCACAGGAAATATTCAGGACTTCTCTGATAAAAATGAAAGGAATAAACAAGACTCTTTAGAATGATAGAGTGCTTTTATCTTACGTTATACACACCAAAAATGCAAGGAATTTCAGATGAAAAAAATGCACAAAAAAGCGGGTGAAAATATGTTGAAAATCGCAAAAAAGCAGACTGTTTCCGCAGTCCGCCTTCTTCTCTTCCATTTTCAATTATCTATCGATAACCTTTTATTATCTCTCACTTAACTCTCTCGGAGTATACAGGTGTCTCGGAATACCATCTACCATAACCGGTGACACATCCCCTTGGATCAACGGTCTTACATAAGACACAAATTCTCCTGTCACGTAAGTTCCGTCTTCATTCACCCATTCTCTTGGCACAAGCTTCTCATCATTGGCAATCTTGTGTACATCCTTTACTTCTGTTCCGCACTGATACGGATCATCTGACAATCTCTGAAGAACAACCATCTTGCCGCTGTCTCCTTCATCTGCCGCTTTTACCGCCGCACCGCCAACCTGATAAGCTTCCAGAATATCCACACGAGAAGAACAGTGAGATGCCGCTCTCTGTAATGTGCTCAGTTCAATGGCACGGGTCTTACATCCAAGCTCTCCCGCAATATAATTTGCAAGATAAGCTGCTGTTCCTGATAACTGCTTATGACCAAACGCATCCACGAAATCTACACTGTTTCCAAGCTCACATACATATTTTCCATCTGCAGTACAGATACCTTCAGAAACAGCAACCACAACAGATGTCTTCTTTTTCAGAAGTGCCTCTACTCTGTCGCGGAAATTCACAATGTCAAACGGAAGCTCCGGCATATAGATCATATCCGGTCCTTCACAGTCTTCACCTTCCGCAAGTGCAGCTGCACCGGTCAACCAACCTGCATTACGTCCCATAACTTCCACAATCGTAACAAGTCCTTTGCTATATTCCAAACAGAAGCTGTCACGGATAATCTCTTTCATAGAAGTTCCGATATATTTTGCAGCGCTTCCGTATCCTGGTGTGTGATCCGTAAGTGCCAAATCATTATCAATGGTCTTCGGGCATCCGATGAATCTTGTCGGGTGACCGGTAATGATTGCATAATCGGACAGCTTTTTAATCGTATCCATAGAATCGTTTCCACCGATATAAATAAAAGCTTCGATCTCAAGTTTATTTAAAATCTCAAAAATCTTGTCATAAACTTCACGGTCTTCGTGAATCTCCGGCAATTTATAACGACAGGAACCAAGAAATGCAGCCGGTGTTCTCTTTAATAATTCTGCATCCAATTCTGTCTTAATATGATCTGACAGGTCAATATATTTCTCCTGCATCAATCCCTGAATTCCATGAAGCATTCCGTATACTTTTTTTGCCCCACGATCTTTTGCTGTACGGTACACTCCTGCAAGACTTGAATTAATTGCCGCAGTAGGTCCTCCTGACTGTCCTACAATAACATTTCCTTTCATGTAACTTATCTCCCTTCTTTGTTGCTCACTTCCATATAAACAACCTCAATAAAGCTATTTTATTACATTTTCACAGAAATGTCTACCGAAAACTCATTTTTATGTGCATTATATATAGAAAATTACACATAAAAAATATCTACAAAAATTATCGTTCTTCTTCCAGAAGCTCTGTGACCGCTCTCTGCGCATAGGAAAAGCCTTTCAGACATCTATTTCCCATCACATCCATGACCTCACCGTCTTCTACTTCTGCCTCCAGTGCACAATGATTTTCACATACCTGACATGTTAATTTTACCTGTTCCATATCGAAATTATTCTTCCTCTTCTCTCGCCCAGTCAAAGGCATATTTTACTGCTTTTTTCCATCCTTTGATCCGCTGTTTTCGTTCTTCCTGCGTGATCGAAGGTTCCATCGTCCGGTCTACCGCCCAGTTCTTCAGCACATCTTCTTTATTCTTCCAATATCCGACAGAAAGCCCGGCAAGATATGCAGCGCCCATGGCAGTTGTCTCAATACAGGATGGTCGTTTCACAGGTGCTCCAATAAGATCTGCCTGCGTCTGTATAAGGAAATTATTAGCGCTTGCTCCTCCGTCTACTTTCAAGGAACTAAGCGAAATTCCGGAATCTGCCTCCATTGCATTTATCACATCACAGACTTGATATGCGATCGACTCAAGTGTAGCACGGATAATATGATATTTATTCACACCTCTCGTAAGTCCCACAATTGTTCCTCTCGCATACTGATCCCAATACGGCGCCCCTAATCCGGTAAATGCCGGAACTACATAGCATCCGTTAGAATCCTTGACTTTCTGCGCCATATACTCTGAATCCGCAGAAGAATCAATGAGGCGCAGCTCATCCCGCAGCCATTGAATTGCCGCTCCCGCCACAAAAATAGATCCTTCTAACGCATAATTTACTTTTCCATCCAGTCCCCAGGCAATCGTCGTCACCAATCCATTGTCGGAAAATACCGGCTTCTCCCCGGTGTTCATCAAAAGGAAGCACCCTGTACCATAGGTATTCTTCGCTTCTCCCGGTTGGAAACAGGTCTGTCCAAACAGGGCAGACTGCTGATCTCCCGCGGCACCGCCGATCGGAATCTCTCCGCCAAAATAAGAGGCATCCGCATAACCATATACGCAGCTTGAAGGCTTTGCTTCCGGGAGCATAGACATTGGAATTCCAAGCAATTCTAATATTTCCGCATCCCATTGCAGCGTATTGATATTAAAAAGCATTGTCCTTGACGCATTGGAATAATCCGTCACATGAACCCGTCCCTTTGTCAGTTTCCAGATCAGCCATGTCTCAATCGTTCCAAAGAGAAGTTCCCCTTTTTCCGCTCTTTGTGCCGCTCCGTCTACATGTTCCAAGATCCATTTAATCTTCGTTCCCGAAAAATACGCGTCAATGATCAATCCGGTTTTCTTTCGGATCATTTCCGTAAGTCCCCGTTCCTTCAAAGAATCACAATATTCCGCTGTTCTTCTGCACTGCCATACGATTGCCGGACAGATTGGCTCTCCCGTCTCTTTGTCCCAGACAACTACAGTCTCTCTCTGATTCGTAATACCGATCGCAGCAATATCCTCCGCATCTGCGTCAACCTTGCTCATTGCTTCGACTGCCACTCCAAGCTGTGTAGACCAGATCTCCGAAGCGTCATGCTCCACCCACCCCGGCTGTGGAAAATACTGTGTAAATTCCTTCTGTGCAAGACTGATGATCTCACCTTTCTCATTAAACAGAATACAACGGTTGCTGGTTGTCCCCGCATCCAGCGCCATTACATATTTTGCCATAATATCACCTCATCATTTCCCGTTCTTTAATTCAAATTTTATTCTGAACTTATTGTAGCATAATTTTACCCGCTATGCCTCCACTTTCTTATTCAAAGACAACATAACAATCGTCAAAATAATGCATCCAAATCCAAGAATCTCAAACCCTCCGAAAGTTGTTCCTAAAAACAGGAACGTAAGGAAAGACGCCACTACCGGCTCAATGCTCGCCAACATATTAGCATACATAGGACCAGACAGCATGATCGCTTTCAAAGATGCAATAAACGGAATCACTGTTCCGAATAAAACAAGCATTCCAAACAGTCCCCATACTTGATAGTCTGCTCCTGCTCCTACTTCCCACGGGTTCTTCCAAATTGCAAGTACAATGCCTCCAATAAACATGGACCACCCGCATACCATAACCTCATCATATTTCTCCATCAATCTTCTTGGCAGCATTGAATAAAAACACGTAAATACTGCACACAGCAGTCCCATAAAGAGTCCCTTCGGCGTAATAACAAGCGTATGGAGATTTCCATTCGTGGATAAGAGGAAAATCCCCGCTAAAGCGAGCAATACCGCCGCCACTTCCTTCGACTTAGGACGTACTTTTTGAAACAATGCCAAATATAAAATAATCATGACCGGATTCGTATATTGAAGCACTGTCGCAGTTCCTCCATTTGACGCCTCCACTGCCACAAAAAAGCTATACTGTACAGCCATCATCCCCGCCACACTGTAAATAACCATATGCACAGCATCCTTCTTATCTTTCCATATTGTAAATATTTCCCATCGTCTCTTTACAAACATTCCAAGGAGAATCACCGTCCCTGACACAATTAACCGACAAGTGACAAGCCACTCCGGCGTAATTGTTTTTTCATCAAAAAGAAACTGTCCAAGCGGTCCGGTAATGCCCCATAAGATTCCGGCCAGCAGAGCAAGCAAAATCCCCTTCACATAAATACTTTTTCTCATTTTCTCTCATCCTTATTTCCTTAATAGTTTAAACACTGTGATCTTATACAGAAAAAACCCTTGCAAGGAAATCCTTACAAGGGTTTTCTACGTGGGCGAGAGGATTCGAACCCCCGACCTTTTGGTCCGTAGCCAAACGCTCTATCCAGCTGAGCTACGCCCACACAACTGTTACTATCTTCACAGCAAAAATTATTATATATGACTTTATTCTATTTGTCAAGCCCCCAAAAAATATTTTTAAGTTTTCTGACACCTATTTTCTGACACCTATATAACTGGCTTGGTCGAATTTCAATTATCTGGTCTTTGAAACAAAGCCACATGAGTGTTACTATAGGATTACTTCAAAAGGATGGTGTAAACATATGACAAAAAAAATTGCTGTGATCAATGATCTATCCGGTTTTGGCCGCTGCTCTCTTACTGCTGCCATCTCCGTAATCGCCGCCATGGGTGTACAGCCATGTCCGCTCCCTACTGCGATTTTAACAGCACAAACCGGTTACCCAAGCTACTACTGTGATGATTATACAGAAAAAATGGAACATTTTCGCAGTGAATGGGCAAAGATGGGGCAATCCTTCGACGGAATCTACACCGGATTTGTGGCAAGCGAAGAACAGATCACACAGATCTTTCATTTTATAGAAACCTTTGATACTGAGAAAACCTTTCTTCTCGTAGATCCCGTCATGGGGGACGACGGACGGACTTATGATATGTTCACTCCAAGACTTCTGGAACAAATGAAGAAATTAGCGCTTCGAGCCGATATTATTACCCCGAATTTAACAGAACTTGCTTTACTTTCCGATATTTCTTATGAACAGTTTTCCGGAATCAAAGATCACGAAGTTCTAATCACATCCATTATTCATGCCGGCAGAAGCCTTTGTCGAAAAGGTCCAAAACACGTTATCGTAACCGGAATACAGTTTACCGACAAACAAGGCGGACGACAAATGGGAAACCTCTATATCTCTGATACAGAGCAAAAGCTTCTCTCTTTCCCTTACGTCGGAGGCAGTTATTCCGGAACCGGAGATCTCTTTGCTTCCTGCCTTGCAGCCGGCATCGCCCGCGGAGATGACATTCCATCAACAATCGAAACCGCCGGAGCTTTTCTGGAAGCCGCGCTCATCGACACGGTCAAAGAAAACATCCCAAGAAATGACGGTATTAATTACGAACAATATTTGTCCATGCTGCTTCCGAAACAGGAAGCTTTTACAGGAAATTCCTGTAACCTGTAAATAGAAAGGAGACGATCAATCATGAAAGTAACTCATACTACAACCAATTCTGCGGCTCGAATGACTCTCACCGGACTTTTTGCGGCTATGATCACATTGATGACCGCTTATATCTGCCACATACCTTATGGTGCAAATGGAGGGTATATTCATTTTGGCGACGCGCTCATTTATATTGCAGCCGTGCTTCTTCCAAGGCCTTATGCACTTGCCGCGGCAGCTATTGGCGGCGGACTTGCAGATCTTCTCACAGCACCAATGTGGGCGCCGGCTACGATCATCATTAAAATGCTGATCACACTTCCATTTACAAGTCAGAATACAAAAATTCTGAACACGCGAAATATCATTGCTCCGTTTTTAGCGCTCGCTATTTCTGCAACCGGATATTATCTTGCAGAAGGTATCCTGTTTGGATCATTTCTCTCGCCGGTTGCATCCATTTCCGGCAGCGTTATTCAATCCGGCGGAAGCGCGGTTCTTTTCTTCCTACTTGCCGGAGCACTGGAAAAAACACATTTAAAAGCCAAATACGCACTTTAATTGACAAACGGGATCTGTAAGAAATAGTGAAAGGATGATGAAAAATGGCTGATATTTTATACACTTACAAAAATCAAGTTTACGCAAATATTACAAATCGCTGCAATTGTAGCTGCACCTTCTGCATTCGAAGCCACAGAGATAGTGTCGGCGACGCCGAAACACTCTGGCACAAAGAAGATCCTTCCGCTGAAGAAATCAAAGCCGCTATGGATGCCTTTGACTTCACCGGATATGATGAACTTGTATATTGCGGCTACGGAGAACCCACCTGCCGATTGGATGTTCTTCTTGCGACAGCAAAGTATGCTAAGGAAAACTATGGTGTCTCTATCCGCATCAACACCAATGGTCTTGGATGTCTGGAGCATGACCGAGACATTATCCCCGATCTTGTGGGAATCGTTGACGCCCTTTCTATCAGCTTGAATGCTCCTTCGGAAGCAGAATACAATAAAGTAACAAGACCGCGCTTTTCAAATGCGTTCCCTTCCATGCTTAAATTTGCCAAAGAAGCGCACAAGGTAATCCCTTCTGTTCAGCTCTCCATTGTGGATGTGCTTCCCAAAGCTCAGATTGCAGCCTGCAAAGAGCTCGCCGCTTCTCTTGGCGTACCTTTGAAGATTCGAAAATACAGTTAATATCCGATATCTTAATTCTTCTGATAGTCCTTCGGAGTACATTTCATATATCGTTTAAAAATCTGTCCGAAATATGCCGGACTTGTGAACCCTACCATTCCGGCAGTTTTCGTGACACTTTCGCCTTCCTTCAAAAGAGGAAGGCTTTTTTGTATCCGAAGAAACATCAAATACTCAAAAATCGTCATATTCATATGTTTTTTAAAAAACCGGCAGCATTCACTCTTACATATATTTACGTGTTCTGCAATATCGTCAAGACTGATCTCTTGATTATAATGCTGTTCCATATACGCCACCATTTCTCTCAAACGCGAGAGCTGTCCTCCGCTCATCTGCCCTTGTTCCGGCTGTCTTGTGACATAGCGATAAAGCTTCTGCCAGATCTGCATCAACCGAATATGGATCTCCAGTTCATAATCCGACGGACGTTTCTCCCAAATCTCATAAATTTCCTGCATCCACTTTAAGATTCTCTGATGCCCCACTACATTTCTTTCTAATTTAAATGCCGGCCACCGTTCATCCTCTGTGACAGGCGCCACATACTTTTCCTGAAGCACACTGTTATCATACCCGTACAAGAAGCGAGGATGAAAGGTAATTGATAAATACGAACATTCCTTGCTCCCTTGCCGGAATCCGGCGTGCAGCGTATTACTGTTTCCAAATAAGCCTTCGTCTTTCTTCAATAAATAGGATTGATCATTCACACGGTATTCCATTTCTCCGGACATGATCCATGTAAGTTCTATTTCTGGATGCCAATGCCACAAAAACGCTCCCTGTTCATAAGCTTCAATTTTCTCTACACTTACATTGACAGGAAAGCTATAATTTCCATGCGCCTTGATCTCTTTTTGGTTTTTTTCTATATTTATCTGCATTTCCTCAATATCCTTATAATTTCTTCCAATATTCTTATTGAATCACGTTCAAATTCTCATTATCATTATAATCATAAGACAACGGAGGAGTTCCTGCAACAAAAATACAAGAAAAAGAATGGAGAATTGTAAAATGGTAGCAAAATTAGTAGAAAAATTCAAAGAAATCTATGGACAAACAGAAGATTACCGCGCTTACTTTGCGCCGGGACGTGTAAATCTGATAGGAGAGCACACAGATTATAACGGAGGTCATGTATTTCCCTGCGCTTTGACTCTTGGTACATACGCAATCGTGAAAAACAGAGAGGATCGCAAGCTCCGCTTCTATTCTATGAACTTTAGTTCTCTTGGTGTAATTGAGACAGATCTTGACGATCTTGTACCACACAAAGAAGCTTCTTGGACAAACTATCCGAAGGGAGTTATGTGGGCATTTGAAAAACGCGGTCACAAATTAACACACGGACTTGACATTTTGATCTACGGAGATATCCCGAACGGTTCCGGACTATCCTCTTCTGCTTCTCTTGAAGTTCTGACCGGACTTATTTTAAAAGATACTTTCGGATTTGAAGATGTGTCTATGATTGATATCGCACTCATCGGACAGGATTCTGAAAATAACTTTAACGGATGTAATTGTGGAATCATGGATCAATTCGCCAGCGCTATGGGCAAAAAAGATCATGCAATCTTCCTCGACACAAACACGTTATCTTACGAGTACGCACCTGTGAAATTAGAGGATGCTAAAATCGTTATCACAAACAGTAAAGTAAAACACAGCCTAGTAGACTCTGCTTATAACGATCGCAGAAATGAATGTGAAACTGCTCTCAAGGAACTTCAAGAAGTGACCGACATCAAAACATTAGGCGATCTCACAGAAGAAGAGTTTGAAGCGCACAAATCTGCAATCAAAGATCCGGTAAGACAACTGCGCGCAAAACACGCCGTATATGAGAACCAGCGTGCCATCCATGCCGTAGAAGCCTTAAAAGATAACAACATCGAACTCTTCGGGAAATTAATGAATGCTTCTCACGAGTCTTTGAAAAATGACTATGAAGTATCCTGCGAAGAAATCGACATTTTGGTCGATCTTGCTCAGGCTATGCCGGGCGTTATTGGTTCTCGTATCACAGGCGGTGGATTCGGCGGCTGTACTGTTAGCATCATCAAAAATGACACCGCCGATACCTTCGTAAATGAAATCGGTAAGGCTTACGAAGAAAAAGTCGGACACAAAGCAGAATTCTACATTGTAGATATCGGTGACGGCGCACACAAACTGAGCTAAAAAAGAATCTATTTACACTTTCATATAAGGAGACATGTTATGCTATTTGAAAATATTAAAAAATTAGTAGAATACGGAATACAGACAGGACTTACTCCAGAATGCGAACGTATTTATACAACCAATCTTCTCTTAGAAATTTTCAAAGAAGATAATTATGAGGATACAGAAATTGATACAGAAAACCTTGAATTAGAAGACATCTTAAAAAATCTTCTTGACGAAGCAGTTTCACGCGGTCTTATCGAAGACAGTGTGGTATACCGCGATCTCTTTGACACAAAGCTTATGAACTGTCTGCTTCCAAGACCGGCACAGATTCAGCATGAATTCAAAGAAAAATACGACATTTCACCGGAAGAGGCTACCAAATACTACTATAAGCTTAGTCAGGACAGCGATTATATCCGCCGTTACCGCGTAAAGAAAGATATGAAATGGACCGTTGATTCTCCTTACGGAGTCATCGATATTACCGTCAACTTGTCCAAACCTGAGAAAGATCCAAAAGCAATCGCAGCAGCGAAAAATGCAAAGGCAAGCACATATCCAAAATGTCAGCTCTGTGTAGAAAACGAAGGATACGCGGGACGCGTCAACCATCCTGCCCGTGAAAATCACCGAATCATGCCGATTACGATCAACGACAGCCAGTGGGGATTCCAGTATTCTCCGTACGTTTACTACAATGAGCACTGTATCGTATTTAACGGGCAGCATGTACCAATGAAAATCGATCGGGCTGCATTTATCAAATTATTTGATTTTGTAAAACAGTTCCCGCACTATTTCCTCGGCTCTAATGCGGATCTTCCGATTGTTGGCGGTTCCATTTTAAGCCACGACCATTTCCAAGGCGGTCATTATACATTTGCCATGGCAAAAGCGCCAATTGAAAAAGAAGTGACCATTCCGGAATATGAAGATGTGGAAGCCGGTATTGTAAAATGGCCATTATCTGTCTTAAGAATCAGACATAAAGACGAAAAACGTCTGATCGACCTTGCCGATCATGTTCTTAAAAACTGGAGAAGCTACACCGATGAAGACGCATTTATCTTCGCAGAGACAGATGGCGAGCCACACAACACGATCACACCGATCGCAAGAAAAGTCGGCGACATTTACGAACTTGACCTGACTCTTAGAAATAACATCACAACCGAAGAACACCCACTGGGCTTGTACCACCCACACGCACAGTACCATAACATCAAAAAAGAAAACATCGGACTTATCGAAGTCATGGGACTTGCAGTTCTTCCGGCAAGACTGAAAAACGAACTGGAGCTTCTGGCTGACTACATCGTAGAAGGCAAAGACATCAGAAGCAACGAAGAAATCGTAAAACACGCAGACTGGGTAGACGGATTCCTTCCAAAATACGATTCCATCACAAAAGAAAATGTCATGGATATTCTAAAAGAAGAAGTCGGAATCGTCTTCACCCACGTATTAGAAGACGCGGGCGTGTATAAATGTACAGAAGAAGGAAGAAAATCCTTCATGAAATTTATTGAAACATTGTAATTTGAACGTAATTTGGGACGTAGACTTTTTACAAAAGTCTACGTCCCAAATTGCATTTTCCCCTGTCCTTTTTTGAAAAATCTCGTTCTAAGATAGGATCTTCTATCAATTCTTCTATCGTGTTAAGTCCCAGTTCTTCCAGCATTTTTCGTACGTATGGATTCTCCAAAGGGGTTTTATAACAAGACGCCTCTGCGTATTCGTCTACATAGGTACGTCCTTCTTCTTGTTTTATGAGTGTTTTGGGACCTCCGACACACCCTCCGATGCATCCCATGCCTTCAAAAAAGTTGGCGTTTGTTTCTCCTTTTTTGATCCTTTGTATCATTTCCATGCAAGCTTTTGTTCCTTCTGCTTGCTCTGAGCGCACATGGGGCTTCTTTGACCTAAGCTGCTGTGTCATGGAAGCCACTGCTTCACTGACACCTCCGGTTCTTGCATACAGCCTTCCTGCTCTTGAAGCATGCTCTCTTTCATCTTCTGGCATTTCTTCTAAATGAATGTCTGCTGCCTCAAAAATATCCTGCATTTCCTGAAACGTCAGCACGTAATCCACTGCCCCTTGTACGTCTTCCTCCCTCGACTCTTTCTTCTTTGCTAAACACGGTCCCACAAAGACCGTAACCGCTTCCGGATAAAGTTTTTTAATCATCCGCCCACAGGCAATCATAGGCGAAACCGCCGCCGGAACATGAGGCATCAGTTCTTCGTACATATTGCGAATCAGAGCAATCCACACCGGACAGCAACAGCTTGTGAGCTGAAAATCTCCTTCGCCTTGAATATACTTGTCAAATTCCAACGCTTCCTTGAGCGTCAAAATATCGGCAAATAAAGCAACCTCTACCATTCCACTAAAACCTAACGCTTTGAAAGCGCTCCTTAATTTTCCCGCAGTAACCGCTTCCCCAAACTGTCCAAAAAAAGCCGGTGCAACAAGCGCATACGCATTCCCTTTCGCTTTACGCACGGAGCGCATTGCCGGAAGCACATCTTTACTGGCAATGAGCCTCCCTTGCTTACACGCACGCACACAAGCCTCACATCCTGCACACAAGTCTTGCTCTATTCGAAGCTTCCCATCCTCATCTTCTTTAATGGCATCAAACATACAACTATTTCTACACGCTCTTTCATATTCTATTCCCTGCGCCTCGCACTTAAGACATGACTTATTTACCACAACCGGTGCGTATGCCTTCGGTCTTAACAGACAGTCAAGATGCGCCGGATCATAATTTTCAGGCAGCGGTTGATCCGTCTTTACTTTACCACCTAAAATATCCCTATAAAGATCTTCCAAAGATTTCATCAAATTCCTCATTTCCTGTGTTCAATATCAATGTTACTATTTCCAAACATTTGTAAATATATTCTTTGGATTTTCTTAAGAAACTTTATAAACATTTCCACCTTCCGTCATATCCTCGTCACAATTCATATGTATAATAAAATCATCAAATCAAAGAGGACGTCGGATATATGAAAGCTAATAATTTTTAACGTATGACCGCCGGACCTCGCCTAACAATCCTTTCAATTTACATAGATTTTTCATCCCCCAGCAAAAGACCGGCAAATCACTTGCGCCGGTCTTTTACTTTGTGTTATAATACAAAGGTTAGGAGATGTACTCAAGAGGTCATAAGAGGTCGCACTCGAAATGCGATAGGCCCTCCGGGGTGCGTGGGTTCGAATCCCACCATCTCCGCTTCACATAAAAAGATAGACCATATGTCAATCATATGATCTATCTTTTTTATATCATGCTTTTATCTTATTTCTATCTTGTTATCGCTGCTATCTTCTACTGTTCTCTAAACGTGATTGTTCCCTTCTCGCAATCCATACTTTCAACGATTGCCAACGACTCCAACTGGTATCCGAGATTTCGAATGATACGTCCGCCTGCCTGAAAACCTTTTTCAATCGTAATTCCGATTCCTTCAATGGTCGCACCTGAGGACTGCACAATCTGAATCAATCCTTGAAGCGCACATCCATTTGCAAGGAAGTCATCCAAAATCAACACATGATCGTCTTCATTCAAAAACTTCTGTGCCACAATCACCTGATTCTTGCATTTATGTGTAAATGACTCTACTTCTGCCACATACATCTCACCTTCTAAGTTGATACTTTGTGTTTTCTTAGCGAATACAACAGGCGCATGAAAATACTGTGCTACGATACATGCAATCCCAATTCCTGATGCCTCGATCGTAAGAATCTTATTAATGTTCTTTCCCTCAAATCTCCTCTTAAATTCTTTACCTATTTCATTAAACAGATCGATATCCATCTGATGATTCAAGAAACTGTCTACTTTCAATACATTTCCTTCTTTAATAATACCGTCCTTTATAATTCTTTCTTCCAAAAAATTCATAACAATTTCTCCTACCTGTATAGTATCTTTATTATTTAGTACGTCCATGTTAGCACATTCATTTCTAGATTACAATGTTTCTTTTAAGACTTCGTAAATGTATCCGCCAATCCTTTCATACCCTTTCACATTCGGATGAACGCCATCTGCAAACCAATCTCCGTGATCCTTCGTAAGCTCATAAAGGTCAATAACTGTCGCTCCACACTCTAACCCTACCTCTGCCACACTTTTATATATCTCCGTGGCAATCAGATCCTCTTTGATCTTATAATTCACAATTCCTGTTTTTTCATCAGGAAAACACCTTGGCGGCTGCATAAGATAAATCTTCGCCTCGTCATTGATCCTTTGATAAGACTCCACAAAAGCGCGAAGTTGTTCTTTATAATCCTCTGTATTCCAGTTTCGAACTTTAGAATCATTCGTCCCAAGCATAATGATATATATATCCGCTTTTTCCTTCAGAGTTTCCTTATATTCCGGTTCTTCCTTATAAGGGAAATTTCCATAGTCTAATAGTGTTCTTCCCCGAAGACCATAATTTCGTACACGATATCTTCTTCCTAACTTTTCCTGCAGGATTGCCGGATATGACTTTGTCTTCCGGTATTTCCCCGCGCCGGAACCATACGTGATACTATCGCCTACACAGACAACCTTTGTCTGACGCATATGGAAAGCCAGCAATATGAACAGGCATAAAAGAATCACTCCGAAAATCACCGATGCTGTCCGCCTCTTTTTCATATCCGCCCTCCTCATATATCATTATAAATGCAAACAAGTCCGAAAAGGGCTTTCCGCCCTTTCGAACCTGTAGTCTTCTTATTCTATAATCTCTCGCTGCTGGTATTCATGAATTTGTATTCCGCTACGGAACGGTCAAATCCTTTAATGTGCTTATACAGCCATTCAATCACATTTCTGTTCACCTGCTCTACAAATGCAGCAGACGGACCTTCTTCTTCCTCCAGCATATTATAGAGATCTTTTACAACCTGACGAAGCTTATCATGCTCTTTCTTATGTTCTGTAATCGCAGGATAATTGATGGATTCCTGAAGTTTCTCTTCTTCGCCAAAATGAAATTCTGTGTAATCTGCAAGATAATCTAAAGTCTTGATTGCAACCACTTTATCATTTCCCACTTCACAGCTGTCCAGAAGCTTATTAATCTTATCAATCAGCTCTTTGTGCTGAGAGTCGATCATCTCATTGCCTGTTACCAGATTCTCGTCAAATTCTGCTCTCATGGTCAGTACCTCCTCTTTTCTACTACTAGGATTTATTATACATCAATTCTCCTAATTTTGAAACTATGAACTTCATATAATTTGATGTTTTTTGTACTAACCGGACACAGTGAGATCCTCAAGGCTTTCCCCCTGCCGCCAGAGATAACAATATGCGTCTGTACACTTTTGATAACGCCTAAATTCTCTCTTGGCATGCTCTTCGTCACCGTACACCTTCCAGCAGCCCACACATTTATACCCTTCCGCATGATGCTCAATAAATCCTTGCACATCTTCCAACGGGTAGCCAAGGAAAAGCCCGATCTCATGCGGAAAATCTTTTTGTTCACACAGGCGTTTTCCAAGCTGTACTACACACTTTCCTGTACATTCCACAGAATATCCGTATTTTTGCAGAAGTCTCGCCGTCCCGCTTACGGACAGATCATCTTTTAACTTCTGCGGACGGTAAATATAGAGAAGCATTTTATTCTTTGTTGTCCGAAGCGGGATCACCCGCACTCCCTTTGGCACAAGCTTGCGGTTTAATTCTTTCACTGCACACAATAGTTTCTGCCTGTCGGGGCACGGACAGTTAAATAAGCTGCCCGTCTTCATGCCCGCAAGCGTCGGCGAGCAGTGGCGGAGAATCATTTCCTCTGACATACGCTGTTCTCTCTTTCTCTAGTCATGGCAATGACCGCCGCAGTGCTTACAATCGCCGCCGCAGTGCAGAGATTTTCCCGCCTTTTTATCCTTTATCATACTGCGTATGATAAGCCCGATCACTCCAGCCAGAAGCAAAAGTACAATCACTGTTCCCATCTTCCAACACCTCCATCTCTATATTATCCGCTTTTTTTATTTTTCACAAGATAAGCTTTTTTTACTCATCATTTTTCCGTTAAGCCTTCATTCCTTTGAGCGCAGTCTGTTTCGTCGTGCGAAGCGTCTGGCTCTCTTTGTACGGACGGAACAACAGATACAGGAATAAAATAATCAATGCAACCGCTGCCGCTGTTCCGACTCCGAAAATACCTGTCGCTACAAAAGTTCCCATCTGATAAATGCAAAGAGAAACTGTATATGCCAGTAATGTCTGATAACCAATCGCAAACCAGAACCATTTCACATTGTTCATCTCACGCTTGATGGCTCCCATTGCAGCGAAGCAAGGCGCACACAAAAGGTTAAATACAAGGAAAGAATAAGCAGCTGCCTGCGTCATGGTTCCTGCAAGCGTTCCCCACATCTCAATTCCGTTATCTCCGTTTACCTCTGCAAATCCAAAGAGGATTCCAAAGGTTCCGACTACGTTTTCTTTAGCGACCAATCCGGTAATGGCTGCCACTGCTGACTTCCAGTCTCCCCATCCAAGCGGAACAAAGAGCCATGCTACTGCGTTACCGATCCATGCAAGGATACTGTTTTCCATATCTTCAACCATTCCGAATCGTCCACCTTCAAATCCAAATCCTTGTGCAAACCAGATAAAGATTGTAGACAACAGGATAATCGTTCCCGCCTTCTTAATGAAAGACCAGCCTCTCTCCCACATACTTCTAAATACATTTCCAAGTGTAGGCAGATGATAAGCCGGAAGTTCCATTACAAACGGCGCCGGATCTCCTGCAAACATTTTTGTTTTCTTCAGGATAATACCGGAACAGATAATTGCCGCAATTCCTACGAAGTAAGCACTCGGCGCTACCCACGCCGCTCCGTCAAAGAGCGCGCCTGCGATCAAAGCGATAATCGGAAGCTTTGCCCCGCACGGGATAAATGTAGTTGTCATAATCGTCATCTTGCGGTCTCTGTCGTTTTCAATGGTTCTGGAAGCCATCACTCCCGGCACGCCGCATCCGGTGCCTACCAACATCGGGATAAATGATTTTCCTGAAAGACCGAATTTACGAAAAATGCGATCCATGATAAATGCAATGCGCGCCATATATCCGCAACCTTCCAGAAATGCCAGGAAGAAGAACAACACAAGCATCTGTGGAACAAATCCCAGCACTGCACCTACTCCGCTGATGATTCCATCCACAAGAAGTCCGGAGAGCCACGGTGCACAGTGAATAGCATCTAATGCACTCTGCGTCCCGGGAATGATCCACTCACCAAAGAGGGTGTCATTTGTCCAGTCCGTTACAAAGGTTCCTACTGTAGAGACAGATATATAGTATACAACGAACATAACCAGTGCAAAAATCGGGATTGCAAGGAATCGGTTCGTAACAAATTGATCAATCTTATCCGACGTAGACATCCGGCGTTTGATTCGTTTTTTATAACAGTCTTCGATAATCTCTCCGATATAACGGTAGCGTTCCCCTGTAATAATACTTTCCGAATCATCATCCATCTCTTTCTCACAAGCCAAAATATCCGTCTCGATGTGATCCAGCAATGACTGTTCCAGATTCAAAAGCTCCTTCACTTTTTCGTCCCGTTCAAATAACTTCAGTGCATACCAGCGCTCCATACTGGCATCTACATGACCGGTGATGGCTTCTTCGATATGTGCAAGCGCATGTTCTACACATCCGTCAAATCGATGCGCAGGCTGACTCTTCTTTCCGCTTTTCGCAAGAGAAACCGCCCGGGCAGCAAGCCGGTCAATCCCCTCCCCCTTCAGAGCAGAAATTTCAACTACCTTACAACCAATATCTTTGCTGAGACGATCAATATTTAATTCTTCTCCGTTCTTTCTAACAAGATCCATCATATTTACGGCAACAATGACCGGAATCCCAAGCTCTGTAAGTTGTGTCGTCAAATATAGATTTCTCTCCAAATTGGTTCCGTCCACGATGTTAATAATAGCGTCCGGCTTTTCTTCTAACAGAAAATTTCTTGAAACTACTTCCTCTAATGTATAAGGAGACAGTGAATAAATTCCCGGAAGATCAACAAGAACCGCTTCCTCTGTCTGCGATGCCACACTCTTCATCTTTCCTTCTTTCTTCTCCACTGTTACTCCCGGCCAGTTTCCGACAAACTGATTTGCTCCTGTAAGCGCATTAAACAACGTTGTTTTTCCACTATTCGGATTTCCTGCAAGCGCAATCCTGACTTTCATTGATCTATTATCCTCCCGTTTGAATTATATTGTTGCAGCTTTTATTAGTTGCAACTAACTATTGCGTAAAAAAATCTTTTCTACTGAACTTCTATCATTTCCGCGTCTGATTTTCTTAAAGACAACTCATATCCTCTCACCATCACCTCTACAGGATCTCCAAGAGGTGCGACTTTTCTAATATACAAGTCCACATTTTTTGTGATTCCCATATCCATAATCCGGCGTCGAACTGCCCCTTCTCCGTGTATTTTTACCACCTTTACTGTGTCACCACATTTTGCATCTCTTAACGTAGACATATTCCATCCTCCTAAACCATAATTTTATTTGCCATTTCCCTACTGATCGCAACTCTTGAATCCTTCACCTTCACGATCAGGTCACCGCCTGTCATCGAAACAACATTGACAAAACCGCCCATGACAAAACCTAAGCTTTCCAGAAAACGTCTCGTTTCTTCTTTTCCGCCAATTCTCCGAATCTCAAGCTCTCGTCCGGTCTCAGCCATTGTTAAAGGCATCATAAGCCACCCTCTTTCTTGCGTCCGTTTCTTTCTTTACGCAGTTAGTATACGCTTACGTTAGTTATTTGTCAATAACTTTTTTGAGAATTTTTCTCACTTTCAAGAAACTTGTTTTTCTTCCGGAGAACTGATATACTGAACTTAATTTGTATGGATAGAGAGGAATATACTATGACTCGAAACAATAAATCTTCCGAAGATTATTTAGAAACTATTTATCTTTTGAGTAAAAGACTGCCCGTTGTGCGCTCCATTGATATTGCCGCTGAATTAAACTTTTCAAAACCAAGTGTCAGTGTCGCAATGAAGCATTTGCGAGAATCCAAATGTATCGAAGTAAGTTCTTCCGGTTTTATCACCTTGACAGACGAAGGGCTTCGCATTGCCTCCGGCGTATATGAAAAACATGAATTTATTTCCGACTGGCTGATCTCTCTGGGTGTCGATCCGGAAACCGCCTCTTCCGATGCATGTGAAATGGAGCATAACATTAGCGATGAAAGTTTTCGGGCAATGAAGAAATTTATTCAAGAAAAGATGGACAAATAAAATGCACCGCACCCTGTGAGAAAGGGTGTGACGCATTTTAAATTTCATTTCTTATTTCTTAGCATAGAAGTCCTGATATAACTCGTTTCCTTTTTCAATAATTTTACCTGCTTCTTCTTCCGAAAGGCCAAGCTCATCGCCCAATTTCTTCATATCTGCAAAATCATTTCCTTTGAACTCAGAAGTACTTCCGACAACTTTTTCATCTTTTTTTGAAGTTGCCGAAGCAAAAAAGTCGTTCTCATCCTGCCATATAATCATTACATAAGTGTCTTCAAGATCAATATTGCAATACAGATTACTCACATGAAAATGCAGCGTAAAATCAAGAAGCCCCGGCATGGATTGATTTGGGACGCTATATACAATCCCGTCGCCATAATCCATGGAGTAATATCCGCTTTTATTTTTATAGAAATCATTTTCTTTCAGCTGTTCCTCAAAATTTCTCTCCAGCTTATTTTTCGTGTTAAAATATATACACGAATAAATCCCAAAGCTTCCGATCAGCAACGCAACAATAACAGCGATTGCAACCAGCGCTCTTGCATATTTTTTCGTACTTTTCACTTCATGATCAAATGTTTTTACCATAATCAGATCCTCCTTCAACAATACATCTAAGGAGATATGAAAACTATCACTGATCTTTATGATTGTCTCTAAATCAGGATAACTCTTTGAATTTTCCCAATTTGATATTGTCTGTCTCGAAACTTGAAACATCTCGGCAAATGCTTCTTGAGATAATGATGCCTCCTTCCTCATTTTTTGAATATTGCTTCCCAGTGTCATGATAGTCCGCCTCCTTTTACCGAGATTGTATGAAAGAAAATCGCCAATGTCTATCAAAGAGCATTTGCATTTACGAAAAATACGCCGCAAAAATTCTTTGCGCTCTAATTATTACTTCTTCAACTTCGAATAATAGGAATCTGCCGTATAAAGTGCCGCTGCCGGATTGTGTCCGAGAACTCGGTCTTTCGTTACAGCAGTCGTTGTCAGCGCTTCTGAATATTTGTAAAACAAACTGTCGTGACCAACACACAATCCAACTACAACATTTAAGTCCGTTTTCGCTTCGTTGAGCATCTTCGCTTGAAGAATTGGATTACATATATTTTCTCCCACATTGTTGCATCTCTCCGGAATTCCTACAGATGTCTTCTTCTGCGCTCCTGCCTTACAAGCCACTCCAAATACTTCAAATCCATGAGCCCGCAAAATAGAAGCCAGTGTACGACTTTCTCGCAAAAGCCCCACACATGTTGCGATTCCAATTTTCTTTGCTCCGATTTTCTCGGCAAATGCCATAATCTCTTCCACTCTTGTGTACTGGCAATAATGATCCGATTCCACTTCCGCAGCTGCGATCATAACCTTATGATTTTCTTCCTCTTCATAGCAATTCATTGCATCCTGCAATACAGCATCATCCATATGTGTGGTCAGGCAAAATTCCGGATAAGTTTTATCCATTTTATTACAATTTTGCACTGCACAATCAATACACGACATTTCTTGTTTTTTCATTTCTATCATTTCCTTTCTAAAACTTTATGTATAGCAAGCATTTTTCTTCCCTTTAAGCATTTAATTCTTTCGCAATCTTACGAATCACTTCCACATCTTCTACCAAATCATCCGCAATTCTTTCTATACTCTGATTTTTAGCAAGCTTTTTCTGTACCAGCTCTTTTAACTTCTCTATTTTCCCGACATTTCTACCTTCTTCTTGTCCTTCTTTTCTCCCTTCTTTGCACCCTCGCAGGTCTGCTTCCTTTAATTCTTCTGCAAATAATTCATTCAATGCTTCGCACATATTCTTCTCCTCCTCCATTTGCTTTTGATTCGCATGCACGATTAAATTCATCACATCCGAGTAATACGCCTTCTTTCAGTATAATAAACTCATTTTTCCTATGCAACTGTTTCCTGGTAAATTTCAAATATGATTCCTGGTGAATTTCAAATATGAAACAGACTGTAAATTCAGCCTTTTTCTGAGGGTTTGCACCCGAGATTAAAATTCAGAATTTATCAAGAGACGACTGTCTCCCCGAATAAAGGTGAGTTTATCTTATAACTAATTAAAAGAGAAGTCAATTAGAAAATCCATGTATTTGCTTAAAAGCATTCATAAAAAAATAAAGAGTTTTATGTAATAAAAAAACTTCAAACCCTTTATTCAAAGGGCACTGAAAAACTCTCGTTTTTTTGCGAGAGTTTTTCTTTCTTCTATAAAA
>UQRE01000030.1 GCA_900543415.1 uncultured Dorea sp. | reverse complement strand
CCATATTTACTGGGTTTGTAGCCATTTTTTACTTTCACAAGTGTCAAACTCGGGATTGTACTAAATACATCCCATTTGGTCAATCCATAACTTTTTATTTGCTTTTCTTCACCAACTTCTTCATATACACTCCCCCCGTAAGGTCTGCCAGCGCCCATCCGATGGGAATGGACCACCAGATTACCCACACGCCCAGGATCGGAGCCAGTGCATAGGAAAGCGCCACACGGGTTCCCAGTGAGATCACTGTAAGCACAACGGACATCTCCGGCTTTCCGATTCCACGATAGTAAGCATAGAACAGGAACAGAAGCCCGATACCGCAGTAGAAGCTTCCCTCAATCCGAAGATACTCTACACCGATCCGGATAATCTCCGTCTCTTCAGGATGCACAAAGATCATCATCAAGTACTTTGCAAAGAGGAAAATCAACACCGATACCACCAGACAGAAGCTGATAGACAGTTTTACAGAGGTGCGTACTCCTTCGCGGACTCTTTTTTTATCTCCTGCCCCGGAATTCTGTGAAGTAAAAATGGAGAAGGAATTGCTGAATTCCTGCGCCGGCATATAGGCAAACGAATCAATTTTGACCGCCGCTGCGAATGCTGCCATAACGGAAGTTCCGAAACTGTTCACTAATCCCTGGATCATTAAGATTCCAAAATTCATTACCGACTGCTGAATACTGGCCGCCAACGAAAAACGCATCACTTCCGGCAACGAAGCTTTCATCCTCCGCCATTTTCCATTAGAAAATGCCCTCTTATTCACGCGGAAGAAGCGAAGACTTGGTTCTTTCACCCACGTATATACTGCAATACCGATACCTGCCAGCATCTGAGCCGATACAGTTGCCCACGCCGCGCCGGAAACTCCCATATCAAAGCTCACAACGAAGAGTAGATCCAGCACAATATTTAAGACAGATGCCGCGCCAAGGAACAATAACGGAGTCAGGGAATTTCCCACTGCCCGGAGAAGAAATGCAAAAAAATTATAGAGAAATACGAAAAAGATCCCCCAGAATACCGCCCATGTATATTCTTTCATAATCCCATATATATCTGCCGGAATCTGAAGCATCTTCAAGATAACATCAATCCCCGCAAATACAATTACGTTCATAACAACGGCGATCACACCTACGAATAAGAAAGAGGTAAACATACTCTCTTGCATCTTCCTGTCATCTTTTTTCCCATAATAATAAGAGAAGATACTTCCACACCCCATACACAGTCCAATTAAAATGGAAGTTAAAAAGGTCATGAGACTATAAGCTGTTCCTACAGCCGCCAGCGCTCCTGCTCCCAGATATCTTCCCACAATCAGTGTGTCTGCAATATTATAACACTGCTGAAGCAGGTTCCCAACAATCATGGGACCTGCAAATACAAGCAGTGTCTTTTGTACCTTCCCTTGTGTCAAATCTTTCTTCATGTTCTTTCTATCTCGTTCCCATCAGATAATCGATAAATTGCTGTGCGGTTCTTCCGGACAGCCCGCCGTGGCTTAATTCCCACTTATTTGCTTCCAGCAGAAGTTCTTCCTCCGGAATGGCAAGTTCATTTCTCTGTGCAAGTGTTTTGACAATCTCCTGGAATTCTTTCTTTGCAGGCTTTCCGAAGTAAATGGTCACACCGAATCTTGCAACCAGCGACAGTTTTTCCTGTACGGTATCATTTGTATGAAGTTCTTCATCCCGGTCTTCCTTATCACGGAAGGTTTCTCGGATCAGATGTCTTCGATTTGAAGTTGCATAGATCAGAATATTATCCGGTTTTCGTTCCAGACCGCCTTCGATGACAGCCTTTAAATACTTATATTCAATCTCGAACTCCTCAAAAGACAGATCGTCCATATAGATGATAAATTTGTAGTTTCTGTTTTTTATCTGTGCAATGATGTCGTTCAGATCTTGAAACTGATGCTTGTACACTTCAATCATGCGAAGTCCCTGATCGTAATATTGATTCAGGATTGCTTTGATCGATGTCGATTTTCCGGTTCCCGCATCACCAAACAGCAGACAGTTATTTGCCCGCTTTCCTGCAACGAACGCCTCCGTATTATCTATCAGTTTTTTCTTCGCAAGCTCATAACCAACAAGATCATCAAGGTGTACATGTGCAATCTTGGTAATCGGAACGATTCTGGCTCCTTCTTCTGTATGTTCTATGCGAAATGCCTTATGTAAACCAAGCTTTCCCACACCGAATTCCTTGTAAAATCCGGTCACGATCTCTTTGAATTGTTCCGGTGAGGCACTGTTTGCAAGATGTATGCTAAGTTCACAGATCCGGTCACGAATACGCTTGTTAAACACCTTTCCGTGCCCACTTGTCCCCTCATAATGCCGGATCATATCAAGGCAGTCCGCTCCCAGCGCTCCCTCCATAGATGTAAAATCATAATCGAATAATTCTTTAAAAATAACGAAATCATGAAGTGCTGCAAAATTAATGCTTCCTTCTACCTCTCCGGTGATCTCGCAGGAGGTACTGTAAGCATTTTCATGGGTAGCAAGCAGGTACGTCAGATAGTTGTGCCACAGATTTCCTTCAAACCCATGACTGACTGTCATTTCCAACAGTTCATTGACCACCTCGAACAAGAGACCTTTCAAGTCCTCTGAATTATAATACTCATTATCATAGTGATCCATAAGAAATGTCATGTCTTCCAGAATCCGGCCATTTTCCATATGTTTATATAACATCAATTCATTCGTTCTCATCACCGTCTCATCCTTTCTGTTTTCTCTTGTCTGTCCTTCTAATAATTACCCAGTATCCGAAGGTTTCTACATTCTTCCCGCAGTCCCCGGATTGCATTTTTTACTGCTCCATCTGCCATATTTCCTTCAAAATCAATGAAAAACCGGTATTCCCAGTCTCTTCCTTCTATAGGTCTTGATTCTATCTTTGTCATGTTCAGATCATTGTAAATAAAATGTGACAACACACGGTACAGTGAGCCGCTTTCATGGGATACCTCCAGACAGATACTGATCTTCGAGGCATGTTTCAAGAAGATTTTCTGGTTGGTCACTACGATAAAACGTGTAGAATTATGTTCGTTATCATTAATATTGTCTACAAGTACCTGAAGACCGTGAACCTTTGCTGCGTACGTGCTGCACACTGCCGCCTGGGAAGGGTCCTGATCCTCTACCACCTTCTTTGCCGCGATCGCAGTATTTGCCACATTGATTCTCTGCCAGCTGCTGTGGGCATCCAGAAAATGTGTTGCCTGCATAAGTGCCACACCTTTGGAATACACAGTCTTGACATCATCCAGAGAAGCTCCCGGAAGGCCGGACAGTGTATGGCGAATCGGGATCACCGTTTCGCCCACAATATAATTTTCAAATTCAACCAACAGATCATACATCTCGTCCACTGCACCTGCTGTGGAATTTTCGATTGGAAGAACAGCAAAATCTGCCGCGCCATCCTCAATGGCTTCCATCGCCTCACGGAAAGTTCTCACATAGAAGCTGTTGCAGTTTTCACCGAAATAACGCTTCATTGCAGCTTCACTGTAAGCTCCTTCTGTTCCGGGAAATACAACTCTTGCCTGATCAGCGTCCAGTGAGTCCACCTGAATAAACGGCAATCTTCCAAGTGCCCCCGCCTTTACAAGCTGTTCGTATTGAAGCTTCCGGCTCATGGACATTAATTGTTCATACAGCTCTGCAACTCCTTTTTTATTGAATGGATTAGATGCCTTACCAGCTACGTTCTCCAGTTTCTCTTTTTCTCTCTGTCTGTCCAGCACCTTTTTCCCTGTCTGAATCTTATATTCACCCACATGGGCACAGATTTCCATACGCTGTTCGTATAAATTTACAATCTGATCGTCAATCTCATCTAACTTTACTCTCAGTTCCTCTAATGTTTCCAATAATATCGTCTCCTTCTTTATTCGGTCTTGTTGCATTATAATACATTTTTTGCATAAAATCTACTATTCTGGCCCATACTCTCCTATATGAAGAATAAATTTTTAACTTGCGGAACCTGTGGCTGGTGCATGGAAATCCTATTCACCGGTCTTCATTCATTAAAAAATGAAAATCCGAAATTAACGGGAAATACGTCTATCTGGATGTTTCCAATCTATGGAATGGCATCTTTACTGACACCTGTCTGTCACGCTTTAAAAGGCAAGAGTGTGCTCTTGCGCGGCAGTGTATATACGTGCTGTATTTTTTTCGGCGAGTACCTCACAGGATCTTTTCTAAAGAAATACAACGCCTGTCCATGGGATTACAGTCATGCTCCGTTAAATATTAACGGGCTGATCAGACTGGACTATGCTCCCTATTGGTTTGGCGCCGGACTCTTCTTTGAAAAAATTTTGTCAAGGCGTTGAAAATCTCCCCTGTTTATTATATGATGTATGAAGAATTTGTAGAGAAGCTGCAATATAAAGAGGAGGTTTTTTATGAGACACTTGATGAGTCCACTGGATTTTTCCGTGGAAGAACTGGATAAATTGATGGATCTGGCTAATGATATCGAAGTCAACCGTGCAAAATATGCACATGCCTGTGAGGGGAAAACACTGGCAACTTTATTTTATGAACCTAGTACACGTACCCGTTTAAGCCATGAGGCGGCAATGTTCAATCTTGGAGGTAACGTTCTAGGTTTTTCTTCTGCCGATTCCAGCTCTGCTGCAAAAGGAGAAAGCGTATCTGACACTATCCGCATGACATCCTGCTATGCAGATATCTGTGCCATGCGTCATCCAAAAGAAGGCGCGCCGATGGTTGCATGTAAGCATTCCACAATTCCGGTAATCAATGCCGGCGACGGTGGACATCAGCATCCGACACAGACACTGACGGACCTTCTTACGATTCGCTCTTTGAAAGGACGCCTGAATAATATGACCATCGGTCTCTGCGGAGATTTAAAATTCGGTCGTACGGTACATTCCCTGATCCATGCACTGGTAAGATATCCGGGTATCCGTTTCGTACTCATTTCACCGGAGGAATTAAGACTTCCAAGTTATATCCGTTCAGATGTACTGGACAAGCAGAATGTTCCTTACGAAGAGGTTGTCCGTTTAGAAGACGCTCTTCCGAAGCTTGACCTTCTCTACATGACACGTGTACAGAAAGAGCGCTTCTTCAACGAGGAAGACTATGTCCGCATGAAGGACTTCTACATTTTAGACGCGAAGAAGATGGAACTGGCACCTAAGGACATGTATGTGCTTCACCCTCTTCCTCGTGTAAATGAGATCTCCGTAGAAGTAGATGATGACCCGAGAGCAGCCTATTTCAAACAGGCACAATACGGTGTTTATATCCGGATGGCACTGATTCTTACGCTGCTTGAAATTGAAGTCTAACACGGATAGAGAAAGGAGTACATATTCATGGTGAATAATACATTAAACGTTGGAAAGATTGAAGAAGGGTTTGTACTGGATCACATCCAGGCAGGCCGAAGCATGGAAATATATAAATATCTGCATCTTGATAAGCTTGACTGCTGTGTTGCAATCATCAAAAATGCAAAGAGCAGCAAGATGGGCAAAAAAGACATTATGAAAATCGAGTGCCCAATTGACTTCATGGATCTTGATATCCTCGGATTCATTGACCATAACATCACCGTCAATATTATTAAAAACTCTCAGGTTGTAGATAAAAAAGCGCTCAGTCTCCCGAAAAAGATCACAAATGTAATCCGCTGCAAAAATCCGAGATGTATCACTTCTATCGAGCAGGAATTGGATCACGTTTTCGTTCTTACCGATCCTGAGAACGAAATCTATCGCTGCCAATACTGTGAGGAGAAATATCACGGAAGAAAATAACGAATAAATATTTCAAAAAATATCCGGCAGGAAGTAAATGATTTCAAACATTTATTTCCTGCCGGAATTTTTTATTGCCGAAGTAGCTTAACAAGAAAGCTGCTCATCATCTATTGACATACTTTACGCATCTTCTCTTTAATCTCTTCTACGGAGCTTTCACTTGGCACAGTAACATACAGTGGTCCGCCTTTATAAGAATAACATCTTCTCTTGCCGCTGCTGTCTCCGACTGCGGCAACGGATTCAATGTCCCATCCTGCCAAAGTATCAAGCTGCATACAAATCAACGCTTTCATCTGCTTTTCTGACATGTTCGTATCTGCATTTCCTGCCACGCTGTTGATCATGCCATTGGCGTGAATCAATATCTTCGGAGACATGGTGCTTCGAATCAGCCCGGTAAGAAGTGCCTGCTGATTTTTTCCTCTCTGATTATCTCCCTCTGCCAGCGCTTTTCGCTCTCTGACGAATGCAAGCGCTTCTTTTCCGGTGAAGTGATTCTTTCCTTGTTTTACATCTACAATTGCACCCGCTTCTTCCCCGGTTGTAAATGCCAATTCCGACTCTACATTCACGCCTCCCATGACATCTACGATCTCTTCCACTGAGGTAAAATTCACTCGCACATAAAACGGAATGTCAATATCGTATAATTCTTCTAATGTCGCAATCGAAGTATCGATTCCATAGATTCCTGCATGGGTCAGTTTGTCTCTCTGTCCGTCCGATACGCCCGGGATTGGAACATAGTAGTCTCTCGGTGTTGTTGTAAGAAGAATTTTATGTGTTTTTGGATTTACTGTGGCAATCAGATTCACATCACTGCGGCTTTCCTTCTTGATATCGCCATACACATCAATTCCGCTAATGTATACATGAAACGGTTCTTCTGTTACATTTCGGGCATGAGCTTCTTCGTATTTCCCGCTTTCCTCACCGATTGCAATTTTATCTAAAGCACCGTTTACCTTCAGACAGTAAAAGCTGAGAAAAAGGCAGATTGCACTGACAGATATGGCCAGTCCTTTCCCCGAAGATCTTTTCTTCCTGCTCCTTAAGGCTCTTTTCTGCTTTCTCTTCACAACCAACAGAAGTAACGCAAGCAGAACAAGTAACCCTGCCATATATTTCATCGGAAGAATACCAAGTATTTCCATGCTGCCAAATAATACAACTGCTGATACTGCCTGTACAAAAAGAAGGACTCGATTCAGGAAGCTTGGCTTTGCAGGTTTTTTGCCTCTATTCCGTTCCGGTCTCTGCTCTCCTCCGGTCGTATGATGAGATTTGATATACTTCAATTGATCTCTGTATTCCATATTTTATCTCCTCTCCTTATTTTTCAAAAAAGGCGAAGTTATAAAACTCCGCCTCATTTCTCACTCTCCAAGCCCATCATCGATCGCTTTGATCATGGCTTCCATCGCTTCTTCCTCGTCTTCTCCTTCACAGATCAGTGTGATGACATCGCCTGACTTAATACAAGCTCCCAGCACACTGAGCACACTCTTGGCATTTGCCGTTGTGTTGCCGTACTGAAACGCAACACTGCACTTATAATAACTTGCCGTGTTACAGAAGATTCCGGCAGGTCTAAGATGGAGTCCTGTGGGATTCTTGATTGCCACTTCACGCCTAATCATACTCTCTACCGTCCTGTTTTTATTGATGTGTCTCTAATTCCTTTAATTCTATCGATACTGTCACCGACTTTTCCAATGTACAGTGTTCCGGAAGCTTTACTGTGACCGGAACATCATAGATTCCAGGCTCAACGTAATCTTTCAGATCAATACTTACACATTCGTTTATCTTGATCCCTTCTAATGTGTCCTTAGGTCCCCGCACCTGTACTTCCAGGGCATCAGCCGTTTTATAGTCAAGTACCAGACCTTTGGCCAGATTATCTACCGTAATCGTTCCCGGTGTAATCTCAAAAGTTTTTGCACCGTCCTTCTCTACAAACACTGTCACTACAACGGAGCCTGCATTTTCATCCGCCAACTCTATCTCTTCCGGCAGATAAGATGATATATCGACTACTTTCTCTGTCTTCTCTTTAATATCATCCATTTCGAGAGCCGAAGCCGGAATTTCGATTTTATCTACTGTTTTCAATATCCTCTGTTCGCCGGAAATACTGATTTCCTGAGGTTCATATGTAATCTTTGAAAATTCGTAGCCGTCTGCCGCCCGAATCCGAGAAGTATCAAATTCCAGCGGTATCTTTTTTGTCCGGAACAGTTCTATATTAATGCTGACGCCTTCTGTTCCCAGATTGTTGCTCAGAAGCGACTGATCGATCTCTTCATTGTCCTGATCATAAAGCTTCAGTTCTGATTTCATAAGTATATCCTGTGAAAGACCGGATACGTTAACTTTCGCTTCTACTTTGCTGATAGTCTCAACAACGGATTTTGGTCCACGGATAGACACTTGTTCCGGAACCGCAGTCACACTTCCGAGGACATATCCATCACGCACGGTACCGGTTGTCTTCGGCACGATCGGGAATTTCTTCGTCTCTTCATCTTCTAATTTGATTTGAAGATTTCTCGGATTGGAATATGCTTCCTTATACTCATGCCCTTTTACTGTCACTTGGATTGGTATCTGTGTATTCAAGGTTAATTCCTTCATATCTGCCACAGCAACGATATCTTTTGCTTCAATCTTGCTGAGCACAGATCGTTTTGCTTTAACTGTTACGTCTACCGTCTGAGTATCGTCTACAATCTGATAAGTTTTTGGTGTCTCTTCGGATGCAAGCACTTCTGCATTGATCACAGACACCGGAATATTCTTATAAGTCTGGTCTGTAATCGGGTTATCAATATTGACCACTGTAAGCCATAATAAACCTGCTATAAGAAAGGCCAATATCTTAAGACCAATATTATTCGTTAGTCTTTCTTTCATCTGCGCGCCTTCCTTTCCGTAAAAATCTCCATTTCTTTAACTCCGGTTTGCTGTTCTGTATATTTACAAGCGCTTCGCGAAGTTCTTCCCGGGAAACATCTCTTTTCAATCTTCCGCTCTGGGCAATGGAAACTGCTCCTGTCTCCTCTGATACTACTACGATCAACGCATCACTTACTTCACTCATACCGACAGCCGCACGGTGTCTTGTACCAAGTTCTTTGCTAAGTCCCATATTATCAGAAAGCGGGAGATAACAGGTCGCTGAAACGATTCTGTCTCCGCGGACAATGATTGCTCCGTCATGCAGCGGTGTATTATGTTCAAATATATTCATCAGCACCTGCATGGAGACAATACAATCCATATGAATTCCCGTGCTCTCATATTCGGTCAATCGGATTGCCTGCTCAATTACGATCAAGGCACCCGTCTTCACTCTTCCCATGTTATATGCTGCATCTACGATGCTGTCTATGGTATCTTCACTGAATCTGGAGCGATCCTTAGATGTTTCAAACAGGACCACCGATGTGAGGAACTTCTTTTCTCCAAGTTTCTCTAATGCTCTTCGAAGCTCAGGTTGAAATACCACTATTGCTGCTGTTGCCATAACGGTCACTGCATTACGGGCAATGAACAGAATCGTATGCATCTGAAAAATTGCAGCAGCAAAAATAACAACAGCCAAAACACCAATTCCTTTTAACAGCATCCATGCCTTCGTATTTTTAATCCAAATCATCAGCTGATAGATCAAAAAAGCAAGAAACAAGATTTCTACAATATCCGTCACACGGATATTCGGAAAATATACTTCTGCAACATAATTTTGTAAAAATTGCGAAATTCGCTGTTCCATTTTTGCCACCTCCTATCTATGTTCTCTTATTCTTAATCTCTGATATCCATGATTTTTTAATCTCTGATATTCAGATCCTGTTTTAAGCTCTGTGTCAAAAGCATCTTATTCACTTCGTTAATGTCGTGTTTTCTTGCTTTTGGAGCTTTTTTTGCTTCCGGACGTTTTTTCGGCACCTCGCCGCCTCTTCCGCGTTTTGGTGCACGTTCCGGACGCTGATTTTTTCTTCTTACATCCGCTGTATCAATAATCTCTGTCTCTTGACGTTCATTAATTTTCTTCACTGTCTTTTCCGGAGACGCAACTGACAGTTTTGGAATTGCCTTCACATAATAATAGTATTCATCATCTTCAAACTGCAGATTCTCACTTTTTGCATAATCCACGGCGAAAAAGAACAGTTCAAGGATCAGTCCCACAACAGCAGCAGCGATATTACCGGCAAACAAAAGACCATATGATGTATGTACTCCCATTGCGATTCCACCTGCCGCAATAACTACAATATTAACAACTACTCCTGCTGCCGTTGCCACCTTCCATGCGTAATCCATCGCCTGACGACGAAGTGTATATACAACGAGAAGGCATATGATAAAAGCGATAACGGTAATCCACATTTCCTTATTCTGGAACACTTGTTTCAGATAGGCTGTGATTTCTGCAAGTAATCCTGCGCCGCCCTTTCCATCCAGACCAGGCGCCGCTTTTTTCACATACTGCATAATATAATAGATGATTGTTCCACAGCTGATTGCCACAAGAGAAACCGGAACAGACATCAGTCCGTATGCAACCGGAATCACATATGGTATTTTCAACATAAAAGCGATGGGAGTCAGCAAAAGTGCAAGTGCCATCTTCGGTGCCAGTCGAAAATAGAAAATATACATGATCAACAATACAAGCGCGGTCACTATAAATACACTCAGGGACACTGAAAACATATGCGCAAGCATAAGCGCAGACGCTGCAATGACAGTCAGTGTCATCGGAAGGAATGTACAGATTACCGAAAGAGCCAGTGTCACCAACGGTGAAGCAGCCATCTTCATAAATCCTACATTGCTGTTGATCATATAAAATGTGAGAAATGCAACAACAAACTGGAGCGCCTTGTCAAAAATTTTGGAATGACTTGCATACAGTTCTCTGATTTTCTCTCTTATCATGAATAAATTATCCATTCTACCTTTTCTCCTTTTCATACATCTTAAGTAATTTGATCAGATCATGGTTATACATCTTCACTCTGTTACGTGCATGCTGATGCTTTTTATTGTAAATACGACTCGTCAGTGATAAAAACAAAATCAAAAGTATGAAATAACCTGCAACAGCCACGATCATAAGTGTGATCAAAAATCCCACAGATATTTTGGAGATGATCGCATCCATTCCGGCAAGCGCCAGCAAACCGGCCAAACACACATATCCTATCGTCACCCATAAAAAAGTACAGATCATATGCATTCCAACATAATCTTTTCTATAATATCCGCTGACCTTGAAATCATCTTTTCCTTGCGTTTCTTCATACAACGCAAGTTTGGTCATTAATTTTACTCTCTTTTCATCTAACATTATCCACCTCAAGCAATATGTTTCAACTTTTAAACGTCATTTTCAGTATAACAAATATCAGTTTCCTTGTCCAATACTTATAGTTAAAAAATAAACTTTTTCCACACCTGCTTCTTTCAGGATTCTTGCGATTTGATCGACCGTATTTCCCGTTGTGTAAATGTCATCGATGATCAGCACACTTCTGACGCTACGAATCCGATACCGTAGTGCAAAAGCATGCCTCAGATTTTCCTTTCGCATCCGGTGATCCTGCTTTTTCTGAGGGCGTGTATTTTTCACTCGCACTAACAACTGCGTTTCTACCGGAATTCCCATTCTCTCTCCTAATTCCTGTGCCAGAATTTGCGCCTGATTATATCCTCTCTTCCGACGTTTTCTGCGATGCAGCGGCACCGGAAGCAGCACCTCCGGATTGATCTTACGGATAAAATCTCCACAGAGCCTCTCCATTTCTCTTGCATAATATGTTCCGTATTCTCTCTGATTGTGGTATTTGAATTGATAAATAGACTGTTTGACCGGATCCCGGTGAAGCCACACCGCTCTCCCCTGATCATAATAATGACGTGTATGTGCACAGTCATAGCAATACTCCTGTTCTATATTGCGAACAGGTTTGCCGCACTGCATGCACCTCGGTTCTCTGATAAACAATTCTTCTAATTTGTTCTGACATGCCGGACATGTTCCGTCCCGATGAACGTTTCCACAAAACGGACACACCTCCGGCCATAATAGATTCTTTAAAGTCTGTATAATTAAATTTTTCTCTCTTTTTATCACAACAACAATTCGCGGATTCGCTCTGCCAGACTGGTATTTCGATCCTGTTCCTGTGTATTACGGATCATTTCCTGAAATACTGTGTCACTCCCCACCAATGTCACACATTTCTTTGCTCTTGTTACTGCCGTATACAAAAGATTCCTGTTATACAATTGCCGCGGTCCTTGCAACAGCGGGATCACCACTGCCGGATATTCACTTCCCTGAGCCTTATGTATTGTAATGGCATAGGCAAGCTCTAATTCATCCAACAACGTAAATGGATACTTGACTTTTCTCTTCTCATCAAATTCCACGGTCACGGTCTCTTCATAAGTATTAATCTCGCTGATTATCCCCATATCACCATTGAAGATTCCAAGACCTTTATCTACCGTCATTCCGTATCTGGTCGTCACTTCCCATTCCAACTGATAGTTGTTTTTAATCTGCATGACTTTATCACCTTCTCGGAACAACCGTTCTCCGTATTCTTTTTCTTTTTTATCTTTTGCCGGGGGATTCAGGTATTCCTGCAAGATACGATTTAACCGTTCCACCCCAAGCAATCCCTTGCGCATAGGTGTGAGCACCTGAATATCATAAGGTCTTGCATTTACGTATTTGGGCATCTTCTGCTGCACCAGCGTAATCACATTGCTGATAATCATATTTGGATCTTGTCGTTTCAAAAAGAAAAAGTCTCTGCTCTTATTATCCAGAACAACCGCTTCTCCCCGGTTGATCTTATGCGCATTTACTACAATATCGCTTTCTTCCGCCTGACGAAAGATTTTACTGAGCATAACAACCGGAAAACAATCGGAGTCAATAATGTCTTTTAATACGCTGCCCGGCCCTACACTCGGCAATTGGTTGCGGTCCCCGACCAGAACCAGTCTTGTACCCGGTACGATAGCTCCAAGAAGCGCATACATCAGCGGGAGATCTACCATAGACATTTCGTCAATAATAATCACATCCGCTTCCAGTGGATTTTCCTCATTTCTCGTGAAACCGGAAGGTCCTTCTTCTTCCGGATTACCGTTCACTTCCAACAAACGGTGAATGGTCTGCGCTTCACATCCGGTTGTTTCCGTCATCCGCTTTGCCGCCCTCCCTGTCGGTGCGGCAAGAAAAATGTCCATCCCTTCGTTTTCGAAGAAGTGAATCATTGCATTGATGGTTGTCGTTTTTCCGGTTCCCGGTCCACCGGTAAGAACCATAATTCCATGGCGTGCCGCTTCCATCACCGCTTTTTTCTGCATTTCGTCCAGAACCATTCCCGTATTCTGCTCTATTTCATGAAGTCTATGAAGTAATACCACATCCGCAATCTCTTCACGTACATTCAGATTATGCAGCATTCTTGCCGTATTCAATTCCATGTAATAATAGTGTGAGGCGTATACACGGACACCGTCTGCCTCATTTTTTAGTACAATCTTCTTCTCCATGGCCAGATCCATAAGATATTTCTCTACATGCTCAATCTGGACGCCTAAGAGTCCACCCGCACGATAAAGAAGCGTTTCCTGCTTCAAATAAATATGCCCTTCGCCTACGCTTTGAAGCAAGGTATAAAAGATACCGCTGCGGATTCGAAAATCCGAATCCGTATGGATTCCCACTTTCTGCGCAATTTCATCCGCTGTTTTAAAGCCGACACCCGCCACATGATCCGCAATCTGATATGGGTTTTCTTCAATCACCCGATATACATTCTGACCATAGTGCTGATAAATCTTAGCTGCCAGCGCAATCGAAATCCCATATTTCTGAAGGTAAATCATTGCTTCCCGCATCTCCTTCTTCTCTTCTACCTGAAGCGCGATTTCTCTCGCTTTGCGCTCGCTGATTCCTTTAATCTCTGCCAGTCGTTCCGGCTCTTCTTCTATGATTCGAAAAGTATCTTCTTTAAATTTTTTAACGATCCTGCCTGCCAACGCTGTCCCGATTCCTTTAATCGCTCCGGATCCGAGATACCGTTCGATGGATACAAGATCTTCCGGTGCACATACCTTTGAAGATTCTACTTGAAGCTGGGTTCCGTACAATTTATGCATCGTATATTCCCCGGTCAGTTCCAACAGTTCACCCTCTTCAATAAAGTGGAACTTTCCCACACAGGTAAGCTCTCCGTCATCGTTATTCAAATTAAATACTGTATATCCGTTATCTTCATTCCGATATACAATGTGCTCTACATATCCTTTGATTGTTTCCATGAATTTTATTCTCTGCTGTTCCCCATGAATTCTACATATTGGCCGGTGCCAATGGCAACTACTTTCATTGGTTCTTCGGCAGTCATCGTATTAATTCCTGTTCGTTCTTCTATCATCTCTTCCAATCCCCGAAGCATGGCTCCGCCGCCGGTCAGTACAATTCCCCGCTCCAAAATATCTGCTGACAGCTCCGGCGGTGTGCGTTCCAGAACACCGATGACCGCTTCCACAATCTGTCCCGTTGTCTCCCGAAGCGCTTCTTCTGTTTCTGAGGAAGTCACTGTTACCGTCTTAGGTAATCCCGTCACTAAATTTCTTCCTCTGACTTCGATCACTTCGTCTTCGATCAACTGATATGTTGTCCCGATCTTAATCTTGATATCTTCTGCTGTACGCTCCCCGATCAGAAGATTATGCTTTTTTCTCATATAACGGACAATAGCTTCATCAAAATCATCACCTGCAATTTTTACAGATGTATTCACTACTGTTCCGCCAAGGGAAATGACTGCTATATCAGAGGTTCCTCCTCCGATATCCACGATCATATTTCCACACGGTTTGGAGATATCAATCCCTGCGCCGATTGCTGCTGCCACAGGCTCTTCAATCAGATGTACATCTCTTGCTCCTGCAGCGTATGTGGCTTCCTCAACCGCTTTGCGCTCCACTTCGGTTACGCCGCTTGGCACGCAAATACTGATTCTCGGCTTCTTAAACATGCGTTTACCGAGTGATTTCTGCACAAAATATTTGATCATTTTCTCTGTCACAGTATAATCAGAGATCACTCCCTGACGAAGTGGACGCACCGCCACAATATTGCCGGGTGTTCTCCCTAACATAAGTCTTGCTTCTTCACCAATGGCTTTGATCGCATTACTATCTCTGTCAATTGCCACAACAGACGGTTCTTTTAAGATAACGCCTTTACCTTTTACATATACAAGAATACTGGCGGTTCCCAGATCAATCCCGATATCTACCGACATATTCAGTCTCCCTTCCTGTTCTTTCCATCTATTTCAATTAATCTTATTATCATTTGTTATAATGCACGTATCATTATAATCAAATTCCCTGTAAATGGAAACCCCTTTTTCCTTAATTCTTTGTGAAGTATCCAGGGCTCGTGTCGAAGTTCGTTCTTATTTGTCAAGCATCTTCTTAATATATTTTCCTGTGTAGGACACCGGACTTTCTGCCACCTCTTCCGGTGTTCCTTTGGCGATAACCGTACCTCCTTTGTCACCACCTTCCGGTCCCATATCAATGATATAATCTGCGGTCTTAATCACATCTAAGTTATGTTCAATCACAACGACCGTATTTCCATCCGCGGAAAGTCGTTTCAAAATCTCTGTTAATTTATGCACATCTGCAAAATGAAGTCCTGTGGTCGGCTCGTCCAAGATGTAAATCGTTCTCCCCGTACTTCTTTTGCTTAATTCTGTAGCAAGTTTGATACGCTGCGCTTCTCCTCCGGAAAGCTGGGTAGATGGCTGCCCAAGGCGAATATAGGATAATCCCACATCATACAGTGTCTCCATTTTTCTTCGAATACTTGGCACATTTTCAAAGAAATGAAGCGCTTCTTCCACTGTCATATTCAACACATCATAAATGCTCTTCCCCTTGTATTTTACCTCCAATGTTTCCCGATTATACCTCTTTCCGTGACAAACCTCACAAGGCACATATACATCCGGAAGGAAATGCATCTCAATCTTCAAAATACCATCGCCGCTGCAGGCTTCACACCGCCCGCCCTTGACATTAAAACTAAAGCGACCTTTCTTATATCCTCTCGCTTTTGCATCCGGCGTAGAGGCAAAAAGATCACGAATCAGATCAAAGACTCCCGTATAGGTAGCCGGATTGGATCTCGGCGTTCTTCCGATTGGCGACTGATCGATCGCAATTACCTTATCAAGCTGTTCAATCCC
Organism: uncultured Dorea sp.; assembly: GCA_900543415.1. Lineage (GTDB taxonomy): Bacteria > Bacillota > Clostridia > Lachnospirales > Lachnospiraceae > Dorea_D. Next base: position 15,436 of record UQRE01000030.1, on the reverse strand, counting down.
TTTGATTTCTTTATGCTTTCCCGGAATTACCCGCGCACGATTTAAGTCTCTTGCTAACCGTTTATATAAAATTTCATTAATCAGAGAACTTTTCCCCGATCCGGACACACCTGTAATACAAGTCATAATTCCAAGAGGGATTTTTACGTCCACATTTTTCAAGTTATTTTCTTTGGCTCCCTTAATTTCCAGCCATCCTGTCGGTTCTTTTCTCATTTCCGGCACCGGAATCTTCACTTTCCCACTTAAATAAGCTCCTGTTATGGAAGCTGGATTTGCCATGATTTCTTCTGAATTTCCCACAGCTACCACTTCTCCGCCATGCTCTCCGGCTCCGGGACCAATGTCTACGATATAATCCGCTTCCCGCATGGTATCTTCGTCATGTTCTACTACAAGTACGGAATTTCCAAGATCCCTTAAATGTTTCAATGTCCCAAGAAGCTTGTCATTATCGCGCTGATGAAGCCCGATACTTGGTTCATCTAAAATATAAGCTACTCCCACTAAACCGGAACCAATCTGGGTTGCCAGACGGATTCTCTGTGCTTCTCCGCCGGATAAGGAACCGGTTGCTCTTCCCAACGTCAAATAATCCAGACCTACATCCATCAAAAACCGAATCCTTGCACGTATTTCTTTTAAAATCTGTCCTCCGATCAGATTTTGTTGTTTTGTAAGCTCTAATTTTTCAAGAAAATGCTGAAGTTCCTCAATGGACATTTCTGTAACTTCCGCAATATTTTTTCCACCTACTGTTACTGCAAGCGCTTCCGGCTTTAAGCGCTGTCCTCCACATTCGTGACACGGCGTGATACGCATAAATTCTTCATATTCTGCTTTCATTGTCTCAGAGCCAGTCTCACGATATCGCCGCTCTACATTTCTTACCAAACCTTCGAATGCCACATCATAGACACCTTCTCCACGCTGTCCTTGATAATGTACTTTTACTTCCTTTCCTCCGGTCCCATGGATTAAAATATCCTGTATTTTTTTCGGATATTTTTCGAACGGTGTATCAAGAGAAAACTTATATTCCTTGCTCAGCGCGCTCAGGATTGCATACGTAAAGCTTTTTTTATCTGTGCAGGACTGCCAGCCCATCACAGTAATCGCGCCCTCGGAGATACTCAGACTTTTATCCGGAATCATCAAGTCAATATCAAACTCCATCTTATAGCCAAGTCCAAAACACTCCGGACATGCACCGAATGGATTGTTAAAAGAGAAACTTCTCGGCTCAATCTCATCAATGCTGATTCCGCAATCCGGACAGGAAAAGCTTTGGCTGAAATTAATCGGCTCTCCATCAATCACATCTACAGTCATAAGCCCCTCTGCCAAATGAAGTACATTTTCAATGGAATCTGTCAGGCGCTTTTCAATTCCCGGTTTTACAACGAGACGGTCTACGATAATCTCTATATTATGCTTAATATTTTTATCTAACGTTATTTCCTCAGATAATTCGTATAAATTTCCATCTATGCGTACTCTCACATAGCCGCTTTTCTTTGCCTGTTCCAGAAGCTTCTCATGACGACCTTTTCTTCCTCGCACTACCGGAGCCAGAAGCTGGATCTTCGTTCTCTCCGGCAATGCCATAATCTGATCTACCATCTGATCTACTGTTTGTTTCTTAATCTCTTTTCCGCATTTCGGACAATGTGGAATACCTATTCTCGCATATAGAAGACGAAAATAATCATAGATTTCTGTTACGGTTCCTACGGTAGACCGGGGATTCCGGTTTGTTGATTTCTGATCAATAGAAATAGCCGGTGATAAGCCTTCAATGCTCTCCACATCCGGCTTCTCCATCTGTCCTAAAAATTGTCTTGCGTAGGACGATAATGATTCCATATATCTTCTCTGCCCTTCCGCATAAATTGTATCGAATGCCAAGGAGGATTTTCCGGAACCGCTTAATCCTGTCAACACTACCAGCTCATTGCGGGGAATATCAAGATCTACATTTTTCAGATTATGCTCATTTGCTCCTCTGATCTTAATATATTGTTTTTTGATATCTGTCTTTTCTGCCTCTTTTTTTAACTCTTTTTCTATCATACTTCTACTACTTCGTTCCCTTCGTTATCTACTCTTTCATCATCCTCTTAATCTCAACTAATTTATCACGCAGCTCAGCCGCCGCCTCAAAATTCAACTCAGCTGCAGCTTTCTTCATCTGCTTCGTCAATTCCTTTGCCAATTTCTCCAGTTCTTTTTCGCTCATAGATTCCGGATCTTTCTCCATTCGAACTTCCTCTGCTGCCACCTTCTTCGAGACAGCAATCAGATCTCTTACACTTTTCTTAATAGTCTGTGGCGTAATTCCATGCGCTTCGTTATAAGCCATCTGTACTTTACGCCTTCTCTCTGTCTCTTCAATTGCCTGCTTCATAGAATCTGTCATCACGTCTGCATACATGATGACATGACCTTCTGCATTACGCGCAGCACGTCCGATGGTCTGAATGAGAGAAGTCTCGGAACGAAGGAACCCTTCTTTATCAGCATCCAAAATTGCTACCAATGTAATCTCCGGTATATCCAATCCTTCTCTCAAAAGATTGATTCCTACCAGAACATCAAACACATCCAGCCGCATGTCTCTTACAATCTCCGTGCGCTCCAACGTATCAATATCCGAGTGAAGATATCTGACACGAATTCCGAGTTCCCTCATATAATCGGTCAAATCTTCTGCCATCCGTTTTGTCAAGGTTGTAATTAAAATCTTATTTTTCTTGGCAACTTCTTTATTCACTTCACCGATCAAATCATCAATCTGACCTTCTACCGGACGCACTTCCACCTCCGGATCTAACAGTCCCGTCGGACGGATCACCTGCTCTGCCCGCAGAAGTTCGTGTTCTGCCTCGTAAGGTCCCGGTGTTGCTGACACAAACAGTACTTGATCGATCTTCTTCTCAAATTCATCAAAACTGAGTGGGCGGTTATCAAGCGCTGAAGGAAGGCGGAAACCGTAATCCACTAATGTATGTTTTCTTGACTGGTCTCCGTGATACATGCCTCCCACCTGCGGCACTGTCTTATGTGATTCATCAATCATCATAATAAAATCATCCGGAAAATAGTCAAGAAGTGTCCGCGGAGGCTGTCCTGCCTCTGATCCCGTCAAATGTCTGGAATAGTTCTCAATTCCCGAACAAAATCCGGTTTCTCTCATCATCTCAATATCGAAGTTTGTCCGCTCAGAAATTCGCTGTGCTTCCAGAAGTTTACCTTCACTTTTGAAATATTTAATCTGTTCTTCTAACTCTTCCTCGATTGCCTTTACCGCACGCTCTAAATCTTCTTTTCCCACTACATAATGCGACGCCGGGAAAATAGCCACATGACTTAGTTCACTTTTAATCTCTCCGGTCAACACATCTACTTTCGTAATGCGGTCAATCTCGTCTCCAAAAAATTCAATACGAACTGCCATATCTGCTTCGTTCGCCGGAATCACTTCCACCACATCCCCATGTACTCGGAAAGTACCTCGTTTAAAATCCATTTCATTTCTATCATATTGAATATCAATGAGCTGTCTAAGCACCTCATCACGATCTTTTTCCATCCCCGGACGCAGTGATACCATCATTTTTTCAAAATTCTCCGGTTCACCAAGTCCATAAATGCAGGACACGCTGGAAATAATGATTACATCCCGACGTTCAATGAGGGAGGCTGTTGCCGACAGCCGAAGTTTGTCAATTTCGTCGTTGACGGAAGAGTCCTTGGCAATGTAGGTGTCGGACGATGGGACGTAAGCCTCCGGCTGGTAGTAGTCGTAGTAGGATACAAAATATTCGACTGCGTTGTTAGGGAAGAATTCCTTAAACTCACCAAACAACTGGGCAGCCAGTGTCTTGTTGTGAGCTATTACAAGAGTTGGCTTGTTTAATGCAGCAATGACATTTGCCATCGTAAAGGTCTTACCAGACCCCGTAACCCCTAATAAAGTCTGGAATTGATTGCCTTCCTGGAATCCTTTCACCAGTTTTTCAATCGCTTGTGGCTGGTCACCAGTTGGTTTATATTCGGAGTGTAATTCAAATTTATCCATAAAAAACCTCCTTTTTCACGGATTTGCTATGATGATTATCAGCCACAAATTCGTGTAATTTCAAAATTTATTCGTGTAATTCCATGACTGTTTTCGTGTAAAAATCGGGCGAATCATCGTATTTTTCGCTTTACACGAATTTAGGTCACAAAACTGGATTTTGCGACTATGTAACACCAGTCAACACAGACTGAAATTACTTGGACTATTCATCATGGCACACGGTAGTAGTATACCACAATCAGCATAAAAAATATAGAGGTCACAAGTACCTCTATATCTCTCACATAAAAATTTCACATTTTATTCTATCAATTCTGAAGCCACAAAATCCATGCAATCCACATCACAAAGGTCTATCACTTCTTCCTCTGGGAGCACTTCATCAATAAATGGTTCTAAGTTCTCAAGACAATCTTCTATAATCTCTCGATTATCACCATACACATCAATGGTAATGATTTCTTTTGCATGTCCCATGAGCTTCGATACTGCTTTGGGATTAAAGTCATTTTTCAATAGGATTGTGCAGTATGTAGCTCTCAGGTCATGCCATCGAATATCCGGCAAGCCATTTTCTTTTAATAGTTTCTTGAAGTGTACCCAATGAAAATCCTTACTCCTTGGTTTTCCATAGGTGGAACAGCACACATAATTGCCATCAAAAAACGGATTGTGTTTATCATTGATTCTTCTTCGTCTATTCTTCTCATATTTCTGTCTTTCTTCGATAATTGCTTCAAACAGAATGTCCGGGATAGGTATAATACGGTCACTGGATTCCGTTTTTAATTCTATCTCCTGCTTCGTGTACGTCTTAGGTTGAAAATCCTTTTTGTCGCTCATCGGAACAATGCCCAACTGGCGTTCTACATGAAGCGTTCTGTTTATGTAGTCAATATCCGAATATTTTACAGCGATAATCTCACTACGGCGTAATCCCATGAGTACGGCAAACATAACTTGCAGATAAATCGGTGTATCCTTTGCCGCTTCAATCAGCCTATCGACCTGCTCCTGATTTAATGTCTTTTGTTCGTCTATGTGGCGAACCCTAAATTCCGTTTTTGGTTTCTGCTTCGGCAAATCCACATCCTCTGCCGGATTCACTGAGATCATTTTCTTTTCCATCGCATATCCCATTGCAGTATTCATAACAGTCTTTACCAGTTTTACGGCTGATTCTGAAACTTTCATTTCTTTATTATAAAGCTGCTGAATATGTCCTCTATTCAATTTTGTCAGCTTTACTTTGCCCAAATGAGGATTGATATGCCTGTGGATGGAATTTCGATAAGCTACATATGATGAATTTTTCATCTTCGGTCTCATCACATCTTCCAGCCAGAACTCCAGAAATTCTTCTAACAGAATATTTTCGTATACAACATAAGCATTGGCATAAAGCTGTCCGATAATCTCGGTTCTTGCCTGTTCTGCCGCTTTCTTCGATGTATACCCACTCTTTTGCTGGATGGTGCTTGTTCCATCTGCATAGATTAGTTTCACACGGAAACCGTATTTATTTTTGATCGGTGTAACATTATATACTTTCCAATCAACATATCTCTGGGTATGTAAATTAAATGTCATTTCCTATAGCCTCCAGTCTCTATAAATGAATATGGCGTTCTCAGCAAAGATAACTGGAACGCCAAACCTATAAGTCATTTTCCCTTATGCTGAATACTTCTCATTTAAGAAATTGATGATATTTTCATTTTCATCCATCACATCGCAATAATACTCAAATGTTGTATTCACAGAACTGTGTCCTAATAATGCTGATATTTTCACCAGTGGAACACCCTGTTCAATTAAAATAGTTGCGAACATATGTCGTAAGGAATGCACGGTTATCTTCGGCAATCCATTTCTATTACACAATTTTGTTAAAGCTATATTCATAGAAGACATATTATGAGGTCTTCCATTCGGCTGACAACTGATATAATTGTTATCTTCATATCCGTCCATCAGTGCATCTCTGTCTTCATCTATCTTATTTTTCCTACGCAAAACTTCTGTCTCAATGACCTGTGGTATTCTTAGTGTACGAACACTATTGAATGTTTTCGGGTCTTTTTCTATAACAGAGTAGCTTGCAATCTTACTGCTTCGTTCCTCCATCACAGGATTTGCTCCCAACTGACGCTTCACACTTACCGTATGCTGTTCAAAATCAAAGTCTGAAAACTTCAAGCCGAGAATCTCACCCTTTCGTAACCCACAGAATACTCCGAGCAAATATTCCAGATACCACTCATCTTTGGACGCTGCCTTCAGGAAAATTTTCAATTTGTCTTTACTGTAAATCGTAACTTTGGGCGCTTTTCTCTTATACGCTTTCGTATCCGGGATTGGATTGCGAGGTATGTATCCCTCAATTACTGCGTCCTTAAAAGCGATATTTAAGTATGCACGACATGTATTTCCTGCCGAAGCACAGCTATGAGAAACTTTTTCCAACAAAGCATCCATATATTCCACACTGACATATCGGAGTTTTATATCCTGCTCCATATTCGGAAACACCAGATCATACAGAACATAAGCTCCAATCATTTTCGTTGTATTCTTAATTCGCTGTGAAAAGACTTCCTCATACCAGTAAATCAGATAATCTTTCAGCATAACTTCCTGACGATTTTTACCCGTCATGACTGCTTTACGTTGCTGTTGTTTAAATTCTTTTTCAGCCAGTTTATAAGCCTTTACTGCATCCTGCTCCGACTCAAAACCACCTTTTTTTCCATATTTAACGGTGCCGTCTTCTTTCAGAGTCTTGGTTCTGTGATACCAGGATCCTCGTTCAAAGAACGCTACGCTCTTTTTTTCCATGAAATTCACCTTACCTTTTCTACTCCGCACATCCAATCATCAAAAGATTTCTTCAGGATTCGGTACTGGTTTCCAATCTTCAGTACACGAAAAGGCTTTCCCTCAAGATGAACCTGTGCTAAATAATGATAGGTTTTACTTCGTCCGATACCTAAAAGCACCTGAATCTCGGACGGTGTGTAAACCTGCTGTGTATTCAATTTTTCTTCCATGTGCTTTTCCTCCAAAGCACTTTCGGCTGCCGTGATTATATCCTACCATGACAGACGAAATAGTGCTATTTTGTCGCCACGGGCATTTTCACCCGAAAATAGCGAAAATTTATTTATTTGACATCCTTGACTTTTTGAGTTTTTTGTTCCTATATCCTCGTGGATAAATGTAATAATCTACACCTCTTCGCACATTACAAAACATACAAACTTCTTTGATATTTTGATGTTCCTGTGCCTTCTTAATATGATGTGAAGCAGAATTGTAAAACTGTGCTGCACATCTGGGGCAAAGTGTAAGTAACATCGGTTCTTGCTTCTTCAAATCAACGCTGATTCGCAATGCCCTATCCACTTTCTCCATCAGCTTCCACCCAATCTTTCCGATATATTCTTCCAGTCTGGATTTATCTACGGTACGAATCTGTTCCATTAAAACCATGGAATCCTTCGGAAGAACATCCACCCCTTTCAGACATACATGTGTCGGTTGATTTGGTTTCTTCTGACTGGTAATTGCAGCAATGATTACTGTCGGACTATGTTGATTGCCTGCATCATTCTGTACGACAAGGACTGGTCTTCGACCTCCCTGCTCACTGCCTTTTACCGGGTCTAAATCTGCGATGTAAAGATATCCTCTTTTAATCTCATCCATCGTATCCTATCCTCCATTTCTTTGTATGTAAAAGACCGACGGGTAACAAATATCACTCGTCGGTCCTGGTTCGTTATTGTGTATATGTTTGATATGTTCGCATCTATTTGTCCTCAACACCCCGATACGGATATGAATCACTTCATAAAACAGATTATTTCTGCTTGGGAATCTTCAGGCGGTTGTTGCTGGCAACTCCATGAGCTGTTAGCTCCTCCGAGGTTCTCTCCGAGCCGCTCCCATCTCGTGACTTATGGCTGAACGGAAGTATCATTATCCCTAGCCTTCGTTTCACTAGCTCCCGGCCCAACTGGTTCTTCCTCATAATTTCCTTTCGCCTGATGACCAGCATCTATCACCACAAGTCCTTTTTTTTCGACAAGTTCTTCATCATCTTCGGAAATTTGACTTGGATTCTCTATCTCAAAATCAAGCTCCTCTATACTCTCTACCTCCTTAGCACTTTCTTCCTGCTCAACAATCATGAGCTTCTACAACCCAGTTTTTCTTACGAATGGGACTTTCCTGAAGCATTTGATCCATAGACTCCAGCGATTCTTTAATCATTTCCAGACCAAGCTTGTGTAATTCATCTGTTACGCCAAGAACATACTCTGCTATCTTTGTTGGCTCTTTCATAAAATCATCTACAAGTTTTTCAAATTTTTTAATGCATTCTTCCTCAAAATATTTTATACTTTTAATCATAGAGGACACCTCCCTTTGTGTGTATTTTTGCTTGTCGGCCTAAATACTTTATCACAAAGTGGTGTCCTCTTTTAATTTCTATTTCATTTTTCCGAGTAAAATTTTACGCTAGCACCCAAAAAAGATACCAGATATGAAGTTCTTCATTTATCTTTTTACAAATCATCAAGCAGTGTAAACTTGGACAAGTTCACGTCTTTGCCCGATTCCTGCTCGCGCCGCCCTGTGCAAAGATGCTTGTTGGGGTTCTCCCTAATTCCCCTTATTTCACCACACTGTTAGTGGTGGCTACGCATTCATTCTGAATGCTATTCTTCAACTCGTTCACCATCCACATACAATTCAAACTTGTCGGGATTGTTCACAATATCATAATCCACATTGAACTCGCCTGGTTCATACTCAATTTCTATGACTGCATCATGCCCTTCGATTTCATCTTTCCATAAATACACACTCATACGGATACGAGTTGCATAACCTCTGTCCGTTGAAAATTTAATCGTGTGAAAGGAATTTTCCTGGCACATCTCAATCAGTTCCCAAGCAAATGCTTCTTTATCTTCAATCTCATCACGATTGGCAACTACCGTCAGATACTGGTCTCGGTTCGTCGAAATGCTGCTGACAACATCTGGTTCTGCAGGCGTATGTTTTTCACTGCACCCTTGTAAAAATAACAGAGCTATCAGACAAAGCAGAAATATTTTTTTCTTCAATAATACCTTCTCCTTTTCTGTTTAGAAAAAACGTTTTTTCTTGTTTGTTCACTTCTGTGTTCGAACCATTTCTGCCATATATGGAATCAAATCTTTCGGAGTAGGGCTCTCTCCTTTGAATGGAATCTGCTTCCAAATTTTCTGTACTTCTGGATCAGGATTATCAAAACCAAAATCAATAGCAATCTGCATTTCTTTGTAAACTTCTTCGGGGGTTGTGTTGTACTGTTTAGCAACTGCATTCAGTAATTCCTTAAACTCTTTTGTCATTTTTAACTCATCCTTTTAGACTTATTTGTAGTTCTATAAGAATTACTATATCACATTTTCATAATATTTCCATGTCAAATAGTGCCGAATACAAAAAAAGAAGAGCCTTTTTGACTCTTCCAAATTCACTACTCTTCGCTCATTACACGAATAATTGTGAGTGCCTTTTCTTTTTCCTTCAGGGATAATTTTGATATAGATTCTGATAATTCGCCAGCAACAACATCAGCAGGATATTCTATAACATCCATCAGAAGATAATCTGCGGACACGCCCAAAAGATTTGCAATACGAATAAAAGTTTCTAACTTTGGTGGTTTTACTCCTCGTTCAATTACACTGATGTGTGTCGTACTTAAATCAAGCAATGCAGCCAGTTCTTCCTGCGTTATTTTCTTGTTTTCCCTTGCTGCTTTTATCCTACTTCCAATGGGGCTTAAATCCATCGTGACACCTCCTTTTAGAACGACTACCCATTCTATAATAATTATAAGTTCTGGCGAAAAAGTTATACAGAATCCAGAATGACGAGTATGTAGTTCTATTAGAACGACTCGATACAAAAAAAGAACGGGCAGAACACTGTTATAGTGTCCCACCCCACAAATTATCTATCTTGTTCTTTCTGTTTTTCCTTCTCTTCCTGTTTCTGTTCTGCATCCAAAAACATCTCAACATTCTTCTGAGCTTTTAACAATTCCTGCATGGCAGCTCTTGCTTCATAATACTCGGAAGATAACTTTTTCTTCTCAGCCATCAGTTTGTAATATTCCTCATTCAGTTCCTTCACACGGGAAATCTTTTTCAATCCAAGTTCATCAAATGCCTGCTTCACAGCTTTATGAATTATAATCTCTTCACGATGAGCTTCAAAGAATTTTTTACTGTACCCTGATTTACGATACTCGACATATACCTCCCTAGTCTTTGAATAATTGATGATATGCTTTTTCAAAACAACAAGCTCTGCAATTCGTGTTTCAGCAGATTTGATATTGTCCGACAAAGTTGACAAACGATCCACCGAAGCATTTGCCTTTTCTCTTAATTCTTCAATACTCTCGACGTTATGATCTCGCAAAAACAAAAGTGTCTTTGTCATCTGCTTCAGATTATAAACAGTTCTGCCATTGATTTCATCCCATTTTTCAATCTTATTCTGTGACATCTTCTACCTCCACATTGTTTAAATAGTCCTGTAATCCATTTACTTTCGCTTCCTGTGATTGCCTTTTCCTGCGTTCTTCGTTGTAAGGCGAACGCACACTAATATTCTTTTTTGGCACTTGATAGGTAACCGCCTTTTGCGGACCTCGACGTATCAGCTTAAATGAATCAGGATATTTCTCCGCTAATGCTTTCAATTTGCCAATAAGTCTCGGATCATGCGTATAAATACTGGCAGTATCCAGTTCGTTGTCCCAATTTATAATTGTCTCCTGCTCTGCCAGCGTTAAGGTTGAACGGCTCATCTTATTTCCTCTCTGGATTTTGTTGGCAACTTCGGACGTTCTCCTACATCCGCTTTCAGACTGTTCAGTTCCTGAAGAACAGGTCAGTTCCATCGTTGTCTCTGCATAGCTATGTGCTTTGCTTACCGCAACCAGAAGTCTTACTGCGATAAGCTGCAACACAGCACGTTCTCCTGCAGGTAGTTCCTGCAAATCTGCATTTGCCATACTCTGCGTTGGAATAATGGCATGATGATCAGAAACCTTTTTGTTATTGATTACCTGTGCTGCATTTACATCAAAAGCTCCCTTTTTCTCAAATGCCTGTGCCACTCTGGACACAAGCTCAGGTAATCCCCCCGCCATATCCTCTGTCAGATAACGGCTGTCAGTACGAGGGTACGTTACCAACTTCTTCTCATAAAGGTTCTGTGTGTAATCTAAAGTCTGCTGTGCCGTGAATCCCAGAACCCTGTTGGCATCCCTCTGAAGACTTGTCAGATCATAGAGTGCCGGAGCCTTTTCTGTCTTGTCCTTCTGTTCAATCTTTGTAACAACTGTCTTAGAACTGTCTCTACATTTCTTCACCAGTTCTTCAGCAAGTTTCTTTTCCTTCAGTCTTTCGCTTGCAGCTACAAACTCAGGAAATCCAAGCTGTACTGTGTAAAACGGCTCTGATCTGAAAGCAGAAATCGCAGCTTCTCTCATAACTGCCATACCAAGAGTCGGTGTCATTACTCGACCAACATTCAATGTCTGACCGTATAAAACAGAAAAAAGTCGAGTAGCATTGATACCGACAATCCAATCGGCTCGCTCTCGACTTAATGCAGCTTCATACAAAGCATCGTATTCTGTTGATGATTTCAGATTGGCAAATCCCTCTCTGATAGCGGAATCTTCCATAGAAGAAATCCAAAGCCTTTCAAATGGCTTTTTACAACGGCACTGATGATATACCAGACGAAAAATCAGTTCCCCCTCTCGCCCTGCGTCTGTTGCACACACAAGACTTTCTACATCATCACGTTTCATAAGCTGTCGGAGTACACCGAACTGCTTTCTGGTTCCTGCGGATACCTGATATTTCCACTCATCCGGCACAATAGGCAAATCATTATAATTCCATTTGGAATACTTCTCGTCGTAACCCTCTGGCTCGAAGAGTTCCACCAAGTGACCCACACACCAACTGATAACATATCCGTTACCCTCCAAGTACCCATCGAAGCGTTCATTCACTCCTAATACTTTGGCAATACTCTGAGCAACAGACGGTTTTTCTGCTAAAACTAATTTCATGCTCTTGTCTCCTTTCTTTTTGGCATAAAAAAACAGCCCTATACCGAAATATAAGACTGTTATGTAATCATGGATAGCTATATCTATGCCAAATTATATTCTCTAATCAAAGGAAAAATTGTTCCCAAATATACTTTCATGCATAATTCAATTTGTTCTTTACTGAAGTATCCATGCATTAACTTATTCATTACAACAAATTGCTGGGTAGGGATAAATTTAAGAAAGGCTTCATTATCTATCTCTTCTATATAATCTACTGCATACATTTCACATATTGAACGAAGTCCATAATAGTTATAAAGGACGCCAAAAGCTGATTTTAAAGTATTCAAATCAGCCGGAAAATCCATTCTACTAAAAAGCTCTATAGCATGTTGTTGTTTTTCTTTTACATACTGATATACACTTTTTTCTCCCGCTATAGTAATAATGATTGTATTCATCGAAAAAGATATTTTTTCGTTTATTCTATCCGCACCGAGTAATTGTAACAGTTCCACTTGCGAAGCATGATACTCTGTAAAACCTGAAATTCCTGCATATCTCACACTATCACCATTCGCATACATCTCAGAATCGATCATATGTGTAAATTCATGAAATAACACATACTTTTCCATTGGCAAATTGGTACTTATTAGCAAGCTATGTTCCTTTGTTTTAGGTTGATACGATGTTGCTGCAACTGAATCAAAGCCTTGAGCATCTGCCAAATATAGCGATGCTTTTTTAGCTTCTAGCCCATATGGTGGAAACTCATGAATATCCATAAAATTTTTATATTCTTTTTCCCAATTTTGAACTTGTTGAATTAATGAATTCCTATTCATATTTTCTCCCTCTGCATCATCATTTTTTACAATTATAATTCAAAGTGATTTTCGCCTTAACAAAATCAGTTGTTAAACTTTCATCATAATTTATACAAATAAGTGTAACACCTTTTTTATCACATAGTTCTTTCTTCTTTTTATCATGTTCCTGTTGCTTCTTTAATTGTTTCTCCCCACCCCAATGCTCAACTGGTACAAAATGTTGGATTCCTTGATATTCAAATGCAAGATTGTGTTCTGGCAAAAAAATGTCTAATTCTAATCCATGTAGCCATTTTGGACGATAATGTTTAATAACCTTAGAATGAGGATACAAACCCTTTATAATATTAAATAGAATTGTCTCGCTCACCCACGTTTCTCCAATTTTTTTAAATCCCAGACTCTCTCTTGCCAGATTTTCAATCGAATTATGAAGTTCTTTATCATACATACGAAGTTCTTCTTCTATATCCTGATTATCTAACTCATCGTTCAAACGTTCTTTCAGAGAATTGCATCTAGTGATACAATCAATTATTTCTGGCGGACATTTATCTATCAAAATATTATCACCCTGATATGGATCAATACCACACTTAAAATATTCTTGATTTATGTACCAACCATAAGTCAATTTAAACTTACTACCGCCTGAATACATCTCATGGCAATAAGCCAAACGTGGAATTTTATGATTGCACCTATAGCAAAGTTTCGCCTTGAATTCAAATAGCTCTAACGGATTCTCTGGATTCTCTCTAGACCTTTCTGCAACAAACTTTGGAAAATAGTCAGCCCCAAGAGGATATGTCTTTGGACCAGAATAATTCTTCAGAGGTGACTTCTTTCTTAATTCAATATAATTTTTGATTGCTTCTCTTTCACATTCACAAAAGTATATATCTTTATCAATATCTTCAGAAAAAGCAAAAAACGCACCATAACCTCCAGGATAATACACTATTGGATAAGGTAATTCTTCCATAGTTACAGAATCCCATCCAATTGAACTACTTTTGAGAATCGGTGCATATTTTCCAGCTTCTTTTATTACACGCTCTCTAAAATTCCAAAAATCAGGTAAGCGCTTGTATTCTACATCATACAGAAATATTTGACTGGATTTCCATTTTTCTACCGACTGCATCAAACTTTCAAGTTCTCTATAGTAAATAATGTATTCTCGAATTGATTTCGCCCCACAAACTGTAATACCATTCTCATCTGAATAATTCGGAAGACTTTGAGCAAGTTTTTTTATTTCTTCATATTTTGAAGAACGACTCTTGCCAAACATTATTTTCATTATCCAATACATTTCTAGCGACACCTCTCTCTACTTCTCTACTACTTTGTCACCCCTCTATAATATGCATCTACGCTCTTTACAATTTCATCAAAACAAAGTCTTTGAATCTCTTTATTCCACTTTCGTCTATTATAACGGACTGGCGGTTTCATCTCATTTCTTCTTTTTACCGGAGTTCTACTTGCTATTATTGTATTAACCAATATTTCTAATTCATCGTATGGAACACACTTTCCAACCTCTGCCATCCAAAATAATAGTTCTCCACATTTAATTCTTTTTGAAAAAACTGTCTTTGGTTGAGTTCTTTTACAATATGAATCTATCAAATGCCACCCTTGACTTGGTTTTGCATTTTTATAAAACACCTCTTCACCACATTCAAGTGCATATGCGATATATCCTCCACTTTCTTGTTGGTATCCTGCTTTAATAAGTTTTTCTGTCAACGTACACCTGTCATTAATTTTATTTTCATAAAAATTTTTCACTTGGTCGACAGTCACTTTTACTTTCTTTAAATCCACACTTCCACAATCTTCCATAAAAACCATTCTCTATTATCTTCATTCACTATGCCGATTTAATACTTTTCTCCTTAATTCTCATCCTGAAATAATGGAAATTGATAATCTCCGGAAGTAATAAAGAAATAATAATTGCATAACTTTCAGGCACACCTAAATAAAACAGAATGATAAAAATTACGGGTATAATTGTATGCGTGAAATAAGAAAAGGAACCTATTGACTTTACACTTTGCTTAGTGGCATACACAATACCAAGCAATATAATATAATGTCCTACTACAATTAGCATTTCCTCGATGTCAAATTCTAAGTTTCCACTAATTCCATACCACAGCGGAATAATCACTATCGCCACAGTCAAATCTTTCAATGAATCAATAATCTCATCTTTTAACTCATTCCCAGATTCCATAAACTTAAAAATGCCAGATACCCAAAATACTACTATTGTAACATGATACGCAACAGTATCAATACTATTCCAGCACTGATAGGTATATTTTTTTATTGTGGTCTTAGGTTTACGAAATCTCAAAA
>UQRE01000029.1 GCA_900543415.1 uncultured Dorea sp. | reverse complement strand
CACCATTTTATTATGGTTAATATTCTAAATGTCATCGACAAATTCAAATAATCACCTGTGTTCGACCTTCCCAAGATTAAACACAGGCATTAAAAAAAATAATAATTAATTATGCTTGATGCTCCAGTATCCACTTAAGCATATCTTCATATTCCAAACTTCCATCTGCTACTGCGAGAACCATTTCATACAATTCTTTTTGCGTATATCGTAATTCGATTCCGTTTAAGGCAAAGAACACAAGCATCACATGTGTTCCTATTCGCTTGTTTCCATCCAACATACAATGATTCTTTATTAAACCATAACCCAGACGTGTACCTTTTGCTTGAATCGTTGGATATAGCTCTTCTTCGCCAAATACCTGAAACGGAGTCTCTATAGCAGACTCCAACAAATTGAAGTCTCTTACACCAACAGTTCCGCCAGTCTGTTCAATAAGCTGCGAATGAAGCATCAAAATCTGCTCTTTGCTCAATCTTTTCATTTAGCAAGCACCTCATAAGCCTCTTTATTCTGTGCAAGTAATCTTTTTGAAATTTCAAGCACATCTTCATCCTTAGCTACAGCACTGTCATCTGCTTTGCTAAAATCTATTACCAAGTATCTTGGTGCATTATTCTTAAGTATAACAACTGAGCCAAGCTCATCTACTAATCTTGCAACTTTTGAAAAGTTCTGATTTGCTTCTGTAATTGAAACCATTGTGTTTGTATCTACTGTCATATGAACACCTCCATTATTTTATATAGATAGTATATCACTTTATCTAGGATAAATTCAACCTATTTCATCGAATTATTTCAACGTCACTTGCAACTCCTACGAAATGAATTTTCTATGCGACAGTTTCACATTATTTTGATTAACCATAGCATATCTAAGTGTTGTATCTATCTGTTCATGTCCCAATATCTTCTGCACCTGTTCAATTGTCATGCCCTTCTCAATCGCTCTGGTTGCCATAGTCCTTCTGAACTTATGTGGGTGTACCTTTTCTACGCCCAACTTCTTACCCATTTCTCGTAACCTTAATTGAACACCACTTTCAGTTAATCTGCTATGAGGTTTATTTAACGACACAAATAATGCACTATTATCATCTGTCCTTGATTCAATATAATTCAATAAATGAATTTTTGTCTTAGCATCAAAATATGCTTTTCTCTCTTTGTCGCCCTTTCCATAAACTACACATTCTCGCTCCGAAAAATCTATATCATCAATATTCAGTCTAACTAATTCGCCCACACGAATACCAGTTGAAAGCAAAAAAATCAATCATTGCCCTATCACGAAGATTATTACAATTATCTCTGAGAATTTCAACTTTCTCATCCGGAATGGTATCTTTCACAATAACCGCAGTCTTCACCTTATGAATTCTTTTCATCGGACTTTTTATAATATAATCTTCTTCCTCCAACCATGAAAAGAAAGTGGAAAGGCTTCTACGAATATTATCAATAGTCACCTTTCCACAATTATTTATCGCTTGATACTCCACAAGATATTTTCGTAGCATTTCCGTTGTAATCTTTATCACCGGAATATTTATTGTATCCAGCATTTTTTCAATATTACATCTATAATAGCGTATTGTTTTGTCAGAACACCCTTCTAAATGCTTTGCAGTTAAAAACATATCCAAAAATTCCACATTCGTGGTCTGTGCACAATCTGATGTAGCCTTTTCAGATAAGCGTTTTACCAGAACCTCTTGTAATATTTGCATCTGCGATGCATTTAACACTTCCGCCATATCATTGACGATGTCGTAAATTTCTCTACCCATAAGAGCACACTCCTTTTTGAAGGAGTATATCGTAGAAAAATCATCACAGCAACAGAACGTATTACTGAAAGTTCACACTCACCTTACAGAAACCCTTCATATAGGTTTATCTTTCATCTTTGTTCCACTCGTTCAGCAATTTGATAATCTCCTGATATTTCTTCGATTTCATCCTCGGATTACGTTTCAACTGGCTCAATGCATATGTATACTGTTTGTTGGATTTCTCCATAAATTTTATATGACGCTGCTCCAGTTTCTTTAACCATTCTTCACGTTCAGGTAAACCGTCAAATTCCGGAAGTTGCATATGCTCCCTGATTTTATTGATACGTTCTTCGTTTCTTTCACGCAGACGATTCACTCTGTCTTCCATTTTTTCATGAAGATTCTCGCTCAACACCCTTAGCTCGTTCATATCTGGCACTGGCGTAAACGCAACAATTGCATCGATCCTACGCTCAATACGTTTCATGGTTTCGTTATTCTCAGCCAATGTTTCCAAAAGATCTCGCAGTTCCATCGCTTCGTTAAATGAAATCGTCGTATCGTATGTAAATAAAATAATCAATAATATAGAACATATTTCACATACTGCTCGAGGTATCCTCATAAGTACATCTGCAATTGGCACATGAATAATCTGGACCAATACTACAGATAAGATTCCCCAAAATATCGATACGAACAGACATATGTATCCCTTATAGTTCAAAGGCAATTCACTATAATCCCAGTATTTCACCTGAAATAGTTTTTCCATAACCGGACCAATGACCAGTTCAAATATTGTCGCAGTGAGTGATCCGACAACAAACACTGCTAACCCTTGAGCCCTGATCGGAACTGTCGTTATTAATATACTAATCGCTACAAATCCATAGATTGGTATGAATGGTCCGTGTAAAAAACCACGATTTACAAATTTCCATTTCCTATTTCTATAAAATTCCTTCATCGAAACGAAACAACATTCCCAAATCCATCCGATAAATGCGTAGCAAAAGAAAAATAAAATCCATTGCGATATAGAATAACTCATCATTTTTCGACTTTCACTTCCTTTTCCAGATATAGAAAATAAGTATACTAAACTTAAAATAAGATTCAATGGAAGATTTATGATTTATATGTGAATTTTTTATAAAAAAGGCCGATACAAAACTTTTGCCTCATAACGCCCCACAAAGTCAAGTGTTCCTACACACAAAGTGTTTCTATGTGTACTTTTACTTAATGCAAATATGCGTAAAATTCAAGTTTCCTATATTAATATACCTATCCAATAAATAAAAGTACCTTCCATAAATTCTACCACAGTTCTCTTTCTAAATAAATACAAAAACCTCCCAGAACAAATGTCCTGAGAGGTTGTGAAACGTCCTACGACGTCTTGAGTCGTATAAATTTGTGTAGCCTCGTAGACTGATTAACGTTTAGAGAACTGTGGTGCTCTACGAGCAGCTTTGAGACCGTATTTCTTACGCTCTTTCATTCTTGGATCACGTGTTAAGAATCCAGCTTTCTTAAGAACTGGTCTGTAATCATTGTCAGCCTCAAGAAGTGCTCTTGAAATACCGTGACGGATTGCTCCAGCCTGTCCTGTGTATCCACCACCCTTAACATTAACGATTACGTCAAATTTTCCTTCTGTCTCTGTAGCAACCAATGGCTGACGTACAACAACCTTTAATGTCTCAAGTCCGAAATACTCGTCGATATCTCTTTTATTGATTGTAATATTACCTGTTCCAGGTACTAAATATACTCTTGCGATAGATTTTTTTCTTCTTCCTGTTCCGTAGAATTTTGCTTTAGCCACTGTAATATCCTCCTTTCAACCTTTCCTTAGAATTTCAGTTCAACTGGCTTCTGAGCTTCCTGTTTGTGCTCTGGTCCAGCATATACATGAAGTTTCTTAATCATTGCTCTTCCTAAAGGTCCTTTTGGAAGCATTCCTTTTACAGCAAGTTCGATAACTTTCTCAGGTTTCTTGTTCATCATCTCTTTTAATGTAGTCTCTTTCATTCCTCCTACATAGTCAGAGTGATTGTAGTAGATCTTCTGATCCATCTTCTTACCTGTTACTTTTACTTTCTCAGCGTTCACAACAATCACATAATCACCTGTGTCTACGTGCGGTGTGAATTCTGGTTTATTTTTTCCTCTTAAAACTTTAGCTACTTCTGATGCAAGACGTCCAAGTGTACATCCTTCTGCATCCACTACATACCATTTTCTTTCAATCTTATCTGGATTAGCCATATAAGTTTTCATTGGTTTCCCTCCTGTGAATCATTAACTTTTTCATAGTAGATATATCGAAATCAACAAGACTCCGGGGCTTTGGCCTCCTGCTGTTTCTCCTTTTGTCATACTGTTTTATTATATTATACTGTCCCGTGTGTGTCAACTCTTTTCCGATACTTTTTCTTACTTTCTTCAATACTTTTTCTTGATTTCAAAATAAAAATGCTCTTTGTACTCCTGCTCTTTTCTCCTTATTTTGAAATGATTTTTAAATACGAGACAGCTGTTTTTCTCATGCGGTTATGCTATAATGATCGTTGGTGAGCATGAACAGGCTAAACCGTTCATCGTAAACATCAACTATTTACACCGGAGGAATATTTTGTGAAAAAACATGTGGATTTATTGAAAGGTCCTGTCCTTTCTTCATTAACCAGACTAGCCATCCCCATTATGGCGACATCTCTTATACAGATGGCATACAATTTAACAGACATGATCTGGATCGGACGAATCGGAAGTGATGCAGTTGCTGCAGTCGGAGCTGCCGGAATGTATATGTGGCTTTCCAATGGGCTTGCATCCCTTGCCAAAATGGGTGGTCAAGTAAATGTCGGTTATGCTCTTGGAAGCGAACGAAAGAAAGAGGCATCCTTATATGCTGCCAATGCGCTTCAGCTTTCTGTTATTTTAGGTCTGATTTACGGACTGATTTGTGCCGGCTTCAACTCCCCTCTCATTGGTTTTTTCAAATTAAACAGTCCGCATGTTATTTCAGATGCCAGAATGTACCTCGTCATCACTTGCGGTTTTGTAATTTTTTCTTTTTTAAACCAGACATTTACGGGAATCTTTACAGCCATCGGCAATAGCCGGGCTGCTTTTCTTGCAACGACAGCCGGGCTGTTGGTAAATATTATCCTTGACCCAATATTGATTTTCGGCATTGGTCCTTTCCCGGAACTGAATGTAACAGGTGCAGCCATTGCTACGGTTCTCGCTCAGGCAATTGTTACACTGATGTTTGTTTGTTTCGCCATGAAAGATTCGCTGATTTTTCAAGATATGCATATATTTAAGAAACCAAAGGCAGATTATATCCGCTCCATCATTCATATCGGACTTCCCACATCTATACAGAATATGTTATTTACCGGGATTTCCATGATTCTCGCCAGATTCGTAGCAAGCTATGGAGATGCAGCCGTCGCTGTGCAGAAAGTCGGCTCTCAGATTGAGTCCATCTCCTGGATGACAGCCGATGGATTTGCTGCTGCCGTTAATTCTTTTATTGCACAGAATCACGGCGCCGGCAATAAAGTCCGTATTCGCAAAGGATATAGCTGTGCTATGGGGGTGGTCCTTATTTGGGGTGTGATCTGCACATTGCTTCTCATGCTGTGCCCTGCCCCGATTTTCCGTATTTTTATCACAGAGCCGGAAATCCTGCCTATGGGAATTGATTATCTCGTTATTCTCGGTGTTTCGCAACTATTTATGAGTGTAGAAATCACAACTGCCGGAGCCTTTTCCGGGTATGGAAAAACACTGACACCTTCTGTAAACAGCATTGTTTTCACGGCGCTTCGTATTCCGCTGGCTTTATTATTGATCCGTACAGATTTAGGGCTCAACGGAATCTGGTGGAGTATCACCATTTCCAGTATTGTAAAAGGCATTGTAATATTTACTTTATTTTTTATTTTTCTTAGGAAAGAGAGGATTACTTATGTGGACAAATAATAGTGTATTTTATCAAATTTACCCCATCGGTTTCTGCGGTGCACCGACACATAACGATGGTATCTGTGTATCCCGCATCCGAAAATTAATAGACTGGGCTCCTTATTTAGAAAATCTGGGTGTAACTTCGATTCTTTTAAATCCAGTCTTCGAATCCGACAATCACGGATATGATACACGAGATTTCAAAAAAATTGACTGCCGGCTTGGAACGAACGAAGACTTCTCCGAAGTATGCAGCGTCCTCCATGAGCATCATGTAAAAATTGTACTGGATGGTGTATTTAACCATGTCGGTCGCGGGTTCTGGGCTTTTCGCGATGTGCAAGAGAAAAAATGGGATTCTCCATACAAGGACTGGTTTCATCTGAGTTTTGACGGAAATAGTTGTTACAATGACGGTTTCTGGTATGAAGGCTGGGAAGGACATTTTGAACTTGTGAAATTAAATTTACAAAACCCTGCTGTTGTTGACTATTTACTGGAATGTGTAAAATTCTGGATCGACACCTTTCACATAGACGGGCTGAGACTGGATGTTGCATACAGCCTTGACCATAATTTTATGCGGAGACTCCGCCAATTTACCCATGACTTGAATCCTGATTTTGTTCTGATTGGTGAAGTGCTGTTTGGCGATTACAACTTAATTGTAAATGATGAAATGCTTCACTCCTGCACAAACTATGAGTGTTATAAGGGCTTGTATTCCAGCTTTAATTCTATGAACCTCTTTGAGATTGCTCATTCACTGCACCGACAGTTTGGTGCAGACCCTTGGTGTATTTATCGCGGCAAGCATTTAATGACATTTGCAGATAATCATGACGTGACAAGGCTTGCCAGTATTCTGACTAACAAGAATCATATCCGCCCCACCTATGGCCTTCTCTTCGGTATGCCCGGAATCCCTTGCCTCTATTACGGAAGCGAATGGGGGACAGAAGGCGAAAAAGCGCCGGATAACGACTATGCACTGCGCCCTTGTTTTGACAAGCCGCAGTCAAATGAACTGACGGATTTTATCCGCAGGCTTATCCGTCTGCGCCAGACACATGAGGCATTGGGAAATGGAAGTTATCGGAATGTAGTCATTCAAAACCATCAGCTTGTGTTCGAACGAAAAACAGAGACAGAATGCATTTTCGTGGCAATCAATGCATCCGATTCACCTTATACCGCTTATCACGAAGATCTGAGCGGCACAGCCATCGAGCTTTTAAATGAAACAGAGCTTACACTGGATGGGAAATTGGAACTTCCGCCGTATAGTGTTCAATATGTAAAACTATAACGAATTTGGGACGAAGGCTTTAAAAACCTCCGTCCCAAATTCTATAGATCTAATCTTCTTTTTTCAACACCTTCACAATTTCAGCTATATACATAATATGATAATCTTTATCCGGATAACATACTGCATCGCAAGTTGTATCAATGAAGCATTCTGATTTCATTTCCTGTGCATATAATTTTCTGCAAACAAATACGAGATCTGCCTCTTCTACCGCTGTAGTCTTATCTACATAATGTGGATGAAGTCCTGACAGTTCCCATTTATCTCCCACTTCTCTTCCTGAGAAAGAACCACACAGATTCAACGCCTTTCGATATTCTTCCGGAAGAAACGAGATCGTAAACATCTCATTACTATCCACGAATTCTTTTGTATAACGCTGTGGGCGAATATAGGCTGTCACTACATTTTTTCTCCACATGATTCCGACGCCGCCCCAGCTTGCGGTCATTGTATTACTTTTTTCTTCGTCTCCTGCTGTAATCAGCATCCATTCTTTGGAAATCTTCTCAAATGGATTGAAATTTAATGATTCGATTGAAATTTCTTTAAATGCCATGTTTTATTCCTCCCGTCCTGTGAAACCTAGATTTGTTTATAACTTGACTACCTTTTCAAAATGTTGGTAATCTTTCGAATTTTTCCAGTCTCCGCCCCATGTAAACCCATATTTTGTAAAAATCTGATACGCCGCATCTTCATGTGTGATCATATGCGCAGCTCCTGAATTTCGATCCAAATATTTTTCCATATCTTTATAATATGTTCTGAAACTTCCGTCACTTCGATAAGCAACATATGGATTTTGCAGCGGATTCAGATCGATCGCATACCCTCTGGCATGATTTGACAAATGATTGGTTCCCGGCACAACACGATAATTAAATGCAGAACTGTTATTTTCTTCTATAGATACCGTATCCGTCGTCACACCGTCACCCGTCCAATATTTTTCCAGAAGATACATGGATGCAATCTCATACTCCTGCATAAAAAGCTCAGTAAAAATATGTTTGCAGTCTTCCGCAATCTCTGCATTAACGATCAATTCTCCCACTTGTATCTGATGATCATAATTGTAATGAAGGACTTTCAAATAGCGAAGCTCTTCAATCCCAATATGCTTATTTTCCACATAGGTCTTACCGTTAATCTTCCCGAAAATCTCTTCACTGATCTCCTCTATCATAAAATAGTCTGACCATCGGTTCGGATCAAGCTTCTCTTTCTCCACGATCGTTCCGGCCAAAAGTCCCTGAACATCCGAAAGATATTCCTGCTCCGCTTCTGATTCCGGAAGCTCTTCTGTCACATTTTCTTCTGTCACATTTTTTTCTGTCTCGGTTTCTTTTATTTCCGCTTTTGGCCGCTGAACGCACCCGGTAAAAATTAACGCAGTTCCCACAACCACGCAAACAAGCAGCGCGGCAATACAATTTCTTCTCTCCATCGTTTAGTTTGCTGCTCCATAAAACTCTATTCCGGCAATACAAGTATCATTCCATGTCGTACTGGTTCCTCGATAGACATCCTGAATAGTAATATTAATGTCAGATACCGGACAATCTTCGGAAAATTCAATCCAGCATTCTTTTTGCTCATCCGGAAATGTAATCGTCGCTGTCGTTCCTTTGTCTGTTGTAATCGCCAGAGTCTTCGGCCGGTTATTTTTCCAATAATAGTCTGAAGACCTCCAGTTTCCTAATTTCAGAGACATATATTTCACTTTACATTCGCCGCCGAATTGGAACGTCAAACGTTCTCCTGTACCTGTGCCGTCAACGCCTTCCTGCCATGAAGTTTCATCTTTTCCGTCTAAGACCATATTGGCGCTGTTGTCATGCCCTTCCTGATCAACCACAGACGTTGCAGTCGCATTTTGCACACTGAGCTTTCCGTAGGACGAAAGCCCGGAAGGAGCTGTTGTCAGCTTGGCAGTAATATTTGCAGGAGCTGCCTTGTCTGCTTCTTCCTCTTCTTCTGCTGCTTTACTCTCAGCCTTATCTTCTGACTTTTTATCCTCTTTTTTTACAGAATCTTCTACCATTTCCTCTGTCTTTTGAACTGCATCCTTCCTTGTGTTATGATGCACCAGCATATAGGCTCCGACTCCTACAAGAAGCCCGACAATCACAATCACAAGAATCATAATAAGAGGCATTTTAGAGACTTTCTTTTCATCATCTTCCAGATCCAGATCGGCATACCCGCTGTAATCATTTTCATCTTCTACCTGTCCGTCCCACTCGGATTCCGGTTCCATGCGATTCTCAAATACCGGTTTTATTATATCATTTTGCACTTTTGTGCCACAGTTCGGACAAAATTTTGCACCATCATCTAATTTCGTACCACAGTTTGGACACCACATTTTTCTACCTCATATTATTTCATCACGACTTTGCGGAAGTTCTTCTTTCCTTTTTTCACTACAAGTCCTTCGCCATCCATCCGTTCTCCGGCAAATTCTGTATAAATGTCTGTCACCTTTTCACCATCTACAGATACACCGCCTTGTTGAACTGCACGGCGAGCCTCAGATTTTGACGGAACAAGTCCTGTTTTTACAAGCATCGTGAGAATATCAATTTTTCCATCTGTCAGATCTTCCTCAGTAAGCTCTGTAGTCGGCATATCTGCTGCCGCACCCTGACTAAACAATGCTCTTGCAGCTTCCTGCGATTTCTTCGCCTCTTCTTCACCGTGAACCAGCTTTGTCAACTCGTAAGCAAGGATTTCTTTTGCCTGGTTAAGCTGAGCGCCTTCCCACGCATCCATTTTATCAATTTCTTCCAATGGAAGGAAGGTCAGCATACGAATACATTTTAAAACATCTGCGTCCGCTACATTTCTCCAGTACTGATAGAATTCAAATGGAGATGTTTTGTTCGGATCAAGCCACACTGCACCGCTCTGAGTTTTTCCCATCTTCTTTCCTTCGGAGTTCAGAAGAAGGGTAATTGTCATAGCGCTTGCATCTTCACCCAGTTTACGGCGGATCAGTTCTGTACCTGCCAGCATATTGCTCCACTGATCATCTCCGCCAAACTGTAAATTACATCCGTATTTCTGGTACAATGCATAGAAATCATAAGCCTGCATGATCATGTAGTTAAACTCAAGGAAGCTTAACCCTTTTTCCATTCTCTGTTTGTAACATTCTGCAGTCAGCATACGATTTACGGAAAAATGCGCTCCCACTTCACGCAAAAGTTCCACGTAGTTTAATTCCAGCAGCCAGTCTGCGTTGTTTACCATGAGTGCTTTATCATCTGAAAAATCAATAAATTTGCTCATCTGCTCTTTAAAACGATCACAGTTGTGACAGATTGTTTCCGGTGTCATCATAGAACGCATATCCGTTCTTCCTGACGGATCACCAATGTAACCGGTTCCTCCTCCGATCAGTGCAATCGGTTTATTTCCCGCTTCCTGAAGTCGCTTCATCAGACAAAGCGCCATAAAATGCCCTACATGAAGACTGTCTGCTGTTGGATCAAATCCAATGTAAAAAGTAGCCTTTCCTGCATTTACCAGATCTCTGATTCTCTCCTCATCTGTTACCTGGGCGATGAGTCCTCTCGCCTGTAATTCTTCGTAAATTCCCATAATCTTTCTCCTTTCCATTCTATCAGCAAATAATGCTCCCCTATGCGGATCGCTTTTGATGTAATAGGAAGCTTACGGAATAAGTTTCTTTTACATCAAAAAAGTCCTTATATCTCAACGATATAAGGACGAAATATCTTACGTGGTACCACCTTAATTCACTGTAAGCTCGCACTTACAGCCTCGACAACTGCCTCTTCACAGTCCGGCACGATAACGTGCGCCACTCGTCACAGCCTACTTGCACAGTTCTTCCACGCGTTCGGTGCGAAGCTCCAAGATGTATTCATAACCTGCTCCTTCATGCGCCTCTCATCTGCCGGCAGCTTTCTGTCTGGGTGATGCTGGTCACTACTTCTTCTTTTCAAAGCCTTTGTCTATTTGATAGCTATGCTAACTTATTTATAACTATTTGTCAAGTCATGGCTCATTTTATTTTTGTTGTTTTTTTGCGGGCTTATCACCTTTTATTTCCCCGGATTGTACGGGCAGTGCTTTTTCAGACATTGTTTATTTTCCGCAGAAAAATCACACAAGATTTTCTCTGGAAGTTCCATGACAATTCCCATGTTCTCCCTGACATACTCTGCTGCCACTTTCACCGCCGTAAAGGAATTTCTCTTACAGCATCTTGGTCCTCCCAGCTTTGCGATTTCTTCCAATGCCTTTGCCGTCATTTCATTGGACATTCTCCATGATTTTCCTGTCAGAGGAGTGGCTTTCGTAAGAATACTCATAAACATTCCCGTGCTCACTGCGGCTCCGCAAGCTCCCCATAACCCACATGAGCCTCCCGGATACTGACCGCCTCTCTGCTTGATCTCTTCCAGTGCCTCATCAAGATCAATCTCACCCCCGCAGTTATGATACGCGGTAAGAAGCACTGCACCAACCATGACATGGTGCTCCGGTCCATGCATATAAATATACGGATCTTCCATTAATTTCTGCAAAAGAGCGATTGGATTTTTAGACGTACTGTTCTTACATTCCTCCATCACCATATCAATTCCCTTTTTCGCATGACACTCATCACAGACAAAATGCCCGTCTTCACAGCTTGCGTAACTTTCAAATGTCTTATGACACATGATACATTCCATTTTTTTTGCTTTATCAAAATATATAATCGGTTTCCCGCATACTAAGCAGGCTCCTTCACCTCTTGTCATAACCTTCTCTCCTCTTTCTTTTGAAACAAATATCTTCCCTTGGAAGTATTTTTATTGATTACAATTCTTATTTACCCAAGATAAACAATCTCTTCCTCCGGTTTTTCCGTCGGTTCCAGACTGATCAGATGCAGCACCGGCTGTCTGCTGTCTTCATAGACCAACGGCTCAAATTCAAACCTGGCACGCACTTTTACCCACTGGTTTTTCTGGATTTCTATTTTCTCTTCTATTTTGCAAGGATATCCATAATACCTCATATCATCTGCACAACAGGTCATAATCTTCCGAACCGGAACAAACATATCTTCTTCCATGCCCTTCGGGCGAAATACCTGAGCCTTAAATTCCAATTCCTTATGAAGGTATAGCTCCGGGTGATCATAAGCATCGACATACCAGACTCCGAAATCAGAATCTCCGATCATAATTTTATCTCCCTTAACATCATAAGGCAGATCATCCTCTGACGGCTCAATAATCTTCCCTTCGAGATCTTCAAATATTAACTGCGCCATCGGATTTTGCACTTTCAAGGCTCTTCGAAAGCCTGATCGGTCCATCTTACGATCGCATCGATTGACAACAATCAGTTCAGATTCCGTAAGCTGCTCCATAAGCAGATTTCTCATATTTGTGAGATACATATCAATCGTTGTTCCATTTACGGTAGAATACACACCTTGCAATTCCCAATTACGCGGATAACGGATCATCAGCAGATCCTGAAGCTTCCACATGCCATTATATTCAATGACCACCTGCGCCGGGCGATAGGTTTTTTCGCACTTTTTGAAAAAAGCTGTATTTAGCTGTTCAAACTCATCAACCTTCAGCACGATCATTTCCTTCTTGTTTAAATATTCTTCCGGGTATTCCTCTTCCCCTTCTTCACAAAGCAACAGAAGTGTGGGACCGGGTTCGATCCAATCCTGCTCCATCAAGGTGTCCTTTACAAGCGTCGTTTTTCCACTGTCCAAAAAACCCGTACAAATAAATACTGGAATTTTCATAGCTTTAACCTCTTTTCATTTTCTTAGAGATGTTCTTCCTTTTTAGAGATGGAACAATTTTGTTAACTCGTCCTCTTTCAGATCTGTTCCGATAACGCAGAGACGTCCTGTATAATCCGCTGCGCTTTCCCTTACTTCATATTCCTGCGGCACCAGATCAAACTGTTTCCATGCGCCATTTTCCATCTCAACAATTCCTTTGGCACGAAGAATTGTTCCATATCCTTCTGTCTCTGACAGCGCTTTCAGGAGAAAATCCAGCTCCTCTTCTGTGTATTTATGAGCGGTCTCCTGTCCCCAGCTTGTAAATATTTCATCCGCATGATGATGGTGATGGTGGTGATGTTCATGATCACAGCCACATGCTCCTTCTTCATGGTGATGTTCTTCGTGTTCGTGATGGTGGTGATAATGGCCGCATACCGGACACTTTTCTTCTTCAAAAATACCTTCTAATTGTGTATCTGGAGAAAGTGCATGTTCAATCGCTTCCTTGCTAAGTTTATCCCATGAAGTAGAAATAATCGATGCCTCTTTATTCTCTTCTCTCAGCATTTTCACACATTCCTCTATGCTATGATCTTCCATCATTTGCGTTCGGCTGACAACAATTGTATTGGCATACGCTACCTGATCCTTGAAAAACTCCCCAAAGTTTTTCAGATACAGCTTTGCTTTCTTTCCATCTACAATTGTAATACGACCTTCAATCTCTATGTCCGCTTCTTTTTTCACATGTTCAATCGCTTTGGACACATCTGATAATTTTCCAACACCAGACGGCTCGATCAACACACGGTCCGGATGATATTCCTCAATTACCTTTCGAAGCGCTTTACTAAAATCTCCCACTAATGTACAGCAGATACAGCCGGAATTCATCTCCGTAATCTCAATCCCCGCATCCTTCAAAAAGCCTCCGTCAATACCAATTTCACCGAACTCATTTTCAATCAGTACCAGCTTCTCTCCTGCAAACACATTCTCGATCAACAGTTTAATAAACGTAGTCTTTCCGGCTCCGAGAAAACCTGAGATAATATCTACTTTTGTCATAGTCATCAACCTCTTTTCATCCTAAAATCCACTACTTATCTTAGCACAAATGGCTGGAAGCTTCCAGCCATTTTACAATTTGGAACAGGTCGTATTTAAAAAAAGGACACCCCGAAATGCAATTTGGGACGTAGCCTTTTGCAAAAAGGCTACGTCCCAAATCAACTACAACACTCCACCAATTGACAGGAACAACGGTGCGAACACCAATGATACGATTGTCATTAATTTGATCAGAATATTTATGGATGGTCCTGATGTGTCTTTAAATGGATCTCCCACGGTGTCTCCTACAACTGCGGCTTTGTGTGCCTCGCTGCCTTTTCCTCCGTGTGTTCCATCTTCTATGTATTTTTTCGCATTGTCCCACGCGCCTCCGGCGTTAGACATGAAGATTGCCATCATAACACCTGTGACAAGTGCTCCGGCAAGCAGTCCTCCAAGTGCTGCAGGTCCTAACAGGATACCTACTGCTAATGGGGATAATACTGCCATGATACCCGGCACTAACATTTCTTTTAATGCCGCTGTTGTGGAAATTGCCACACAGGATTTGTAATCTGGTTTTTCTTTTCCTTCCATGATTCCCGGTATTGTTCTAAACTGACGTCTTACTTCTTCAATCATCTGATAAGCCGCTCTTGATACGGAAGACATTGTCATTGCAGAGAATAAGAATGGAAGCATGCCTCCTACAAACAGACCGATAATAACACGGCTGTCTAAAATATCAATACTCTTAAGCTGTACTGCCTCTGCATAAGATACAAACAGTGCAAGCGCTGTAAGTGCCGCAGAACCAATGGCAAATCCTTTTCCCATAGCTGCTGTTGTATTTCCTACTGCATCCAGTTTGTCTGTAATCTTACGAACTTCCGGTTCTAATCCAGACATCTCTGCAATACCACCGGCATTATCAGCGATCGGTCCATACGCGTCTACCGCAACAGTAATTGCAGTTGTGGAAAGCATTCCCACTGCTGCCAGTGCGATTCCGTAGAGACCACACACCTGAAATGCTGCAAAGATTCCCACACAGATCAAGAGTACCGGAACTGCTGTAGATTTCATACCTACTGCAATACCGCTGATGATTGTAGTTGCAGCTCCTGTCTCCGACTGCTCCGCAATTTCTTTCACCGATTTATAATCACCGGATGTATATACTTCGGTAATAAATCCTATGATCAATCCTACAACCAGACCTGCTACTACTGCAATGGCTGCACTAAAATTACCAAAACATACTTTACTGAATACAAATGCTGCGATAAGTACAATCACACTTGCTACATAAGAACCCATTTTCAATGCTTTATGCGGGTTCGAATTTTCATCACCTTTTACAAAGAATGTTCCAAGGATAGAAGCAATGAGTCCAAGTCCTGCTATGATCAGCGGGTAAACTGCACCTTCCACCTGATAGTATACGATTCCAAGGGTCAATGCGGAAATCAACGCTCCGACATAAGACTCAAATAAGTCTGCGCCCATTCCGGCAACGTCTCCTACGTTGTCACCTACATTATCTGCGATAACTGCCGGGTTTCGCGGATCATCTTCCGGAATTCCGGCTTCTACCTTACCTACTAAGTCTGCGCCCACGTCAGCCGCTTTCGTGTAAATACCTCCGCCGACACGTGCAAACAGAGCAATGGAAGAGGCACCGAGACTGAAGCCCGACAACACATCTACATTTCCGGTAATCAGGTAAATCGCGCTCACACCGAGAACTCCAAGTCCTGCCACGCACATTCCCATAACTGCACCACCGGAAAATGCGATAGATAACGCCTTGTTCATTCCACTTTGCTTCGCCGCATTTGCAGTCCTTACATTTGCCCTTGTTGCTACACTCATACCAAAATATCCGGCAAGTGTAGAAAACAATGCACCCACTACAAAACAGATCGCGGTAATCCAGTTTCCGATTCCAACTCCGATCAATATGAAAAGTACAACTACAAAGATTAGCAGAATCTTATACTCTGCTGTCAAAAACGCCTGTGCACCTTCACTGATAGCTGCTGCAATCTCTTTCATTCTGTCTGTTCCAGGTTCCTGCTTATTCACTCTGGCTACAAGCATTGCCGCAAATGCCAGTGCGATCATTCCAAGAAGCGGAACAACCATTAATATTTTTTCCATAATCAATCCTCCCACAGATTTATTTGGTAAACCAATAGTAACACAGACCCGTATGATAAATAAAGATTTTTTTGTAGAATTTTCTATTTTTATCGTTGTATTTTTAACATTATGAAGAAATTAATACGTCTGTGCAACAATTATATACTCCATTTTTTAACCCCCTCGATTGTTTTTTCTCCCTTCCCTCCTTCTTTTTTCTTTCATTCCCACGTTCACCCTTTCTTGCTCTTCCCTCTTCATTTGTAAAGATTTTTATTGACATAATTTTATCTTTTTTCACAATATTAAAAAAGCAATAATAATTTATCGAAGCAATCACCATTATTTATCGCTGCTTTTTCTCAATATTTTTGTCCGCCAACTTTTAAATCTATAAGTATTTACTTATCACAATTCCTGCTTTTTTCTATGTTAAATTAAAAAATATATTGCAACCAAAAAAAAAGAAGCCAGTTTTACCTTGACTTCTCCCTTGCAAGCAGTGCCGCTCCAAGCGCTCCTGCATATCTTCCATTCTCTGTTGTCTCTACCTTGTGATTTACTTTCTCAGACAAAATCTTACAGAAATAATTACTATCGCTTAACCCGCCGGTTAAAATTGCCTTCTCTGAAAACGTCTTGCGCTGACTGAGCTGCGCCACTTTTGTCGCCACAGAATCTACAACTCCGGCAGCGATATCGCCTCGTTTTCTTCCCTCCCCGATGTAATTGATCACCTCAGACTCTGCGAACACCGTGCACAGAGAGCTGATAGGAAGCACCGTTCCGGCTTCTGCCATATCAAATAATTCCTGCAATGTCACACCCAGTCGGTTTGCCATGATTTCTAAAAACTTTCCGGTTCCTGCCGAACATTTGTCATTCATAAGGAAATCCTGTACCATTCCGTCTTTTACGATAATGACCTTCGTGTCCTGACCTCCCACATCAATGATCGTACAGTTGTCTCCTGCCATTTCCCGTCCGCCTCTTGCATGACAAGTAATCTCGGTGATCACATAATCCGCAAATTCTACTGCGATTCTCCCATATCCTGTCGCAACTACTTTCGTATTTTCTGACCGGACATCAACGCCTTTTTCTTTTAATTTTTCTTCAATTGTCTGGCAAGTTTCTTTACTGCTCCACCCTGTCGGCAGCACAAAAAAGAACTCTTTTTCTCCTATCACAGCTACTTTAGAAGCTGTTGAGCCAATATCAATGCCTACATAATTCATAACTTTCTACTCCCATTAACAATATTTATCTCTATTTGGGTTGATATCTCTCTCAATCTCTACAATTTCGAGAATCTCAATCTCATGTTCCGCTATACACTCACAAATCACATCGAGATCTTTTTCTTCCACAAGAAGAGAAATGCCGCAGCATTTACTCGCAGCTCTGGGGGTAGGGGCAATGGTTGCCCGAACCCCCAGATTTTTTAATTCTTTATAAAGTCTCATGCCATTGTCGTGATTAGGGAACAACACATAATGCTGTATTTTCTGCATACAGATCTTTTCCCTTCCTACTTTATTTTCACACTGCTGACTCTCCGACAGT
Organism: uncultured Dorea sp.; assembly: GCA_900543415.1. Classification (GTDB taxonomy): domain Bacteria; phylum Bacillota; class Clostridia; order Lachnospirales; family Lachnospiraceae; genus Dorea_D. Next base: position 14,591 of record UQRE01000029.1, on the reverse strand, counting down.
CTGACAATGCTTAATTGTTCAGCATTTCAATAAACGCACTGACTCTTGTACGAAGCTGCTGTGCGTCACTATCTGTATAATCTGTTTCAATACCAAGTACCGGGATACCGGCTTCTTTCATTGCACGTTCTACAAAATATCCTTCTGTATCATAGAGATTACAGAACTTCAGATTTACATCAATGATTCCGTCTACTTTATATTCTTTTGCCAGACGTAAGATATCATCGATTCTTCCGCTGTTTGGTGTGAAGCATGCACAGTTAATATTCATATATCGATTTGCAAGTGCCTGATACTGCTCTTCTAAAGTAGTTCCAGATTCGTCTACCAGCTTCTCAAAGTAACGGGTTCCTGTACACATTTCTTCACAGACAACAGCTGCTCCGCTTGTCTCTACGATATTGTGAAGCTTCCAGTTTGGAATTGCCAGAGGTGTTCCTGTCAGCATAATACGTTTTGTTCCCGCCGGCACAACGCTGACACCATCTGCCACACGTTCCTCCAATTCGTCACAGAGCTTATTCGTCATCTGAGTAAATCTTGCAGGATCATCATAGAATGCAATCTGAGAAATAAGAAGTGCATCACAGCCACTGAGCGGCAATGTCTCATTTTTGCGAAGATCGTATAATCTCTCTAACGCTTTTCTCTTATTATTGATTAATTTAATACTCTCTGCAAGTTTATCTGCAGTTACTTTATTTCCCGTAAATTCCTCTACGATATTTTTAAATGTCTCAATTTCCTCCGCCCATGCCTGAACATCTTTTGCGCGTTTCATCTGCGGAAGATTCATCACATGAACCGGAACATCTTCAGCCAGTATCTCCCATGCCTTCTTCTTACCATCACATGTGGTTTCTCCGACATACATATCTGCGATTCTGAAGAATGGGCAGGTACGGTCAATTCTTGCACCTACGGAAGCTTTGATCAGCGGACAGGTATTGGTCGGGAGCACTTTCTCTCCGCCCGGAACCCAGAACTGAGACCCTCCGCAAAGTCCGGTTGCAATTGCATCTGCCGCAAATACAATCTCGTCCGGAACATATACACAGAACGTTCCAAATACTTTTCCGCCTTTTTTCTGATGCTCGATCAATTCAGCCGGACGAATTCCGTGAATATCTGCAACTACCATATTATAGTAATCCATTCCCTCCGGACGGTTTTCCTGAGATAAAAAGACATCCCCGAACGCCTGTGGCAATACTGCACATAACTGGTCATGCATTTCCACATCCATCCCCAGATCTTCCCACATTTTACGATAATCAGCCATAATTCATTTCCTCCTTGATTCTCTTATCATTTCGTATATATCACTGTATTTATGGTATCAATTTTTCCACTTCGAAACAATACAAGGAGCTGGAATGGCTATTGTTTTTTCTGATAATTAAGCTCTGTTATTCGGAAAATCTATACTGAAAACAATTCTCGAAATCCTTCTATGCACCGATCAATTTCTTCCTTGGTATTACTTGCACTAAACGCAAATCGCACCGTTCCCTGTGGGTAAGTATGTAAAGACTGATGGGCAATCGGTGCACAGTGAAGCCCTACCCGTGTCATGATTCCATAATTTTGTTCCAGTTCAAAAGCTATGATTGCATTATCCTCTCCCTGAAAATCAAGAGATACAACCGCTACACGATCCTGCACATCCTGCTTTCCTACTACACGGATATTCGGAAACTCTCTTAGCTTCTCTAAGAAATATGCAGTAAGTTCCATCTTCTCATCATGAATATCTTCGATTCCCGTTTGTTCTATATAAGACAGTGCTGCGTGCAATCCGATGATTCCCGGAAGATTCATCGTTCCGCTTTCGTATTTATCCGGCAGGTTCACCGGCATATCAAGGGAGTCCGACTGACTTCCGGTTCCCCCTGCAAGATAAGGAACCATCTGCGCATCCAGCTTCTCTGAAATCAAAAAGCCACCAATCCCCTGTGGGCCAAGCAGCCCTTTATGTCCGGTAAATGCAAGAAAATCAATTCCACATTTCTCCATATCAACCGGAATGGTTCCGGCGCTCTGAGCAGAATCCACAACAAAAAACAAATCATGTTTTTTGCACACCTGCCCGATTGCTTCAATCGGAAGAACGGTCCCACATACATTAGACGCATGCGAGATGATCACTGCCTTTGTCTCCGGTCTCACAAGCGCTTCCACCGCTTCTTCGGTCACACTTCCGTCTTCTGCTGTTTGCGCAATATCATAAGTAACCCCACAGGCTTCCATCTGACGAAGCGGACGCATCACTGCATTATGTTCGATTCCACTAACGATCACATGATCTCCGGCTTTTAGAAACCCTTTAATAAAATAGTTCAAAGAATGGGTAATCCCAGGCGAGAAAAGTACTCGCTTAGAATCTTCACAGTGAAACATTTTCGCTAATTTTTCTCTTGTTTCCAGTACAAGTCCTTCCACTTCATAAGCGCCTTCATAATTCCCTCTATTAATGTTAAATGCACCTTTTGTCAGAAGTTCAGACATTGCTTCAGCAACTCCGGGCGCTTTTGGCCAAGACGTACTTCCATTGTCAAAGTAGATTTTCCTCTCCATACCTTACCTCCACCAACACAAGACCATTGGGCGGCGCAGTAACCCCTGCTGCCGTCCGTTCCTTTTCTTCCAGTATCTCCTTCACTCTCTCCGGTGTGTAAAACCCTCGTCCTACACGAATCAGTGTTCCGGCGATAATGCGTACCATATTATATAAAAATCCATTTCCGGTAATTCGTATAGTAATATCTTCTCCGTGCTGTGTAATTGTAAGGTCTGTCACTGTCCGCACTGTATCTTCCACATTCGTTCTGATATTACAGAAGCTGACAAAATCATGTTCTCCAACCAGATATCCGGCGCCCTCTCTCATTTTCTCTACATCCATTGGAAAGGAAACATGGGTGCTGTATCTTCTTTTTAATGGATTGGGCACCGGAGCATTACAAATATGATACTCATACGTCTTGATCACTTCATTCTGGTATCTTGGATGCCAGTCAGATGACACTTCATCCGATCTTACGATCACAATATCCTCCGGAAGCTTCTGATTCAGCGCATAGGACATCCTCTCCGGCGGAATTGATGACTCTGTGTCAAACACCGCAACCTGTCCAAGCGCATGCACACCGGAATCTGTCCGGCTTGCTCCAATCACATGGATATCCTCCCCTGTGATTACACTCAGCTTCTGATTCAATACTTCTTCGATTGTAATTCCATTTGGCTGAATCTGCCAGCCGCAATAATCTGTGCCATCATAGGCAATAAATAATCTGACTCTTCTCATTAAAATATCCAAAGCCTTATTTTTATTAATCTTCCTACTGCTACAACTAAAATCACATACGCAATCACAACGACGTATGCCATATAGTCCCTGCTGCAGTAATGAAGCGGTTTCATTTTCGTCCTTCCGTCGCCTCCGCGGTAGCACCGCGCCTCCATTGCCATTGCCAGATCATTGGCACGTCGAAACGCAGACACAAACAGCGGCACAAGTATCGGAATCATGCTCTTTGCTCTCTGTATAATATTTCCACTCTCAAAATCTGCTCCTCTGGCAAGCTGTGCCTTCATAATCTTATCTGTCTCTTCCAAAAGAATCGGAATAAAACGCAGGGCAATAGACATGATCATGGCAATCTCATGTACCGGAACATGAATCTTATTCAACGGTCGAAGCAGCGCTTCAAGTCCATCCGTCAATTCATTCGGCGTTGTGGTAAATGTCATTAGCGAAGAACCTATAATGAGATAGATCAAGCGGATTGCCATATATACTGCTGTCCGAAGTCCGCCTTCTGTAATGGTAATGATCCACGCATGAAACAAAACTTCTCCGTCTCTCGTCAAAAAGAGATTAAATAGCACAGTAATCATAAGCAGCATAATCACAGGTTTTAATCCTTTCACAATAAAACGAAACGGCACTTTTGAAATCTTGATAATACCGACAAGAAATAATGTTGCCACAAGGTAACCCGATATACTTTTAAATAAAAACAGCGAAATAAGATAAAGCAGTGTCCCCACAAGCTTCACGCGCGGGTCAAGCCTGTGTACTGCACTTTTCGCCGGATAATATTGTCCTATTGTTATATCTCGAATCATGCTTTCTTCTCCAATGCAGTTACTATCTCACGAGCAGCCTCTTCTACGGTCGTCACATTCGCCCTTACCGGAAGCCCCTTTTCTTTCAGATCGTGCATAATATACGTGACCTGAGGAGCTGCAAGTCCTACCTCTTCCAGTTCCTTATAATGTTCAAATACCTTCTCTGGACGATCATTATACATAACTTGACCTTTGTTCATCACAACAATGCGGTCTGCATATTTCGCAATATCCTCCATGCTGTGTGACACTAGGATTACCGTCAGATCCCGCTTCTTATGAAGATATGCGATCTGATCTAAAATATCGTCTCTTCCTTTGGGATCTAATCCCGCAGTAGGCTCGTCAAGTACAAGCACCTTCGGATGCATAGCAAGCACTCCGGCAATTGCCGCCCGCCTTTTCTGTCCGCCCGACAATTCAAATGGAGATGCTTCATAATATTTTTCTTTCAGACCGACTAAATGCAGCGCCTCCAGCGCACGCTGTCTGCATTCCTCTTTCGTAAGCCCCTGATTCTTCGGTCCAAAACAAACGTCACTCATGACGTCCACTTCAAATAATTGATGCTCCGGGTATTGAAAGACAAGCCCCACTTGATTACGCAGCTTACGCATATCATATCCCGGTTCATAAATATTTTCCCCATTATAATAAATGGCTCCGCTGGAACCTTTGATCAGCCCGTTTAAATGCTGGATCAGCGTAGATTTCCCGGAACCTGTATGTCCGATAATTCCCACAAATTCTCCGTGCGGGATTTCAAGACAAATATCCGTCAAGGCATGTTTCTCATATGCAGTTCCGGCACTGTATACATAATTAAGATGCTCTATTTTAATCGACATACTGCTTCCACCAGTTCTTCCTTCCTCAAGATCCCCTCTGGGATATCAAGTCCCATTTTTCTCAGTTTATCTGCCAAAATCGTCACCTGCGGCACGTCCAGCCGATACTCCTTCAGACAATCGACCTGCGCAAAGATTTCTCTTGGCGTTCCTTCCATCACTACATGCCCATGATCCATCACATAGATCTTATCTGCATCGATCACTTCCTCCATGTAATGTGTAATCAGGATTACCGTCACATTTTTCTTCTTCCGAAGCTTCTGTACCGTCTTTAGCACTTCTTTTCTTCCCACCGGATCTAACATGGCTGTCGGTTCATCAAGCACAATACATTTCGGTTCCATAGCGACCACACCTGCGATCGCTACCCGCTGCTTCTGTCCGCCCGACAATTTATTCGGGGAATGATGCCGATACTCAATCATTCCTACAGATTTCAGACTGTCTTCCACTCTCTCCCAGATCTCGTCTGTAGGTACACCTAAGTTCTCCGGTCCGAATCCCACATCCTCTTCTACCACTGTACCAATGATCTGGTTGTCCGGATTCTGAAATACCATTCCTGCCGACTGTCTTACATTCCATAATTCTTCCGGCTTCTTCGTATCCTTACCATCCACCCACATGGTTCCGCCTGTAGGAACTAAAATTGCATTGATGTGTTTTGCCAGCGTTGATTTTCCAGACCCGTTATGCCCAAGAATCGCAATAAACTGCCCTTCCTTCACATCAAGATCCACTTCATCAACTGCGCGGTGCATTCCGATTACATTTCCCTCTTCATCCCGCTTCTCATATTCAAATACAAGCTTGTCTGTCTTTACCATATCCATAGGACTAAAAAGCCTCCGTCTGTTCCTTCGGTCTGCACCGATTTCCATTACATTTTCTCTGGTTCCGGATATTCCTCACCAAAAGTTTCTACTGTAACTTCTTCCATTCTCTGCTCTTCCGACGGTCTGTCACTGTAGTCTGTTGCAGTCTCTGCAATTTTATTTACCACATCCATACCTTCTACAACTTTACCGAATGCCGCATAAGCTCCGTCAAGGTGCGGAGAATTCTTGTGCATAATAAAGAACTGAGAACCTGCTGAATCCGGGTGCATTGCTCTTGCCATTGACAGAACACCTTCCGTGTGCGCCAGCTCGTTAACAAAGCCATTCTGATTAAATTCACCCTTAATTGTATATCCCGGTCCGCCTGTACCGATTCCATCCGGACATCCGCCCTGAATCATGAACCCACGGATCACACGGTGAAAAATAAGGCCGTTATAAAAACCCTTCTTCACAAGAGAGATAAAATTATTTACTGTATTTGGCGCAATATCCGGATATAACTCCGCTTTCATCACATCGCCATTTTCCATCTTAATTGTAACAACTGGATTTGTCATCATATCTTCCTCACTTTACTAAATATTTAAAACTCTGTTACTTATTGTAACGGATATCGCAAGTTTCGTAAAGTGCAAAAAAGGCAGAGATTTCATATCTCTGCACTTTCTACCAATGTCCCCTACATATCATTCTCTCTGCCACACATACAAGCGCTGTCGTCACTACATTCGAAGCAATGATTGTCAGAAGTCCTCTCTTTTTATTTTTCATTTCACTCTTAAGTCCCACATACACAATCGGAACCTCAATCACCAACGTAATGATTAAATAAAACGCACCGACAATATAAAAGGGACCCTTGTCAAGTATCTCACGAATTCCCATTCCTCCAGCAAAAGACTTTTGATCCAGATACAAGAATAAATATGGAAGAAGAAAGGATATTAAATTCGCTGCTATAACAAGCACAAGCGTTTTCCACAGCTTCTTCTCCCTTAGAGAAAATAAGATAACGCCAGTTTCAATAACAAGCGTCACCAAAACAGCAAGCGGTAAAAGTTCGTAAGGTTGTCTCCTCGTAAGCCATATCCATGAAGAATTTGCATATGCGGTTGTAGATAACGTCCCCCACATAGCGATAATAAAGAGTGCACTTACTGCCACTTTGCTTTTTTTCTCACCTAACATCTGATCACCTCTTCATCTTCTAACAATTGTTCTTTTCATTATATCAGCATAATATTGCAACACACTATAAATTTAAAAAGAAATATTCATAATTTTCTCCTATTTTCTTAACATTCCTTCCTTCAGTGCATACCTTCTCTTAGCCTTCTGTGCAAACTCCAGATCATGGGTTACCAGTAGAATGGTTTTCCCTGCCTTTTTATTAAGATCATCAAAAATGTCTTCTACAATCTTTCTTGTGTTTTCATCCAGATTTCCTGTGGGCTCATCAGCCAGCAATAGTGGAGGATCATTAAACAACGCCCTCGCTATGGCTATTCTCTGTTTTTCTCCTCCTGATAATTCCCGTGGGTATTTGGAAAATAGTTTTTCTTCAATCTCAAGAAAATCTGCTAATTCTTTTGCACGTTTCTTCGTTTCTTCTGCACTCATTTTTTTCAGAAGACCTGATAGAATCATATTGTCATACGCAGACATATCTTCTAATAACATATAATCTTGGAAAATGAATCCCATCTTATTTCGCCTTATATCTGCCAGTTCATCTTTCCATAATTCTGCATAACTGACTCCATCAATTAAGAGCTCTCCTTCTGTTGGCATATGCAGTAAACCGATAATCTTGAGAAGCGTTGTTTTCCCACATCCCGATCTTCCGATAAGAGATATATAATCTCCCTGAACAATTGATAGATCGATTCCTTTCAGTATTTCTAATTTTTCCTCATGCCCGGCTATGTCATAAAATTTTTTAATTCCTTTTAACTGAACATCCATATTCCCATTCCCTCACATTTTCTGACTATTGAATTTTCAAGCTTCTTTTTTCTGCTACTTTCAGCAACACGAGCTGTATCAGAAAATATATGACCCATATTCCAACCTGATAACCAACAAATCTTCTTAATTCCAAACCCGTGATTTCTCTCAACCGGCATGTCAGCCCTACAATAGCCGCCGATACAAGGCATGCCCACAGAAGTGGCCGCCCAAATGTTCGCAGAATTTCTCTTTTGATTAAGAGCTTGTACTCGTTATGATAAATTCCTATATACGATAGAAGGCGATAACGCTTTCTGCTTTCCTGTTTTTCAAATTCTACTTTCATGCTCTGCACTAAACCGACGCAAAATACGATCAAAAACATTTCCATCAAAATTGCCATCTCTTGAAATACCCTCTCCGTCGACAGGTCGTTCATCTTAACCTGCTTGCTGTAATATGGCTGGATTGCTCTAGACCAGGAAGAATCTTCTTCATGCAGTTTCGCAAATTGATTTAATTGTTCTTCAATTTCTTTCTTTATTTCCGAATGTTCTGTCTTAATCGTATAAAGCGTAGAAGGTCCTTCTTGAATTTTCAGGCGATTAAAATATTCGTCTGAAAACACTACCAGATTCTCCTGCATTCCTCCTTGAAATAATCCCGTTAATATCTGTCGTTCTTCTCCGGCAACTGTGCGTGCCGGATATAACTTTTCTCTTTGTGTAAAGGAATAAGCACGTAGCGGCTGTCCTATCCTGATCTGTGGTGTTTTTCGATCCATGTACCAATCCAGCGGATGTGCTTTCATTGAAATATCTTGTTGATATACAATGTATATCTCATCCTTGTCAATCTTAATATCTTGCGGAATAATTCCCTTCTCTTCACATAACAACCGATAGGTACTCTCCGAGACCCCCACATGCTGTCCCTGAGGCCATATCACGTTACTATAATAGTTATTTGCCACATCAATCCAATCCGTTGCATCCCCCTGTACAGTTGTCACCCTCGTCATGGGATAAGCCTTTATATCGATTTCATATTTTTGTTTCAAATCTTCAAACAGATTCTGATCCTCCTCATACGCCATACACACATAATCATACGGATAAAGCGACTCTTCCTTTGGTGCTGCCAGATTGCCTGCCATAGTTACAGATAAGATCCCTAAAAATATCACATGAAAAAGAAATAAAACAAACCGCAGACTTACACTTCGAAGAAGTCCACTCTGAATCGGAATTTTGTCCATTACCCGCATAAAATTGTCCGAGTTCATCCGATATCTTCTGCTTTGAATAAAACTGCCGGCCAATACCAGAAGCAGCACTCCCCCGCAAAAGCCACATAAAATCGTATAAATATTTTCTGCATTTATTCTCTTTGAATAATAATGAACACTGTATGTCAGTATCAGGAAAGCACTTAACATCATACCTGCCTCATACTTTCTTTTTATAACAAACCTGCTTTTACTTTTCTTTCCCGAACCATAGTTGCTTCTCTTAAAAGAATCCTTGACAACAAATATCGTGATACATGACACAAGCAAATAGATTCCAATCGTAATAAAATAAATATTCGAAGATGCAATAAACGGAATCTGATTGTTCAGTACCTCATTTAGTACATTTGCTGATATTCCATAACCGACAGTTCCCAACAGGCAACCGACACCAAGTGATGATGCAATTAATAATCCATATTCTACGACCTGTATCTTCACCTGAACAGATTGCCGTGCACCAAGGATCCAAAGCACAGACTGTCTTGTTTTTTGATTTCCTGCAAAATTATAAAGAGCAAGTCCTTCAAAAAATATATAAAGCACCGTCACAACGACCACAGCATTCATTAAAATACCATTCAGCCCCTGTGACGGTAACGCATCCGCAATACCGTAACCTTCCTGAAACTTTTCTCTCAATGCAAACAAAAGAAACAGCATTCCAAACAAAATACTATTTCCTGCAATCATCAACAGGAGTGCTTTCTTCTGATGTTTGGTTTCATGCCACATAATCCGGAACAATTGTCCATCGTATTTCCCCGGAAAGAAAAGTCTTCTCTTACGCTCTTCTTTTTCTTGCTTCTCTTTTTTCTTCTGCTTCTCCCACTCCTTTGTAAAGGCCTCATACTCCTGTGCATACTTTCTGACCATAAACTCTGTCATGGTGCCTGCAATTGCTATGAATGTTGCCGGATATGGAAGGTAACCACCAAAAGAAAACAATGTGGCGATATATACTAATTGTAATCCATAGACAATATGACCGAGAAAATTGATATTCTTGTTACACAAAATTAAAACTGCTTTTACTCCTGATAATATATTTGCCAATATTGCAAACGGAAGAAAATATGGCACTAAATAAACCGCTCCATTTTCCTCAGCCATCACCGACAATTGTCCTTCTACAAAGGCTTCTTTGTAAAAACTTAAAAAAGAATATGCTTTTTCCCCGCACTTAAGCCATGGAAAGAACGATGTCAAAAAAACGATAAAAAGAAGGACGATACATATATTTTCCAATCGGCGCCTTTTCTTCATGTTATCCATTCCTCTGTCCTCCCTACCAAACTTCCTCACTGTCAAAAAATACAATACTTGTGCAAAACCATCTTTCTCCTATTTCATAGGAATATGTTCCTTCATGAGCAGATACAATTCGTTTAACATTTTTCAATCCGTATCCATGAACCCTGTTCTCTCTTTTATCTGAAATTAGTTCTCCATTTTTTTCTTTCGGCCTCTCGGCTATACTATTTTCTATTTCAATGTACAATACATCATGCCGCTTATGGATCCTTATATCAATCCATTTCTCTGCCACTTTCATTTTTTGGCACGCTTCTATTGCATTATCCAAGAGATTTCCAAACAGCGATATAATCTCACGGTCGACAAGAGGGAACTTTGCTATAACCTGTGTATTGATCTCAACTTTAATATCTCTGGACTCGGCATATGATTTTTTAGAGTTTAAGATTAAATCAACGATTGTATTTCCGCTCCACACTCTGGCTGAATCTTCAAACAGCTCTTCGTTGATTGTTTCCAGATAATCATGCAACTTTCCCCACTGTTGTTCCTGTTCATATTTTTGAAGCAATAAAAAGTGATTTTTCATATCATGAAGAACCTTATGGGTTTTCATCATCTCAATATATCGTTCTTCTAATAGTTGTTCGCCTAGAAGCAGAGTCTCGTTTTCCTGCTTCATATAGCGATACTTAAATGTTAAAACCCCAAATAAAATTAAAAGAATTGTAGCTGCAGCAAGCCTTAAACCAGCACTTACTCCACTCAACTCACCAAAGCTGTAAACTACATCGTATAAAATATATTGATACCTTATCAGTAAAATGCAAGATATGATTCCTATACCTAAAACGAAATATTTATTCCTCTCTGCAAGTTCGTGTATACTTCCCACCTTCTTTTTCAACAGATAAATCCCTATGCAAACAATACTTCTAGTCAGTAAATAAATTCCTTCTCTGTACCATGTTGGTATACAAAGATACACACGATTTATAAATGTGTTGCCAAGATAATCACAAAAAATAAGTGCAAATACCATATCTAAAATCGCAATCAATCCGCTAGAGAGCAGAATAATCCCCGCACTCAACATCTTTTTTCTTCTGTTTAGAGAAATGCACACCCCGATGAGCAAGAGGTTGGAAATTCCAAACATTGTTCTGGAGAAAAAACTGCTTATTCTGTTTACTCCCAATAAGAGCCCTGTGATTATGACTGCACACCACATAACCACTTGATCCCTTTTTATTGTATATTTATCTTCGATTATTGTGCTCAACAACAGCTGATAACACATCCACACTTCCCAAATAGATGCTGCAATTTGTATTCCTATGAGGATAAGTGTATTCATCTTAAGCTTCTCCAACATTCTGATATTTTTTCTTTTATTTCCATGCCATGTGCGCTGCTTACTTTAATTTCTTCTCCATTATCCATATAAATACTATTTCCCCGCACTCTCTGAACATGATTAATATTTACTACATACGCCCGATCCGCAAGAATGAATCCGCTCTTCGACAATTCTGAAAAAACATGATTTAACGATATCCGCTCCGTATACCTCCCCTGGTTTGTAATATATTCGGTATATTTTGTTCCTTTGATTTTTTTCACATAAATGATATCCCTGTAATACATTTTCTTAAAATCTCTGTAATTTCCAATCCAGCAAAATTCTGTATGTTCTTTCTCTATTTTTGCTATCACTTTATCTACCAGCATCGGCAACCTCACTGGCATGTCTCTTTTCAAAATATACTGATATGCTTCTATCACATAACTTTCTGATGCAAACTCAGAATAAGAAGTTAAAAAAACAAGATAAACCTCTGAATAAATCTGTTTAATCTTTTTCCCGAGTTCTAATCCACTAATACCTGGAAGTTCAATATCTGTAATAACCATTTCATATTTTTGATTTACAGCTAAAAACTCTTCTGCTGACGAAAAAATATCGACCCGAATTTCCTTCCGCTGACAAATTCCCTCATAAACAAATTGTAAGATCTCTTTATGTATATTTATCTCGTCTTCAATTATTGCGATTTGAATCATTCTCTTTTTCACCGTCAATCAATCCGTGTTTTCAAAATTTCCCCTTCTGTTTCATTATAGCACATTCGCAATCATTTGTATTATCCAGGACATGAAACATATATTTTTAGGACATAAGTAAAAATCGAGTAGGAGAGGGTGACTGGGTACGCCCTCTCACATCACTGCTCATGCGGTTCTACAAGCGGCGGTTCGGTTGTTTTAAGATCTGCCTATGCTTGCACTATTTATTCCTACCTCTAAGCGTTCTTATCCTTGTCATTGGCTATAAGTTTCCCACCATCAGGGCACTTTACGGACTTGCACCGATTAGATTACGCCCATGCTGGGCGAACTAGCAAAGCAGGCGTCATCCCCGATGATAACGCCTGCTTTATGCTTGTTCCACAATTTAATATTTTATACAATTCAATGTTAATGGCTTAATCCGACCAAATATTATAAGCTCTTAGAAATCTCCTCACATACTTTCATAGCTTCGATGATAGAGCTTCTGAATCCAAGTTCCTCTAATGTACGAACTGCCTCGATAGTTGTTCCTGCTGGTGAGCATACCATATCTTTTAACTCACCTGGGTGTTTTCCTGTATCAAGAACCATTTTAGCACTTCCAAGAACAGCCTGTGCTGCAAACTGGTAAGCCTGTGGTCTTGGCATACCGCCAGATACTGCTGCATCTGCCATTGCTTCGATCATCATAAATACATATGCCGGTGAGCTTCCGCTTACAGATACTACAACATCCATTAATCTCTCAGCAACAATCTCTACGCGGCTGAAGCTTTCAAGAAGAGATTTTACATAAGCAACTTCTTCTTCTGTCAAATGCTCGTTTGGACACATAGCTGTCATACCTTCTCCAACCATAGCTGGTGTATTTGGCATTGTACGAACGATCTTTACATCTTTACCGAATTTTTCAGCAAGCCAAGCAAGTGTCTTACCCGGTGCAATTGTAATCACGATCTGATTTTCTTTGATATCGCCTTTGATCTGGTTGATCACATCCTCATAGAACTGAGGTTTTACAGAAAGAATGATTACTTCTGCATTATCTACAACTTCTTTATTGCTATCTGTAACGTTAATTCCAAACTGTGCTTTTACTCTCTCTCTTCCCGGAGCAAAAAGGTCAGCGCCGATAATCTCCTCTGCCGGAATGATATTCTTACCGATAATACCACCCATAATTGCAGACGCCATGTTACCTGTTCCAATAAAACCTAATTTCATCTTACATACCTTCCTTTTCTCTTCGAATTGTTATGTATACATTTCTTTAATTTGTATACAATTTATTTTCTATAGTGACTATAGCATGTCCAAAAAGAAAAGTCAACAGAAATTTTATATTTATCTTGAGTTTTTCCTATAAAACCGTTATAATTTGTATACAACCTAATGGAACGTATACTTATAAGGGAGAAGAACTATGGCAGAAAAGACGATATCACTTGCCGATCAGGCATATGCCAGAATCAAAGAAAACATTCTAAATCTGACCTATCCTCCGGGCATGACATTAACCGAAGCAATGCTTACAAAAGAGTTGGATATGAGCCGAAGCCCTGTCCGTACCGCAATCCATATGCTTCAGACAGAAGGACTGATTGTCTCCGACTATTACAAATCTATGATGGTCAGGGAGATTACGGATCAGGATATTCAAGAACTTTATCAGCTTCGTGAATTATTGGAAGGCGCTGCATTTAAAGAAATCTTTGCCTCCGGCAGACAGGAAGAGTATTCCTATCGTATTGAAGAAAAAGTGGTCCGTATGTGTGCTGCTTCCGGTGATCTATATGACTGGGAAGTTGCTGATACCGCCATGCATATGGAAATCATCAGCATCTTCGACAATGAACGGATCAATCGAATTTACGAAAATAACCTATCTGAACTCATACGCATTGGACAATATTCCATCAAAAACGGAATGCGTATACCGCGCACAAACGAAAATCTAAAAAAAATGGTTCAATATATGCGGAAAAATAACTACGAAAAGGCATTTGAAATCCTAAAAGCAGATCACTTTGGAACCGGAAAAGACAGCGCATTAAAAGGCGCAAGATAACTTTTTAATTAATTTCATATTTAAACAGCAACAAAAAACCGTGAATCATATTCACGGTTTTTTAAGCTCCCCCTGTTGGACTTGAACCAACGACAACTCGGTTAACAGCCGAGTGCTCT
>UQRE01000028.1 GCA_900543415.1 uncultured Dorea sp. | reverse complement strand
ATATATGCAGAATATTCTCACTACATATATTTCTTCTTAAGTTAACGACATTGTGTTTTTTCGAGATTTTCACCTTTTTTATTTAAACTATGTATATTCCACTCTTATCAAGAATAACTTTACGAAAAATTTCCGGTTTTCCGTAAAGTTATTTTTTGTGTGCTTTCTTATAGTGCAGTATTGCATTTGTACATTGTTAAACTCGCACAAAGTATTTTTACATTTTTACTTCTCAATTGTATAAATATACAAATCTATATTTTTTTATTCTTTTGGCGTTGACACTAAAAAAAAGAAGTGCTATATTGATACCAACCTAAATAAAGGTTGTTATTGCAGTTACGCTGTTGCCGACAATTTTCCCCAAGAATCGTCCTGCAGCAGTGAACTCCAATTATTATATATACTTTTCCTCTTCAATCAGAGGATCATTCCCCAGCTTTGTATATACAAACAAAACTGCAATGCAACGAGGAAAACCTCTCAATGACATACCAAAAAGAAAGGACACGATGTTTCGAAGCATCGTGTCTTTTCTTTTTCGTACATATTATCTAATTTTTGGAGATCAGATCTTCCAGAAGTTCTTTCATTGTTTTCCCATAAACAGGATGGCGTTTATATGGAGCAATTTCAACCATTGGTTCCAAAACAAACTGGCGATTCTGCATATCTACATGTGGAATGCACAGTTCGTTCTCACCAATCACTTCATCGTCATAAAGAAGAATATCAAGATCCAGCGTTCTGGGTCCCCAATGAATCAAACGCTCTCTTCCTGCTTCTTGTTCAATCTCGTGAATCCGCTCAAGAAGTTCTTCAGGGCTGAAAGTCGTCCAAAGCTTCAACGCACCATTTAAGAATTGATCCTGCTCAACCTCTCCGTATGGTTCCGTCTCTAAAAGCTCCGACACACATTCCACCCGACAGTTTTTCGTATCTTTTATTTTTTCTACAGCCTGCTCAATGTAGCCTCTCTTATCGCCCATATTGGAGCCCAGCGCTACATAGACCTCATGCCATTTACGACGAATCTTCACCGACACCGTATCAAGCGGAAGTCCGATTGGCGCCCACGGTTTTTTAACTTCTACCTCCACCTCGCGAATGCACGTATCAAACGTCAAAATCACATCCGCCAAATGTTCAGCCACAGCCTCGATCAACATAAAGGTATGCTCTTCCATCTCCTTCTTTATAAGATGGCAAACTGTTCCATAATTCACTGATTTCTTCAGATCATCCGTCTTTCCGGCTTCTCTCGTATCAAGAGATAAGACACAGCTTATCTGAAATTTCTGCCCTAATTTTGTCTCTTCCGGAAATACCCCATGGTTGGCAAATATCTCCAGGTTCTCTATTTTTATACAGTCCATTATGCTCTCCTTAAAATTGCTTCTGTCATCTGAATCGCTCTGCGGTTTTTCTCTACATCATGCACACGCACAAACCCATATCGCTGCTGCACCGCCATCACCGTTGTTACAAGTGTTCCCTCTTCTCTTTCCGTTACCGGAAGGTCAAGTGTCAGGCCAATCATAGATTTCCTTGATGTGCCAAGCAGCATTGGATACCCAAGCTTTGAAAATAAATCAAGATGCTTCATAACGTCAAGATTCATCTCATAAGTCTTGCCAAACCCAACCCCGGGGTCAAGCATAATCTTATCCTCTTCAATTCCAGCCTTTTTAGCTGCCTCCACACACTTTTCAAGATCCGCGCACATATCCTCTAAAAAGTTCTCATATACCGCTTCCGAACGATTGTGCATCAGACAGCACGATGCTCCATACTTTTTCACAACCGATGCCATCTTTGGATCATAGAGAAATCCCCAGATGTCATTTACCAGGTCCGCTCCGGCTAAAAGCGCCGCCTCCGCAACGTTGCTCTTATATGTGTCGATAGATACCGGAAGATCAAAATTTTTCTTTACTGATTCAATGAGAGGAGTAACCCTTGCTATTTCCTCCTCTTCACTGATCTGATGATGTCCGGGCCTTGTCGACTCTCCGCCAATATCCAAAATATCACAACCGCTTTTCTGCATTTCTTCCACATGATTCATCGCTCTGTCATAGTCGTTCCATTTTCCGCCATCCGAAAAAGAATCAGGAGTCACATTTAAAATCCCCATAATATAAGTATGATATTTCGTATCAAATTCTCTGTTTCCTATCTTCATGCCTTATCCTTCCCGTCTCACTGTCTACCAGACAATGTTATGATTTTTCTTTTCTTCGCTCCAACCACATAATTCCCGCGCTTCGCACGCATAACAGGCTCGCGACAGTTTATCTGCATCGTACAAAAGCTCCGCAAGAGGATTTTCCTCTTTCTGTTTTCCCTTTTTTCTGTGCTTTAAGATAGCGTCCAGCACCTGCGCCTGATCTTCTTCCGAAAAACCGGACGCTGCAAGAATTTGTTCCGCAAGGTCTGCCGACGCCTTCTCATGCGGTGTGCCGTCTTCATACTGCTTCCATTTTCCAATATCATGAAGAAGCGCCGCCGCATAGATTATTTCTTTCGAACCAGCATAAGCTCTGTCTGCAGATAATATGTACGCGATCCTCGCCACATCCATAAAATGCTCCATTCCGTGCTTACAAAATATCCGCGTCTCTTCTGCTTTTTTATTTTTCTCCAGGCACTCCCGATAGAGCGGATGCCTGTATAGTTTCTGTACTTTTTCCATCATCGCTTACCTGCCCAGCATCTGAAAGAACAGATTTCTAAGTTGTTCGTCTTCTTTAAACGTGCCTCTTGTCACGACGCTCACCGTCGTTGTTCCCGGCTTTTTCACACCGCGCATAGTCATACACAGATGTTCTGCTTCTACCATAACTATCACACCTTTCGGACACAAGTGTTCCATAAGCGCATCCGCGATCTGCGCTGTCATCTGCTCCTGAAGCTGCAGCCGCTTCGCATACACTTCTACCGTTCTTGCAAGCTTACTTAATCCAGCCACTTTTCCATCCGGAATATATGCCACATGAACCTTGCCGTAAAATGGGAGCATATGGTGTTCACACATAGAATAAAATGTAATATCTTTTTCTAATACCATCTCATTATTGTCAACCGTAAATGTTTTCCGCAAATGCTCTTTTGCGTCTTCATCCATTCCGCTGCAGATCTCCTCATACATTCTGGCAATTCTCGCAGGAGTTTCGACAAGACCTTCCCTTGTCACATCTTCACCGATTCCTTCCAGCAGCAGTCGTACTGCACGTTCTACTTTCTCTCTATCTACCATTTTCTACTTCCTTTCCGCATTTTCTTCCAAACGGATCACTTCTCCAAGATAAGATAAGGAACCAAATGCAAGTACCACACCATCTTTTCCCGCTCGTTTTTTTGCCAGCACCAATGCCTGTTCTATGTGAACTGCCGGTTCTGCACAGATTCCATATTTCGCCAGAACCTCACAGAGTTCTTCTTTCGCCAAAGTTCTGTCCCGATTAGGAAGGTCTATGGCATAAACATAATCAAGATAAGGCGTCATTATCCCAATCATTTTCTCATATTCCTTATCTTTGAATACGCCAAGAACAGCAGTTACTTTCTTTCCCTTCAAATAAATATCTAAATTTTCTGCAAGGCGCCGCACAGCGTCTTCATTATGCGCTCCGTCCGCGATCACTAGCGGATGTTTTTCAAGCACCATCATCCGGCCAGGCCACCTTGTCTTTCGAAGCCCCGCTCTCACAGCAGTATCTGAAATATCTACACCCTGCCGTCTGAGCGCCCTAACCGCTTCCAAAACAGTAACCGCATTTTCAATCTGATGCTGTCCCGCCAAATGAATCTCCATTTCTTCAAATTCGCCATACGTAAATACTTGCGTTTCAAGAGCCTGCCTGACCACCTCAAGCTTCTCAAGATCCGCCTCCGTTATCCGGCATCCCTTTACACTGGAAGTCTCTTCCAGCACGCTCTTCACACACGCAGCCTGTCTTCCGGTAACCACCTCGGCACCCTTCTTGATGATTCCCGCTTTGTCCCTTGCAATTTCTTCTAATGTATTTCCAAGAACTCCAATGTGATCCATACTCACAGACGCAAACACACACAGCTTCGGATTCTCAATTACATTGGTCGCATCCATCAGTCCGCCCAAACCGGACTCCAATACAACAAAATCACACCCGCTTTCCTTGAAATACAAAAAGGCGATCGCTGTCTCTATCTCAAATACCGTCGGAGATGGTTTCCCCTTCTCCACAAGCCTTTCCGCCGCCGCTTTCACATGGCAGGTGAGCCTTGCAAGCTCTTCTTCCTCCACAAATGCTCCGTCAATCTGAAATCTTTCCAAATATCCAATTACGGTAGGAGAGATATATCTCCCGGTCCGATATCCCGCTTCCGTCAAGATTGTAGACAAATATGCGAGAATAGACCCCTTTCCATTGGTACCTGCGATATGTATAAAAGTCAGCTCTTTTTGTGGATTTTCCAACTCTTCCAACAAATTTTTTATACTGTCAAGACCAAGTACACTTCCGTATTTTGATACACTATCCAAATATACCCTTGCTTCTTCGTATAACATAGTTTTCCTTTCTCATTCAGTAATAGTTTTAGCTCCACTGCAAAGGGGGAACCTGTTTCGCAATGGAGCTATACAGCAATTATTTTATTCATTTTCCGCCTGTCTCATTGCAGCACATACTACATGCTTTGCAAGCACCGACGTTGTAATACTTCCGACTCCTCTTGGCACTGGGCTGATATAAGATGTCTTCGGCTCTACTGCATCAAAATCTACATCTCCGCAGAGATTTCCGGATTCATCCACATTAATTCCCACATCCGCCACAACAGCGTCGTCTCCTACCATATCTGATGTTATCATCTTCGCTTTACCTGCTGCTGCCACCAAAATTTCAGCTTCTCGGCAAGTCTTTGCAAGTTCCACTGTTCTTGTATGACAGACCGTAATGGTTGCATGCTTTTTCAAAAGCATCATGGCAAGCGGTTTCCCCACTACCATACTTCTTCCCACTACCGTTACGCGTTTTCCTTTCACATCAATTCCATAATGATCAAGCATTTCTACTACCGCCTCTGCGGTACATGGCGCATAACCTGTTTCATCTCCGGCAAATACTTTCGCTATATTGACCGGACTCATACAATCCATATCCTTTTCCGGATTAATCATCCGTTTTACTGCTTCCTCATCAAGATGTTTTGGCAGTGGTCGGAATAAAAGGATTCCATGAACTGTCGGATCATCATTTACCTTTCTGAATTCTTCTTCAAATTCTTTCTGTTCAATGTCCTCTGCAAGTTCCACAATCCGACATTCAATCCCGATCATTTCCATCCGTTTTTTTGCACCGCGTTCGTAAGAGAGGTCATCCGTCCGGCTTCCTACCCTCACAATGGCAAGACACGGAGTAACTCCCTGTTCTTTCAGATGGTTCGTTTTCTCTATGAGCTCTTCTTTCATGGCATTTGCCACGTCAGCCCCTTTCATTAATACACTCATTGCTTCCTCCTATCGAATCTTAGCAAGCACGCCCGTATATATTTTCTCCTGTAACCTGCCGGCCTCTGCGATCAGCTCATCCGATTCTTTATTTAATCGTTCTGCCTGTTCCCGATTCTTCATTAACCGGGTATTAATATAGATGTTAAGAGAAGCTCCTTCCAGCGCCGCACGCGCAAATAAGACTGCGACACCTACATCACTGACCGCAAGGCGGCTTCCTTTCTCTCCAAGCACTTCCAGATCTTCCATCACCCGAAACACGGTCTTCATAATCTGAAGCGGCACAACGCTCGCTTCGTAGAGCGCTTTTTCCATCACTCTTTCTTTCTCGCTCCTCTGTTCCTCGGTTTCTTTCGGAAGCCCATAAGCTTTCGCCAGCGGCTCAAAGGCTTCCGCATCCCGGTCCGTAAGTCCGACAAGCTCTTGCCTAAGCGACTCTAAGCGACTTCTTACGTCCTCCATCTCCGCTTCCACGTCGATATATTTCTTCTTACCGATCGTAAGATTTGTCACCATCATTCCCAGAGCAGAAGCAAATGCTCCCACTGCTGCAGATGCTCCGCCGCCGCCCGGAACCGGTGCTGACGAGGACAAAACATCTAAGAATTCTGTTGTTTTTTGTTCTAGCATCATCATCTGTTCTTCTCCTTAAAACAATCCAGAAATCACACCATTTGCATCTACATCGATTTTCTCCGCTGACGGAACTTTTGGAAGTCCCGGCATCTTCATAATATCTCCTGTCAATGCCACCAAAAATCCTGCTCCTGCGGATGCAGTAATATCACGGATCGTAATTCTGAATCCACTCGGTCTTCCAAGTTTCTTCGCATCATCCGTTAAGGAATATTGGTTCTTTGCCATGCAGACCGGAAGATTTCCAAGTCCGATCGCTTCCAGATTTTTAATCTCTTTATTCGCCTTCGGTGTATAATCAACACCGTCCGCTCCGTATACTTTTGTCGCAATCGCTTCAATCTTCTCTTTTACGGAAGCTTCCACCTCATAGACAAACCTCATGGTACTGTCCCCTTCGCAGAGGCGAAGTACTTCTTTTGCAAGCTCTTCTCCTCCTTCTCCGCCTTTTGCCCACACTTCAGACAACGCAACATTTACGCCGAGCTCTTTACATTTTTCACGCACAAGCTCAAGCTCTTCCTTCGTATCCGTCGGAAATGCATTAATCGCAACAACGACCGGGAGGTGATAAACATTTGTAATATTCTCTATATGTTTCAAGAGATTCGGGATTCCTTTCTCAAGTGCGTCCAGATTCTCCTGCTGCAGATTCGCTTTTGCCACACCGCCATTATACTTCAACGCCTTGATGGTTGCAACTAAAACAACTGCATTCGGACAAAGTCCTGACATTCTGCACTTAATATCAATAAATTTCTCAGCGCCTAGATCCGCGCCGAATCCTGCTTCTGTAATCATATAATCCGATAATTTCATTCCCATTCTTGTTGCAATCACACTGTTGCATCCATGTGCGATATTGGCAAACGGTCCGCCATGAATAAATGCCGGCGTTCCCTCCAATGTCTGTACAAGATTTGGTTTCAACGCATCTTTAAGAAGTGCAGCAACAGCCCCTTCTGCATGAAGATCGCCTGCTGTGATCGGTTTCCCCTCTCTGGAATACGCCACGATAATTTTAGACACACGTTCCTTCAGGTCTAAGATGTCTTTTGCCAGACAGAAAACAGCCATGATCTCAGATGCAACCGTAATGTCGAATCCGTCCTGTCTGGTCACACCATCCGCTTTTGCTCCCAGTCCGTCTACAATACTTCTCAGCTGACGGTCGTTCATATCCACACATCTTCTCCATGTTACTTTATTTGTATCGATATCCAGTGCATTTCCCTGATGAATATGATTATCCAGCATTGCCGCGATCAGGTTATTTGCCGCACCAATTGCATGAAGGTCTCCTGTAAAATGAAGATTAATGTCCTCCATCGGAACAACCTGTGCATATCCTCCTCCGGCCGCTCCTCCTTTGACACCAAATACCGGTCCAAGTGATGGCTCTCTTAACGCCACCATGGTCTTCTTACCCAGACGGTTCATAGCGTCAGCAAGCCCAATCGTCGTCGTTGTCTTTCCTTCTCCTGCAGGTGTGGGATTGATCGCCGTCACAAGGACTAGCTTCGCATCTTTTCGTCCTTCTAATTCATCCGTATAATAGCGATAATCAATTTTCGCTTTATATTTCCCATAATTCTCTACATATTTATCCGGTATTCCGATCGAATCCGCAACCTCATTAATTACTTTCATTTCCGCTTCCTGTGCAATCTCGATATCACTTTTAAATCCCATCTCACATACCTTCCTTTCCGATTCTTTCCTCTAAAAATCACGCAATCTTTTTCCTCTTATTTCGCCGGCTTCTTCTTCGGCATTACATGCACCGCACCTCCAAGAAGATCCTCCAGCGCCTCCTGCACTCCCTCGTTATATGTAGGATGCGCTCTCATTCCCCGCAAAAGCTGCTGCACCGTCATACGGTTTGTCATCGCAGTAACAAGCTCTCCGATCATATCCGTCGCCCTTGCACACATCATCTGTGCACCGAGAATCACATCTGTCTCTTTCTCTGCGACTATCTTAATAAAACCTCTTTCTTCTTTCGTGATCAGGCTCTTGCCATTTGCGCTCATAATGAACTTTCCTGTTTTTATTTCCAGCCCTTTTTCTTTTGCCTCATCCTCCGTTATGCCTGCCGAAGCAATCTCCGGATCTGTATATACACACCCCGGAACAATGGCAAGATCTACGGATGGTGATTCTTTTGCAAGTATTTCCGCAACATACATCCCCTGCGCGCTGGCAAGATGGGCAAGCTGCATCCCCTTGACAAGATCTCCGATTGCATAAACATTCGGAAGACTGCTTTGGAAATTCTCATCCACAACAATTCGCCCCCGTTCCATTTCCGGTGACACGCCTTCGCCGAACAATCCCTCTGTATTCGGACACCTTCCTATCGCACACAACACATACTGCGCTGATACCCGAACTTCTTGTTCCTTCTCCGTAAATACACAGGTGTACAGTTCCCCTTCTTGTTCCACTCTCTGTACGGAGGCAGAAGTATGAATATCCACTCCGCGTTTCTTTAAGATCATTTTCAAATTCTGCGAGATCTCTTTGTCCATATTCGGAATCAGCCTCGGCATCGCTTCTACTATGGTCACTTTGCATCCCAGATTTGCATACACACTTGCAAATTCCACGCTGATCACACCGCCCCCGATAATTACAAGGCTCTCCGGCATTTCCATTAACCGGAACAATTCATCACTCGTAAGCACCCCCGGAAGTTCCAGCCCCGGTATCGGCAGTATCACAGGCTTTGAGCCTGCCGCTAAAATCACATGCTCCGCATCATAATATTCTTCCGACTCTTCCCCGGTCACCTTCACCTTATGCTCCTGTTCCAGGCTTCCTTTTCCACATAAAATAGTTACGCCATTCCCTTTCAACAGCTGCTCGATTCCCTGGCAAAGCTTTTCCGCTGTTTCTTCTTTGTATGAGACAATCTTCTCATAGTCAAAAGTAATCCTTTCTGCGCTGACTCCGAATTTTCCCGCTTCCTGCATCTCCCGATACAAAGAGGACGCATGAATCATTGCTTTTGCCGGAATACAGCCTCTGTTAAGACAGGTTCCTCCAACTCTTCTATTTTCTACAATTGCCGTCCGAAGCCCTGCTTTGGCACATTTGATTGCCGCCACATATCCTCCCGGTCCGGCACCGATCACAATTACATCAAATCTCTCTCCCATAAAGCACTCCTTTATAAATCCACGGTTCTGATCCATGCAATGATTTCCTTCATCATCTGCTCCTCTTCCCTGTCTTCTGACCAGTAAAGGCCAAGTTCTGCGCAGATTGCATTCCTTTCATATCGGATATTACGAAGATACTTCTTCACTGCAAGAATCAAATCCGGTTTCATAGCATCTGAATACACATTCGCTTCTTCAATTCTTCCGTCTTTTACTTTCATCTGCAGCACCACTTCTCCCCAACTGAAACGGTGCGATAATTCATATTGAAAATCCAGTTTCTTACCAAAGATCCAATCCCACGAAGCAAAATGCATGGTCCGCTCTTTAATTTCCTTTTCATTCAGATCTTCTATCTCACATATGTTCACCGGTAATCCATAGACCTCTCCAAATGCTTCCCGAAGCTTCTCTTTTAACAGATCAATGGACAGCTCCGGAACATATTCTGACAGATTTACCACTCTTGAGCGCACAGAATCCACCCCCTTGGATTCCAGTTTCTCTTTTGACACCGTCAGATATTTTGATAAGTCTTCCATATTTACGTTTACCATCAACGTCCCGTGGTGGTAACAGTAGTTGCCTTTTTCATAAAATGCATTCCCTGAAAACTTACGTCCATCTGCAAGAATATCATTTCTACCGGATTTTTCTGCCGCAATTCCCAGTTTCTGAACTGCTTTTAAGATGACATCCAATTGTTTTGACACATCATAATTTTCTTTTCGTACAAGAAATGTAAAATTGAGATTTCCCAGATCATGATAGACTGCTCCGCCTCCAGAAAGTCTGCGGACAATGTGCCCCTTATCTTCCTCCAGACGACTTACCAGACACTCTTTCCAGACATTTTGATTTCTGCCCGCCACTACCGTGTTCTGATTCTGCCAGAGGTATAAAATGCACTCGTTTTCCCGGCAGTGAAGAAGCAGATACTCCTCCACCGCCAGATTTTTATATGGATGTGTATTGTCAGTTTCTATATAAGTCAATTGCTCGATCATTTTCTTACACTCCATCTTATTATTTATGAAAATTCATATCTTAAAACCGGATGTCTTGCAGCTCGCACTTCATCCAACCTTGTCACCGGAGTTGTCACCGGCGCACCGTGAAGGCTCTCCGCCTCCTTCTCTGCCATTTCGTACAAATTCCGAAATACTGCAACCGCCTCATCCAGTGTCTCCTTTGATTCCGTCTCTGTGGGCTCAACCATAAGCGCCTCGTCTACGATCAGAGGGAAGTACATTGTCGGTGGATGGATTCCGTTGTCCAAAAGTCCTTTGGCTATATCCATCGCAGACACACCGGTTTTTTTCTTTAGATCTGCAAGGCTCATAACAAACTCATGCATACACACTTCATCATAAGCCATCGTATAGAGATCTTTCAGCTTGTTCATCATATAATTTGCATTTAGCACTGCATTCTGACTTGCTTCCGGTATTCCTTCTTTTCCAAGCGTCATTAAATAGGTCAGCGCTCTCACAACAACTAGGAAATTCCCGTAGAAGCTCTTTACCTCGCCTATACTGTGGCGTGCTTTTACAAAGGAAAGCCGGTCTTCTCCTTCTACACTTACTGATGGAAGAAATTCTGCCAGAAGCTCCTTACATCCGACAGGACCGCTTCCCGGGCCTCCTCCTCCGTGCGGAGTAGAGAAGGTTTTATGAAGATTCAGATGAATGACATCAAATCCCATATCGCCCGGTCTAACTGTTCCCATAACCGCATTCAGGTTAGCCCCGTCATAATAACATAACCCTCCGCACTCATGGATAATTTTCGTAATCTCCAAAATGTTTTTATCAAATAGTCCTACTGTATTCGGATTGGTAAGCATAAGTCCTGCTGTATCTTCGCCCACTGCCTCACGCAGTTTCTCAAGATCCACGCATCCATCCGCACCGGAAGGAATACTGACTACCGAGTATCCTGCCATAACCGCACTTGCCGGATTCGTTCCGTGCGCGGAATCCGGAACAATGATCTTGGTACGCTTCTTGTCGCCTCTGCTTTCATGATAAGCCTTGATAAGCAGAAGACCGGTAAACTCTCCATGTGCCCCTGCTGCCGGCTGGAAGGTCATGTGATCCATTCCCGTAATCTCGCTCAAATAGTTTTCAGCAGTTTTTATAACCTCCAGACACCCCTGCACTGTATGTTCCGGCTGAAGTGGGTGAATCTGTGTAAAGTCATCCAGCGCTGCCATATCTTCATTGATCTTCGGATTATACTTCATTGTACAGGAGCCAAGTGGATAGAACCCGTCATTGACTCCATGACACTTCTTCGCCAATTCTGTGTAATGTCTGCTAAGTTCATTTTCCGATAATTGGGGAAGGTGAAGTTTTTCTTCTCTTCTGTCTTTTTCTTCCGGAAGTACAACTTCTACATCACACTCCGGGAGAAGGCTTAATCCTCTTCCTTCTTTTCCTTTTTCAAATATTAACATCCATTACACCCCCTTTACGATTGCTGCTGCCCGGTCGATTTCCTCTTTACTGTTCATCTCCGTACAGCACCACAAAATTCTATGTTCATCCAGTGGATATCCTCCCAGAATTCCCTCTTCTTCCAATGCTTCCAGTATCTTCTCTGCCGGAGTCTCTGATACGGTTACGAACTCATGGAAAAATTCTCTTTCATTTTCCAGTCTGCAGCCCGCATCTTGAAGACGCACCGACATATAATGCGCTTTTGATGTACACTGAACCGCTGCTTTTCTAAGTCCTTCATTTCCCATTGCTGCCAGATACACTCCGACTGCCAGCGCGCATAATGCCTGATTTGAACAGATATTGCTGGATGCTTTCTCTCTGCGGATATGTTGTTCTCTCGCCTGCAGCGTAAGAACATACCCCGTCTTTCCATTGTGATCTGTCGTCTGTCCTACAATTCGTCCCGGAAGTTTTCTCGTCATTGCTGCTACACACGCCATAAATCCAAGATACGGACCTCCGAATGCAAGTGGAAGTCCAAGCGGCTGTCCTTCGCCAACTGCTACATCTGCTCCGTATTCCTTCGGTGTTTTTAATACACCAAGCGAGATCGGATTCACTCCCATAATGTATTTCGCACCTGATTCGTGTACAATCTCACCAATCAGCGCAGCCTCTTCCAGATATCCGCAATAATTCGGATGCTGAATATATACACATGCAGTCTCTTTATCGACCATCTCTTTTAACGCCTCTGTATCTGTCACTCCATCCTTTGAAGGAACAAATACAAGTTCCATTCCATTTCCGAAACAATATGTTTTGATTACATCCAGAACTTTAGGGTCCACTGTTTCGGAAACCAGTGCTTTACTTCTCTTTCTGTCTCTGCACATTGCAATTCCTTCTGCGGCTGCAGTCGCCCCATCATATACGGAAGCGTTGGATGCATCCATTCCGGTCAGATCACTGATCATCGTCTGATATTCAAATATGGACTGCAAGATTCCCTGACTTACTTCTGCCTGATACGGGGTATAGGCTGTCATCAAATTTTCTTTGCTGATCACGCTTTTTACAACCGATGGGATAAAATGCCTATAGGCTCCTGCACCTCTGAAGACAACCGGGAATACTTTATTTTTTTGTGCGATTTTCTGCATCGTTTTTCTTACTTCAAACTCTGACATACCTTCCGGAATTTGAAGTCCATCCTTTACTTTTACTTCTTGCGGAATATGTGCAAACAACTGCTCAATAGATTCAAATCCAATTTCCCGAAGCATCTCTGTCCGTTCCTGTTCTGTCCCCGGAACATAACTTCCCATATCGCCCACCACCTTTTTATTTTTCTCGCTGCTCTTACTGTTCGCTCTCTACAAATGCTTGATATTCTTCTGCGGATAACAGCGCTTCTTTTTCTGTCACATCTTTTACTCTTACAAGCCATGCCTCATAAGGGGCTTCGTTAATCTTTTCCGGTGTATCCAGTAGCTCTTCGTTAATTTCACTTACCGTTCCCGCTACCGGCGCGTAGACATCTGAAACCGCTTTAACAGATTCCACATCGGCAAATGCCTCTCCAACAGTCAATTCATCGCCTTCTTCCGGAAGGTTCACAAATACAAGATCTCCAAGCTCTGACTGTGCATAATCCGTCAAACCGATGACCATTTCTTCTCCCTCTTCTTTTACCCACTCGTGTGATTTTGAATACAATAATTCTTCTCTTAATTCCATGTTAAATTCTCCTTTTCTTTAATTATTATTGATTTTATTTGATTGGTGTTCTTATTTGCTTCTCTTGTAAAACGGTAATGCAGTAACTTCCGCTTCCACTTTCCGTCCTCTTACTTCTACTTCTACTTTGGAGCCGAGCTCTGTGCTTCCTTCAGAAACCAACGCCATTGCGATTGGGTATCCCAAATACGGACAGTGTGTTCCTGATGTCGTAACACCGATCTTCTCTCCGCCCAGTAAAACATCCTGATGTTCTCTTATAATTCCCCGTCCGGTTACTTTCAATCCGATTCTTTGTCTCTTCTGTCCTTCACCTGCTTCCAAAGCGGCTTTGCCGATAAAGTTTTCTTTTGACATTTTCACTGCAAATCCAAGCCCCGTCTCCAGAGGCGATACCTCGTCGTCCATCTCATGCCCATAGAGCGGCATTGCTGCTTCCATTCGAAGTGTGTCTCTCGCTCCAAGCCCACAAGGGATCAAACCTTCTTCTTTTCCATTTTCCAAAAGAATATCCCACATCTTCTCTGCGTTTCCGCTGTCCAGATATAACTCTACACCGTCCTCTCCGGTGTATCCGGTCTTGGATACGATACACGGAATTCCTGCTACCTCTGCTCCAAACACTGCATGGTAATATTTTTTAGGAATACACGCCTCTTCTGTAAGCTTCCTCAGGATTTCCATTGCTTTCGGTCCCTGCAGTGCAAGCTGCGCCCAGCGATCTGATACATCCGTAAATGTCACATCTCCGAATTGATGATCCAGCATCCACTGATAATCTTTATCCTTGTTTGCAGCATTCACAACAATAAAATAATGTTCTTCTGATTTCTTGTATACGATCAGATCATCAACCGTTCCGCCATTTTCATTACACATTGGACTGTATCTTGCCTGACCATCTACCATGTTGTCAAAATTATTCGTAAGAAGCATCTGGAGATTCGCTAATGCATCCTTCCCTTCACACAATACTTCTCCCATGTGTGATACATCAAATAAGCCTGCCTGTGTCCGAACTGCCATATGCTCTTTGATTACACCTGTTTCATATTGAACCGGCAGCAAATAGCCTCCAAAAGGTACGATCTTCCCTCCTGCCTTTACATGGGCATCATAAAGTGGGGTTTTTAGTTCCATATTCTCTTCCTCCTATTAAGCTTTCCCTCTGTCAACAAAGACTATGGCATGATATATGTTCCATTCCATACTACAAAAACAGGGAAATCCAAGACCTTTCCAGATCTTAAATTTCCCTGTCGTTTTTCTTCAGAGTTATGTCCAAACCCGATTCCTGTGCCTGAGAGTTTCAGATGATTCCTTGCCCCTTCGGCGCTTCCGATCTACCGGAAGAGCTCTCTCGGATTTTTCAACCAATGTCTGCGCTTTATTTTTTCTTAATTATAAACAGCTTAATTTTGTTTTGTCAACTCCATTTTTTGTATATTTAGCACAATTTAAGTGTTATCTTTTTCACATATTTGTTGCTATTTTCACATATTTACAATTTCCCCAGTAATTACAGGGGTTCTCATGATTCTCATTTTTTTAACAATATCGAGACTGTCTATAAGCATATTATTTTTTTCATTATACTTTTTTGACCAGCGGCAGCAAAATTCCGCCGACACTGTTTCCCAATGTCATGAGCAAAAGATATGTAACAGCCCGCAATGACCATGCTCCTGCCACCGAAAAGTAAAACATATTCGCGATACAATGTTCAAAACCACACAATATGAAAACAGTAACGCAAAAAAATAAAATCAATGGATTCCCTTTTTCACGAAATCCATCTACCGCAGCATACATCAGTATTCCGCAAAATACTGCCAGAATCAAAATGCTATGCGGTGTATCCGCAAGTTTTGTCTTACAGATTACTTCTGCCGTTCTTCCAAGATTTCCGATTCTCGTTGCTGAAATGGCAGCTGCTGCAAGCGCTGTTCCCGCAAGATTCCCTATCCATGTGAAAATAAGCTGTAAAATATATGCTTTTTTATCTTTGGCACTTATAAGATCTCCGACTTTGCCCGTGTATAGAAAAAGCCCGTTCAGCACAATCGTATAGAGACCCACACCAAAAAGCACCGCTCCGATCACTTTATTTTCCAGCGTCAAATAGACCGCTCCCCCAATGCCGATCATTATGCCGGCAGCAGCAGCCTTTAGAAATATCCTCCCATTCTCTTTCACCTCATTGTCCCTCCTTTCCACACGTTAGATTCACATTCCCCGAATTCCTATATCGTCGTTATATCACAGGAATAATATTTCTGTCAATTAATTTATTTTTTCACAAATAACTGACAATATTTTTTTCTATAATATAGCTAAAAAAACGCCACATCCCTATAAATATAGGGATATGACGTTTTAAATCAATTTATCGATTTTCCTGATCTTTCTTTCTCATTTTCAGTTTTAATAAAGCTTTTGCTTTCAGACAGTCTACACGATCCATGTTGTTTTCACCTACAACGTCTGTCTCTTCACCGCTTTCACTCTTATTTATATCGACAATGGCATCCAGATAATCATTTACAACGACAAACTGGGCAACCGTACCGTTAAATGTAATACCTGTTACCGGAATTCCGCGCATACCAATCTGTTCAATGGTATTCGTATAATCTACGTGGCTGTTTCCCCATCCATCACAGGAAAGGATGACTCCGTCTGCACGCATACATTCTGCCCATACAGCGGCTCTTGTACCAACAAGCATTTTGTCCTCATTGCCGTCCGGAGAACCTACGAGCATGACTCCCATCAGATCGAGGTCTGTATCTTCTGCAACAACCTCTAACAACGGATCTCTGAAATGATGCAATGAAGTTTCCTTTGTTGAAGGACCAATTCCCATGTCTTACACCTCCTATTGCATAGAACGGATAATTCCGTCACGATACTCATTCGGAGTTACGATAACCGGCATATTACCCATATCAATAATCGATTTTCCGCCCTCTACACCAGATGGCTCTTTTGCAAACAGGTGTGTGTCATACATTGCGCCCTGCCCTGCAACCTGCTTGATGATCAGTACTTTTTTCTTGTCAGGTCTCACAATATCGTGATACTCATGACGTTCTGTACATTTATCACCTTTGAATTTTTTTAATTTGTCACGGTAGCTCTGAATAAATTTATCGCATGCTCTGTGAGCTGCTGTAGGACCCGGTCTTTCCTGTCCCATTCCTGCTGCAAGAGTTACGTCAAACGAGATAATGTAATCGTTGTCTCCCGGTGTTCCTGCACGATTCAGAACTAACTGTTCTTTTAAGTTTCCTTCCGAAGAACCAAACTCATGACATTGCTTTCCATTAACATCCACGCCTGTAAGAATCACATAGACACCTGTAATGGTATGTGTAATTCCTTCTCCAAGCTTACCAAGCACTTTGGTTGAGATCGGGATGATATCCATCATTGTGTTTGTCCAGCGGTCATGATCGCCTGGTTTGATGATCTGAATATCGATCTTCTCCAGACAATCCTCTTCTGCAACCAGCTTATCGAGCATCTCTTTACTGACAGTCATATGACCATCTGTCGTAATATCGTTGTGCTCGCCCCACTCTACGTCTGTCATATGGAATGCTTTGATGACCAGACGTCTTAAATCTTTTACTTCATCAGCCAACTGCTTCACCTCCGTTTTTAGAGAATGTGCCCTCTTTTTTTCAAAAAAGGGCAGATGTATAAATACATCTACCCTTCCAGCTTCATAAAATTAGATCTTAGCTACGTACTCGAATGGCAGTGGTACGATCTTTCCAGGTGTCTGGATTTCAACTAACTGCTCAAGAGTTGCTTTTACGATCTGTGTCTGCTGTTCAACATTGTGCGGTCCACCAGCGTTAGCACCCATAGGTACCAATGGAGCAACTGCACGAGGAGTACCGGTCTGACGAACAACCGGTGGAAGAGCTGCAATAATAATTGTTGGAATTCCAGCTTCTTCAATCGCTCTCTGCACCAATACTGCAGAGCGGTGACAGGTTCCTCATCCAGCAGTGAGAACTACTGCGTCAACGTCCTCTTCTTTAAACATCTGTGCGATAGCCGGACCAGTTTCACCTTTGAATTTCTCCTGGTTTCCGCCACCACCCATGAATCCTGCGTGTACAGGAGCACAAGCTCTAATAAATCCTTCAGCAGCTAACTCATGGATTCTGTCAATTGGGAACATACAGTTAATGTCTTTGTTAACATCACTGTTATCATATCCACCATGGGATACCATCAGTTCGCTTGATGGTGTAGTATTTTCGATCTTTCTCCATGTGAAGTCACCAGCAAGATTGAATCTTTCCTGGTCTTTCTTATGAACACCAGCAGCTGTAGCAAGAGCGATAGACATATCTTTCAGCTCTTTTGTTACAGGAGTCCATACTGACGGTGGAGTAATCGGAACGAAGATTTCAGATTGTAAACCTTTAACAACCG
The DNA here is from genome assembly GCA_900543415.1 of uncultured Dorea sp. Taxonomy (GTDB): domain Bacteria; phylum Bacillota; class Clostridia; order Lachnospirales; family Lachnospiraceae; genus Dorea_D. The sequence goes on along the minus strand of UQRE01000028.1, from coordinate 18,561 downwards.
TTAAACTCATTTTTAAACCTCCTTATTATCATCCAAACGCTTACTCATTTCTTGTTGTTTGCGTCTTTCTTTTTCTATGTTGCTGACGTAGTGCTCATTTATCTCAGGGCCAAGCTGTTCCGGAAAACTCATGTTCCATCCAAATTCCTGTCCCACTTTTGGTTCAGTATCGCAGATAAACATCCTTCTCGGCGCTTTAAAGAACCCCAGACGTCCTTTCAAGTCAACGCTGATACTACAATCATCAACATCCACTACAACGCCTTCCATATAAATGATTCTATCGCCATAATTCAAACGTTCGTTATTCATTTAAGAACACCTTCAGCCTAGCTGTATTTTAATCTACGCTTTTCGCTCATCGGAAGTTCCTGCTCGTTTCCTACGAGATCAATCTTTGTTCCGTATGCGCTCTCGATCAACTCTACGTTTGTAGACTTAACGTTTGGATTCCACTTCTTCTCAGCGGCCTTAACGTCTTCACCAGCCATAGCTGTTTTCAGCATAGCGAGTGCACGTACAGCATCCTCTGGACAAAGTGTGTTGTTACCAAGAATCTCATTCTCGATACCAGCTTCAGATTTGTTGTTATCAACCATGTACTGCATGTACTTGTTACCAACAACGAGTGCTCCCTGTACTGCACAGTAAGACATACCTACTACCGGGATTCCTCTCATACCAATCTGTTCGATGTGGCTTGCAAAGTCGATATGGTTGTTACCAAATCCTTCTGTTGTAACAAATGCTCCATCAGCATCCATCATTTCTACTGTGTGACCAAGACGGCGGGATACGTAGAATTTCTCAGCGTTGATCTGAGGAGATCCAACGAATACAACACCACAAAGGTCAACTTCCGGATCATGTAATGCTTCGAGTACAAGTGGCTCTCTCCAGTAATGTCTGGACATCTCTTTAGATGCTGGTCCGATACATGTTAATGCATGGATACATCCGTCAAGAACCTCCAATGGAGATACGCAGATCGGAACGTTTCCTAAGTCTACGTTAGCTCTTGCGCCAAGAACACCAACAGGCTCTACAGGAAGGATGAAGTTATCATGCATAGCTCCCTGTCCCATGATCTCTTTAACGATAACAACTTTCTTCTTACCTGGACGACGAACCTGCTTTAATTCCTGAGTATCAACTACAAGGCTCTCGTCAAGTTTCTTCATAACGTCACGGATTTCCTGTGTGATAATATCAAATGCTGTATGAGCAGCCATAGGACCACGACGCTCCATGTTTGTCTTCTCCTGGATAACAATGTTACCTTTGATGAAGATTTCTCCTTTATCTGGACAGCTTGGACGATTCCACATAATGTTCTCATCTAAGTATCCTTCAGAAGATCCGAACTCACCGATCTGAACTCCGCCTTCATCAACACCTGTCAGCATCATAACAACGCCGTCAAGTACTCTTGTAACACCTGTTCCGAGCTCAGAATCGCCTTCTTTTGTAGCGATTGGCTGAACGTCCATAACTGTCTCAGAATATGTGTGATATAAATCAGGAGTAATGATCTCTAAGTGGAAATCTTTTACTAATTCCTGATCAGCGATAACGTCTGCTTCGATTCCTTCACGAATGTAAAGAGTTGTTCCTTCGATCTTTGTCTCTGGTCCTCTCTTAACTTCTGTGATGTTGAAGTGTTTTCTTGTAAGAGATCTTACAACTTTCTCTTCTTCAACTTCTGCTGTCGGTGCTGCCACGCCTGCTGCTACTGCTCCTGCCGGAACTTCTGCAACTGCTGCTCCACCTGCTCCAAGTGCTCCAACCGGAATTTCAAGATTGATGTCTTTTCCTTCTCCGATGTGAATCTTTAATGTTCCACCTGCTGCTACTGGCGCTGCTGCTACCGGTGCTGCTGGTGCTTCTACTTCCTCTACTACCTCTTCCTCTGCTGCTGGAGCGCTTACTGCGTTCACTCCGTCAAGTACATCTGCTGTCAACGGTGCAAGAGAATCACAAGTTTTTGTAAGTTTTGCTCCCAAAACTTCTTCGATGGTTAAGCAACCATCCAGGTTCAATAATCCTGAATCTACCAAATCATCAAAGATCGCTGGATCTTCCAGATTTGCTGGTTCAATTGTAATACCAGCTTCGGCTCTACAACATAATACCGCAGGATCATGAGCATGTTCTTTAGCTGTTTCAGCTGTGATTGACATATTGTTTTCCCTCCTTATTGTGGTAAAAATGTACCGACACGTTATTGTACGGTAAATTTGTATATATACAGTCATATCAGGTAAAAGAATACCTCTCGCTTAACTTATAAGAAAGGCGGCGGGATCGGGGACCAGCCGCCCTTACCCTCTATGACAGTAATACCATAACCATCAGGTTCTATTAAAAATCAATATCCTGACTTACCTGTTTGGACACTCTTAAAGTTCTGTAAAGAGCGTGACCTACACTTCTCATAGCATGGTCAGTCTGATGGAATACTTTCAGTCCCATCTTCGGACCGGATGCCATAACTGTGTTAGAACAATCTGAGCAGTTACCGATAATGATATACTCACATCCATCTTTCTTGAACTGCATGTTATTCTTAACCTGTCCCGGACAGTTACCAGGTCTTAAGCACTTAAGCGGTGCCCCCGGCTTTGTCTCAATCGCCTGTTTACATCTTGCAACAGATACGACTTCTGCATTCATCTTCTTAGCGATCTCGCGCATACGATCTTCGGAACCACCGCAAGCACATACAAGAATACCCATTTTTGCTCCGTGAAGATCCGGGAACTCTACAGTAACGATAATACCACCTGTTGTCTTTGTGATCGGTGCATCAAGCTCTGTAGATTTACCTGTAAAGGCTCCACCCATGATGATTTCGCCATATTCTCCGTCGATTCCGCCTGCTCTTTCGATCATTTCACCAACGCTTACGCCAACCGGAACGTCCATGAATACATGTGCTGCGTTTCCGCCATTTATTTTACCACGAACTGTTAAGTTCTTTGTAATGCACGGTCTCTTCTCATCAATTGCCTCTGCGATTCTTGCAACAGTTTCAAGGTTAAGTACCACGCTTCTTGCTGCAGAAGGAAGCTGAACCGGTGTAAGATTTACACCAAGGCACTCTCTTACTACCGCACGCTCTTCTCCCATCGGATAAATATCCGGAAGAAGGTGCATTGTAATATCCGGCTCATTTGCAAGAGCTGCCTGCAATGTCTTGATCGCTTTCTGATTTTTCTTCTTGATAGCGATAATACACTTATCAGCCTTCGCGATCTCCATGCTGTACTTAATACCTGTGATCACTTTGTCACACTGCTCTTCGATCTGTCTGATATTGTGCTCTAATCCCGGCTCACACTCCGCCGCATTAATCAAAATATATCCGTGCTCAATTTTAAAGTCCGCTGGAAGTTCCGGATTGATTTCAGCATCCATCTCTCCCATCTCTGTTGCAGACAAGTCAATTCCCAGTTTTATTCCTGTCGGGAATCCGGCGCCTCCCATACCAACAATTCCAGCCGCTTTTACCATGTCAAGCTTAGAAGCATCTTCCGGTACATCAATCGGAACGAACTCATCCGGCTGCTCATCTGCCGGCTCAATGATGATTCTGTCCTCTGTAATCTCTGCCACTTTACCATAAACACTTGAAAAAATATTTGCTCCAAGTCCTGTTGGTGTAGCAATGAGTGTACCTTTTTTTACATCTGCCCCAACTTCAACACACGGTGCGCAAGGTGCGCCTACGTGCTGACGTAATAAAATCTGTACATTTCCCATGACACATTTCTCCTTTTCTTTTTTATATAAGTAAAAAACGAAACTTAACTCCGTTCGTTCACTTATTCTTATATTAATCTGGATAATCTATTATTAATTTTATCTATAAATGGCTTTGCCATTTTTTTAACGTGAAATTTTTCTTTTTTGGCGAGGGCATGTGGGAATCGAACCCACCCAGGACGCTCTTAACGCCCAACACTAGTTTTGAAGACTAGGAGGCACACCAGTCACCCATCTACCCCCCTATACTCTATTTCACTCTAAATACCATAACATATCTTTTTTGAGATTTCAACAGTTTTAGCGCGTTTTTATTTATTTTTATAATACCAAAAAAACATTGACTTTTCAAGGCTTTTCATCCATAATAAAGGTAGTGAATTAAACGCGATACTAGAACGTGGTCTAATTGTTAATTTTATATCGTTTCAGACCACAATACCTAGTGTTATAGAAAAAGGCACGGAGAAAACATGGGGGTTTTCAATGTGTTTTTATAAAAACTTATAGATTTTATCTATAGTTAAAACTTTTATTTTAAAAGGAGGTAATTATTATGGAGTTAAAAGCTAATGTTAACTTCGATCGGTTTGAAGCAGCTCTTCAGGTTGTAGACGCTCATACCGTTGGAGAATTCTGTCGTATCGTTATCGGTGGATTCCCAGAGCCAGAAGGCACCACAATGATTGAAAAGAAAAAATGGATGGAAGAGAATTACGATAAGGTTCGTACAGCTCTTATGTTTGAACCAAGAGGACATCATGACATGTTCGGTGCTTTCTTATGTGAACCGGTTAATCCGGAAGCTGACTTCGGTGTAATGTTCATGGATACAGGCGGATATCTGAACATGTGCGGACACTGTACAATCGGTGCTGTTACTGTTATTCTTGAGTCCGGATTAAAAGAAATGCACGAAGGCGAGAACGAAGTTGTTCTTGACGCTCCTGCAGGACTTATCCGTACAACAGCTCTTGTAAAAGACGGAAAAGTAGAACACGTTACATTAACAAACGTTCCTGCATTCGTTTACAAAGAGAATCAGAAAGTTACTGTTGATGGAAAAGAGATCGAATTTACAATTTCCTTCGGCGGAAGCTTCTTCGCATTGGTTGATACAACAAAATTAGATCTTGGTGAGATCAATGCAAAATCCGTTCCGGCATACACAGATCTTGGTATGAAAATGTTACACGAGATTAACAAGACAATCCCTGTTAAACATCCTCTTCTTGACATTGATACAGTTGACCTCGTAGAATTCTACGGACCAACACCAAACCCAGACAAAGCTAACATGAGAAACGTAGTTATCTTTGGTGATTACATGGCTGACCGTTCACCATGTGGAACAGGTACAAGTGCAAAACTTGCTACTCTCCATCACTGGGGAGAGATCAAAGTCGGCGAAGAATTCGTTTATGAAAGCTTTATCGGCAGTCTCTTCAAGGGGGTAATCAAAGAGACAACAAAAGTTGCTGACTTCGATGCTGTTATCCCAATGATCACAGGAAGTTGCTACCTGACAGGTGTTGCTACATACCTGATCGATCCTACAGATCCATTGAAATATGGTTTCCAGGTAGGTTAGTCTGAATATTTGTTGATTCAGTAAAACTATAATGTCATAGAAGCGGGTTATTTCATAATCCGCTTCTATTATTATCATCCATATATCTTATTAGTTATATATTATTTACAGCTGGGAAAGGAATGATGACAATGCCACGAAAACGGCATTCCACCAAAAGTCGCATCGTGAAGGCTGCGTGGAACCTGTTTCACAAAAAAGGATATGACCAGACAACCGTAGAGGATATTATTTCCGCCTCAAAGACATCAAAAGGTACTTTTTATCACTATTTCAAAGGTAAAGAGGCGCTTCTCAACTCCCTGTCTTATCTCTTTGATGAAAAATACGAAGAACTTGCAGGGGTTATCGACCCCAACCTTTCCGCCAGTGATAAGCTCTTTTTTTTAAACCGTGAATTATTTCAGATGATCGAGGAAACAATAGACCGTCACCTCATCGCCTATCTGTATTCGTCACAGCTTATTACAAAAGACAAAAAATCTCTCGCTGACAAGAAACGGTTTTATTTCAAATGGCTGACAGAAATTATCGATGACGGCATTAAAAGCGGCGAATTCAAAGACACTTCCACCGCCGAAGAATTAATGAAAATATATGCTCTGTATGAACGGGCTATCATCTATGACTGGGCACTATTCAAAGGCAAATATTCATTGACAGAATACAGCAGCAAACTATTACCACATGTTTTACGAACATTTGTTGAAGGAGTTTAATATGCACATAATGCCTGAACCTAAAAAGACGGACACTTCGTTTTGATTCAAAGTGTCCGTCTTTTTTTGCTTATACCATGCATTCGTGCATGTCTTCTTCTTCAATGCCTGCCTTCTTCATCATGGCTGCAATTTCTTCTCTCTCTTCGAGAGCTGCGCACCACGCCAGTCCGCATCCTGCGGAAATAGTTCTTGGCACCGGAATGATACGGCCCGGAACATTCTGCTCTTTACAAGCCTTCTCCATCGCCATAGCATCTGCTGTCGTATGAAATGTTACGACTAATTTCAATTCTTTTTTTCTCATGTCTCTACTCAATCACAACTTCGAAGTATCCGTCCTTCTCCGTAGATGTTGGTGTTTTGCCATGATCTTTAGCAAATTTCTCAACGTTCATTTTCTGATGTGGTTCTGTAACCAGTACCTTTACAGCCTCTGTAGCTCCTTTGAGCGCATTCGCCGTCAGCATTAACGGTTCCGGACAAGAAAGACCTCTTGCGTCTACTTCCTTCATATTTATTTACCTTCTTTCCTAGGATACTATGATAAAACAGTTTTTTCAATCCTTATTTTCCAAATTATGTTGTCTTTATTTTGCCTCTTCTCTCTTACATGTGAATGCAATAATAAAGCATACTACAATACAGATAATACAAGCTACTTTCCCATTTAACGGAACCGCTCCTGCTACAAGCTCTTTTGTCTCAGGATTGAGAGCTGTGCCGCTTGCTGCAAGACCAAGGTTATGGCAAAGTGCTCCACCTACAAACATTCCGACTACAGTTACTGCCGCATCAGAAGATCCCTGTCCTGCAAGGATTAACTGACGAAGAGGACAACCGCCTGCCAGAACTGCCGCAAATCCAACTGTATACATACCAAGAATATTCCACAAATGTTCAGAGTGCGCAATCACACCCGGTGTGTCAAAGCCAAGAACGAAACGTCCTGTTGCCAGATTAAACACAAGCATTACTACAAATAAGCCTGCAATTACTGAGAACAGATCAAAGTTCTTCATCAAAATAATGTCACGCATACTTCCTGCAAAACACATTCTTGATTTCTGAGCAAAGGCACCAAAAACTAAACCGCCAAGCAGTGATGCAATAACCGGAGCGTGCATACTTCCAGGACCTGTCTGGCTTACCTTCAGGAGGGAGGTACAAAGTGCCACCACAAGGATACCTGTTACGATCACCGGAAGAACTGCTCCATTTACTTTGTTCGTTACGTGCGCTCTTCCAAGGCTGAAGCCTTTCTTAAGGGCAAACACGCCTGTAGCGATACCAAGAATAAATCCAACAAGTGCCACCCACGCATTCAAGTCGCCTGCTGACATGCGAATAATCATACGCAGCGGACAGCCAAGAAATACAAGTGCGCCGATCATAATGATCACGCCTAATACAAAACGGATCATTGGTGACGAACCTGCTGTAGAACGATATTCCTTTGTTGCTACAGAAATCAAAAATGCTCCAAGCACGAGACCGATGATTTCCGGTCTTGCATACTGTACTACTTCTGCCTGATGCATTCCAAATGCTCCTGCCGTATCACGGATAAAGCATGCAATACAAAATGCCATATTGGCCGGGTTACCTAAAAGTGCAAGAATTGCCGCTACGATTCCACACACCGCGCCGGCTAACGCCAGCTTCTTCTTTGAATCTGATAAGTTCATGTTCTTTCCTCCTACTGTTTTCTCTCATTGTACTAAAGATAACTATTCCTCATCCTTAGCGAGTTCACGGACCGCCTCAATCGCCGTGTCCACTTCTTCTTCCGTGTTATAATGCGAGAAACTAAATCTCACTGCCCCCTGTTCTACCGTTCCAAGCGCTTCGTGCATTAGCGGTGCACAATGTCCTCCCGGTCTCGTAGAAATACTATATTCTGTAAGAAGCGCATCACTCACTTCTGAAGAATCATACTCACCAATATTCAGCGTCACAATGGCACATCGCTCTTTTGTGCTGAAATCTCCATATATGGTAATCTCCGGTATATCCTTCACCCCTTCATAGAACCTCCACATCAGTTCCTGTTCCCGGGCGCGGATATGATCCACGCCCGTCTCTTCCAGGTATGACATGGCCGCATGAAGGCCTGCGATTCCATGTCCATTCAGGGTCCCTGCCTCTAAGGCAGTAGGCATTTCTGCCGGATGTGTCTTGCTATATGTCTGAACACCGCTTCCACCTGTTTTCAGCGGTCTGATCTTAATTCCCTCTTTTACGTACATTCCCCCGGTACCCTGCGGTCCCAGAAGTCCTTTATGTCCTGTAAAACACAGCACATCAATCATCATGTCCTGCACATCTATCGGAAATACACCTGCTGTCTGAGAAGCATCAACTACAAATAAAATATCATGCTTCTTCGCCAGCTCTCCTACCGGTTTAAGCGGAACATAATTTCCTGTGAGATTGGAGCCATTAGTACAAACAATCATCTTCGTATTCGGTCGAATTGCCGCTTCCATATCTTCCAAACGAAATCTTCCATTTTTATCACTCTCAATGATTGTAAGTTCTACGCCCTTTTCCTTCATTTCATACAAAGGACGAAGCACCGAATTATGCTCCAGCATCGTAGTGATCACATGATCTCCCGGATTTAACAAACCTTTAATCGCAATATTAAGACTCTCCGTCGAATTATTAGTAAACACAATCTGTCTCGGATTTTCCCCATGGAAGAAACGGCAGAGCTTCTCTCTTGTATCATAAATGATTCTTGATGCGCTCAAAGACGCTTCATTTGCCCCGCGCCCTGCATTGCCCATGGAACTCATAGCGCAGACAACTGCATCGATGACCTTTTTCGGTTTATGCATCGTTGTGGCAGCATTATCCAAATAAATCATATTTTTCCCTCTCAAATCTGTGAATCTTTTATCTATCCACTGTTATTAGTATAGTCGTTATTCACTTTTTCGTCTAATTGAAATAGCAAATAAAAAACGCCACTTATAGATATTTCCTATATATGGCGTTTCTTTTTCTCCAGTTACCCCTTTTTCTTATCTTGGTATATTGTAAACTTCTTTTACCACCTTAATAAATCGTTCCGCACTCCTTGTCATCTGGTAGTTTTTGTTATAAACAAGGTTGATGTCACGCCCCTCATCACTATTTGGAATCGGGAACGCCAGAATCTCGCCATTTGCCACTTCATCTGCAGTGGCAAGCTTAGACAATATCGAAATCCCCATCCCCTGTCGGACAGATTTTTTAATTGTCTCCTGATTTTCAATGCTTGCAATGATATCAAGGACTGTAAATTTCACACCGGCTCCTTTTAGCTGAAGCTCCGCCTCTTTTCTTGTACCGGAACCTTCTTCTCTCATGATTACATGTTCTTTCTTAATCCATGAAATATCTTCTTTATTTCCTTGCACCAATTCCTGATACTTCGGCGTATTCGGCGTGATAATCACAAGCTCATCCTTATAAAACGGAATATATTTACAATGCTTCTTTTCCAGTACCGTTCCGGTAAAACCGATATCTACCCGATGATCCACAATCTGCATGACTACTTTACTACTGTCCGTCTCTTGAATCCGAATCTGCTCCTGTGGATATCTTTCACTAAATCTTGTTAACACCTCCGGAAGAAGATACTGTGCCGGAATCGTGGAAGCCGCTATGGTCACCGCATGTGACTCCCCTTCCTCATCCATTCCGAAAGTAACTTCAATTTCCCGCTGAAGATCCAGCATCTGCTTCGCGTATTTGTATAATTTAATTCCATCTTCCGACAGGCTTACCTCTTTGGTATTTCTCACAAACAGCCTTGCATTCAGTTCTCTCTCCAGTGAAGAAATATGAGAACTGATCGTGGGCTGTGTCAAAAACAATTCTTTTGCCGCCTTTGAAAAGCTGCCTCCCTCCGCAACCTGTACAAAAGCCTCCAACTGTTTCAAATTCATTAGTATGCCACCCTCTCACTCTCTGCTCCGGTTTTCTTTGTCACTTTAATACTGTCCATATATTCCAGTATCGGTTTTGCGCTCTTCCTGCTCGTCTCAAAGATATCTCTCACCTGAGCAATCGTAATAAGTCCCTCTTCCTTTAATTTGGTCTGAATGACTGTCTTTGCCTCTTCCATATAAGCGGTCAGTGTGTACATGTCATCTGTAACCTTTACAACCTCTTTTTCCTCTAATAAAATATTCAATATATCGTCTGACACTGCTCCGTCTTTCCCCTGAAATTCAATCTCAGAGTAGCGGACAAAGTCATATTTTGCATTCTTCAATGTGGCAAGAATCTTGCGCGATACACGTTCATACACTGCATCCTTACAGATTTCGAACTCCGGTGTACCAAGGAACTCCTCCGTTCGCTTAATCTCGCCTTCCTCTTCCAGAAGCTCCACAATTTTGTCAAATACATTCGGTTTCACTTTCTTAAAATACGTCATCTGAACTTCCGCTTTTTTCATTCCATACCGATACGGATACTTTTCTTCAAATGTCCTCAGCGCATTTTTCAGCGTATGGACTGCTGCCCGCTTAGAATCCGCATGCCACACATACGTATCTTTTCTCATGACAAATGTATATACCAGCTTTTGCTCTCGCAGTTCTTCTACATCTTTTTGCACTTCCTCCATAGAAAGCGCAGTCAATTTGGCAAGCTCTGAAAGTGTGATCAGTGTATCCGCATGCTCCCGCGCATGAAGCTCGATAACATCTGCGGATGAACCTGACTCTTTGCGTTTCAACTCCTCAATAACCTGCGGCTGAAAACGCTTCTTAATCCCCGGATTTGGCTCCAGTACCACACCGCCTCCAATAGTCTCCATCGGCGAATAAAATCGCACTACAAATTTATCCCCACGTCTTACCGCAATTTCCTCTTCCAAGCGAAGCTGCACATAACCGCTCTCGCCCGGTCCGATCTCCTCTTTGTCAAGAAGCACCGCACGACACAAGATTTCACTTGTCCCGGTAAAGAAATGAAGTCTGGAATGATTGATCAGCACTCGCATAGACGAATCCAAGACCGACAGCTTCACATCTAAAAGATCTGTATTTTTCATACTGTTTGGAGGTGCAAGTACGCATCCTCTCTTAATCTCATGCTTCTTCACATTTGAAAGATTAATCGCCACACGCTGTCCCGCATAACACTCTTTCTTGTCCTCTCCGTGTACCTGAATACTTCGTATCTTACACTCTTTTCCGATGGGATACATTTCCAGCGCATCTTCCTTGGAAATTGTTCCCGACACAAGAGTTCCCGTTATAACCGTTCCAAACCCAGACAAGCTGAAAGCGCGGTCGATCGGAAGCCTCGGAATTGTGCTGGTATCTTTCGCATTTACACTATCAGAAGTAAGTCTTACAATTTCCTCTACAAGTCCCGCAATCCCTTCCCCTGTAGCCGCTGATACTTTCACAACCGGCGCATGCTCAAGAAAAGTTCCAGCCAGCTCTTCTCTGACTTCTTCTTCTACAAGTTCCAGCCACTCTTCATCAACTAAGTCACATTTATTTAATACAATAATACTTTTCTCAATCCCAAGAAGACTTAAAATATCCATGTGTTCTCTTGTCTGCGGCATAATTCCCTCATCTGCTGCAATGACCAAAAGAACCAGATCCATACCTACCACACCGGCAACCATGTTATTAATAAACTTCTCGTGCCCCGGCACATCTATGATTCCTGCCCGATCGCCTGTTGGCAGATCAAAATAGGTAAATCCCAGATCAATCGTAATTCCTCTTCGCTGCTCTTCTTCCCATCGATCTGTATTTCTTCCGGTCAATGCTCGAATCAAAGTTGTTTTCCCGTGATCGATATGTCCGGCTGTACCGATAATAATATTTTTCATCTTTCCTCTGCTCCTAACGTACTTCTACCTTGCTGTCTTCTTCCATAATTCCGTATTCCACAAACTGATCTGTAATCTTTCGGAACTGGCTTCTGTCCACCGTCCGCACATCGATTAAAACCGTATCGTTGGCTGTTCTTGGTATGATCGGCACAGGAAGATGGCGCATGCGCATTTCCAATTCTGCCACACTAATCTTCTCCGGCTTCAACGCAACCGCCATACTCGGAATCCGTTCTAACGGAAGCGATCCGCCGCCAATCTGTGATTCGCACGATTCCGTCTTGATACTTGCCGGAAGCTTTGCCCGATTTAACATTCTGCTTAAGCTTCTGGCATCCGCAGTCACTTCTTCCAGAGATTTTGTAATCATACGGAGAACCGGTATATTCTGGATTGCTTTTTCTTCTGATAAATATTCTTGAAGAACCAATTCCAATGTGGTTGCTGTAAATTTATCAATTCGAAGCGCTCGTGTCAGTTGGTTTTTCTTCATCATATCGATATACTTCTTCTTACCGATAATGATTCCTGCCTGCGGACCGCCCAAAAGCTTATCACCGCTAAAGCACACCACATCCGCGCCTTTTGCAATAGATTCCTGCACCGTTGGTTCATGGGTCAATCCATATTTTGCAAGATCTACAAGAACACCACTTCCCAGATCTTCAATCACCGGAAGATCATGTTCTTTCGCCAACGGAATCAATTCATCAATTCCCACTGTGTCCGTAAATCCGACAATTCGATAGTTACTCGTATGAACCTTTAAGAGCGCTTTTGTCTCTTCGGTAATCGCTTCTTTATAGTCACTATAGTGAGTTTTATTGGTAGTTCCTACTTCTACAAGTGTAGCACCGCTCTGCTCCATCACATCCGGAATTCTGAATTTTCCGCCGATTTCTACCAATTCCCCTCGGGAAACAACGACCTCTCCGCCCTTTGCCAGCGAACTTAGGATCAGCATTACTGAAGCCGCATTATTATTTACCGCCATTGCCGCCTCTGCTCCGGTAATTTTACAGAGAAGTTTCTCAAAGTGAGAATAACGCTCTCCGCGTTTCCCCGCCTCAAGATTATATTCCAGATTCGAATAACCGGTTGCAATCTCAGCCACCCGCTTCATATGTTCTACCCCAATCGGTGCACGCCCCAAATTCGTATGAAGAATCGTTCCCGTACCGTTGATTACCATGCGCATATTTGGTGTGTGCATGGCCTCCACCGTCTGTCTGATATTGCTTATCAACAATCCGATCCGGCGTATTCCTTCTTCTCCCTCTTCACACTTGCCAATATAAGCTCTAAGCTTATCCATCTCCGTGCGCACAGCCTCCATGACGGTCTCTCTGCTGTAACGTAAGATCAGCTCTTTGATTTCTTCCTCTTCCAGCAGTACGTCAACCTTCGGTATACTGCGGTACAACATATTCTTATTCATCTTTCTTTTCCTTTCTAGAACAGTCGGATTAATTTATCGCTCTTTGGCGCAACCTTACCGATGATTGATACGGTTGTATCCATATTCGCTGCTTTAAAGTCCTCCAACATCGGTTTTACATCCTTTTCTGCCACACTAATGAGCAGCCCGCCGGACGTCTGCGGGTCATAGAGAAGATCCAGATAGTGCTCAGCAACCGAACCGGACTCAACCTTGCCAATAGAGTAACCACGATTCTTATACGCTCCTGCCGGAATCAATCCCATTTTGGCATAATCAATAGCATCTGTCAGATACGCAATATCTGTTACATTGATCTCAAATGTCACATCACTTGCGGAAGCCATCTCCACACAGTGTCCTAATAGTCCAAATCCCGTAATGTCTGTACATGCACTGACATCGTATTTTTCTACCGCCTGTTTTCCTTTTTTATTCAGAGACGCCATAACTCTCTGTGCTTCTCTAATTGCCTCCGGAGAAGCCATATCTGCTTTGATCGCTGTATTTACGATACCGCTTCCGATCTGCTTCGTCAGCACAAGCACATCCCCCGGACGACAACCATAATTTTTGAAAATCTTATCCGGATGCACGAAGCCTGACACACACAGACCGTATTTCGGCTCATCATCCTGCACAGAATGTCCACCCACAAGAACAGCTCCCGCCTCTTTTACCTTATCGGCTCCTCCGGCAAGAATATCACCTAAGATCGCCGGGTCCAGACAATTCGGAAATCCTACGATATTTAATGCCACCGCAGGTTCTCCTCCCATAGCCCAGACATCACTCAAAGAGTTGGCAGCTGCAATTTGTCCGAACATATAAGGTTCGTCTACGATCGGTGTGAAAAAATCCACCGTCTGGATCATAGCAATATCGTCCGTTACTTTATAAATCGCAGCATCATCAGAAGTCTCAATTCCAACGATCAGATTTTTATCCTCAAATTTCGGAAGCTTACCCAGCACCTGGGCAAGGGTCTCAGGACCTATCTTCGCTGCTCATCCTGCGGTTTTACTTAAACTGGTCAGTTTTACATCCTTTTTCATTATAATCTCGTTCTCCTTTAATTCTTCATCCCATATGCAAATGAAGGCCGAACTCCCTGTTTCTACACATAGGTCCGGCCCTTTCTTTCCATTGTTATAGTCTTTTACTTTACTCTTCTATGGACGGATAATCTTGCCAGCGTTCGCCATTGTCTCTACGATACTGTACATATTTGTCACTGATCCCACTGCCAGCTTTTCCTTCAATCCATAGTAATCAAGACATGTTCCACAAGTCATGATCTCTACTCCCTGAGCCTCCAAAGATCTCAAATCTTCCAGAGAATCAGAGCCTTCTGCTGTTAATGTAGCACCACCATTATAGAATAACATAGTCTTTGGCAGTTTATCAAGCTGTGTAACCGCAAAAATGAACCCTTTGATCAAGACCTTACCAAGTGCATCATTTCCTTCTCCCATGCGGTCTGACGCAACAACTACTACTGTATTATCTCTGGCATCCGGCTGACACACTGCTTCCTCATTTCCAGCTTCTACTGCGCCTTTTGCCTGAATTACAACTTTAAATTCTTTATCTGCAATCTTCTCAGATGAAACCTCTGCGCCTGTGCTTGCAGCCATCTTCGTTACATTCTGCACTGCAATTTCATTATCTACTAAAACTTCAATCGTCTCCGGTCCTTGAAGCTCCTGCATTGCCTTCTTTGTCTTAATTACCGGAATCGGACAATTATCTCCCATAGCGTTTACTGTAATCATGATATTTTCCTCCTTTTGCACTCTTCCCCAAACACTTATAGATATATTCTATCACTGTTGTTCGGAAAGGTAAATATGTTTTTTATGATTTACCATATGGTATTCACCATCTTTATAATACACCGGACGCATTCTTCCCTCTTTGAACGCTTCAAGAAATTCTTCCATACTATGAACCTCTCTTGGGAAATAAGTTGCACATACGCCAACCTTCTCCGGCACATGACAATCACTGGACCCCAACGTGAAAAGCCCCAATTCTTCCGCATATTCCGCCGCTTTATAACATGCCTCTACAGAAGTGCTTCCATTTAACACTTCCAGACCGTCCAGACCTTTCACTTCCTTTAAGTGTTCTTCCAGTCCGCGTCTGTTATTGCGAAACGGATGCGCTGCAAAGCACACACCACCCTGTTCCTTCACAAGATCAATAAAATACTGTGCCGGGATCCGCTCTTTCGGATACTCCTCAATTCCAAACGCTACAATATCCCCCTGAAGAGAAAAATACTCAATTCCGACAAAAACAGGAAAGCCGGTCATCTTTGTATATTCTGCCGCATAATCTTTCAATCCCATACTATCATGGTCTGTAATACAGATGGCATCAAGACCTTTTTCTTTCGCAATCCGAACCATTTCATCTAATTTTAAAAAGCTGTCTTTTGAAAATGTCATTTCGTGCATATGCATATCGATCAACATTTAGCTCTCTCCTCTTTTACACTGTTCTTATGTTCCATTTCTATTATATAAAGGGAATGCACAGGCTTCAAATAGAGTTTTTTAATAAATTGTCTCTTTTTATAGATGTTGTCTATAAATGCTTTCTTTTTCCATTCCTTCATGCTATAATCCTAGAAGAATCACGATAAGAAAATAGAGAGGTTAATTACCATGTGGATTGCAGATAATTGGAAAGATTACGAAGTGATAGATTGCAGCAAGGGCGAAAAACTGGAACGTTGGGGAGAATATCTCTTGGTTCGTCCGGACCCTCAAGTCATTTGGGACACCGAAAAAGCGCTGCGCGGATGGAAACGAATGAACGGACACTATCACCGCAGCAAAAAAGGCGGCGGCGAATGGGAATTTTTTGATCTGCCGAAGCAGTGGCAGATCCATTACCGAGACCTTACTTTTAACTTAAAGCCTTTCAGCTTCAAACACACCGGATTGTTTCCGGAACAAGCGGTAAACTGGGATTGGTTTTCTGAAAAGATCAAATCCGCCGGTCGTCCTGTTAAAGTATTGAATCTATTTGCATATACCGGCGGCGCCACTTTAGCTGCTGCTGCGGCGAGAGCCAATGTTACACACGTAGACGCTTCTAAAGGAATGGTGAACTGGGCAAAAGAAAACGCCGCTTCTTCCGGCTTGTCAGACAAGCCGATCCGTTGGCTCGTAGATGACTGTGTAAAATTCGTAGAACGGGAGATCCGCCGCGGCAATCACTACGATGCCATTATTATGGACCCGCCTTCTTACGGAAGAGGACCAAAAGGAGAAATCTGGAAAATTGAAGACGCTATTCATCCATTGATCAAATTATGTACAAAAATTTTGTCCGTTGAACCTTTATTTTTCCTCGTAAATTCCTACACTACCGGACTTGCTCCGGCGGTCCTTACTTATATGCTCGCCACCGAACTAAAACCGTGGAAAGGCCGTGTAGATTCTCAGGAAATCGGACTTCCCGTCACTCACTCCGGTCTGGTTCTTCCTTGCGGAGCTTCCGGACGCTGGGAATCTATTTAAGAGATAACACTCGCTTTTGTGACTTGGTCACAGAAACTTCAAAATAATTGTTGTATTCTTTTCAAAGAAATAGTAATATTAAACAATAATAAATGAAATATATGGAGGTATTGACTTATGCAGAAATATGTATGTGAACCATGCGGATACGAATATGACCCGGCAGTAGGTGATCCGGACAACGGAATCGCTGCCGGAACAGCTTTTGAAGATATTCCGGAAGATTGGGTATGCCCACTGTGCGGAATGGGAAAAGAAGTATTTGTTCCTGCAGAATAAGAATGAAGATTTAAAAAGTAAGGCGGAAGATTTTTACATCTTCCGCCTTTTATTGGCTGCTATATTAAAATTCTATTCCTCTTCCCAAAGCATCTTTTAGATAATCAGATACATCTTCTAACTTCTTTACAATATCCATCTTCTCTTCCAGGTCATCACCGGACATCTCTTTGTTGATCAGGCAATGCTGAATGTGCTTAATATCTTTGATCAATTGTTCCGTCATAGTGCACTCCTCCTGTTGTAAATTAGTTCATGTGTTTTTTCCATGCCTTGATAGAAGCTGCAATCGCTCCGATTATAACACCCATAGATAATACTTTGACAACTTTCTTTTTCATGTTTTCCTCTCCAATCTTTCTCTAAATTATTTAAAATTTGAGGCTTCATAACCTCTTTGTTCATAGCTTAGACAAGTGAAGGTTCGAAAAAGTTTTATAAAAAATATATTTTTTTCATTTTGAAATTTCTTCCTAGTAATAGCACACTCTATTTTTTATGATACTATGTAAACAATAATAAAATTCTGGGGAGGATTATAATAATGAAAAAAAGAATCTTGACAATGATGTTGAGTTTATTTGTCGCAGCATGTTTGTTCCCGACAATCTCTCTTGCCGCAGAGCCAACGGGAAATAACGTAGCCGAAATAAACGGCACAAAATACGAAACATTAAAAGATGCTGTAAAAAAAGCAAAAGAAGGGGACACAATCACCTTACTGTCTGATGTCACAGAAGACGTCAAATTCAACAAAAACATTACGGTGGATGGTGCCGGTAAGTACACGATATCAGGTCTGTCTACGGTACAAGCAGGTACACTTACCAATCTTACTTTAAAACCAAATGACAATAACGCAAGCGGTAGCCTTTTAACTATCGGCAGTGGCACAGAAACTTCCATTAACCTTGAAAATGTCACAGTTCACTATTCCGTAACCAAAAGATCTGGCGGAAGTGCTGCAACTGTAAGCGGTAACAAGGCTGCTATCAAAATCAATAATTGCCGCTTCATTAATACCCCAAATAACAACGGAGTGACAATTGATGCCCCTGAATGGTCTTTCGGTCTATTCATTAACGAGCAAAACACTGCCGGAAGCATCACCTTTACAAACAATGAGTTTAACGGAGCATTCCGCACAATGCTTCCAAATGTAAGCGGTAACATGTATAACGAAGACGGAAGCATTACATTTATGCCCCAGTCCAATGTGGCATTAGAACAGTTTTTTAACCAAAATAAGGGAAACATACAAGTAGACAATCATGACACGGTACTCGTTGAAGAGAATTTAGAATTAGGCAACATTACGATTGATTCATGATCATATTACCAATCACCGTACGCAGCCTTCTGCGCCTGACTGTATGTTT